>NZ_CP061718.1:0-685833 GCF_014764365.1 Roseococcus microcysteis
ATGCGGGAAATGAGCCACCATGACCTGCTTCGCCCCGGCCAGACCTGCTGGCGCACCACCCGCGCCGACCGCATGGCCGTCATCGTGGACGCGGCCGATTATTTCTGCGCGGCGCGCGACGCGATGCTGCGGGCGCGGCGGCGCATCATGCTCATCGGCTGGGATTTCGACGCGCGCATCGAGCTGACGCCGGGCGAGACGGAGGAAGGCGCGCCGCCCAAGCTGGGCGATTTCATCCTGTGGCTGGTGCGGAAGCGGCCGGAGCTGGAGGTGTTCATCCTGCGCTGGGACCTCGGCGCCATCCGCACGGTCTTCCGCGGCACCACCTTCTTCACCCTGCTGCGCTGGAAGGCGCATCCGCGCATCACCGCGCGTCTGGATGGCGCGCACCCGGTGGGCGGTTCGCAGCACCAGAAGATCCTGGTGCTGGACGACGCCATCGCCTTCTGCGGCGGCATCGACATGACGGGCGAGCGCTGGGACACGCGCGAGCACGCGGATGACGAACCACGCCGCATCCGCCCCAATGGCGCGCCCGAGAAGCCGTGGCATGACGCGACCACGGCGCTGACCGGGCCGGCCGCCGCCGCGCTCGGTGAACTCGCGCGCGAACGCTGGAAGGTCGCGGGCGGGGCGGAATTGCCGCCGGTGGAAGGCGGGGGCGATCTCTGGCCCGACTGGCTCGCCCCGCAATTCCGCGAGGTGGAGATCGGCATCGCGCGCACCCGGCCCGAAATGCCCGACGCACCCGCCATCCATGAGATCGAGGCGCTGTATCTCGACCTCATCCTGCGCGCGCGGCGGCACATCTACGCCGAGAGCCAGTATTTCGCCTCGCGCCGCATCGCCGAGGCCATGGCGCGGCGCCTCGCCGAGCCCGACGGCCCCGAGATCGTGCTGGTGAACCCCCACACCGCACAGGGCTGGCTGGAGCCCATCGCCATGGACACCGCCCGCGCGCGGCTGCGTGAGGCGCTGCGCGGGCATGACCCGCATGGGCGTTTCCGCATCTACCACCCCGTCACCGCCGGCGGGCGGCACATCTATGTGCATGCGAAGGTGATGGTGGTGGATGATGCGGTGCTGCGCGTGGGTTCCTCCAACATGAACAACCGGTCGCTGCGCCTCGACGTGGAGTGCGACGTGGTGCTGGAAGGCCGCGATGACGCCGCGCGCGCCGCCATCACGGATGTGCGCGACGGGCTGCTGGCGGAACATCTGGGCGTCACGGCGGAGGAGGTGGCGGCGCGCATCGCGGAGGGCGGCTCGCTCATCGGCGCGATCGAGGCGCTGCGCGGCGAAGGGCGCAGCCTCGTGCCCTATGAGACGCCGGACCTGAACGCCGTCGAGACCTGGCTCGCGGACAATGAGGTGCTGGACCCGGAGGGCCCGGGCGAGGCCTTCGAGAGTCTGGCCAAGCGCGGGCTGTTCCGCCGTTTCGGCCGGATGCGCCTGGCGCGCCGACAGCGCGATTGACCCTTGCGGGCGCGCGGCGCAACTTCGGCGCAAGTCAGGAGGAGACGACCATGCTCGAAACCCATCCCCGCCGCGAACTGCGCATCTCGTCCATGCGCGACAAGGTGAGCCCGGCCGAATGGCAGGCCCGCGTGGACACCGCCGCCGCCTATCGGCTGGTGGCGCTCTACGGCATGGACGACATGGGGGCGAACCACATCTCGACGCGCGTGCCGGGCGAGGGGCACAACTTCCTCATCAACCCCTATGGCATGATGTATGACGAGATCACGGCCAGCTCGCTCATCAAGATCGACGAGCATGGCAATGTGCTGGGCAAGCCCGACTACGGGGATTTCGACTTCGGCATCAACCGCGCGGGCTTCGTCATCCATTCCGCCATCCATATGGCGCGTGAGGATGCGGGCTGCGTCATCCACACCCACACCTGGCCGGGCATGGCGGTCTCCTCGCTGGAATGCGGGCTGCTGCCGCTGAACCAGACCTCGATGCGCTTCGCCAAGGTGCGCTACCACGACTTCAACTCCGTGGTGCTGGACCTCAGCGAGCAGGACCGGCTGGTGCGCGACCTGGGCGATGCCAATTGCATGGTGCTGCGCAACCATGGGCTGCTGGTGACGGGCAACACGGTGGGCGAGGCCTTCAACTGGCTGCACCGCATGGAGAAGAGCTGCATGGCGCAGCTCGCCGCCATGGCCTGCAACTCGCCCTTGCAGAAGGTGGCGCCGGAGGTGATCGAGAAGACCTGGCTGGCCTACCAGCCCGGCACGCGCCGCCCCTTCGGCGTGATGGAGTGGCCGGCGCTGCTGCGCCAGCTGGACCGGAAGAGCCCCGGCTACGACGTCTGAGCCAAGGGCAACCAAGGGGCGCGTGGCGCGCTTTCTACCTGAGGTGACCCGGTCCGGGCCGCCACGGGACAAGGAAGGCCGCCATGGTCGCCATTGCCGCACCGGGGTTCGCAAGACCCCTGCATCCATTTCACGCCATCCTGCTCGCCTTCCCCTTGCCGCTCTTCCTGGGTGCGCTGCTGAGCGACCTGGCCTATGGCGCGAACTACCATGAGCAATGGGCCAACTTCGCCTCCTGGCTGATCGCGGGCGGGCTGGTGATGGGCGGCCTCGCGCTGGCCTGGGCGGTGGTGGAGCTGTTCCTGCTGCCGCGCCCGCTGCGCCGCTGGCAGGGCTTCTACATCCTGGCCCTGCTGGTCATGTGGGGGGTGGGCTTCGTGAACGCCCTGGTCCACGCCAAGGACGCCTGGGCGACGATGCCCGAGGGGCTCTGGCTTTCCAGCGCGACCGCGCTGCTGGCCCTGCTGGCGAGCTGGATGGGCTATGCCCGCTATGAACGGGGAGCCGTGCGATGAGGCGCCGCACCTTCGCCACGGGCGTGGCCACGCTGGCGCTCGCCGCCTGCAACGACGAACCGGGGTCCGTGCAGATGGGCCAGTCGCCCGAGCTGCCGCAACCCAGCCGCGGCCTGCTGCCGGACATGACCATCCCCCGCCCCGCGGGCTGGGGCGATGACAGGCCGGTGGTGCCGGAGGGCTACACCATCACCGCCATCGCGACGGATCTGCGCATCCCGCGCCAGACGCTGCTGCTGCCCAATGGCGACATCCTGGTCGCCGAGGGGTCGGGCGGCAATGCCCCCGTGCTGCGGCCCAAGGACCTCGTCGCCGGCATCATCAAGTCCTGGGGCCGGAGCGGCGTGTCGGGCGGCAACCGGCTGACGCTGCTGCGCGACGCCGATGGCGACGGCGTCTATGAGACGCGGCGCGTCTATGCCGATGGGCTGAACGCGCCCTATGGCCTGGCGCTGGTGGACGGCACGATCTACGTGGCGAACCAGGACGCGCTGGTGGCCTTCAACCACGCCGAGGGCTCGCTGGAAGCCATGGGGCCGCCGCGCCTGGTGGCGCGGCTGCCCGCGGCCATCAACCACCACTGGACCAAGGCCCTGACCGCGAGCGCGGATGGGCGCTTCCTCTATGTGGGCATCGGCTCCAACAGCAACATCACCGAGCGCGGGATGCCGGCCGAGGAAAACCGCGCCATGGTCTGGGAGATTGATGCCGCCGACGGCGCGCATCGCCCCTATGCCACCGGGCTGCGCAACCCCACGGCGCTGGCCATCCAGCCCGAGACGGGCCAGCTCTGGGCCGTGGTGAATGAGCGGGACGAGATCGGCCCCGATCTGGTGCCCGACTACCTCACCTCCGTGCGCGAGGGCGGCTTCTATGGCTGGCCCTACAGCTACTGGGGCAACCATGTGGATGAGCGCGTGCGCCCGCAGGACCCGGAGCGCGTGGCGGCCGCGCTGACGCCCGACTACAGCCTGGGCGCGCATGTGGCGGCGCTGGGCGTCGCCTTCTCGACGCCCGCCATGGGGCCCGCCTTCGCCGAGGGCGTCTTCGTGGGCATGCATGGCAGTTGGAATCGCACGCCGCCCTCCGGCTACAAGGTGGTCTTCGTGCCCTTCCGCGACGGCCGGCCGGCCGGGGACGCGGTGGACTTCATCTCGGGCTTCCTCGACGCCGAGGGCAATGCGCGGGGCCGCCCGGTGGGCGTCACCGTGGACCCGCGCGGCGCCCTGATCATGGCCGATGACCTGACCAACACCATTTGGCGCGTGACGGCGCCCGGGGTGACCTAGCCGACGGCGCCCCTCACGCCTTCGGCGCGGCCAGGAATTCCAGCACGGCCGCGTTGAAGTCGGCGGGGTTGTCATTGTTCAGCCCATGGGTGGCGCGGGCGATGGTCACGCGCCGCACATGGGGGATGGTGCGTTCCAGCGCGTCCATGATGCGCCCGAATTGCGGCTGGCTCTGCGCGCCGCCCAGCAGCAGCGTGGGCGCCTGGATGGCCTGGGCGGCCGCGAGGGAATAGGGCGCGCGGCGCTCATCCACCTGCCCCAGCAGGGTGCGGGCATTGTCGCGGCTGATGCGCTTGCGGTCCTCCGGGCGGCGTTCCCAGGCGCCGGGGCCGCCGGTGGCTTCGGCGGCGTGGGTCAGGCCGCCCTCGACATCGCCCGAGGCGATCATCGCGGCCGCGCGCGCGAAGGCGGCCCCCTGCGCGCCGGAGGGCGGCGCGCCGCCCAGGCTTTCATCCAGCTCCCCGCCCGGCTCGGCCAGGAGCAGCGCGCGCACCAGATGCGGATGGCGCTCGGCCACGCGGAAGGCGATGTGCCCGCCACGCGAATGGCCCAGCAGCGCCACCGGCCCCGCGCCGAGCGCCGTGATGACGCCCGCGACATCGGCCACATGGCGGTCAATGGTGAAGTCGCCGCCTTCCTCCCACTTCCCCGGCCAGCAATGCCGCATGCTGAGCGCCATCACGCGGTGGCCGGCGGCGGCGAAGGCCTCCATCTGGGGGGCGAAGCTGCGCTGGTCGCCCAGCGTGCCGTGCACCAGCAGCAAGGGCGGGCCGCTGCCCGCCTCGGCATAGGCGATGGGGTGGCCTTCCACGGTGATGCTGGGCATGGGCGTTCCTTTCCTGCCGCATGACCGTCCCATGCGGCGGCCGGCCCGTGAAGATGGCCGGCCGTTCCGGGGCGCGCGTTATTCCGCCGGCGCCGCCGCCGGCGTGGGCCGCCGCCGCCGCGCCAGCCCCGACATGATGGACCCCGTGATGCCCTTGGGCATGTAGATGATGAACAGCACCAGCAGCAGGCCGTAGATGGTGCCGTCCAGCCCATGGATGTCATGGCCGAAGGTGACGCGCAGCGTCTCGGCCAGCAGCAGGGTGAATACCGCGCCCACCGTCGGCCCAAGCTGCGTGAACAGCCCGCCCGCGATGACCGCGAAGACGATCTGCAGCGAGATGGCGATGCCCGAGACCGTCTCGGGGTTGATGTACATCTGGTACTGCGCGTAGAGCGCGCCGCCCAGCGTGGTCATCGCCGCGCTGATCATCAGGATCATGAGCTTGGCGCGGGTGACGTTGACGCCGACCGAGGCCGCCGCGTCCTCATCTTCCGACGAGGCCTCCAGCGCGTAGCGCAGCATGGAACGGTCCACCAGGCGCCAGATCACCAGCCCGCCCAGCCAGACCAGCAGCGCCACGTAGAAGAAGGTCGCGCGGTCGCCGAATTGCAAAGCGAGGAAGGAGGTGCCCTCCGGCACGCCCGTCACCGTCATGCCGAGCGAGCCGCCCGTCTGGTCGCGCAGGCCCACGATGGTGAGGCGCACCACCTCGCCCAGCGCGAGTGTCACCAGCGCGAAGTAGTGGCCCACGATGCGGAAGCGGAAGCAGGGGTAGCCCACCAGCAGCGCCATCGCCATCGAGACCAGCATGGCGACCGGGATGCCCACCCAGGGCGAGAGCCCCATGGTGTTCCACAGCATGGTGACGACATAGGCGCCGACACCCAGGAAGGCGCCATGGCCGAGGGACACCATGCCGAACCGGCCCATGATGGACCAGGAGGTGTAGACGAAGCCCCAGATCAGCACCGTGATGAGGATGTGCAGATGGTAGTTGCCAAGCCCCAGCAGCGGCACCACCGCCAGGGCCGCGATGCCGATGCCGCCCAGGATGCGCGTGTTCATGGACCTGCTCCCCTCAGCGGCTGAACAGGCCCTTGGGCCTGACGAACATCATGGCGATGAAGAAGCAGAAGGCGATGACGTAGCCCCACTCGATCTGGAACAGGTAGCCGCCCACCGAGATGAACTGCGCGAAGATGAAGGCCGCCACGAAGCCGCCCAGCATGTTCCCCAGCCCCCCCATCACGCAGACCATGAAGGTGATGGGGCCGAAGGAGAGGCCGATGGCGGGGTGCACATCGTATTGCAGCACCAGCAGGCTCGCTGCCACGCCCGCCATGCCGCCGCCGATGGCGGAGGTGATGAGGTAGATGCGCCGCGGGTCCACGCCCATCAGCGGCATGATCTCGCGGTCCTGGGAAATGGCGCGGATGGCGGTGCCGAGATAGGTGCGCGTGAGGAACAGCCAAAGCAGCAGCACGCCCACCAGTGCGGTCGCGAAGGCCAGGATGCGCGCGAAGCTGAAGAACATGTCGCCGAATTCCACCACCGGCATGCGGATGCCGATGTTGCGGAACTCGATCCCGAAGGCGAGCGTCGCGGCCGCCTGCAGGAAGAACAGCACGCCACCCGTCACCAGCAGCTGGTTGATGGGCGCGGTGCCCAGCACGGGTTCGATCACGAAGCGGTGGAGTATCACGCCCAACAGCGCCACCCCCAGCACGGCGGCGCTGATGGCCCCCGGCAGCGGCACCTCGTAATACACATAGAGGAAGAAGATGGCGTACATGCCCACCATCACCAGCTCGGCATAGCAGATCCAGACCACGTCGATCACGCCGAAGACCAGGTTCAGGCCGAGCGCCAGCAGCGCCAGCACGCCCCCAGCAGCAGCCCGTTGATGATGGATTCGAGCAGGAAGCTGTCGAACATGATGCGATCCCTACAGGCCGAGATAGGCGCGGCGGATTTCGGGCGAGGCCAGCAGCTCGGCCGAGGGGCCGGACTGCTTGATGGTGCCGACCTCCAGCAGATAGGCGCGGTCCACGACCTGCAGCACCTGCTGGATGTTCTGCTCCACGATCAGCACGGTGTAGCCCTCGGCGCGGATGCGCCGCACCAGGCTGAACACCTGCTGCACGATGACCGGGGCGAGGCCCGCCGAGGGTTCGTCCAGGAGAAGCAGCTTCGGCCCGCTCATCAGCCCGCGGCCGATGGCGCACATCTGCTGCTCGCCGCCCGACATGGTGCCGGCCATCTGCAGGCGGCGCTCCTTCATGCGGGGGAACAGCTCATAGACGAAGTCGAGCCGTTCGGCGTAACGGCGCCGCGCCTCGGGGTGGAAGGCGCCCATGCGGAGGTTCTCCTCCACCGTCAGGCGCGGAAAGAGGCGCCGGTGCTCGGGCACATGGGCGATGCCCATCTCCACCACGCGGTGGGCGGGCACGCGCGCGAGGTCCTGGCCCTCCATCACCACGCTGCCCTGGGTGGGCGCGATGGTCTTGGAGATGACGCGCAGCAGCGTCGTCTTGCCCGCGCCATTGGGGCCGATGACGCCCACCGCCTCGCCGGCGCGGACCTCCAGGCTCACGTCGAACAGCGCGCGGAAACTGCCATAGCCGGCGGAGACATTGCACACTTCCAGCATGGGGGCGCTCAAGACGCGGCCTCGTCGAAGGTGATCTTCTCGGAGCCCAGGTAGATCTCGATCACGCGCGGGTCACGCGCCACCTCGCGCGGCAGGCCTTCGAAGATCTTCTCGCCATGGTCGAGCACGATGGCGCGGTCCACGACGCGCATCAGCACGCCCATGATGTGTTCCACCCAGATGATGGTGATGTTCTTCTCCCGCCTTATGTGGCCCAGCATGTCGGCGGCGGCGTTCATCTCGGTCTCGTCCAGCCCGCCCAGGCTTTCATCGGCCAGCAGCAGGCGCGGCTGGGTGGCGATGGCGCGGGCCAGTTCCAGCTTCTTGAGGCCGGCGGCACCCAGCGACGCCACCTCGGCGTGCGGGTCGGTGGGCAGGCCCACCAGGGTCAGCGCCTCCTCCGCCTGGTCCAGCGCCTTGGCGCGCGTCACGCTGCCGCGCTGGCCGTAGAAGGCGGCGGTGACGACATTGTCCAGAATGGTGAGCTGCTTGAACGGGCGCGGAATCTGGAAGGTGCGCCCCACGCCGCTGTGGCAGATCTCGATGGGCGCGAGACCGCCGATCTCGCGCCCTTCCAGCTTGATGCTGCCCTCGCTCGGCTTCAGCAGCCCCGCGATCATGTTGAAGGTCGTGCTCTTGCCCGACCCGTTGGGGCCGATCAGCCCCAGGATCTCGCCCTGTTCGAGCGCGAAGGAGATGCGGTTCACGGCCACGAAGCCGCTGAACCGCTTGGTCAGGTTCTCGACCTGCAGCATGCCCTTCCGCCCTCAGAGCAGATCGCACATGGCTGGCAACAGCCATTGCGTGAATCTGCTCTTCATGACGCGGCTGGAGTGGTTTTCACGCATGTGAAAATCGCTCTAGCGGGCGGCGTAGGCATGGCCCGCCGGCAGCGGGAGCACGGGGTCGGCGGTCTTCAGCGCCTCCGGCCACACAATCTTCGTCTCCCCCTCCACATACTGCATCACCACGGGGGTGGAGCGGGCATTCTGCCCCGCCATCGGGTGGCCCGGCGGGTTGAACTGCACGCCATAGCCCTGGATGGTCCCGCCCACCGGAATGTCGGTGGCGAGTGCCGCCTGGCGCAGCGCATCGGGCGTGAAGCCGCCATGGTTGCGGATGGCGCGCGGCAGCACGTCCGTCAGCAGGATCCAGGTCTGGTTGAAGCCCATGGAGGTGTGGGGCGGCACCTCGGTCACGTTGGTCTCGGCGCGGTAGCGGCGGACCATCTCGGCCGTGACGTCGCCCAGGCCGGGTGCGAGCGAGGCCGGGTTGAGCAGCTGCGCCGCCACCGGGTCCACGTTGTAGATGTAGTTCGCGTCCTGGCGGAAGGTCTGCTGCAGGCGGTCGATCTGCCCATAGCCCGCCCCATGCCCGATCAGCGCGCGCCAGCGCAGGCCCAGCTCACGCGACTGGCGCAGGAAGAGCGTGATGTCGGGGTTGTAGCCGGTGTGCAGGATGACGTCCGGCCGTTCGCGCCGCAGCTTGGTGACCAGCGAGGAGAGGTCGGGCGCGGTGGCCGCATAGCCCTCCTTCAGCACCAGGCGCAGGCCGAGTTCGCGCGCGGTGGCCTCGTTGCCGGCGGCCACGCCGGCGCCATAGGGGCCGTCCTCATAGATGATGGCGACGCGCACATCGCGCACCGGCTTGCCCAGGCGGGATTGCGCGTTCTCCGCCACGAAGCGGCAGGAGGCCTCGCCGAACTGGTCGCTGTGGACCTGCGCGCGGAAGACGTATTCGAGGTTGCGGTCCTTGAACACCGAGGAGGCCACGCAGACATTCGCCCACATGAAGCGGCGCTGCTGGTTCACGCGCTGCGCCATGGGCACGCAATGCGCGGACGAGAACACGCCCATGATGATGTCCACGCGCTCCTGCTCCAGCAGGCGCGTCATCTCGTTGATGGCGACCTCGGTGCGGGATTGCGCGTCGGCGTAGATGGCGTTGAGGCGGTGGCCCTCCACGCCGCCACGCTCATTGATCATGTCGATCGCGTGCTTGGTGCCGATGGCGGAGGCGAGCGAGCCGCCGCCGGCGAAGGGCCCGGTGTAGTCATAGATCACGCCGAGCTTGATCTCGCGCTGCTGCCCGAAGGCCGCGGCGGGGACGAGGGACAGCGCGCTCGCGCCACCCAGCAATCCACGTCGGCTCAGATGATGGTGCATCCTGTCCCTCCCTGTCGTTCTGATTGTGCGGCTCTGCTGGCCGTTGGACGTTCCGGGAGTGAGTGCAGCGGGCGAGGGGATTGCTGTCAATGGGAAAAACGCCGGGCGCGGCAACGCCCGGCGTGGCGCGCCTCAGCTCCCGCGGTGGAAGGCGGCGCGGTCCATCCGGCCGAGTTCCGTCAGCAGCAGCGGCCAGAGCCGCAGCCCCTCGTCGAAGGAGGAGAGGCGGAAGAACTCGTTGGGCGCATGCGCATCCTCGTCCGCGCTGGACAGGCCGAACATCAGGCTGTCCATGCCGAGCTTCTCCTGGAAGATGGTGGTGATGGGCACGGTGCCGCCCAGGCGCGTGAGCGCCGGCTCGCCGCCCTTTTCCTGCCGCAGCACGGTGGTGGCGGCCGCGCGCAGCGGGTGGTCGGCGCCCAGCGTGTAGGCGCGGGTGCCGCCCGGCGTGTAGTCGAATTCCAGCGCGACGCCGGGCGGCGCGTGGCGTTCCAGATGCGCCTTCACCGCCGCCTGCGCGCCCGCCGGGTCCTGGCCGGGAATGAGGCGCATGGTCAGCTTGGCGTGCGCCTCGGCCGGCGTCACCGTCTTGCCGCCCTCGCCGATATAGCCGCCCCACATCCCGTTGACCTCCACGGTGGGGCGCAGCGTGGTGCGTTCGCGCACCGTATAGGCCGGGTCGCCAAAGGGGGTCGCGCCATAGGCCGCGTACCAGGCGGCCTCGTCGAAGGGCAGGGTGGCGGCCTCGGCGCGCAGCGCGTTGGTCATGGGCGGCGCGCCGGCCTCGAAGCCCTCCACCACCACGCGGCCGTGTTCGTCATGCAGCGTCGCGATCAGGCGCGCCATCTCGTGCAGGGCGTTGCGCAGCGCGCCGCCCACCTTGCCCGAATGCGCGTCCTTCCTCGCGGTGCGCAGGCTGAAGCGCAGCGAGGTGATGCCGCGGCAGCCGATGTTCAGCATGGGCTGCGGCCCGGAGGCGCCGCCGCCATCGGCCGAGAGCATCGCATCCGCCACCAGCAGCTCGCGGTTCGCCTCGATCAGCGCGGGCAGGCTCGGGCTGCCCACCTCCTCCTCGCCTTCCAGGAAGAGCTTCACGTTCACCGGGCAGCCGCCCTCGACGGCGAGGAACGCGCCCACCGTCTCGATGGCGATGGTGGTGGAACCCTTCACGTCCGAGGCGCCGCGCGCATAGATCCGCCCGTCGCGGATGGTGGGCTCGAAGGGCGGCGAGTGCCACAGCTCCATCGGGTCCGCCGGCTGCACGTCGTAATGGCCGTAGATCATGATGGTGGGCTTGTCGGGCCCCGCGCCCAGCCAGGCGCCATAGACGGCGGGCTGCCCGCCCTTGGGCATGTCGGGTGCGTCCAGCAGTCGCACATCCTGCAGGCCCAGCGCGCGCAGCCGCTCCAGCAGGAATTCCCGCGCGCCGCGCATGCCATGCTCGAAGGCCGGGTCGGTGCTGACCGAGGGCAGGCGGATCAGCGCCAGGAGCCGGTCGAGGATGGCCTCGCGCTGGCTGGCCAAATGTCGCGCGACTTGTTCGCTCATGCAGGGATCTCCGATCGTCGCGCGCAAGGCTAGATCAGCGGCGATGGGCTGGGAATTGCCGCGCCGCGGACCTTCCCACGCTGGCATCACTGATGCGCTGTGATACTCTTCGGTTGCGGCGAGCACGGCGGGAAGGGAAACAGGATATGGCGCTTCAGCCAATGATGCCTCCGGTTGCAAGCGGGGCCGTGCGGCGCCACGTGCGGGTGTGATGGCCGCGATCCGCGTCGCCTCCGTCCGCCACACCCATCCGGATGTGGCCGCCCGCCTGTGCCGGCAGCGCATCGGGCCGGATGCGCCCGCCATGCTGCTGGTCTTCTGCGGCGGCAAGCATGACCCCGTGGCCATGCTCGCGGCCCTGCGCGCGGAATTCGGCCCGGTGCCCATCCATGGCGGTTCCGCGGCCGGCGTCATCGGCCGCGAGGGCTGCGGCTATGCCGGCTTCGAACTGGGCGTGCTGGCCATCATGGACCCGGGCCTCGTGCCCCAGGCGGTGCTCACCGAGGCACTGCGCCGGGATGAGGTGGCGGCCGGGGCGGAGCTGGGCGCGGCCGTGGGCGCCATCGCGAGCCCCGATGCGGCGGTGATGCTGCTCTTCGACAGCGTGGCCTCGCGCACGCCGCCCTTGCTGCACTTCGCCAGCTCCATCGTGGAGGGCTTCCATGACGGCTTCGGCAACACGCCGCTGCAGCTCTTCGGCGGCGGGCTGCTGACGGACATGAACCTGACCGGCGGCTGGGTCTTCGCCGGCGACCGCGTGCTGAAGCATGCCGCCGTGGCGCTGGTCTTTCCCCCCGGTGTGGCGGTCGAGACGGTCATCATGCATGGCTGCCGGCCCATCAGCTCCTTCATGGAGATCACGCGCATCCAGGGCGCCGAGGTGTTCGAGCTGGATGGCGAACCGGCACTCACCGTCATCGAGCGCATGCTGGGCCTGCCGCCAGGCGAGGTGCGCGGACAGGAACTCTCGCTGACGGTGACGCTGGGCCAGAAGCTGGGCGACCCCTACGCCCCCTACCAGGAGGGCGACTATGTGAACCGCCTGATCTTGCGCGCCACGCCCGAGGCGGGCTCGGTCACGTTGTTCGAGCCGGACTTCGCCCTTGGCGCCCAGGTGCAGATCATGAGCCGCGACAACTCGCTCATGCTCGATTCCGTGCGCCGGGGCGTGGCCGCGATGAATGCGGGGCTTGTGGGCACCGACCCCCTCTTCGCCCTCTACATAGACTGCGCGGGCCGCGCGAGTGCCCGCAGCGGCGCCGCCATCGAGGAGGCGGAGCTGGTGACGCAGGGCTTCGCCCCCGCAGTGCCGCTGCTGGGCTTCTATTCGGGCGTGGAGGTGGCGCAGGTGGGCGGCGGCATCGGGCGTTCCCTCGACTGGACCGGCGTGCTGGCCGTGTTGCGCCGCCGATGACCCAGCACCCGCCGCCGCAAAACCCGATCGAGCGCGAGCTCGCCTACTACCGGCGCGAATGCAATGACCTGGGTGCCAGGCTGCTGCGCCTCCAGGAGGAGCAGAGCCAGGCCTTCCGCGAGGCGCGCCGCAGCCGCACCGTCGCCAAGCTGATCCGCGAGGCGCACCGGCTGACGGATGTGTGCAACCTGCCCGACGAGATCGGCGAGCCGATGCTGGAAGTGGTGGTGGACAACGCGCTCTGCGACCGTGCGGCCTTCCTGGAGCGTGTCGGCCCGGAGGAGCCGCCGCGCTTCCGCGTCACCCACATGATCGGCATGGGCGGCGAGAGCTGGCCGCGGGAGGTGGTGCTGCCCGCCGCCCCCGGCTTCTTCTTCACCACCTCGCGCACGCCCATCGAGCCGCCGGCCTATGAGCTGACCTCCATCCTGCGCACGCCCTACATCCTCTGGGCCCATGACCCGGGCAGCGGCGTCGCGCTCATCATGGGCAACCACAGCGAGGGCAATGTCTCCCGCCCCTTCGAGACGCGGGACCAGGAACTGGTGGAGGGCGCGCTCTCGGTCTACATCGACGTGCGCGCGCGCAAGGCGGCGGAGGCGGAGCTGCGCGCGGCCAAGCTGGCGGCGGAGGCAAGCGGCGCGGCCCGCGCGCGCTTCCTGGCCACGCTGAGCCATGAGCTGCGCACGCCGCTCAATTCCATCATCGGGTTTTCCGAGATCCTGTCGTCCGGCTCCAGCATCTCCGCGACGGCGCGGCAACGCGACGCCTATATCGCGCAGATCCATGATTCCGGCCGCATGCTGCTGGAGCTGATCGACAACATCCTGGACTACGCCAGCCTGGAGAACGCGACGCCCAGGCTGCGGCGCGAATGGATCGCGGGGCGGTCGCTGCTGGATGCGGTGCTGGGCGAGGCGGGCTCGATCGCGCTGCGCCAGGGCGTGGAGCTGGTCTGCGATCCGCCCGAGGAGGGGTTGCAGCTGCATGTGGACCGGCTGCGCTTCCGCCAGGTGCTGACCAACCTGCTGGGCAATGCGGTGAAGTTCACGCCCGCCCGCGGCCGCGTCAGCCTCGCCATCCTGGCCACGCCCAACGGTGGAGCCATGGTGCGCGTGACGGATACGGGCATCGGCATCGCGCCCGATGACATCCAGCGCGCGCTCGAACCCTTCCAGCAGGTCTCGGACGGGCACAGCCGGCAATTCCCCGGCACCGGCCTCGGCCTGCCCATCGCCAAGACGCTGGTGGAGGCGCATGGCGGCACGCTCGGCATCGAGAGCGTGCCGGGCATGGGCACCAGCGTCACCGTCACGCTGCCGCCCGAGGCGGTGCGGCGGGTGGGGGAGGGCGCGCCCGCCCCCGGCTGAGGCCTCAGGCGGGGGTGTGGCCGGGCTCTCGTCCGATGCTGGCCGGCGTCGTCGCCGCCAGGGTGGCGAGGTTGCTGTCCACCGCCTCGAACAGCCCCCAGCAATCCGTGTAGCCCTGGGGGAAGCCGGGCGAGCCCGCCTCGGCGTCCTGCTGGCGCGCATGGATGTAGTTGGTCCAGCGGCGCGTGGCGGGGCGGCGGTGGTGGAAATCATGGCACGGGGCGTCGCCCACCAGCACGAAGAGCCGCACGAAGAGCTGCACGGTCAGCATGTTCAGCCACCAGCCGGCCCATTGCGCCAGGCCGCGCAGGGTGTCGGCCCGCGCCTCCGGCGGGGGGCGGCCGGCGAAGACGCCCGTGGTCGCCTCGCAGACGAAGAGCTTGTCGCGCAGCGCGATGAAATGGGCGTCCGGGAAGCGGTGCTCGCAGAGGATGCGGTAGATGGTCGCGATCTGGAGCAGCACGGTCACCGGCAGCACCCACAGCACCAGCAATTCCACCAGCGTGCCGGTCGCCAGCGCCAGGGCGATGAGGCCGAGCCAGAAGGCGCGGCCCATCCAGTCATGCGCCCGGTCTCCGGTGAAGAGCGAGGCCTGGATGCGGCGGCGGAGAAAATGCAGGTGGAAGGCGGGCGAGACGGTGATCCGCGCCACGCGCCGCCACAGCTCGGCCTTGGGCAGGCCGGCCTCGAGCCGGCACAGGCCCAGCACGAAATCGGCGAACTCATCCTCCTCGGTCAGCAGCTTCTTCGCGCTGTGGTGCATCATGTGCTCGCGCTGGTAGTCGTCGAAGCGCTTGAACAGGAGGAAGGCCGAGACCATCCGCCCCACCTGCCGGTTGCGGCCGCGGTTGGCGAAGACGGTGCCGTGCGAGCAGTGGTGGAAGATCACCACCTGGAACAGCCCAAGGCCGGAGGAGGTCAGCAGCCACCCCAGCGGCAGCAGCAGCCAGGCGGCCAGGGGCGGGGCGGCCAGCATCAGGGGCAGGGCGCCGAGCGCCATGCCGCCCAGCACCAGGGCCAGCGCGCCCGCCACGAAATGCGCGGCCGGGCGGTCGGCGCGCGTCTCGCCCGGGGCGGGCATGGCGGTGAGCCAGGTGAGGAAGGGTTGCAAGGCCGCCGGGAGACGGACGGCCATGGCCTCGCGGGGGTTGCGGAGGGCTGGCGCGGGGCTGAGGGCCGGCGCCTCCGCGGCGAAAGTGTCGCGGGAGAGAAACATCGGCAGCGTTCCTTGTCGAATGTCGCACTTTGTGGACTGGCGCCACCATACAACGTTCGAAAGGAATGCACGGCATAGGATCAAGCATTAACGCACGCCGGGTGGGGCGCCGCGTCGCGGTCACTTGAACCATATTGTCAGGAAAGGGGTGGTGCCCAGGAAAGGACTCGAACCTTCACGACCTTGCGGTCACTGGCACCTGAAGCCAGCGCGTCTACCAATTCCACCACCTGGGCACGATGGGGTGAGCGGCGAGATAAAGGGGGGCCGGGGGGCCGTCAATCCCACCCCGCGCGGAATTCGTCACATGGCGTGTGGCATCTCCCCCTGGCCCCGCGCGCCCGCCCCCCATATGGTCCGGCGCGACCGGAGGATGGTGCGATGCGCAAGGTGGCGACGGTGTTCGGCGGGGCGGGTTTCCTGGGGCGGCAGATCGTGCAGCGCCTGGTCCGCGAGGATTGGATGGTGCGGGTGGCCGTGCGCGACCCGGTGCGGGCGCATGGCATGCACACCATGGGCCGGGTGGGGCAGGTGGCGGCACTCGCTGCCGATGTGACGCGCGATTCGGGCGTGGCCCGCGCGGTCGAAGGTGCCGGCGTGGTGGTGAACTGCGTGGGCATCCTGCACGGCAATTTCGAGGCGGTGCAGGCGGAAGGCCCGGCCCGCATCGGGCGCCTCGCGGCCGCGGCGGGGGTGGAGAAGCTGGTCCATGTCTCGGCCATCGGCGCCGATGCGACGAGCGAGAGCCGCTATGCCCGCAGCAAGGCGGCGGGCGAGGAGGGGCTGCGCGCCGCCTTCCCCAACGCGACCATCCTGCGCCCCTCGATCGTGTTCGGGGCGGAGGACGCCTTCTTCAACCGCTTCGCGCAGATGGCCATGGTCTCGCCCATCATGCCCGTCATCTGCGGCGAGACGCGCTTCCAGCCCGTGCATGTGGGCGATGTGGCCGATGCGGTGATGGCGGCGCTCGCCCGGCCCGAGGCGGCGGGGCGGACCTATGAGCTGGGCGGGCCGCGCGCCTGGACCTTCCGCGAGTTGCTGGCCTTCATTGTGAAGGAGACCCATCGCAAGCGCCGGCTGGTGAACATCCCGCTGGGCGTGGCGCGGTTGCAGGCGCGTTTCGCGGAGCTGTTGCCCAACCCGCCGCTGACGCGCGACCAGCTGATCCTGCTGCAACAGGACAATGTGGTGGCGCCGGGCGCGCTCACCCTGCGCGACCTCGGCATCACGCCCGCCGCGGTGGAGGGTCTGGTGCCGGCCTACCTCGCGCGGTTCCGTCCGGGCGGGAACCGGAGGGAGCGGCCAGGGGTTTAGGTCCGGAACGGACATATATGCTTGCCTAAAGCCCCGTGTCTCGCACCACCCACGTAACGGAGTGGAAAAATAGGTAAGCAAGACTGACTAAAATGTTGCTTTTGCTCTGGCGCGGGCGAAAGCAACCCGTTAAGCATCCTGCAAGGGAGAGGGCCGCGCGCGGCTGCGCGGCCTTGCCCAATTCCCAGGCCGGCCCCCGCCGGACCCCAGGTTGCAAGGATCGTCCCATGGCCGAGCGCATGCTCCAATTCGTCCGCCTGCAACAGCAGACGCCGGACAAGCGCCCCGCCAGCGCCCGCCGCGAGGATTTCGACGAGATCTACGCCCGCTTCGACCCCGAGCGCGCCAAGCAGCAAGCGAGCCGCTGCAGCCAATGCGGCGTGCCTTTCTGCCAGGTGCATTGCCCCTTGCAGAACAACATCCCCGACTGGCTGAAACTGACCGCGGAAGGGCGGATGGAGGAGGCCTATGAGGTCGCCGCCGCCACCAACACCTTCCCCGAGATCTGCGGCCGCGTCTGCCCGCAGGACCGTCTCTGCGAGGGCAATTGCGTCATCGAGAAGGGGTTCGAGAGCGTCACCATCGGCTCGGTCGAGAAGTACATCGTGGACACCGCCTGGGAAAATGGCTGGGTGAAGCCGCCCACGCCCACGCGGGAGCTGCCCCATTCGGTCGGCATCATCGGCGCGGGCCCGGCCGGGCTGGCCGCGGCCGAGCGGCTGCGCGTGCGGGGCTTCCAGGTGCATGTCTATGACCGCTACGACCGCGTGGGCGGGCTGATGATCTACGGCATCCCCAACTTCAAGCTGGAGAAGGAGGTGGTGCTGCGCCGCTGGGAGCAATACGCGGCGGGCGGCATCCATTTCCACATGAACACGGCGGTCGGCCAGGACGTGACGCTGGAGGAACTGCGCGCGCGGCATGACGCCATCTTCATCGCGACCGGTGTGTACAAGGCGCGCGACGTGGAACTGCCGGGGGCGGACCTCGCGGGCGTGGTGCCGGCGCTGGATTACCTGACGGCCTCCAACCGCCAGAATCTGGGCGACACGGTGCCGGACTACGAGAGCGGCGCGCTGAACGCGGCGGGGCGCGAGGTGGTGGTGATCGGCGGCGGCGACACCGCCATGGATTGCGTCCGCACCGCCATCCGCCAGGGCGCGGAGCTCGTCACCTGCCTCTATCGCCGCGACAAGGCGAACATGCCCGGCTCCATGCGCGAGGTGCACAATGCGGAGGAGGAGGGGGTGCGCTTCCTCTGGCTCTCGGCGCCGGAAGCCTTCCTGGGTGCGGGTTCGGTCACCGGCGTGCGGGCCGCGAAGATGCATCTCGGCCTGCCCGACGCCACCGGCCGCCAGCAGGTGGCGCCCATCCCGGGCAGCCATTTCGTGGTTCCCGGCAGCCTGGTCATCAAGGCGCTGGGCTTCGACCCCGAGGATTTGCCCACGATGTTCAATGAGCCCGCCCTGGCCGTCACCCGCTGGGGCACGCTGAAGGTGGATTACCGCACCATGATGACCGACCTGCCCGGCGTCTTCGCCGGCGGCGACATCGTCCGCGGGGCCTCGCTGGTGGTGTGGGGCATCCGGGATGGCCGCGACGCGGCCGAGCAGATCGCGCAATACGTGCTGGCCAAGGCCAGCCTCCAGCAGGCGGCGGAGTGACGGAGATGACGGAAGAAACCGGCGCGCAATTCGCGGAAGGCTACGCCCGCAACAAGGCCCTGCTGGAGCAGGCCGGCATTGACACCACCGAGCATGACGCCTGCGGCGTGGGCCTCGTGGCCGCGCTGGATGGCAAGGCCTCGCGCGCGGTGGTTCAGGCGGGCATCGAGGCGCTGAAGGCCGTCTGGCACCGCGGCGCCGTGGACGCCGATGGCAAGACCGGCGACGGCGCGGGCATCCATGTCGAGATCCCGCAGGAATTCTTCGCCGAGGCCGTCCGCAATGGCGGCGACAAGGTGAAGCCCGGCCCCATTGCGGTGGGGCAGGTGTTCCTTCCCAAGACGGATTTCGGCGCGCAGGAACGCTGCCGGCAGATCGTCGAGACCGAGATCCTCGCCATGGGGTACGGCATCTATGGCTGGCGCCAGGTGCCCATCCACACCGCCGTCATCGGCGAGAAGGCGAACGCGACGCGCCCCGAGATCGAGCAGATCCTGATCCATGACCCCGAGCTGCGGGACGTGGAGACGATGGAGCGCGACCTCTACGTGATCCGCCGGCGCATCGAGAAGCAGGCCATCGCGGCGCAGATTCCGGAGCTCTATCTCTGCTCGCTGTCCAGCCGGTCCATCATCTACAAGGGCATGTTCCTGGCCGAGGCGCTGTCCGAATTCTACCCGGATTTGCAGGACCCGCGCTTCGTCAGCCGTTTCGCCATCTACCACCAGCGCTACAGCACCAACACCTTCCCCACCTGGCGCCTCGCGCAGCCCTTCCGGATGATCGCGCACAATGGCGAGATCAACACGCTGCACGGCAACGTCAACTGGATGAAGGCGCACGAGACGCGCCTCTCCCACCCGCTGCTGGACGCCTATCTCGATGACATCAAGCCCGTGATCCAGGCGGGCGGGTCCGACACCGCCAGCCTCGACAACGTCTTCGAGCTGCTGGTGCGCGGCGGGCGCGACGCGCCCATGGCCAAGGCCATGCTGATCCCGGAAAGCCTCGGCAACAACGCGACCATGCCGCCGGCGCATCACGACCTCTTCCTCTACTGCAACGCGGTGATGGAGCCCTGGGACGGGCCGGCGGCGCTCTGCGGCACGGATGGGCGCTGGGTGGTGGCGGGGCTGGACCGCAACGGGCTGCGGCCGTTGCGCTACACCGTGACCGATGGCGGCCTGCTCATCATCGGCTCCGAGACGGGCATGGTGAAGGTGGCCGAGGACCGGGTGAAGGCGAAGGGCCGCGTCGGTCCCGGCCAGTTCATGGGCGTGGACCTCGACACGGGCAAGCTCTACCTCGACCATGAGCTGAAGGACATGCTGGCCGCCCGCAAGCCCTTCGGCCAATGGGTGAACCGCACCACGCGCATTGACGGCATCGTGAAGGCCCAGCCCGCCGCGCCGGCGCCGCTGACCGGCGAGGCGCTGCGCCGCGCCCAGCTCGCCGTCGGCTACACGCTGGAGGAGCTGGAGCAGATCCTGCACCCCATGGTGGAGGACATGGCCGAGGCCGTGGGCTCCATGGGCGATGACACGCCGGTGGCGGTGCTCTCGTCGCAATATCGCGGCCTGCACCACTACTTCCGGCAGAGCTTCAGCCAGGTCACCAACCCGCCCATCGACAGCCTGCGCGAAACCCGCGTGATGACGCTGCGCACGCGGCTGGGCAACCTCGGCAACATCCTGGATGAAGACCCCACGCAGTGCGACATGCTCATGCTCGACAGCCCCGTGCTGTCGAGTGCGGAGTTCGGCGCGATGCGGGCCCATATGGGCGCCTCGGCCTGCGAGGTGGACTGCACCTTCCCCGTCAGCGAGGGCGAGGCCGGGCTGCGCCGCGCGCTCGACCGCATCCGCCGCGAGAGCGAGGATGGCGTGCGCTCCGGCTGCCAGCACGTCATCCTGACCGATGAGGCGCAGGGGGCGGACCGCGTGGCGGTGCCGATGATCCTCGCGGTCAGTGCCGTTCACACGCATCTGGTCAAGACCTCGCTGCGCACCTTCACCTCGCTGAACCTGCGCTGCGCGGAATGCCTGGACGTGCACTATTTCGCGGTGCTGATCGGCGCGGGGGCCACCACCGTCAACGCCTATCTGGCGGAAGCCTCGGTGGCGGACCGCCACCGGCGCGGGCTGTTCGGTGAACTCACGCTCGACCAGGCCATCGCGCGCTACAAGAAGGCGGTGGACAAGGGGCTGCTGAAGGTGATGTCCAAGATGGGCATCTCCGTCCTCTCCTCCTATCGCGGGGGGATGAACTTCGAGGCCATCGGCCTCTCCCGCGCCCTGGTGGCAGAGTTCTTCCCCGGCGTGCCCTCGCGCATCTCGGGCATTGGCCTCGCCGGCATCGCGCGGCGCGCCATGGCTTTGCATGAGCGCGCCTTCGGCTCTGAGGCCGTGACGCTGCCGGTGGGCGGCCTCTACAAGCTGCGCCAGCGCGGCGAGGCGCATGCCTTCGGCGGCACGCTGATCCACATGCTGCAAAAGGCGGTGGACACGGACAGCTACCAGACCTTCAAGCGCTACAGCGAGGCGGTGCGCCGCCAGCCGCCCGTGGCGCTGCGGGACCTGCTGGATTTCCGCGCCGAGGGCCGCCGCGCCATCGCCATCGAGGATGTCGAGAGCATCACGGAAATCCGCAAGCGGCTGCTGGCGCCGGGCATCTCGCTGGGGGCGCTCAGCCCCGAGGCGCATGAGACGCTCTCCATCGCCATGAACCGCATCGGCGCGCGCAGCGACAGCGGCGAGGGCGGCGAGGACCCGGAGCGCGCGAAGCCCCGCCCGAACGGCGACAACGCGAACAGCGCGATCAAGCAGATCGCCTCCGGCCGCTTCGGCGTCACGGCGGAGTATCTGAACAACTGCCGCGAGATCGAGATCAAGGTCGCCCAGGGCGCCAAGCCCGGCGAGGGCGGCCAGCTTCCGGGCTTCAAGGTGACGGGGCTGATCGCGAAGCTGCGCCACTCCACGCCCGGCGTCACGCTGATCTCGCCGCCGCCGCACCATGACATCTATTCGATCGAGGATCTGGCGCAGCTCATCTACGATTTGAAGCAGATCAACCCCGAGGCCACGGTCTGCGTGAAGCTGGTCTCGCGTTCGGGCATCGGCACCATCGCGGCCGGCGTGGCGAAGGCGAAGGCGGATGCCATCCTGGTCTCCGGGCATTCGGGCGGGACGGGCGCCTCGCCGCTCACCTCCATCAAATATGCGGGCCTGCCCTGGGAGATGGGCCTCAGCGAAACCCATCAGGTGCTGCTGCTGAACCGGCTGCGGCACCGGGTGAAGCTGCGCACCGATGGCGGGCTCAAGACCGGGCGGGACGTCGTCATCGCCGCCATGCTGGGCGCCGAGGAATTCGGCATCGGCACCGCGTCCCTGGTGGCGATGGGCTGCATCATGGTGCGGCAATGCCATTCCAACACCTGCCCCGTGGGGGTCTGCACCCAGGACGAGGCGCTGCGCGCCAAATTCGTGGGCAGCCCGGAAAAGGTCATCAACCTGTTCAGCTTCGTGGCGGAGGAGGTGCGGGAAATCCTGGCCGAACTCGGCTTCCGCAAGCTGGAGGATGTGATCGGCCGCACGGATCTGCTGAAGCAAGTCAGCCGCGGCGCGGAGGATCTGGACGACCTCGACCTCAACCCGCTGCTGGTGAAGGCCGATAGCGGCCCGCACGCGCCCTTCTGCACGCTGGAAGGCCGCAACGAGGTGCCCGAGACGCTGGACGCCGACATGCTGCGCGACGCCGCACCGCTGTTCGAGCGGGGCGAGAAGATGCAGCTGGCCTACAACATCCGGAACACGCACCGCGCCATCGGCACCAAGGTGTCGTCCCGCATCGTGCGGCAATACGGGATGACGGGGCTGCAGGAGGGCCATCTGTCGGTGCGGCTGCGCGGGTCCGCGGGCCAGTCGCTGGGCGCCTTCGGGGTGCGGGGCCTCAAGCTCGAGGTCTTTGGCGACGCCAATGACTATGTGGGCAAGGGGCTGTCGGGGGCGACCATCGTGGTGCGGCCGGCGCCGTCCTCGGGCCTGGTCTGGAACGAGAACACCATCATCGGCAACACCTGCCTCTATGGTGCCACGGCCGGCGCCCTCTTCGCCGCCGGCCAGGCGGGCGAGCGCTTCGCCGTGCGCAACTCCGGCGCGGTGACGGTGGTGGAAGGCTGCGGCGCGAATGGCTGCGAATACATGACCGGCGGCACCGTCGTGATCCTGGGCGAGGTCGGCGACAATTTCGGCGCGGGCTTCACGGGTGGACAGGCTTTCATCCATGACCCGGCGGGCACCTTCGAGCGGCGGGTGAACCCCGACACCCTCCTGTGGCAACGCCTGGAAAGCGCCCATTGGGAAGGTGAGCTCAAGCGCCTGATCGAACGCCATGTGGCCGAAACGGGCAGCCGAAACGCGGCCCGCCTGCTCAATGACTGGTCGAGCGAGCGGGGGCATTTCTGGCACATCGTGCCCAAGGAATACGCCCGCTATTTGCCGCGTCCGATGCGCGAGGTGGCGGAAGCGGCCGAGTAGCGTCCTTCACGCGAAAGGGGCGAGGTGGCATAGAGTCCGCCGTGCGGATTCTCCATCACCTCCCCCTCTCGCCCTATTCGCGCAAGGTGCGCCTCGCCCTTGCGGAGAAGCGGATTCCCTTCGAACTGAAGACCGAACGCGTGTGGGAGCGGCGCGAGGAATTCCTCGCGATGAACCCCGCCTGCACCGTGCCGGTGCTGGTGGAGGAGAATGGCTTCGTCATCGCCGACAGCTACGCCATCTGCGAATACCTGGACGAGGCCTATCCCGACACGCCCCTGATCGGCCGGACGCTGGGCGAGCGCGCCGAGGTGCGGCGCCTGGTGGCCTGGTTCGACACGCGCTTCGCCGGCGAGGTGACGCGCAACCTGATCTGGGAGCGGCATCTCAAGCGGGCGCTGGGCAAGGGCAACCCGGATGCGGCGGCGATCCGCGCGGGCTATGCGAACCTCAAGCCGCATCTGGACGTGATCGGCTGGCTGGCGGAGGAGCGGCCTTGGCTGGCCGGGCCGAACCTGTCGCTGGCGGATTTCGCGGCGGCCGCGCATCTGTCGGCGCTGGATTACGCCAATGACGTGGACTGGGAATACAATGCGGCGGCGCGGGACTGGTACAGCCGGGTGAAGTCGCGGCCGGCGTTCCGGGGGCTGCTGGCGGATCGGGTGAGCGGGTTGGAGCCGCCGGCGCATTATGCTGACTTGGACTTCTAGGATTCCCCGCGAAATCACTGCGCGCTTTCGCGGGGGCCCCGGAGGGCGCCGGTCCTGGTGACGGGCTCAGCCTGCCGAGGCTGAGCTTCGGCAGGGCATCAAAACGGGTCGGCCCTGCTTTCGCTGTCAGGCCTGCCAGGGGCTAAGCGGCAATCTCCACCCACACCGGCGCATGGTCACTCGGGCTTTCCTCCGCCCGCGCCTCCGTATCCACGCCACACGCCACCAGCCTTTCGGCCAGCTCCGCGCTCAGCAGCGCGTGGTCGATCCGCAGCCCGCGGTTCTGCTCGAAGGCCGAGCCGTAATCCCAATAGGTGAAGGGCGCATGGTCCGGGTGCAGCGCCAGCACCGCATCCGTCAGGCCCAGATGCGTCAGCGCCCGCCAGCGCGCGCGGCTCTCGGGGTGGACCAGGGCGTCGGTGGGGGGCAGGGCGCCCGGCGCCAGGTCGGCTTGGGTCGGGCAGACATTGTAGTCGCCCAGGATGGCCAGCGGGCGGAAGGCGTCGAGCTGCGCCGCCGCCCAGACCCGGAGACGGTCCATCCAGCGCCACTTATAGGCCATGCCCTCGGCGCCGCCCGAATTGCCATTGGGCAGGTAGATGCCCGCCGCCACCATGCCGGCCACCTCCACCGCCAGGAAGCGCGCATGGCCATCCTCATCCTCGCCGGGCAGCGACTCGGCCAGGAGTGTGAAGGGCAGGCGCGACAGCACCGCCACCCCGTTGCGCCCGCCATGCTGGCCGACGGCATGCAGGCTGTAGCCGCTGCCCTCGAATTCCAGCCCGGGGAATTCCTCGGTCTTGCACTTGGTTTCCTGGAGGAAGACCACGTCGGGCCCATGCCGGTCCAGGAAGCGGCGCAGATGCGGCACGCGCCGGCGGATGGAGTTCACATTGAAGGTGGCGAGGCGCATGGGCGCGATGTTCCCCGCCCCGGCGCCGGGCGCAAGCCCCTCAGGCGACGGCGAAGCTCGTCCCGCAGCCGCAGCCGCTGACGGCCTGCGGGTTCCGCACCACGAAATGCGCGCCGATCAGCGCCTCGTGCCAGTCCAGCTCGGCCCCGCGCACGAAGTCGAGCGAGACCTCGTCCACGAAGAGCGTCACGCCCTCCACCTCGACCATCACATCGTCATCCTGGCGGATGTCTTCCAGCGCGAAGCCATATTGCAGGCCCGAGCAGCCGCCGGCCGAGACGGTCAGCCGCAGCCCCGCGCCCGGCCGCCCCTCGCGTTCCGCGATGGCGCGGATTTCCTCGGCGGCGCGGGGGGTCATGGTGAAGCTGCCGTCGGGCATGGTGATCTCCTTGATCCTCAATCTAGGCATGCCGACAAAGGATTTCCACCACCGCCCCCCGGCTGATAGGCAGGCGCGATGCTGGATGCCCCCACCTCCACCCCCAAGGCCCCCTATGCCGTGCGGACCACCCGCGGCCGCCTGCACGCCGAGCCGGAGGACCAGAGCCGCACCCCCTGGCAGCGCGACCGCGACCGCATCATCCATTCCCGCGCCTTCCGCCGGCTGCAATACAAGACGCAGGTCTTCGTCTTCCATGAGGGCGACCATTTCCGCACCCGGCTGACCCATTCCATCGAGGTCGCGCAGATCGCCCGCAGCCTGGCCCGCCGCCTGCGCCTGGACGAGGACCTGGCCGAGGCGCTGGCCCTGGCGCATGACCTCGGCCACCCCCCTTCGGCCATGCGGGGGAGGAGGCGCTGGACGGCCTCATGCGCAGCCATGGCGGCTTCGACCACAATGCGCAGAGCCTGAAGCACGTGACGCAGCTCGAACGCCGCTATGCCGGCTTCGACGGGCTGAACCTCTCCTGGGAGACGCTGGAGGGGCTGGCCAAGCACAATGGCCCGGTGCGGCGGCCGGCGCCCTACCTGGCGCGCTACAACGCCGTGCAGGACCTGGAACTCGGCACCCATGCGAGCGCGGAGGCGCAGGTGGCCGCTCTGGCGGACGACATCGCCTACAACAACCATGACCTGGAGGATGGCCTGCGCGCGGGCCTCTTCACCGTGGAGGAGGTGGCCGCCATGGCCCTGCCGCGCCAGGCCCTGGCCGAGGCCCGCGCCGCCCACCCCGATCTGCCCGCCGACCGCGCGGCGCCCGAGATGGTCCGCCGCGTCATCGCCGCCATGATCCGCGACGTGGCGGAGGAGACGGAGCGGCGGCTGGCCACCCTCTCACCCGCCAATGTGGAGGCCATCCGCGCCGCGCCGCAGCCCGTGGTGGCCTTCGGCGCGGCGATGCGCGGGGCCAATGCCGAGATGCGCGAATTCCTGTTCGAGCGGATGTATCGCCATTTCCGGGTGAACCGGGCCTCACAGAAGTCCAAGCGGGTGGTGCAGATCCTGTTCCAGCTTCTGCACGGCGGGCCGCAGATGCTGCCCGATGAATGGCGCGCCCGCGCGGGCGAGGCCGGCAGCCCCCAGGCGGCCGAGACGGTGGGCGACTACATCGCCGGCATGACCGACCGTTTCGCGCTGGAGGAATACCGGCGGCTGACGGACCCGCATGTGGGGGGGTAGGCCGCGTCCGATCGCCCCGGCGCAGCCGGGGCGTGAATCGGCCGCGTGGCGAAGCGTCCGATCGCCCCGGCGCAGCCGGGGCGTGAATCGGCCGCGTGGCGAAGCGTCCGATCGTCCCCGGCGCAGCCGGGGGCGTGAATCGGCCGCGCGGCGAAGCGTCCGATCGCCCCCGGCGCAGCCGGGGGCGTGCATCGGCCGCCCCAACTATTCTAACGCCCCGCCTCCACATCATCCCCATAGCGGTTCGTGAACCGGTCGCCCTGCTGGCACAGCCAGAACAGCAGCGGGAGGATGCCGATCACGGTCGGGATCAGCAGCAGCCACCAGCCGGAGCGGTTCACATCATGCAGCCGCCGCACCGCGAGGCCGAGCGAGGGCAGGATCAGCAGCAGCGAGGTCACGTTGCTGACCGGCTGCGGCGCGCCCCAGTAATAGCCGTAATTGTTGCCGTCGATCGTGCCGGTGACCATGCCGAGCAGCACCGTCGCCAGCACGAAATACCAATGCGCGGCGCGCGACGACCGCCCGCTGAAATTCACATAGTTCTTCAGCGCCAGCGCGATGGCCTGGCCGAAGCCCACCACCCGATGCGGCGGCACCTGGCCACCCGAGAGGTTGTTCAGCACCGAAAGCCGTTCCTGGTATTCGGCGGCGGAGATTTCGCCGCGCGCGAAGCGCTCTTCCAGCAATTGCCGTGCGTTGCTCATGAAATCCCGTCCGGGTGATGGTCCGGGCCGGAGTTTAGGCCATGCGCGACGCAGGGGCACCCCTTGCCGAAACGCCCCCCCGCGCCGCACAACCCGCCCATGAGCCTGCCCCCCGCCCCCGCCGACATCTTCGCCCATCTGCGCTCCCGCATCGTGGAGGCGCTCAGCGCCCTGCTGCCCGAGCTGCCGGAGGAGGCCTTCGCCCGCGTCACCGTCGAACCCCCGCGCGAGGCCGCGCATGGCGACATGGCGACCAATGCGGCGCTGGTGGTGGGCAAGGCGGCGAAGCAGGCGCCGCCCAAGCTGGCGGCCGCCCTGGCCGAGAAGCTCACGGCGCTGCCCGAGGTCACGGAGGCCAGCCCCGCGGGCCCCGGCTTCGTGAACATCCGCCTGGATGAGGGTTTCATCCGCGCCCAGCTCGGCGTGATCCTGGCGGCGGGCGAAACCTATGGCCAGGGCGCGCCGCGTCCGGGCCGGATCAATGTGGAATATGTCTCGGCCAACCCCACGGGCCCCATGCATGTGGGCCATTGCCGTGGGGCCGTGGTGGGCGATGCGCTGGCGGCGCTGCTGGCCAAGGCGGGCCATGAGGTCACGCGGGAGTATTACATCAACGACGCCGGCGCGCAGGTGCAGGCCTTGGCCTATGCCGCCTATTGGCGCTACCTCCAGGCGCTCGGCACCACGCTGACCGAGGATGAGTATGCCCAGCTCATCCCCGGCGGGCTGCAATATCGCGGCGAATACCTGGTGCCGGTGGGCGAGGCGCTGGCGCGGCACCATGGCGACGCGCTCGCCGAAATCGGCACCGCCCATGGCCCGGGCCTGGCCGGCCCCGACCGCTGGTTCGCCACGGTGCGCGAAACCACCGTCGCCATGATGATGGACATGATCCGCGACGACCTTGCGGCGCTCGGCGTCCAGCACGACATCTTCATCAGCGAGGCCGCGATGGTGGCCGAGGGCAAGCTCGACGCCGCCGAGGCGCTGTTGAACGCCCAGGGCCTGATCTATCGCGGCGTGCTGGAACCCCCCAAGGGCAAGACCCCGGACGACTGGGAACCGCGCGAACAGACCCTCTTCCGCGCCACCCAGTTCGGCGACGAGGTGGACCGGGCGCTCCGCAAATCCGACGGCTCGGGCACCTATTTCGCCAATGACATCGCGAACCACCTGGGCAAGATCGAGCGCGGCTTCGACGCGCTGGTCCATGTCTGGGGCGCGGACCATGGCGGCTATGTGAAGCGGATGCAGGCGGCGGTGGCCGCGCTGTCCGACCGGCGCGTGAGCCTGGACGTGGTGCTGGCCCAGATCGTCCATGTGGTGAAGGACGGTCAGCCGGTGCGCATGTCCAAGCGCGCCGGCACCTATGTCACCCTGCGCGACCTGATCGACGAGGTGGGCCGCGACGCCGTGCGCTTCACCATGCTGACGCGCAAGGCGGACGCGCAGATGGAGTTCGACCTGGACCTCGTGGTGCAGCAATCGCGCGACAACCCGGTCTTCTATGTCCAGTACGCCCATGCGCGCTGCCGCTCGGTGCTGCGGGCGGCGGGGGAACCCGCTGATCTGGCCGCTGCGCCGCTCGACGCGCTGACCGACCCGGCGGAACTGGCGCTCATCCGCCGCATGGCCGGCTGGCCGCGCGTGGTGGAGGCCGCCGCCGCCGCGCGCGAACCGCACCGGGTTGCGTTTTTTCTGAATGACCTCGCGGGTGATTTTCATCTATTGTGGAACAAGGGCAGGGAAGATTCTTCCCTGCGATTCATCCAGGAAGGCGACCCCGAGGGGACACGGGCGCGCCTGGCCCTGGTGGCCGCGACGGCCGCGGTGATCAGGTCCGGGCTCGGCGTGATGGGGGTCGCGCCGGTCGAGGAGATGCGATGAGTGACACGACATTGCCCTCCTGGCGGGTTCGCCCGCCGGAGAGGGCGCGGGCGGGATGGGGGATCCCGCCCTTGGTCTGGCTGCTGGGGGGCGGCCTGATCGGGGTCGGCGCGCTGGGCGTGCTGCTCCTGTGGGGGAGCAACGCGCTCTCGCCCAACGGGGTGCCGCTGATCGAGGCCGATGACCGGCCCTTCCGCGTGCGCCCGGAGAATTTCGTGGCGGCACCGGCCCCACGGCCTTCCGAGACCATCTTCGAACGCCCCGGCGCCAGGCCGGAGCGGGTGGGCGAGGCACGTCTCGCCCCCGGCCCCGAACGTCCGCTGCCCGATGGCTGGCGCCAGGCGGCCGTGCCGCCGCCCACGCCGCTGCCGCCGGCCGCCGCGCCCGGCGGGTCGGGCCTGCAGCCGGCCATCACGGCACAGCCCGCGGCCCCGCCCATCGCGGCGCCCGCGCCCACACCCGCCGCCGCGCCGCGCCCGGTGGCCGGAGGGGTGCAGGTCCAGCTCGGCGCCCTGCCGAGCGAGGAGGGCGCCATGGCCGAATGGAACCGCCTGCGCGGCCGCGTGCCGGAACTCGCCCCCTTCAGCCCCAACGTGGTCCGCTTCGACCGCGACGGGCGGCCCACCTTCTGGCGCCTGCGCGTGGGCGGGGTGCCCGACCGTGACGCGGCCCAGGCCCTGTGCGAACGGGTGCGTGCCAGCGGCGGCAATTGCGCGGTGCTGGGCAGTTGAGGGCAGGGGGCCGCAAGCCCGCCATCATCGGGCTGGCGGGCCCCAGCCTGACGGGGGAGGAGGTGGCGCTGCTGCGGGCGGAACTCCCGCTCGGCGTCATCCTGTTCCGCCGCAATGTCGTGGACCCCGCGCAGCTGCGGGCGCTCACCGCCGCCATCCGTGACATCCTGGGGGCCGGAACGCCCATCCTGGTGGACCAGGAGGGCGGGCGCGTGGCCCGGCTGCGCGCGCCGCATTGGCCGGAATTCCCGCCGCCCGCCACCTTCGAACACGGCCCCGCCGAGGCCGCCCGCGCCAATGCCGAGGCCCTGGCGCGCATGTGCCTGGCCGAAGGGCTGGACGTGGTCTGCGCGCCCTGCCTCGATCTGCGCCTGCCCGGCGCCCATGACGTGATCGGGGACCGCGCCTTTTCCGCCGCGCCGGAGGAGGTCGCGCGCCTCGGCGCCGCCTGGATCGCGGGGCTGCGCGCCGGCGGCGTCATGCCCGTGCTGAAGCACATCCCCGGCCATGGCCGCGCCACGCTGGACAGCCACCTGGCCCTGCCGGTGGTGGAGGCGGACCGCGCGACGCTGGCCGCCGACTTCGCCCCTTTCCGCGCCCTGGCGGCCCCCGATCTCTGGGCGATGACCGCGCATATCCTCTACCCGGCACTCGATTCCGAGCGCTGCGCCACCCTCTCCCCCCGCGTGATCGCCGAGGTGATCCGCGGCGAGATCGGCTTCACGGGATTCCTGATTTCCGATGATCTCGCCATGAAGGCGCTGGACGGCACGCCCGGCGCGCTCGCCGCACAGGCGCTGGCGGCGGGGTGCGACGCGGTGCTGCATTGCTCGGGCGTGCTGGCGGAAAGTGCCGCCGTGCTGGACGCCTGCCCGGTGACGGCCGCCGCATGATGCCCGACTGGTTCCCCGATGTGACGGCGGTGGTGCTGGCCACCATCATCGCCATCACCTTCCACGAGGTCGCGCATGGCTGGGCCGCCCGCGCCCTGGGCGACCCCACGGCGGCGCTGCTGGGCCGGCTGTCCTTCAACCCCATCCGCCATGTGGACCCGGTGGGCACGGTGCTGGTGCCGGGCATCCTGCTGGTGTCGCAGCTCATGGCCACGGGCGGCGTGCAGATGATGTTCGGCTGGGCCAAGCCCGTGCCGGTGGATGTCCGCAACTTCGCCAATCCGCGCGTGGGGATGATGTGGGTGGCCATCGCCGGGCCGGCCATGAACTTCGCGCTCGCCGTGCTGGCGGGGCTGTTGATCCATGTGGCGGTGGCGGGGGACGCGTTTCTCTCGGCCGAATCGCTCGCCTGGGTCTATCGCTTCGTCAGCTTCGCGATCCTGGTGAACCTCGTGCTCGGCCTGTTCAACCTCATTCCCGTGCCGCCACTTGATGGCGGGCGCATCGCGGTGGGGCTGCTGCCCTACCGCGCCGCCATGGCCTATGCGCGGCTGGAGCATGCGGGGCTGTTCCTGGTGCTGGGCGTGCTCTTCCTGCTGCCCATGGCCATCCCCGCCTTCCGGCCGATGGACTGGTTCCTCTTCGAGATCGTCCGCCCCGTCTTCAACTTCGTGGTGTGGCTGACGGGGAATGGCCGGCTGTGAGCGACAGCGCCGCCCCTGACGCGCTGCTGCTGGACATCGAGGGCTTCCAAGGCCCGCTCGACGTGCTGCTGGAGCTGGCGCGGGCGCAGAAGGTGGACATCCGCTCCATCTCCATCCTTTCGCTGGTGGACCAGTATCTCGCCGTGATCGAAGGCGCGCGGGTGCGGATCGAGCTGGCGGCGGACTGGCTGGTCATGGCCGCCTGGCTCGCCTGGCTGAAATCCCGCCTGCTGCTGCCCGAGGAGGAGCGGGGCCCCGATGAGGAAGACCCCCTGCTCGCCGCCGCCCGCCTCACCGAGCGCCTGGCCGAGCTGGACCGCATGCGCGCCGCCGCCGAATGGCTGGGCCGCCGCGCCCAGCTCGGGCGCGAGACCTTCGCCCGCGGCGCCCCGGAATCGCTGCGCGTCGAGGACCGCACCGGGCTGGTGACGGACCTGACCACCCTGTTGCGCGCCTATGCCGCCGCCCGCCGCCGCGCCGTCGCCTCGCGCCCCTTCACGCCGCGCCCGCGCAAGCTGTGGTCCGTGGCCGAGGCGCTGGGCCGGCTGCGCGCCCTGCTGGGCGAGGCCGGCACGGGCTGGTCCACGCTCGGCCAGTTCCTGCCGCCCGACATGCTTTCGCCGCTCGATCGTCGCGCCGCCATGGCCAGCACGCTGGTGGCGGCGCTGGAGGCGGCGCGGGGCGGCGCGGTGGAGCTGCGACAGGACACCGTCTTTGGACCCATCCATCTGCGAAAAGGCGAGGGGGAGCTGCCGCATGTCGCCTGAACACGACACCCACCCGGATTTCACCCGCGCCCTGCGGGTCGCGGAGGCGCTGGTCTTCGCCTCGGACAAGCCCGTGCCGCTCCCGCGCATCCAGTCCGCCCTGCCCGAGGGGGTGGAGGCCGCCACCGTGATGACGGCACTCGCCGCCCGCACGGCGGGGGCGGCGGTGGAGCTGGTGGAGGTGGCCGGCGGCTTCGCCTTCCGCACCGCGCTCGATCTGGCGCCGGCCATCACCCGCGTGGTGGAGGTGCCGCGCCGCCTGCCGCGCGCGGCCATGGAGGCGCTGTCCATCATCGCCTACCACCAGCCCGTGACCCGCGCCGAGATCGAGGAAATCCGCGGCGCCACCCTCTCCCAGACCACGCTGGACGCGCTGCTGGAGGCGGACCTCGTGACACCCCGCGGGCGGCGGGAGAGCCCCGGCCGCCCCACGCTCTGGGGCACCACGAAGCATTTCCTGGACCAGTTCGGCCTGAAATCCCTGAACGACCTGCCCCGGCGGGAGGAACTCGTCTCGGGCGACCTGGCGGTGGGCCCGCGCGACGGCGCACCGCCTTTGGTGCCCGATGGGGGCGTGCAGCGGGCGGCGTGACGCGGCCCGGCATGGACAGGCGCGGCCCGCCCCGCCACAAGGCCCGCATGCCCGCCCATCCCGCCCCCGCATGAGCCTCCGGCTGGACGACATCCACCACGCCTATGGCCCCAAGCAGGTCCTGCGCGGGGTGAGCCTGGAGGTGGCGGCGGGCGAGATCGTCTGCCTGCTGGGCCCCTCGGGCGATGGCAAGACCACGCTGCTGCGGCTGGTGGCGGGGTTGGAACCACTCCAGCAGGGGCGCATTTCGCTGGGTGGCCGCGTGCTGGCCGCGCCGGGCGAGGATGTGCCGCCCGAGGCGCGCCATGTGGGCTTCGTCTTCCAGGACTACGCGCTGTTCCCCCATTTGACCGTCGCCGACAACGTGGCCTTCGGCCTGCGCCGCATCCCGCGCGGGGATCGCGGCTGGCGCGTGGCCGAGGCCCTGGCGCGCGTGGGGCTCGAGGCCTATGCCCAATCCTGGCCGCACCAGCTCTCGGGCGGGCAGCAGCAGCGCGTGGCGCTGGCCCGCGCCCTGGCCCCGCGCCCCGAGGCCCTGCTGCTGGACGAGGCCTTCGCGAGCCTGGACGCAAGGTTGCGCGAACAGGTGCGCGACGACACCCTGCATGTGCTGCAGCAGGCCGGCATTCCCGCCCTGATCGTGACCCATGACGCGGAGGAGGCCATGTTCATGGCCGACCGCATCGCCCTGATGCGCGAGGGACGGGTGGTGCAGCTCGGCACGCCCGAACAGCTCTACCTCCACCCCGCCACCCCCTTCGTCGCCACCTTCCTGGGCGAGGTGAACCGCCTGCCCGCCCGCATCCGCCAGGGGGCCGCCGAGACGGTCATCGGCGCCGCCCCCGCCCGCGGCCTGCCCGAGGGCGCGCCCGCCGAATTGCTGCTGCGCCCGGAGGGGCTGCGCGTGATGGAGGCCGGCAGCACGGGCAGCGCGCTGGCCGAGGTGCAGGCCTGCCGGCTGCTCGGCGCCACCACCCTGGTCCATATGGCGGTGGCGGACGGGGAGGGGGCGTGCTGCACCTCCATGCCCGGCTGCCCCCCGGGGCGCGCCTCTCGCGCGGGGACCGGGTGGGGGTGGCGCTGGACCCCGAGCGCGCCTTCGCCTTTCCTTCCGAAACCTCATGATCCGAATCCGGGGGGCGGGGTGCAAGCGGGCGCTGGCGCGACTAAGTAGTAAGCCTGCCGCATTGGCGCGGCGCGGCCCGGCTGGTATCGATGGCCCCCTTGAGGGCTAAGCAGAGGACTTGATGTTCAACCTCGCCTGGACAGAGATCCTGCTGATCATCATCGTCGCGGTGGTGGTCATCGGGCCCACGCAGCTTCCGGGCGCCATCCGCGGCATGGCGGACGGCATCAAGAAGGCGAAGCGGCAATTGGCGGCCTTCCAGCAGCAGGCCGATGAGCTGGTGCGCGAAGCCAAGCTCGAGGGCGTGCGCGACCAGATCGCGGATGTGAAGGGCGCCATCAACGAAATCCGCAGCTTCGACCTGAAGGGCCATATCCAGAAGGCGGTGGACGAGGACGGGACGCTGACGCGGACCTTCAACGAGGACCCGCTCTCGGGCTCCACCACCACGGCCAGCACGCCCGCCTGGACGCCGCCGCCCACGGCCCGCGACACGCCCGACGCGCCGGCCATGATCCCGCCGCAGACGATGGCGCCCTACAAGCCGCCGCCGGAGCCGCCCAAGCCCGAGGTGCCGGCCTTCCTGCCGCCCTCCACCCCCGCGCCGCTGAACATGGCGCCGCCCCCGCCGCCGCCCGCGCCCGTTGTGGCGACACCGCCCGCGCACGTTGTGGCGACGGAGCCCGCGCCCGTGGTGGCGCCGGTGGCCGAGGCGCCCGCCGAAATCCCGCCCGCCGAAGCGCCGCGCATCGAAAACGCCGCCACCGAAGCCCCCGCGCCGGCCCCCGTGCCGGCCAAGACCGCCTGAGGCCCCGCCGTGTCGGACATCACCAAGGACGATCCCATCAACGACAAGCCCATGTCGCTGATGGAACACCTGATGGAGCTGCGCGCGCGCCTGCTCTGGTCGGTGGGCACTTTCATCGTGATGTTCATCCTGTGCTACTACTACAGCGCACAGATCTACGGCTTCCTGGCCCGCCCGCTGGCCGACATCCTGATGGCCCAGGGCGCCGGCGCCGGCGACCGGCGGATGATCTTCACCGCCCTTTATGAAGCCTTCTTCACCTACCTGAAGGTGGCCTTCTTCGGCGCGGTCTTCTTCAGCTTCCCGATGTGGGCCACGCAGCTCTGGCTGTTCATCGCGCCCGGCCTCTACCGCTCCGAGAAGCGGACGATTATGCCCTTCCTGCTGGCCTCGCCCGTGCTGTTCGTGGCCGGTGCGGCGCTCGTTTACTACTTCATCTTCCCGCTGGCCTGGCACTTCTTCATCAGCTTCGAGACGCCGGCCGGGGCCGGCACCGTCGCCATCCAGCTGGAGGCGAAGGTCAGCGAATACCTCTCGCTGGTCATGCACATGATCCTGGCCTTCGGGCTCGCCTTTCAGCTGCCCATCCTGCTGGTGCTGCTGTGCAAGGTGGGCATCTTGAGCGTGGATTCGCTCCGCAAGGGGCGACGCTATGCCATCGTGGGCATGTTCGTGGTGGCGGCCGTGATCACGCCCCCGGACATCATCAGCCAGGTCGGCCTCGCCCTGCCGCTGATCCTGCTCTACGAGGTCTCGATCCTGCTGGCGGCCTGGATGGCGCCCAAGCCCGCGAAGCTCGATCCCGACTGATTTTCCGGAACGCCTGACCCATGCATGACATCAAGACGGTCCGGACGGACCCGGCGGGCTTCGACGCGGCCTTGGCGCGGCGCGGCCTGCCGCCGCAATCGGCCGCGCTGCTGGCGTTGGACGAGGCGCGGCGCGCGGCGATTGCCCTGGGTGAGGGCGCCCAGGCCAGGCGCAATGCCCTCTCGCGCGAGATCGGCGCGGCCATGAAGCGCGGTGACACGGCAGAGGCCGAGCGCCTCAAGGCCGAGGTCGCGGCCGCCCTGGCCGAGGCCGCCGCTGCCGATCCCGCCGCGCGTGAGGCCGCGCTTTCCGAGGCACTGGCGGTGCTGCCCAACACGCTCGACCCCGAGGTGCCGGACGGCGCCGACGAGAGCGCCAACGTCGTCCTGCACCAGCATGGCGAACCCGCCCAAATCCCGGACGCCAAACAGCATTTCGAGCTGGGCGAGGCGCTGGGCCTCATGGACTTCGCCACCGCCGCCCGCCTTTCGGGCAGCCGCTTCGTGGTGCTGAAGGGGGCGCTGGCGCGGCTCGAGCGCGCGCTGGGCCAGTGGATGCTGGGCGTGCACACGGACCGGCACGGCTACACCGAGGTGAATCCGCCGCTGCTCGTGCAGGCGCCCGCGCTCTACGGCACGGGGCAATTGCCCAAATTCGAGGAAGACCTGTTCCGCGCCGGCGACCACTACCTGATCCCGACGGCGGAAGTGCCGCTGACCAACCTCGTCGCCGACCAGATCATCCCCGAGCCCGAACAACCGCTGCGCTACACGGCGCTGACCCCCTGCTTCCGCAGCGAGGCCGGCAGCGCCGGCCGCGACACGCGCGGCATGCTGCGCCAGCACCAGTTTCCCAAGGTGGAGATGGTCTCTATCACCCGCCCCGAGGACAGCGCCGAAGAGCATGAGCGCATGACGCGCTGCGCCGAGGCCATCCTGACCGAACTCGGCCTGACCTGGCGCCGCATCATCCTCTGCGCCGGGGATACGGGCTTCGGCGCCGCCCGCACCTATGACCTGGAGGTCTGGCTGCCCGGGCAGCGCGCCTGGCGCGAGATTTCCTCCTGCTCCAACTGCCGGGATTTCCAGGCCCGGCGCATGAAGGCGCGCTTCAAGCGCGGCAAGGAAAACCTGTTCCTGCACACGCTGAACGGCAGCGGCGTGGCCGTGGGCCGCGCGCTGATCGCGGTGATGGAGACGCACCAGCAGCCCGATGGCTCCATCCGCGTGCCGGAGGTGCTGCGGCCCTGGATGGGCGTGGATGTGATCGGCAGCGTCTGATCGGCTTCGGTGGCATCACCGAAGGCGTGAATCAGCCGCGCAAAATTCCTAGACCGGCAGCCGCATTCGCGCCCTCAGCCCGCCCATCGGGCTCTCCTCCAGCGCGATCTCGCCGCCATGGGCGCGCACCACGTCGCGCGCGATGGCCAGCCCGAGCCCCGTGCCCGTGGCCGAACCGCTGGTGAAGGGCTTGAAGGCCTCGGCGCGCTGCGCGGCCGGGATGCCCGGGCCGTCATCATCCACCAGCACCTCCGCCCAGCCGCGCTCGGCGCTGGCGGGCGGGCGCACCGTCACCGCGATGCGGCGCGCGTGGCGCCGCGCATTGTCCAGCAGGTTGCCCAGGGCGCGGGCCATGGCGTCGCTGCGCAGCCTCAGCGGCAGGCTTTCGGGCATCTCCAGCTCCACCGTGGCGCCGCTGCGGCGGGCCTTGGCGGCGGCCTCGCTCACGATGGCGACGAGGTCGGCCGAGCGCGCCGCCTCCGTCCCCTCGCCGCGGGCGAAGGCGAGATAGGCCTCCACCATCCGCTCCATTTCCTCGACATCCTGCGTCAGGGCCGCGATGTCGGCCTCCGTCTCCGGCGTGCGGGGCAGCATGGTGAGTTCGAGGCGCATCCGCGTGAGTGGCGTGCGCAGGTCGTGGCTGATGCCCGCCAGCATCTCGGTGCGCTGGTTCACGAAGCGCAGGATGCGTTCGCGCATGGCGTTGAAGGCGACCGCGGCCTGGCGCACCTCGCGCGCCCCCTCGGGCTTGATGGGGCCGTTGTCGCGGCCGAGGCCGAAGGTCTCCGAGGCCTCGGCCAGCCGGCGGATCGCGCGCACCTGGTTCTTCATGAACAGCACCGCCACCACCGCCAGCAGCACGGCCGAGCCCACCAGCCAGATGACGAAGACATAGAGGGTGGTGGTGATCAGCCGCCGGCGCGAGGCCTCGAAGGTCAGCACCCCGTCATCGAGCTGCGCGCGGATGATGATGACATTGGGGTCGCTGTGCCAGTCCACGTCGAAGGGCAGCGCCAGGCGTTCGCTCAGCGCGCTTCGCAGGTCGCTCTCCAGAGGCAGCAGGCGCATCCAGGCGGGGCGGTGGGGGATGGGGCCGAGGGCGGCGTCCGGCTCGAAGCTGAGGGCGAGGCCCAGCCGCCACTGCGCCTCGCGCATCACGAAGGGCCGCGTCTCGGGCGAGGCGGCCTCGACCATCACCGAGACGAAGCCCACATCGCCCGCGAGGCCCGAGGTGAGGCGGCGCGAGATCACGTCCAGGTGCCCGCCGTAGAAGAGCTGCAGGGCCACCCCCTGCAGCACCACCAGCGGCAGCAGCAGGATCAGCAGCACGCGCGCGAGCAGGCCCCGTGGCAGCACCGCCGAAAGCCGCCTGGCCAGCGACTTGTCCGGCCGCAGCAGCGTGGCGAGCCAGGTGGCGCGCGCGGGCCGGCTCACGCTCACGGCCCGGGCCGGAGGACGTAGCCGCGGTGGCGGATGGTGTGCAGGAAGCGCGGCTCGCGCGGGTCGGCCTCGATCTTGCGGCGCAGGCGCGTCACCTGCACGTCCACGCTGCGCTCGCCGGCATCGGGCGTGCCCAGCGCGGCGGCGATGTCCTCGCGCGAGAGCACCTCGCCCGCGCGGCGGGCGAGCGCCGTCAGCAGCGCCGTCTCGCCGCCCGTCAGGCGCTGGACGCCCTCGGGCGTGCGGAGCTCCGCGCGCTCCGCGTCGAACCAGCGATCGCCGAGCTGCACGAGGCCCAAGGGGGCGGCGGCCGGGGCCGCGGGCTGGGCGCGGCGCAGGATGGTGCGGATGCGCAGCGCCAGTTCGCGCGGGTCGAAGGGCTTGGCGAGGTAGTCGTCGGCGCCGTGCTCGAAGCCCGCCACGCGGTCATCGGGGTCGCCCCGGGCGGTCAGCATCAGCACCGGCGTGTCGCTGCCCTCGCGGCGCAGGGCCTCGACGAATTCGAGGCCCGTCTCGCCCGGCATCATCACGTCCACGACCAGCAGGTCGAACTCCATGCTGGCGAGCGCGGCGCGCGCGGCGGCGGCATCGGCGGCACCGGCCACGCGGTGGCCCTGCTCGGCCAGGAAGCGCTGCAGCAGGGCGCGCAGCCTGGCGTCATCGTCCACGACCAGGATGTCGGCGGCGGGCTCGGCCATGGCGTCAGGCGCTCCGGCGGGCGGCCAAGGGGGGCGTATTGGGGGCGGGGGCGAAGGCCGGCGTGGTGCGGCCGGGGGCGGCGGCGCGTTCCAGCTCCTCGAACTGGGTGCGGGCCTCGGGGCCCATCAGCCCGCGCATGACGCGGCGGAAGCCCTCCACCGCCTCGGGCCCGGCTTCGCGGTAGGCGCGCAGCACCCATTCGCGCTGGGCGTCGAAGAGGCGGCGTTCCAGCGCCTCGCCCTGGGGTGTGAGGCGCAGCAGGCGCTGACGCTTGTCCTTCAGCCCCGGCGCCTGGTGGACATAGCCCTGGTCAATGAGCGGTTGCAGCACGCGCCCCAGGGATTGCTTGGTGATGGAGAGGATGGCCAGCAGCTCGCCCACCTTCATCCCCGGCGCGCGCCCCACGAAATGCAGCACGCGATGATGCGCGCGCCCCATGTCGAGCTGCGCCAGGATGCGGTCCGCCCCCGCGGTGAAGTCGCGATAGCCGAAATAGAGCAGGTCCTGGGCGAGGCGGAGTTCCTCCTCGCGCAGAAACAGCAGGCTGCGCGCCGGCGCGCTGTCCGGGCGCATCATCTCCTGGTGCAGGCTGGGCGGGCGGTCCGGCATGGCTGCCATGTTCCTCTTTTCGGTCAGGTTCATTGACACATTTTTTCCGGACATTCTAGAAGCAAGGGGCATCACGCAATGATGCTGCGCCGCAAGGTGTCCGGGCATTCCTTTCCGAACATCCTCCACGGCGCAAGCGCAATGTGCAGACAAGCGGTGGAGAGACGCCCGTGGCCCTGGTTCCCTATGACGACCGTGACGGCTTCATCTGGTGGAATGGCGAGTTCCGCCCCTGGCGGGACGCCAAGCTGCACGTCCTGACGCACGGGCTGCACTATGCCTCCGCCGTCTTCGAGGGCGAGCGCGCCTATAATGGCCAGATCTTCAAGCTGCGCGAGCACAGCGAACGCCTGATCAATTCCGGCCGCATCCTGGGCTTCGAGATTCCCTGGAGCGTGGAGCAGATCGACGCCGCCTGCCAGGAGACCGTGGCGAAGAACGGCCTCACCAACGCCTATGTCCGCCCCATCGCCTGGCGCGGCGCGGAGGAGATGGGCGTGGCCGCGCAGAACACGAAGGTCCACATGGCCATCGCCGTCTGGGAATGGGGCGCCTATTTCGGCGTGGAGCAGCGGATGAAGGGCGTGAACCTGGCCTGGGCCAAGTGGCGCCGCCCCCACCCCGAAACCGCGCCCACCGCCTCCAAGGCCACCGGCCTCTACATGATCGGCACCATGAGCAAGCACGCCGCCATGGATGAGGGCGCGGATGACGCCATGATGCTCGACTGGAAGGGCGACGTGGCCGAGGCGACCGGCGCCAACGCCTTCTTCGTCTTCGACGGCGAGATCCACACGCCCACCCCCACCTGCTTCCTGGACGGCATCACGCGGCGCACCGTCATGGGCCTCGCGCACAAGCGGCAGATGAAGGTGGTGGAGCGGGTGATCAAGCCCGAGGAACTGCCCCGCGCCACCGAGGCCTTCCTGGCCGGCACGGCGGCCGAGGTCACGCCCATCCGCCGCATCGGCGCGCAGGACTTCACGCCGGGCCGCATCACCGAGACGCTGATGAAGGATTATGAAGCGACGGTGAACAACCGGGCGTAACTTTGCATCGCGCGTAATTCGCCATTCCGGCGATTCCGCGTGCCGGGATCACGCGCAAAGCCTTGACGGCCGCGCCCTGCGCTGGAATGCAGGGGGCAGCCGGAGGTGAAGCGGAACATGCATGAGCCAAACGCCGTGCAACCGGAGTCAATTGGTTCATCGCGGGTGATGCGGGCGTGATCGCCCGCGCCTTGCGGCGCTGGCGCCTGCGCCCGGCCCTTCGGGCCCTGCGCGAGGCTGACGCGGCGCGTGACGCCGGGCGCTGGACACAGGCCGCGCAACGCTACCGCCGCTATCTCCAGGACAGGCCGCAGGATGCCCCCGTCTGGGTCCAGCTCGGCCATGCCGAGAAGGAGGGCGGCGAGCATGCCCGCGCCGAGGCCGCCTATCGGGAGGCCATGCGGCTGCGCCCCGAGGACCATGACGCGCCGCTGCATCTCGGCCATGTGCTGAAGCTGCAAGGGCGCCTCGTGGAGGCGACGGAGGCCTATGACCTCTCGGCCCGTCTCGCCCCCGTCAACCACGCCGCCCAGGAACTGCGCGCGCTGCGCCCCGAGCCGGAGTCCGATGCGCCGCGCGGCCTGTTCCGCCCCGCCCCCATGGCGCGGGTGGTGGAGCGCGAGGCGCTCGCCGCCGCCCAGCGCGCCGCCGAGGCCGCGCCCGAGGACCGCGAGGCCCGCCGCGCCCTGGCCGAGGCGGCGCTGGCCGCGCATGAGCACCTGCTGGCGCGCGAGGCGGCGCTGGCCTGCTGGGCGGCCCAGCCCGACCGGCGCCATTGGCAGCTCGCGCGCCGCACCACCGGCGCGCCGCCACCCCCCTCCGGACAGGCGGCGTCCGGCGGCACCCTCTACGACGTGACGGACCTGTTGAGCCTCGTGCGCGAGACCGGCCGCGCCACCGGCATCCAGCGTGTGCAGCTCGGCCTCGCCGAGGGCATCCTGGCCGACCCCGAGGCGGCCGCCGAGGCGCGCTTCGTGGTGCTGGCCGAGCGCATGGGCCCGCTCTGGACGCTGGAGGTGGCCGATCTGCGCGCCATCCTCACCTATTGCCTGGCCGAGCGGCACGACCCCAACCGCGCCCGTGCCCTGGTGGAGGCCGCCTATGACCGCGCCCGCCCCACCGACCTCACGGCCGCGCGGCATTTCGTCATCCTGGGCGCCTTCTGGTTCTGGACCGGGGCGCCGGCGGCACTCGCGCGGCTGCGCGCGGCGGGGCTGCGCATCGGCGTGCTGGTCTATGACCTGATCCCCGCGACCCACCCCGAATACACCAGCGAGGGCACGGTGCTGGCCTTCCGCCAGGGCCTGGCCGAGGGCGCCCAGCTCTGGGATTTCGCGCTCACCATCAGCGAATACACGGCGCGCGAGCTGCGGCGCGCCTTGCAGGAGCTGGGCGCGCCCGCCATTCCCATCCGCCCCGTGCCGCTCGCCCACCGCATGAACGCGGCCCTGCCCGAGGGGGGCGAGGCCTGGCCCTCCGCGCTGGCGGGGCTGCGCGGGCAGGACTACATCCTGAGCGTCTCCACCATCGAGGCGCGGAAGAACCACCTGGCGCTGTTCCAGGCCTGGCGGCTGCTGCTGGCCGAGGGCTTCGAGCCGCCGCCGCTGGTCATCGTGGGCCGTCCGGGCTGGCGGGTGGATGACCTGATGGCGCAGCTCGAGGCCACGCGTTACCTCGACGGGCGCATCCGCATCGTCCATGGCATCTCGGACCCGGAGCTGGACGCGCTGTATCGCGGCTGCCTGTTTTCCATCTTCCCCTCCTTCACCGAGGGCTGGGGGCTGCCGGTGGGGGAATCGCTGGCGCTGGGCAAGCTCTGCCTCGCGGCCCCCGAGGGCGCCACGCCCGAGGCCGGCGCGGGCTTCGCCGAACCCATAGACGCCTACAGCCCCCGCGCCATCGCGGAACGTGTGCGCCATTTCGTGACCGACCGCGCGGCACTCGCCGCCGCCGAGGCGCGCATCCGCGAAGGCTTCCGCGCCCGCAGCTGGGCCGAGGTCTCGGCCGATTTCCTGGCGGGCATGGCCGAACTCACCGCCGCCCCGCCCCCGCAGCGCGAGACGCCCATGCCGCCCCGCCTCGCCCCCGGCGAGCGCTGGGTGCTGAGCCAAGGCGCCCCCGCCTGCATGCTGCTGGGCGCGGGTTTCGAGCCGCCGGAGGATGGCGGCGCGCCCCTGCTGGGCGCCCATGGCAGCCTGGAGGTGACGCTGGAGGCGCCGGCCACCCTGCTGCTGCGCCTGGCCGCGCGCCCCTGGGCGGAGATGAACCGCCTGGGCGCCTTCGCGGAGGGCGCCGCGCCGCGTTGGTTCGGCCTGATGCCGGGGCAGGAGGCGGCGGCGGTGCTGGACCTGCCCGCCGGTACGCACCAGATCGGCCTCCTGCTGGAAGGCCCGCTGGAGCCACCCCCCGGCCACCCCGACCCGCGCCCCATCCGCGTGGCGCTGCGCGAGGTGGCGGCGGTGGCGCCGGGGGCCGCGCGCCTGCCGCCGCGCCGCGGCATCCAGCTCGGCCCGCTCGCCGAGAACCCCGCCTGGGCCGCCATGCTGGCCGAGGGCTGGGACCTGTCGCCCGACATGGTGGGCGTGCAGCCCCTCTCCGTCGCCCCCGTCATCGCCTTCGCCGCCGAGGGGGTGGAGGCGGGCGAGGGGCTGCGCGTGCTGCTGCACCTGGCGGTCCAGCCCGGCGCGAGCGGGGTGCTGCGCCATGCGGAGGGCGACCTGCCGCTGCCCCAGGCGGGCGGGCCTCTCATCCTGCCGCAGCGGGTGGAGGCGGGCGAGGGCGGCCTCGTGCGGCTGCGCCTGTCCATGGCCGAGGGCGGCATGCCGCCGCTGCGCCTTGTCGGCCTGCAATGGGCGGCGGAGACCGACACGGAAGGCCGCCTCGCCTTGCTGGAGGGGCTGCTGATGGCCGGCGGCGAGGGGCTTGGCCTGTCGGGCGCCGAGCGCATCGCGCAGATCGAGGCGCGGCTGCAACGCGACGCTGGCGTGGCACCCCTGCCGGGCGGCGAGGCGGGGCGGGCCGCGCTGCGGCTGGCCGGCGCGCGCCGCAGCTGACCATGCGCGTGCTGCTCGACATGCAGGGCGCGCAGGGGGCGTCGCGCTCCTCGGGCGTGGGGCGCTATCTGCGAGGGCTCGCCCATGGCATGGCCCGCGCGCGCGGCGGGCGCGAACTGCACCTGCTGGTCAATGCGCGGCTGCGCGAATCCGCCGCCAGGCTGGTGGAGGAGTTCACGCCCATCCTGGGGCGCGAGGCGCTGCACCTCTTCACGCCGCCCGAGGGCTGCGCGGCGGGCGGCGACCCGCAATCCCCCCGCCGGCGCCTCGCGGAACTGCTGCGCGCCGAGGCGGTGCATGACGCGACGCCCGACCTGCTGCTGGTGGGCTCGGTCTTCGAGGGCTGGCGCGACGAAGCCGTCACCACCTGGCCCGCCAGCCTGCAACGGCCGCGCACGGCGGCGGTGCTCTATGACCTGATCCCGCTCTCGCTCAGGCCGATGTATCTCGACGGGCTGTGGCGCGAGGCGGGGCTGCTGCCCTGGTATCACCGCGCGCTGGACGAGGTGGCGCAGGCGGAGACGCTGCTCTGCCTCTCCGAGGCCACGCGGGAGGAGGCGCTGCGGCACCTGCGCAAGCCGCATGAGCGCCTGGCCGTGCTGGGCGGCGGCGTCGAGCCGCATTTCGTGCCGCCCGAGGTGCCGGACCCCGGCCTGCCCGCGCGCTATGGCCTGCCGCCGGACTACCTGCTCTTCCTCGGCGCCGGTGACCCGCGCAAGAACGAGGGCGTTCTGCTGGACGCGCTGGCCCTGCTGCCGCCCGCGCTGCGCGCCCGCCACCCGCTCGCCATCGGCCATGTGAACCCGCCGCATCTGCGCGCCATGGCCGAGGCGCGCGGCCTGACGCCCCGCGAGGTCATCACGCTGCCCTTCGTGGCCGAGGCGGATCTGCCCGGCCTCTACGCCCAATGCGCGCTGCTGGTCTTTCCCTCCCTGGCCGAGGGCCTGGGCCTGCCGCTGATGGAGGCCATGGCCTGCGGCGCGCCCGTGATTTCCAGCAACCTCTCGGCCATGCCCGAGGTGATGGGCCGCGCCGATGCGCTGTTCGACCCGAACGACGCGCCCGCGCTCGCCCGCATGATCGAGGCGCTGCTCCGCGATCCCGATCGCCTGGCCGAGATGCGCGCCTATGGGCTGCGCCGCGCGCGCGAATTCAGCTGGGACGCCGCCGCCGCCCGCGCCTGGCCGGCGCTGGACGCCATGGGCGCGGGGCGTGGCTACTGGCGCCCGCTGCCGCGTCCGCGCCTCGCTCTCGTGGCGCCCCTGCCGCCCGCGCCCACCGGCATCGCGGACTACACGGCCGAACTCGCCCCCGCGCTGGCGCCGCATTATGCCGTGACGCTCGTCTCCGACACCCCGCCCGAGGGCGCGCTGCGCGGCCGCTTTCCCTGGATGCCGGAAACCGAGTTCCTGGCCGAGGGCGCGCGCTTCGACCGCATCCTCTACCAGGTGGGCAACAACGCGCTGCACGCCTCGACCCTGCGCCGCCTGCTGCCGCGCCACCCCGGCATGGTGACGCTGCACGACCCCGTGCTGACCGACCTGCGCAACTGGATGATGACCGACCGCGCCGAGCGCGAGGCGGCGCTGGCGCGGCGGGTGGAGGAGGAAGGCTACCCCGCGGCCCTGGCCGGCAAGCCCGGCGCCGGCAGCGCGGGCGTGCTGTCCCAGGCGCTCGGCGTGCTGGTCCATTCCGCCCATGCGCGGCGGCGCCTGCAGGACGAGTACGGGATGGAGGCCACCCAGCATGTGCGGGTGCTGCCGCATCTGCGCGCGGGGTCCGGCCTGCCGGCCAGGGGGCGCGCGCGGCGCGCGGCGGGGCTGGGGCGGGGGGCCTTGGTCGTCGCGGCCTTCGGCCTTGTCACCATCCGCAAGGAGCCGATCGAGCTGGTGAAGGCCTTCGCCCGCATCGCCGCGCAGTTTCCCGAGGCGCGGCTCGTTTTCGTGGGCGGGGCCCAGGATGCGCTGGACCGGCGCATCAGCGACCTGGCGCGGCGGCTCAACCTCGCCTCGCGCGTCAGGGTCACGGGGCGCCTGCCGCTGCCCGAATATCGCCACTGGCTCGCGGCCGCCGACCTCGCCGTGCAGCTGCGCGCCGACAGCACCGGCGAGACCTCGGGCGCGGTGAAGGACGCGCTGATGGCGGGGCTGCCCGTGGTGGTCAACGCCCATGGCGCCATGGCGGAACTGCCGGAGGGGGCCTGCCGGATCATTCCCAACAGCTTCACCGAGACGGAGCTGGCGGAGGCCATCGGCCGGCTCCTGGCCTCGGGCGAGGCGCGGAAGGCGCTGGGGCAGGCGGGCCGCGCCTGGGCGCAGGCCGCCCTGGCGCCCGAGGATGTGGGAAGGCGGCACCGGCAGCAGATCGAGGAGGCCTATCTCTTCGGGCCCGGCGCGGGCGGCCATGACGTGGCCCGCTGGGCGGCGGAGCTGCCGCTCTCGGCCGAGGACGCGGCGGCGGGCGGCGTCGCCATGGCCCGCGCCTGGCCCGGTGCGCGCCGGCCCCGGCTGTGGTTGGACATCGCCACGCCGGATTTCGAGCCGGGCTTGCTCGCGCTGCTGCGCGAGGGCGCGGGGCGTTTCCGTCCGGAGCCCTGCCGCCTTGCCGCGGGCGGCTTCGTGACCGCCCATGGCTGGGCCTGGGAGAAGCTCTCCCTGCCCGGCCTGCCACCGCCCGAGGGGCCGGCCGTGCTGACCCTGGCGGATGCGCTGCTGACCGCGGCACCCGCGGGGCGCGAGGCGGCCATCATCGCCGGCTGCCCTCTGCTGGCGCCACCCCCTGCCGGCGCGGGCGAGGCCCAGCGCGCGGCGGTGCTGGATCAGCTCACGGATTGACCGTGATGCGCGCGGCGTTCTGCCGCGCGAAGAAGCTGGGGCGGTACATGTCCACCACCTCCGCCCCCGGCAGCTCGAAGCGGCCCGGCGTCACCACGCGCATGCGGGCGGCGATGCGGACCTCCCGCGCCTCGCGGTTGAAGGTGAAGGCGGCGGCCAGGCGGTCATCCAGGGCGGGCATGGCGTCCACCTCCGAGAGCTGGCCGAGGTCCGGCTGGCCGGGCACGGGGCCGGCGGGCAGGCGCGTGACGATCTCCCACCCCGCGGGCAGGCCCTGGGTGAGCATGGCCATGTGCTCCTGCCCGCTCTCGGCGCGGGCATCCAGCACCAGCAGGAACTCCACGCCAGGGCGCATGGTGTCGAGGTTCAGCGCCTGGCCATCCAGCGCCAGGAAGCGGCGGCGGATGGTCATCTGCTGGCGCCCGGCGGGGGCCGCCTGGGCGGGGGTGCCGGAGATGGCGATCTGCACGGGCAGGGGCGCCTCGCCCGCGTTGCGGAGAACGCCGCCCCCGGTCACGTCCAGAACGCGCGCCTGGGTGGCGGTGCCGTTCCAGGCGGCGCGGAGGGGCCGCGCATCCTGGCCGAGGGTCACGGCCGCCAGCACGGCCCAGGCCTGTTCCTGGGTGGAGGCGCGGGCGGGGGTCAGTTCCGGGCCGGGCAGGCGGGCCGCGGCGGCGCTGATCTGGGCGGCGGGCAGCCCGGCCTCGCGCGCCAGCACCACCAGGGCCAGCGCGTCGCGCGCGGCGCTGCCGTAGTCGTAGAGCCAGTCGGTGCGCGCCGTCATGGCCAGCGCCTCGGCGAAGGCGGCGTTCGCGCGCTCCGCATCGCCCGCGCGGGCGAAGCTGGCGGCGAGCTGCGCGCGTGACAGCGGCGTGGGCAGGCGCGAGGAGACCTCCAGCAGCCGCCGCGCCGCCCCCAGCCGGTGCCGCCCGGCGAGGGAGAGCGCGTTCAGCCGCGCCGCCTGGGCCGCGAAATGCGCGGGTTCGGAGGGGCTCTGGTCCAGGCGTTCCTCGAGGTCCGTCAGCGCCGCCTGCAAGGGCGCCTCGGGCACGTTGGCGCCGGCGGCGCGGGCGCGCAGCAGCGCCTCCACGGCATAGGCGGAGGTCCAGTATTGCGGCTCGCCCTGGGCGGACCACAGGCCGAAGCTGCCATCGAAGCGCTGCCGGGCCAGGATGCCGTCCACCGCGCGTTGCAGGGCCGCGAGGTCGCGCGATGGGCTGCCCTCGTTCAAGGCGGCCGCCATGCCGATGGCCTGGGACGACACCTGCTCCAGGCAGGCCAGCGGGAAGGCCTGCAAGGCGGCCAGCATCCCCGCCGCGTCATAGCGCACGGGCGAGCCGAGGCGGGCCACGGCCCGCCAGCCCGGCAGGAAGGCCCGCGCATCGGGCGCGAGGCGCGCCTCGGCGCCCGGCGCCACCTCCATGGTCGAGAAGGCGGTCGCGATGGGGCGGGAAGACCGCACCGTGATCCGCGCCTCGCGCGTCGCGGTGAAGCCGCTGGGGCCGGTGACGGAGAGGCGCAGCACGCCCTCGCCAGGTGCGGTGGCACTCAGCGGCAGGGCCGGCTGGGCGCGGGCGCCCGCATCCAGCTGCGCCGTGATGCGCGCCTCGCCGCGCAGCGCCAGCGCGCCCTCGGCGGTGAGGTTCACCACCACCTCGCCCGCCGGCAGTTCGAGGTTGTGCAGCAGCAGCGCCGCATCCGCCTCATCGCCGGGGGCGAGGAAGCGGGGCAGCAGGGGTTCGGCCAGCAGCGGGTCGCGCACGGTGAGCGGGCGGGAGGCCGCGCCCACCCGCGCCTCGGCCCAGGCCACGGCCATCAGGCGCAGCTCGCCCGCGAAATCGGGCAGGTCGAGGGGGATCACGGCGCGGCCCTGCGCGTCCGTCTCCACCACGCCGCTGAACAGCGCGACGTTGCGCTGGGGCGGCGTGAGCGCGGCCAAGCCGTCCATGTCATCGCCGCCCTGGCGCAGCGTGGCGGGCGTGCCATCGGGCGGGGCGATCAGCCGGCCGTAATCGTCGCGGATGTCCACGCCCAAGGTGCGGCGGCCCATGTAGTGCGTCAGCGGGTCGGGGCTGGCGAAGCGGGTCAGGCGCAATATGCCCTCATCCACCGCGGCCAGCGTCAGCCGCACGGGGCCGGAGGCGCCCGCCACGGTGACGGGGAGATCCAAGCGCGTGTTGGGCCGCACGCGGTCGGGCGCGTCCAGCGTCACCGCCAGCGCCCGGCTGTCGCGCGCCATCTGCACCCAGGCGAGGCCGAGCGCGCGGCCTGGTTGCTGCGGCCCGGATTCGGGGCGGAAGACCGTCACGGCCACATAGGCGCCCGCCCCCCAGGCCGCCTCGGCGGGGAGGGTGATTTCGGCGCCCGCCTCGGGCACCTCCATCTCGCGGATCGAGACCAGGCGGTCGGTCAGCACCGCCACCGCGGCGCGGCCGGCGAAGGGCGGCGTGATCCGCAGCGTCACCGTCTCGCCGGGCGCGTAGCTGGCGCGGTCGGTGGCCACGTCCACGCGGTCGGGCACCTCGGCGCTCTCGCTCGCCACCCAGCCGGAGCGGAAGCGGATGGAGGCCAGCGCCATGCCGCCCGCCTCCTGCGCCTCCAGCCGGTAGCGGCCGAAGGGGAGGGTGCGGGTGAAGCGGCCGGGCTCGGTGCCGGTGAGGCGGATGGGGGTGCTGTCCACCGGCTCATCGGTCCAGACCGTCTCGTAGCGGGGCGTGCCGCCGCGGACGACGATGCGCCAGTCGGGGCGTTCGCGCACGAGGCGGAGGTTCACCTCGCCGGCGAGGGGGTTCCCCTCGGCATCGGTCATGATGACCTGCACGGCGGCCTCAGCCCCCGCATCCACGGCGAAGGGCGCGGCGAGGCCCAGGAAGCGCGGCTGCGCGGCCACGGCGAGGTCCAGCGTGGCGCGGGAGGCGCGGCCGCCCGGTTCCTCCACCAGCACCGTCACCTCGCCGCGCAGCGGGCGGGTGGTGTCGGGGGCGGAGGGGAGTTCGAGCCGCAGCGTGGCGCGGCCATCGGCGTCGGTCTCGGGCAGCTCGGCCTGGATCAGGTCGGGGGCGAAGGTCTCGTCCTCCAGCCCGAAGCGGAAATCGCGCCAGCGCTCGAAGGGGCTGCGCTGGGTGGTCAGGCGCAGCTCCGCGCTGCCCGACAGCCCGCTGCCCGGCGCGCCATAGAGGAAGCGCGCGGTGACGGGGAGGTCGAGCGGCTGGCCCGGCCGCAGCGGGCCGGGGGCGGGGCCGGCCTCGACGGCCAGGCGCTCGGCCACGAAGGCCTCCACCCGGAAGGTGAGCTGGCCGACGGGCGGCGCGTTGGGGTCCGTCACGGCCTCCAGCGTCCAGGCGCCGGCCTGGGCGCCCAGGGGCAGGGCAACGGGCCAATGGCCGCCATCGCGCACCACCTGCTCGGCCAGGATCTGCCCATTGGGGCGGCGCAGGCGCAGGCGCAGCGGCGCGTCCACCGGCGCCCCGCCCACATTGCGCAGCAGCGCCATGGCCTGCACCGTCTCGCCCGGCCGGTAGATGCCGCGATCCAGCCACAGGAAGGCATCCAGCGGCCCGGGATGCGCGCGCCCCGCCACGCCCCGGTCGGACAGGTCGAAGGAGGCCGCCTCCAGGTTCAGCGTGACGAGATCGTCGTCCGTCATGGCGTGCAGCGCCACGGCCGCCATCGGCCCCTCCCCGCGCAGCAGCGGGGCGTTGAAGCGCGCCAGCCCGTCGGGGCCGGTGGTGGCCTCGGCCAGGATGTCGTTGTTGCGGGCCATCAGCGCCACCCGCACGCCCTCGCGCGGGGCGGCGGAGGCGAGGCCCCGCACCTGCGCCGCCAGCCCGCCCGCGCCGCGCCAGGCCGTCAGGCCAAGGTCCGTCACGATCAGCGGCTGCGCCGCCGTCAGCCCGCGCGAATCCCGCGCGCCATCGGCCGGGCGCGCCACCATGATGTAGAGGCCGGGGCCGGCCGTCCGCACCGCCTCCGGCAGGGGCACGGCGAGGCGCTGGAAGCGGTTGGCCTCGCCGCGCGGCAGGTCTATCGCGCCCTCCCACACCACCTGGCCCCATTCCTCATGGAGGTAGCCCGCGGTCCAGCCGCTGATGGCCTCGCCCAGCCGCGTCTCGCGCGAAAAGGGAACCAGGCTGCGCTCCGTCAGGCGGATCACGCGCATCTCGATGGCCGAGATGTTCATCAGCGCCATGGGCACCCGCGCCTCGGCACGGTCGCGCGGCATGAGGTAGTGGCCGGGGTCGAAGGCGAGGCGCGGCGCCCGGTCGGGCATGGCGATGTTCAGCACCTGGTCCTGGTTCACCCGCAGCCCGTCCTCGCCGGGCATGCCCGCGCGCAGGATCACGCGCGTGCTGCGGCCGAGCGGCAGGCCCAGGATGCAGATCGAGTCGCGCTCGCGCGTGAAGCCGAGGCCGGGAATGGCGGGTTCGGCGCGCAGCCAATCCTCGGGGCGCCAGTCATCGCGGCGGGCGGGCGGCGTGGTGAAGCCCAGGCAGGCGCGGGCGGGCTCGGCGTCAGGCTCGGTGTTGAGGCGGCGGACCAGCACGCCCACCTCGCGCCGCGCGGCGGCGAGCGCCTGCTGGTGGCGGGGGTTGGAGGGGTCGCGCTGCAGCACGGCCTCAAGTGCCGCCAACCGCGGCAGGGGGCGGTTCTGCGCGGCCAGCGCCTCCGCCATCACCAGCAGCGAGGGGATTTCGGGCGCGCCGCCCGGCACCTCGATGAAATTCTGCCAGGCGGCGCGCAGCGCGCGGACGCCATCGGGCGGGGTGCGGCGGAGTTGCGCGCGGGCCAGCGCCAGCCATTGCTCGGGCGTGGCCTGGCCGAGGGCCACGCGCGCCTCCCAGGCCTCGGCGGCGGCGGCCCAGTTGTTCTGGCGCTCGGCGGTGGCGGCGCGGCTTTCGGCGGCCTGGCGCTGCGCGGCGGTGCCGCCGGCGGGGTGGCGCCGTTCCAGCTCATTGCGGTAGCGCTGCGAATCCTGCCAGAGGCCGGGAATCTCGAAGCCCTGCGCGGCCAGCGGCGCGGCGGGCAGGGTGAAGGCCAGCAGGAACAGCAGGAACAGGCGCCGGAACATGGGCAGGCTTCCTCGACCATTGCCGGGCGGCTGATTCACGGCATCGGTGAGGTCACCGAAACCGACCAGGCGCCCCCGGGGAGGCGTCCCCCGGTTCCCCCCAGCATGGCATGAAAGCGGCGCGGCGCGAGGGCCTCAGCGCGGGGTGACGGACAATGTCATCCCGCCCCGCGGCCGCACGCTGAGCCGGGCGCGCGGCATGGGGCGCGTGCTCTCCGGCACCGCGAAGTCGAGGCGCTGGAGCAGCACGGCCAGGAAGGCCGTCATCTCGGCCTGGGCGAAGGCCGCGCCCGCGCAGATGCGCGGCCCCAGCGAGAAGGGAATGTAGCCGAAGCGCGGCGGCTTGCGCGGCGCATCCGGCAGGAAGCGCTGGGGGCGGAAGGCGTGCGGCGCGTCCCAGAGCTGCTCATGCCGGTGCAGCAGCCAGGGCAGGGCCATGACCGTATCCCCCGCGCGCACCGTCACCTGGCCGATGCGGTCGGCCTTCGCCGCCTCGCGCGAGAGATAGGGCACGGGGGGGTAGAGGCGCATCGCCTCCTGGGTCACGGCCTTGGTGAAGGGCAGGCGGGGCAGGTCGGCATAGTCCGGCGCGCGGCCGCCCAGCACTTCCGCATGTTCGGCGCGCAGGCGCTCCAGCGTGGGGGGGTGGCGGGCGATGAGGTAGAGCGACCAGGTCAGCGCATTGGCCGAGGTCTCGCTGCCCGCCAGCAGCATCATGCCCAGCTCGTTCACCAGCGCCTCGGCGTCGAGCAGCGGCAGGCCCTGGGCGTTCAGCGCGGCGCGCATCTCGGCGAAGAGCCCGCCCTCCTCCGGGTCGGCGGCGGCGATGCAGCCTGCGATGGTCGCGCGGATGTCACGCGCATGGCGCAGCGCCCCGCGCAGCTGGAAGCCCGAAAGCCGGTCGGGCAGGCCGAGCAGATGGGCGAAATCCACCGCCAGCACGGATTGCTCATATTCGGCGAAGCTGGAGGCGATGCGCCGCGCCGCCGCTTCCGTGCCGGTGCGCGGGAACAGCGCGCGCATGACGGCGAGCGCCGTCGTGCCCGCCAGCTCCGCCGAGACATCCACCTGGCCCCGCCAGCGCGAAGCCACCTCCTCCGCCCCCTGCACGAACAGCGGAAAGAAGCCCGCCGTCCGCGCCGGGTGCAGCAGCTTCATCACCACCGCGCGCCGCTCGGCCCAGAGGGGGCCGTGATTGCCGAACATGCTGTCGCCCAGCACGGGCGAGACGGCGGAACGGAAATGCCGGCTCTTCGCCTCGTAATCGGCCGCGTGCAGGATGAAGACGTGCCGCACCAGGTCCGGCTCGTTCACCACCAGGGTGCGCTGGCGCAGGGTGCGGATGGGGATCAGGCGGTGGCGGAACCCCGTCTCGGGGAAGAAGCGCAGCAAATCCTGCGCCGAGGTGCGGATCATCGCCCAGGGGCCGGGGAAGCGGGCGGGCAAGGCGGGGCGCGGCGGGATCAGGTCCGGGGCGGACATCAGGCGGAACTCCAGGGCGCCAGAAGGGCGGCGCGGGGAGTGGCTAATCCCGTGGCGGGGGCGCGTCCAGGGCGGCCAGCTCCTCGGCGATGGGTCCTTCCAGCGCCGCCTGCATGGCGGCCATGGCGCGGATGGCGTCCGACCCGTCCAGCACCCGGTGGTCCATGGCGAAATGCAGGGCGACCGCGCCATCGGGCGCGATGGGGCCGAAGCTGAGGAAGACCGGCACGATGCTGACGCTGTCCAGCAATTCCCCGCCATGCTCGCCCAGCGCCGAGATGGCGTAGTTGCCCCCCAGGCGCAGCACGGGCCAGCCGAGTCCCATGGAGAGCGCATAGCCCGCCCGCCGCAGCGGCCAGGGCAGGCGCCCGGCGGCCAGCATCCAGCGCAGGGCCGCGCTTGCCGCGCGCGGGCTGGCCTTCACCGCCGCCAGACGCGCGGCCAGGTCCGGCAGGGGCGTGTCATGGGCGCGGAACAGCCGGGCGGGGGCGAGCAGGGTCTCCTCCCCATCGCGCGCCTCGACCATCACGCAGCCCTGGGCGTGCGGCGCCTCGATCAGGTGTGGCCAGGGCAGGCTGGCATGCACCCGGCGCAGCGGCGGGTGCTGCTGCGCGGCGATGGCGAAGGCCTTGGCGAAGAGGGCGGTCCAGGGCGGGCGGGGGGCGGGCAGCGAAGCGCGGGCCGCCCGCGCGCGCGGAATGACGAGCTGCCCGCGGAAGAGAAAGCGCGGCACGGCGCGCGAGGCGGCGGAGAGATCGCCCATCAGCCGCCGCCCCGGGCTCAAGGCGATGCGCCGGATCATCGCTTGCCGCTGACCTCCGCCCCCACGTCGCGCGGCAGGCGCAGCGCGAGGGGGGCGGCGCTGGCCACCACCAGCCCCGCCACCAGGAAGGCCGTGGTGAAGTCCGCCACCGCCAGCGCGTCGCGGCCGGCCAGATGCTGGCTGACCTCCAGCGCGGTGGAGGCGATGACCACGCCGATGGCCGGCGGCAATTGCTGGGCCGTGCCGTAGAAGCTGGTGCCCGCGCTCAGCCGCTCGCGCGGGATGTCCGCGAAGGCCAGCGTGTTCAGCGAGGTGAATTGCAGCGATCGGAACAGCCCGCCGAGTGCCAGGGCCGCGAAGAGTGCGGCCACCGGCCAGGCGGGCGAGAAGGCGGCGCCGATGGCCACGCCGGCCGCCGCCAGCAGGCCGTTGGCCACCAGCACGTTGCGGAAGCCCCAGCGCCGCAGCACGGGCCTGGCCAGGGGCTTCATGGCGAAGGCGCCCAAGGCCGTGGCGAAGGCCACCAGCCCCGCCTGGGTGGCGCTCCAGCCGAAGCCCAGCTGCAGCAGCAGCGGCACCAGGAAGGGCACGCCGCCCGCGCCGGCGCGGAACAGGCTGCCGGCCAGGGTCGCATAGTGGAAGGAGGGGAAGCGCAGCAGCGTCAGGTCAATGGCCGGGCGCTTGGCCCGCCGGCAATGGCGCAGCGCCAGCAGCGCGACCACGCCGCCCAGGACCAGCAGCGCCTCCGGCATGCCGGCGGGGAAGACGCCGCGGCCCACCGTCTCGAACCCCGCCATGAGGGTGGCCAGCGCGCCGCCGACCAGCAGCAGCCCCTTGATGTCGGGCGGGCCCGGGTTCTGGACGGGCAGGGGGGTGATCTTCCAGGCCACCAGCGCGAAGCCCAGCAGCGCCACCGGCACGTTCAGCCAGAACACGCTGCGCCAGCCGAAGAGGTCCGTCATGATGCCGCCCAGGGGTGGCCCGGTGATCGGCCCCAGCATGGCGGGCATGGTCAGCCAGGCCATGGCGGTCAGCATCTCGTCCTTGCGGATGCCGCTGAGCAGCAACAGCCGCCCCACGGGCACCATCATGGCGCCGGCCATGCCCTGGAAGATGCGCGCCGCCACCAGCTCGCCCAGCGAATTGGCGAAGCCGCAGGCGGCCGAGGCCGTGCCGAACAGCAAGATGGCCATGAGGAAGACGCGCTTCGCCCCGAAGCGGTCCGCCACATAGCCGCTGACCGGGATGAAGACCGTCAGCGCCACCAGGTAGGAGGTGATGGCCACCCCCAACCGCGCCGGGTCCTCGTTCAGATCCCGCGCCATGGCGGGGAGCGCGGTGACGACGGCCGAGCTGTCGAGGTTCTGCATGAACAGCGCCGAGGCGACGATGATCGCGGTGGTGCGTGTTCCTGCCATGCCCCGCAGGGTAGGGTGGCCCGCACCGCGCCGGAAGCAGGGCGAAACCCCTTTTCGCCGGGCGCGATTCCAGGCAAGGGCAGGATATGCCCGACATGCTCCTGCTGACCCCCGGCCCCGTCCAGACGCACCCCTCGGTGCGCGCCGCCATGGATGAGGACATCGCCCCCTGGGATGCCGAGTTCCGCCCCTTCTACACCAGCCTGCGCGAGCGGCTGCGGGACCTCGCGGGCGGGGTCGAGGGCGTGCATGCCACCCTGCCGCTGCAGGGTTCGGGCCACATGATCCTGGAGGCCGCGCTGCGCACCTATGTGGCGCCGGGCGCCACCCTCCTGGTGCCGATGAACGGGGAATACGCGGTGCGCATCGCCCGCCTGGCGCGCGAGGCGGGGCGCGCGGTAGTGGAATTGCCGGCCCAGGACACCCATGCCGTGACGTCCGAGGCGGTGGCGGCGGCGCTGGAAGCCCACCCCGAGGCCACGCACCTCGCCATGGTGCAGAGCGAGACGGGCAGCGGCATCGTGAACGACGTGGCCGCCATCGGCGCCGTGGTGCGCGCGGCGGGGCGGCGGATGATCGTGGACGCGGTCTCGGCCTTCGGGGCGCTGCCGCTGGACCTCTCGGCCCAGCCGGAACTGGACGCGGTGGTCTTCACCTCCAACAAATGCCTGGAGAGCGTGCCGGGCTTCGCCTTCGCCGTGGCGCGGATGGACCGCACGGAGGCATGCGCAGGGCAGGCGGGGTCCTGGAGCCTCGACCTCTCGGACGTGCTGGCCCAGGCCAAGCGCAGCGGCTGGGGCAGCCTGCGCTTCACCGGCCCGGTGCAGACGCTGCGGGCCTTGGAAGTGGCGCTGGACCGGCTGGATGCGGAAGGCGGGCCGGCGGCGCGGCTCACGCGGTACCGGGCCAATGCGGCGCGGCTCTACCAGGGGCTCTGCGCGCTGGGCCTGCGGCCTTACCTGAACCAGGCCGAGCAGGGGCCGGTGGTGGTCACCTTCCACCAGCCGGACGGCATGGATTTCCATGGTTTCGTGGGCGCGCTCAAGGCGCGCGGCGTGAACATCAGCGCCTACTACACGACCGAGGCGCCGACCTTCCGCGTCGGCGCCATCGGCGATGTGGGCCTGGCCGAGATGGACCGCGCGGTGGCGGCCATCGCGGAGACCCTGGCCGCGATGGGCAAGCTGCCCGCCGCGGCCTGATCCGCGTGCTTCAGAAGCGGTAGCGCAGCGTCGCCCCCAGCACGAAGGGGTTGATGTCCGCCCGCGCGCGGATGGTGCCGCTGTTCACGCTGACATCGGGCTGCATCATGATCCACTTCAGGTCGAGGTTCGCCACCCAGTTGGGCGTGATCTCGTAGTTGAAGCCAATGCTGGGGGCCACGCCCACGCTCGGCTGCACCCGCACCCGGTTCACCGCCCCCGCCCGGCTGCCGCCATGGCCGTAGAACCAGGTGGCGTTGAGGCCCAGGCCCACATAGGGGCTGAAGCGCGAATTCGGCATCGGGTGGTATTGCACCGTCAGCGTGGGCGGCAGCGCCCAGACATGGCCGAGGTTCACATTCCCCAGCGCCGAATCCCGCACGCGGATGTCATGGCGCGTGGTGGCCGCGATCAGGTTCGCCGAGAAGTTCGGCGTCACGAAATAGGTGAAGTCGAGCAGCGGGCTCGCGCTGTTGGTCGCCTCCGGCCGGCCGCCGATGACGCCCACATTCCCGCCATTGGTGGGCAGGACGCCCACGGCGCCGAAGCCCACCATGAAGTCGCCGGCGCGCAGGCCGCGCACCTCCTGCGCCCCCGCCAGCCCCGTGCTCGCGATCAGCGCCGCACCGGCCAGCAATCCCAAACCACGCATGTCCAAACTCCCTATCGCGGCATCCCGCCGCGCCCGAGGACTACGCCCGGGAAGGGAGCTGGACTTTGATGCACATCAACGGCTTTGCGCCTTGTGGCGGCGCCGTGGCCGCAAGGTCACGGCCAGGCGGCGCGCGACCCTGCGGTTGAGGCGTCAGTCCACCTTCACCCAGCGCAGATAGGGGCGCTCGGCCTTCCAGCCCTGGGGGAAGCGCGCCTTGGCGTCCTCGTCGGGGATGGAGGGGAGGATGATGGCCTCCGCCCCCGGCTGCCAGTTCACGGGGGTGGCGACCTTCGCGCGGTCGGTCAGCTGCAGGCTGTCGATCACGCGCAGCACCTCATGGAAGTTGCGGCCCGTGCTGGGCGGGTAGGTGAGGGTGAGGCGCACCTTCCGCGACGGGTCCAGCACATAGACGGTGCGGACGGTCACCGACGGGTCCGCCTCCGGATGGATCATGCCATAGAGCTGCGAGACATGGCGCGAGGGGTCCGCGATCATGGGGAAGTTCAGCGCATGGCCCTGGGTGTCCGCGATGTCCTCGGCCCAGGCGGCGTGGCGGTCCAGCGGGTCCACGGACAGGCCGATCACCTTCACGCCGCGCTTGTCGAATTCGGGCTTGAGGCGCGCGGCCTCGCCGAGTTCGGTGGTGCAGACGGGCGTGAAATCCTTGGGGTGGGAGAAGATCACCACCCAGGAATCGCGCGCCCAGTCGCTGAAGCGGATGGGGCCTTCGGTGGTCTCGGCCTCGAAATCGGGCGCGACCTGGCCGAGGGTGAGGGGCATTCCGTATTGGAGGCTCATGGGCTGGTCTCCCTTGCCGCGGGGTTTGTGCGCGCGGCGTTGCAGATTCTGCCCGAGGATATACGCGGTGGGAGGCGCGAATTTAAGGGCGGGCTCCGGGAAAATTCGGCCATAAACAACGGTAATTCATGGTGAATTCTGCCGCCCCCCGCGGCGCGGCGGGTGCGCGCGGGTCTTGCCCCCCGCGCCGCGCGGCGCCATTAGCGCCCCAACCCAGGGAGAAGCTTCCGGAATGTCCATAGACCTCGAGATCGCCCGCGCGGCCACCCTCGCGCCCATCACGCGCATCGCGGCCGCCGCCGGCATCCCGGAGGAGGCGCTGGAACCTTATGGGAAGTTCAAGGCCAAGGTGGGCCTGGATTTCGTGGGCCGCGTGCGGGCGGAGCGGCCGCTGGGCAAGCTGGTGCTGGTCACCGGCATCAACCCGACGCCCGCGGGCGAGGGCAAGTCCACCACCACGGTCGGCCTGGGCGATGCGCTGAACCATATCGGCCACCGCGCCATGATCTGCCTGCGCGAGCCGAGCCTCGGCCCCTGCTTCGGCGTGAAGGGCGGGGCCACGGGCGGCGGCCATGCGCAGGTGGTGCCGATGGAGGACATCAACCTCCATTTCACCGGGGATTTCCACGCCATCACCGCCGCCAACAACCTGCTGGCCGCGATGCTGGACAACCACATCTACTGGGGCAATGCGCTGGGCATTGATGCGCGGCGCATCACCTGGCGGCGCGCGCTGGACATGAATGACCGCGCGCTGCGCTCGGTGGTGGGCTCGCTGGGCGGCACGGCCAATGGCTTCCCGCGCGAGGACGGGTTCGACATCGTCGTCGCCTCCGAGGTGATGGCGGCCTTCTGCCTGGCGCATGATCTGGACGACCTCCAGCAGCGCCTGGGCCGCATCATCGTGGCGCAGACGCGCGAGGGGAAATCGGTCACGGCGGCCGACCTCAAGGCCGATGGCGCCATGGCCGTGCTGCTGCGCGACGCCTTCGCGCCCAACCTGGTGCAGACCCTGGCCGGCAGCCCCGCGCTGGTGCATGGCGGGCCTTTCGCGAACATCGCCCATGGCTGCAACAGCGTGGTGGCGACGAAGCTCGGCCTGCACCTCGCGGATGTGGTGGTGACCGAGGCGGGCTTCGGCGCCGACCTGGGCGCCGAGAAGTTCCTCGACATCAAGTGCCGCCTCGCGGGCCTCGCGCCCGATGCCTGCGTGGTGGTGGCGACCGTGCGCGCGCTCAAGATGCATGGTGGTGTGGCGAAGTCGGCGCTGGGGCATGAGGATGTGCCGGCGGTGAAGCGCGGCGTGGTGAACCTCGCCCGCCATGTGGAGAACATGCGCAAGTTCGGCCTGCCGCCCGTGGTGGCGCTGAACCGCTTCAACGGCGACACGGCCGCCGAAATCCAGGCGGTGCAGGAGGCGATGGCGGCACTCGGCGTCGAAGCCATCCTCTGCACGCATTGGGCCGATGGTGCGCCCGGCGCGGTGAAGCTCGCCGAGGCCGTCATGCGCCGCATCGCGGCGGGCGAGGCGCGGTTCAGCCCGCTCTATCCCGACGACATGCCGCTCGCCGACAAGATCGGCACCATCGCCCGCGAGATCTACCGCGCGCGGGAGGTGGCGATCCCGGACGCGGTGCGGGCGAAGCTGGCGCGCTTCGAGGCGCAGGGCTTCGGCCAGGTGCCCGTCTGCATCGCCAAGACGCAATATTCCTTCAGCGCCGACCCCACCGCGCTGGGTGCGCCCGAGGGCCATGTGCTGCCGGTGCGCGACGTGCGGCTCTCCGCCGGGGCGGGCTTCGTGGTGGCGATCTGCGGCGATGTCATGACCATGCCGGGCCTGCCGCGCGTGCCGGCGGCCGAGAGCATCCGCCTGGACGCGGAGGGCCGCATCGAGGGCCTGTTCTGAAGGTTACCCACGCGACTCGGTGCCCGTCGCGCATTTTTCATGTTATTGTCGCCGTGAGAGAGGCAGCGTTCATGAGTTGCGCCATACGTAGTGGCGCTGATCCTTGGGGCGCGGGTTGAGAGGCGGGGCGGCATGGCCCGCGGCACGGGCATGGGCATGGTCTTGGCAGGGGGCGACAGGCGGGCGTGGAGCGTGAGATCGGCAATGTCGTGGCGGATGTGGGCCTCAGGGCGTTCCGCTATTTCAGCTTCCCACCCGTGCTCTTCGAGACGCGCCCACGTCCGGTGGTGAAGGAGGCGCCGGCGCCGGCCCCAAATCCGGCCCCAATTCCGGCCCCGGCGCCGGTGGCGGCACCTGTTCCACCTCCGGCGCCGCAAGCCGCGCGGCCGCCGGATGTGGTTCAAGCCACGCCATCCTCGCCCGCCATGCCGGCCGCGGCACCCCCCCGCCTGCCGTGCCCGCCCGCTTCGCCGATGGCCTGCCCCGTTTCGGCGTCACGGCCCTGCCGACCGGGGCGCCTGCCTCGCCCTCGGGCGGCATCGCCGGCGGGGGACTCTTCGCGCCGCAGCCCTCCGCGCCGAGCTTCACCGCCCCGCCGCCTTCCAGCCCGGCCCCGGCCTTCGTGGTGCCGGCCGCGCGGACCGACAGCGCGCCCAGCCCATCCCCCGCATTGTCGCCGCCTGCCACGCAGGCGCCCCCGGCGGCGCAGGCCGCCGCGCCCATGGCGCCGCCATTCGCGGCGACGCCCGCGCCGATGGCGCCGCCGCCCGCCGCCGCCTGGCCCGACCCCTTCGCGCCCGCCGCCATGCCCGAGGCCCCACGGCTGCGCCGCCTGGCGGAGTTGCAGGGCCTCGCCCCGCCACCCCCGCCGCCGCCACGCCCCGCCGGCACCCGCAGCTACGCGCTGTTGCAGGATGTCCATGCGGAGCTGGCCGGCCGCGCCCCGCCCGTCGCCCCCTTTGCGCCCCCTGGGCGGCGCGACCCTCCGGCGTGACCGGCTGATGCCTCTGATCACCTTCGCATCCCCAAAAGGGGGAGTGGGCAAGACGACCCTGGCCGCGCATGTCGCGGCGCTGCTGGCGCGCGCCGGCCTGCCCGTGGTGGCGCTGGACCTCGACCCGCAGAACGCGCTGCGCCTGCATCTGGGCCTGCCCCTGTGGGAGCCCGCGGCCTTCACCGCCCATATCGCCCAGCGGCCCAATTGGCGCGAATGCCTGGTGCAGACGGAATCCGGCGTGCGCGTCCTGCCCTTCGGCCCGGGCGATGCCGTGCGGGCCATGGGGGTCGCGCAGGCGCTGACCACCAGCCCCGAATTGCTGGCCGAGCCGCTGCGCGAGATGCTGGCGGTGCCGGGCCTCATCGTCATCGTGGACAGCCCGCCCGGCCCCAACCCGGCGCTGGCCGCCATCTCTCCGCTGACGGACATCCTGGTCATGGTGCTGCTGGCCGATGCCGGGAGTGCGGCCGTCATTCCCCAGATCGCGAGCAACCGCATCCTGGGCCGCGGCACGCTCGCCGCCCGTGTGGGTGAGCGCGCGGTGATGGTGCTGAACCAGGTGGAGAACGGAAATCCATTGAGCGAGGCGGTGTTGGACATGGCCCAGAATGCCCTCGGGCCGCGCTTCCTGGGCGTGGTCTGCCGTGACCTCGGCGTGGCCGAGGCCCTGGCCGACCGGCGCATGCTGCTGGAGGGCGAGCCCGGCGCGGGCGAGGACCTGCTGGTGCTGACCGAGGCGCTGGCCAAGCGGCTGCGCACCGCGGCGCCGGGTCATGGCGCGCCCGGCTACGGCGCCGCCCCACCGAACGGCACGCCCTGGGGCCGGGCATGAGCTTCCCCGCCCCCCCGACCGCAAGATGCGCCTGCTGCGCGGCGCCTCGGGCGCGCTGGGCCTGCTGCTGGCCCTCGTCTTCATCACCCTTCCCATGGGTGCCACCGCCCAGGCCTGGCTGACCGTGGCCGGCATCGGCGTCTTCCTCGTGCTGAACCGCAACAAGTCGCGCCTGGTCAGCGTCATCCTGGTGATGCTCTCGGTCACCATCACCAGCCGCTACCTCTACTGGCGGGCCACCGAGACGCTGGAATTCGAGACCTTCCTGCAGACCATCTTCGGCTCGCTGCTGTTTCTCGCGGAGGTCTTCGCGGGGCTGCTGATGACGCTGTCCTACATCCAGACCACCTATCCGCTGGACCGCAAGCCCGTGCCGCTGCCGCGCGACGTGGAGAGCTGGCCGATGGTGGATGTCTACATCCCCACCTACAACGAGGACCTCGACCTCGTGCGGCCCACCGTGCTGGCCGCCATGAACATGGACTACCCGCGCGAGAAGCTGAACGTCTGGATCCTGGACGATGGCCGCCGCCCCGCCTTCCGCGACTTCGCGGAGGAGGTGGGCTGCGGCTACATCATCCGCCCCGACAACAAGGGGGCGAAGGCCGGCAACCTCAACCACGCGATGAAGCACACGCCGGGCGAGTTCATCGCGATCTTCGACTGCGACCACGCGCCCACGCGCGCCTTCCTCCAGCTGACACTCGGCTGGCTGGTGCGCGACAAGAAGCTCTCGATGGTGCAGACGCCGCACCATTTCTACAGCCCCGACCCCTTCGAGCGGAACCTGGCCCGCAAGCGCGCCGTGCCGAACGAGGGCCTGCTCTTCTACGGCCTGATCCAGCCGGGCAATGACCTCTGGAACGCCGCCTTCTTCTGCGGGTCCTGCGCCGTCATCCGCCGCTCCGCGCTGGAGGAGGTGGGGGGCGTGGCCCACGAGACCGTGACGGAAGATGCCCACACCGCCTTCCGCATGCAGCAGAAGGGCTGGGACACGGCCTATATCCGCATCCCGCTGGCCTCGGGCCTCGCCACGGAACGTCTCGCGCTGCACATCGGCCAGCGGATGCGCTGGGCGCGCGGCATGCTCCAGATCATGCGGATCGAGAACACGCTCTTCGCCCGCGGCCTGACCATGATGCAGCGGCTTTGCTATTTCATCGCGCAGTTCGGCTTCATGTTCGCCATCCCGCGCATCGTCTTCCTCACCTCGCCGCTGGTGTTCCTGTTTTTGGGCGAGAGCGTCATCGCGGCCTCGCCGCTCGCCATCATCGCCTATGCGGGCGGGCATATCTTCCACGCCATCGCCACCACGGCGCGGCTGAACGGGCCGCACCGGCATTCCTTCTGGTCGGAGATCTACGAGGCCTCGCTCGCGGCGCAGCTCGTCCCGGTCACCATCCTCACCCTGCTCGACCCGCGGAAGGGGAAGTTCAACGTGACCGACAAGGGCGGCACCCTCGACGAAGGCTATCTCGACGTGCAGGCCGTGCTCGCGAACCTCATCCTGCTGGTGCTGGTGGCCATCGGCTTCGTCATCGGCCTGGTGGGCTACATCATGTCCGAGGCCGGCAGCCTGGAGGCGCGCGCCTACCTGCTCAACACCATCTGGGCCGGCCTCGCGCTGGTGCCGCTCTCGGCCGGCGTGGCCGTGGGGCGGGAGCGCGAGCAGTCGCGCCTGCGCGCGCGCGTGGCCGCCCATGTGCCGGGCGAGCTGGTGCTGGCCGATGGCACGCGGCTGCCTTCCATGACGCAGGACCTGTCGCTCTCCGGCGCGCGGCTGCGGCTGGACCGCCCCCTTGGCCTGGCTGATGGGGACCGGGTGGATCTGCTGCTGCATTCGGGCGGCGAGGAGATCCCGCTGAAGGCGACCGTGGTGCGCTGGGAGGGCAATGACGCCTACCTGCAATTCCTGGTCGAGAATCTGCAGGATGAATCCAACGTGGTCCGCGCCTTCTTCGGTCGCGCCGATGCCTGGCTCTACTGGGACAAGTGGCCCAAGGACCGCCCGCTGCGCTCGCTGGCGAATGTGGTCGCGGCCACGGCCGATGTGGTGTTCAACAAGTATCGCTTCGGCCGGGTGCGGGCGGGCCACAAGCCGGTCCCGCCCGAGGTGGCCAAGCCCGCCGCCGAGGCACGGGCCTCGGGCGTGCTGCCCCCGCGCCGGCCGCAGGCCTCGGGTGCCGCCACGGTGGTGACCGCGGGTGCGCGGGTGGTGGCGGGCCTCACCGGCCTGTTGCTGCTGCTGGGCGCGGGTGGCGCCTTCGCGCAGCAGCCGCGCCCCGCGCAGCGCCCCCCGGCCCCGGCGCCCGCCCAGGCGCAGCCGGCGCCCGAGCCGCCGCCCCTGGTGGCCCCCGCCCCCTGCTGGCGCCGGCGCCGCTGCCCGAGCCCGCGCCCGTGCTGGCGCCGCCGCCCAGCCTGCCGCCGCCGCCCAGCGGCGCGCGCGTGGTGACGCGCACCCTGCGCGACCTCGGCCTCACCGGCCCCATGCAGCTGCGCGGCATCCAGGATCTGCAAGGCGTGCTGTTCGGCCTGCGCGCCGATGAGGTGGTGACGGAGGCGAGCCTGATCGTCTCCGGCGCCGCCTCGCCCTCGCTCATCCCCTCGCTCAGCCAGGTGGCGGTGACGCTGAACGAGCAGGCGGTGGGCGCCATTCCGATAGATGCCGCGCGCCAGGCCTTCGGCCCGCTGGAATTCCCGCTGGACCCGCTCTTCTTCTCCGAGATCAACCGGCTGAACTTCCGCTTCTCCGGCCGCTACACCACCGAGTGCAACGACCCGAATTCGGGCCTGCTCTGGGCGAATGTGTCGGACCTCTCGACCATGCGGATGCGCATCGAGCGCCTGCCGCCGCAGCGCGACCTCTCCCGCCTGCCGGAGCCGCTGTTCGACCGCCGCGTGCTGCAAGGCCAGGTGACCATTCCGGTGGTCATCCCCGAAGGTGCGGGCCCCTCCGCGCTGCGGGCGGCGGGCATCGCGGCCTCCTGGTTCGCGGTGCAGGCGGATTACCGGGGGGCCCACTTCCCCGTGGGCCGGGCGCTGCCGGCCGAGGGCGATGCCATCATCCTCGCCACCGGCCCCGACGCCGTGCCGGGCCTGACCATGCCGCGCATGGACGGGCCCACGCTGGCCATGCTGCCCCATCCGGACGACCCCTTCGGCACGCTGCTGGTGCTGGGCGGGCGCAGCGAGGCCGAACTGGTGCCCGCGGCGCTGGCGCTCGTCGCCGCGCGCGGCACGCTGGCGGGCGAGATGGCGCGCGTCGTCGCCCCCACCATCCCGCCGCGCCAGCCCTATGACAGCCCGCGCTGGGTCCGCACCGACGCGCCGCTGATGCTGGGTTCGCTGGTGGAGCGCGAGGCCCTGCAGGCGACGGGCTTCTCCACCGGTGCCATCCGCGTGCCGCTGCGCACCTCGCCCGACATCCTGACCTTCCGCGGGCGCGGCTTCCCGGTGGATGTGCGCTTCCGCGCGCCGGAGGGGCCGATCATCGACGTCTCCGCCTCGCGGCTCGATGTCTCGGTCTCGGGCTCCTATCTGCGCTCCTTCCGCCTCGCGGACCCGGAGCCCTGGATTCCGACGCGCTGGGCCACCGACCCCTTCTGGGAATTGCTGGGCTTCGACACCGCGCGGCGCAGCGGCCGCGCCATCATCCCGCCCTACCTGCTGCTGGGCCGGGACGAACTGCAATTGCGCTTCGACATGCGCCCCATGAACCGCGGCGAATGCGTGGACATCCCGGCCCAGGTGCGCGCTGCGCTGGATCCGGACAGCACCATAGACCTGCGGCGCATCCATCGCTTCGCGCAGATGCCCAATCTCGGCTTCTTCGCCAGCGCGGGCTTCCCCTTCACCCGCATGGCGGACCTCTCCGGCACCGCCGCCGTGCTGCCCGAGCGCGCGAGCACGGTGGAGCAGGGGGCTTTCCTCGACGCCATCGGCCAGCTCTCGGCCATCACGGGCATCGCGGCCACGGGGTTGCAGGTGGTCACGCCGCCGCAGCTCGCCTCCGCCGCCGCGCGGGATTTGCTGGTGATCGGCGCGCTGGGGCGCCAGCCGGCACTCACCACCCTGCTGCGCGACGCGCCGGTGCGGGTGGAGGGCGAGCGCCTGTCCATCGCCCTGCCGGATGCCTTCCAGGAAGCGCGCGCGCTGATCCTGAGCGCGCCCTCGCGCGATGAGCGCAGCCGCGCCTCGGCGGCCCTCGGCACGCTGGGCGAGGGGTTCGGCGCGGTGCTGGGGGCGGAAAGCCCGCTGCAATCCGGGCGTTCGGTCGTGGCCATCACGGGCGCCACGCCGGCGGCCGTCGCGCAGATGGTCCAGGCCCTGCGCGACCCGGTGCTGGCGCCGGCCATCCAGGGCGACACCGCGGTGCTGGCCGGGGGCACGCTGCAATCCTTCCGCACCATGGCGCCCTATCATGTGGGCGAGGCCCCCTGGTGGCTGCTGCCGCAGATCTGGCTGGGCGACCGGCCCGAACGCGCGCTTCTGCTGCTGCTGGCCGTGGGCGCGCTGCTGGGCCTGCCCGTCTACTGGATCCTGCGGCGGCGCGAGGTGACGCGCCTCAGAAGCCGCAGTTGATGGTGGCGAAGCGGGAGCACGGCCGTTATCTTGCGGTCCGGCTTAGCCATGGGGATGGCCGAGGCCGAACGCGCGGGCCGTGGCTCGGCGCCGGGGGGATGTGATGCGTAGGCTGCGGGCCACTTTGCTGCTGGGCGGCGCCGTGCTGGTGCCGGCCTCCGGTCTGGCGCAGGCCGTGCCGCCGGCCACCAATGGCGTGGCGGCGGAAGCCGGTGCCTCGCGCGCCGTGGACATCCTGCTGCGCCAGGCCGAACGCTGGCTTTCCCTCGAACAGAACGACCAGGCGGCGGCCGCGGTGCAGCGCGCCCTGGCCGCCGACCCTCGCAATGCGGAGGCGCTGGCGCTGTCGGCCCGCATCGAGGCCGCGCGCGGCAACCCGGCGGGCGCGGCCGCCTTCACCCAGCGCCTGCGCGAGGCGGGGGCCACGCCCGAGCAGACCCGCGCCGCCGAACAGGCCGTGCGCGGCGCCGCCATTGACCGCAATGCGCTGGAGGAGGCGCGCGCCCTGGCCCGCGCCGGCCGCGCCGAGGAAGCGGCCGCCCGCTACCGGTCCATCTTTGGCGCGCAGGGCCCCACGCCCCCCTTCGCCCAGGAATACTACCAGGCGCTGGCCGCCACCCGCGCGGGCGCGGCCGAGGGGCGGCGCGGCCTGGAGACGCTGGCCGACCGGCCCGATGCCTCGCCGCGCGTGCGCCTCGCCGCCGCCCAGACACTGACCTTCCAGCCGGGCACCCGCGCCGAGGGCATCCGTCGCCTCGTGCCCCTGGCCGACAACCCGGAGGTGGCGGCCGAGGCGCGCGCCGCCTGGCGCCAGGCCCTGGTCTGGAGCGCGGGTGACCCCGCCTTCGTGGAGGCCACCCAGGCCTATCTCCAGCGCTTCCCGGCCGATGCGGAGCTGCGCCGTTCGCTGGCCGCCATCCCGCGCCCCGACCCCACGGCCGAGGCACGCCAGGAGGCTTTCCAGCGGCTGGAGGCCGGCGCCGCCACCGACGCCGCCCGGCGCTTCGAGGCCATCCTCGCCACCAACCCCAACGATGCCGATGCGCTGGGTGGCCTTGGCATCGTGCGCCTGCGCGAGGGGCGCGCCGCCGAGGCGCGGCGCCTGCTGGAACAGGCCGTGGCCGCCGACCCCTCCCGCGCCCAGCAATGGCAGCCCGCGCTGGATGGCGCGGCCTATGGGCTGGAACTCGCCGCCGGGCGCGCCGCGCTGAACCGTGGCCGGCTGGACGAGGCCGACGAGATCGCCCGCAGCGCCGCCCGCCGCACCGTCGAGGACCGCACCGACATCGAGGTGCTGCTGGGCGACATCGCGCTGCGCCGCCGCGACTTTGAGGCGGCCGAGCAGCGCTATCGCGCCGCGCTTGCCCGCCGCCCCGCCTTCGCCCCCGCCCAGATCGGGCTGAACGCGGCCCTGCGCGGCCAGGGGCGCCCCGGCATCGCGCTGCCGCAGACGGCGGGCGGTGCGGGCACCGGCCCGGCCACCACCCCCGGCGAGGCCGGGCGCCTGCGCGCCGAAGCGGCCCGCGCCACCGATGCGGGCGTGGCCGCCGCCCTGCTGCGCCAGGCCGTGCAGCTCGCCCCGGACGACACCTGGCTGCGCCTGGATCTCGCCCGCGTGCTGCGCCGCCAGGGCCGCGCCATCGAGGGCCGCGCGCTGATGGAGGAGCTGGCCGCCCGCCGCGGTGGCCGCGACGACCTCTTCGCCGCCGCCCTGCTGGCCGAGGAGGAAGGCCGCCTGACCGAGGCCGAAGGCTTCCTCAACCGCATCCCCCCCGCGCAGCGCACGGCCGATATGGGCCGGCTTGCCACCGGCATCCGCGCCCAGCGCGACGTGCAGCGCGCGGCCCAGGGCCTTGCGCGCAACGCGCCCGAGGCGCGGGTTCAGCTGGTGACGCTGGCCGCCCGGCCGGACCCCACGGGGGCCACCGCCGCCGCCGTCATCCGCGCCTTCGCCGATGCCAATGACCGTTTCGGCGCGGCCGAGGCGGCGCGGGTGGGTGAGGCCGCGAACCGCGCCGCCGGCGCCACGCCGCGGCTCGCCATCGCGGGCGCGCTGCTGAGCGCGGGGCTGGACGCCGAGGCGCTGGCCCTGGCCGACCAGATCGAGCAGGGGCGGGTCACGCCCGAGCAGCGGCGCGACATCGCCTCGCTGCGATCGGGCGCGGCCATCCGTGCCTCCGACCGGCTGAACAATGAGGGCAACCAGGCCCAGGCCTTCGAGCAGCTGCGCCCCGTGCTGCAGCGCGACCCGGACAATGCCGAGGCGCGCCTCGCCCTGGCCCGCCTGCACCAGGGGGCGCGCGAACCCGCCGAGGCGCTGCGCATCGCGGACGGCATCCTGGCCCGCAACCCGCGCAACCTCGACGCGCGGCAGGCGGCGCTGGACGCCGCCGTGGCCATGCGCGACTTCAACCGCGCCGAGGCGCTGGTGACGGAAGGCCTGCGCCTGCACCCGCGCGACAGCCGCATGTCGGTCCTGGAGGCGCGCTATGCCCGCGCCACCAACAACGAGGCCCGCGCCCGCCGCGCCCTGGAACAGGCGGCCGAGGCGCGGCGCGCGGAGCTGGGTTTCCAGACCATCCCCGGCACGCCCGGCCTGCCGCCCGCGATGCTGCCCAACCCCTTCGCCCGCGCCGGCGCGGTGGCGACCAGCGCGCCCGCCCCCGGCGTGCCGCAGGACCGCGTCTCACGCGAGATCGCGACCGAGTTGGCGAGCCTGGAGCGCGAGACGGGCTTCATCGTCACCGCGACGCCGAGCTTCCGCCAGCGTTCGGGCAGCGCGGGGCTGGACCGGATGCAATCCGTCATCGCGCCCGTGGAGGCGGAGATCACGCCGCCGGGCCTGGGCGGGCGGCTGACGGCGCGGATGACGGGCGTTTCGCTGGATTCCGGCACGCTGGGCACGGACCTCGCCACGCGCATCCGCTTCGGCGGCAACCCGCTGCTGGGGGCCGGGGCGGGTTCGCCGCGGACCAATGCGGCGGGCGTGAATGTGGGCGTGGCCTATCGGCGCGATGACTGGCTGCGGGCGGATGTCACCTCCTCGCCCATCGGCTTCCCGCGCGCGACCATCCTGGGCGGCGTGGAACTGGCGCCGCAGATCGGCGGCGTGCGGCTGCGCGTGGTGGGTGAGCGGCGTTCGGTGCAGGACAGCCTGCTCTCCTGGGCCGGGCAGCGGGACCGGCTGGCGGGGCGCGATTTCGGCATGGTGGTCCGCACGGGCGGCCGCGCGCAGGTGGAAATCCCGGTGGGGCCGGGCTTCGCCTATGTCGGCGGCGGCTATTCGATCTTCGAGGGGCAGGATGTGGCGCGCAACACGCGCGTCGAGGCGGGGGCGGGCATTTCCTACCCCATCCTGCGCACGGAGGGCGGGGAGCTGACGGTGGGCGGCGACCTCGTCTATTTCGGCTACCAGCGGAATCTGCGCTTCTTCACCCTGGGCCATGGCGGCTACTACAGCCCGCAGAGCTTCTTCGCGGCCAATATCCCGGTGGATTACCGCGGGCGGGCGGGCGACTTCACCTATCGCATCGGCGGCACGGCGGGCTTCGCGGTGTGGCGCGAGAACCCGAGCGACGTCTTCCCGAACAACCGCTTCCTGCAGAACCAGCTGATCGCGGCGGCGGCGCAGGATGCGACGAACACGCTGCTTACCCGCTATCCGGGACAGAGCCAGCAGAATTTCATCGCGGGGCTGCGGGGGAATATTGATTACGCGATCACGCCGCGGATCAATATCGGGGCGGGGTTCCAGTACGACAAATCGGCGAACTGGGATGAGACGGTGGTGCAGTTGAGATTGCAGGGGCGGTTTTGAAAAGGTGAATAGGTTACTCATGAACACTGAGAAGGCAATTGAAGTTTTACATAGGCAGCGTGAGAATATAATTGAACTTAAAAAATCTAATAAACCTGACTCAAATTTTACAAAATGGCATCGTGATACTTCGGTCGCAATTGAAAGAATATTTGGTAAAGAGAGTCGCCATGTAGCGGACTTTGCTGGAATTAATTATTCGTTAAGAGCGTTCTCAACTCGCACTCCAGAGTGGGAGTTTACTGTGGCTTATCACCGCGGGCTTGCCAATGCTGAGGCAGTTTTAAGTTCGATGAGTGATGAACTTAATGAGTATGGTTTTGATGATAAGCATATTACGGACATGCCGGATTGCGTTAGTCTTATTGAGAGATTATGTCTGCGTTTCCATGCCGTTGTGCGTCAATTACAGCAACGTCACAATGATAGGGAAACAATTGTAATTAATGATGAGTACGACGTACAAGATTTGCTGCACGCGCTTCTTCGTTTAAATTTTGATGATGTAAGAGCTGAAGAATATGCTCCGAGTTATGCTGGGGGATCGTCCCGTATAGATTTCTTGTTGAAATCTGAGAAAATCGTCATTGAAGTAAAGAAGACGAGATCTTCATTGAGACAAAAAGAAATTGGGGAACAGTTAATTGTTGACCGAGCTCGCTATGAGGGGCACCCTGACTGCAAACTTTTGGTGTGTTTTGTTTATGATCCAGAGGGGCGAATTGGAAATCCGGTCGGTATAGAAAGAGACCTTGAAAGTTATCCAGGTACGCTCAAGGTCCGCGTAATAATTGCCCCTAAAGCTTAGCGAAGCGTACTTACCGTCCCCGGAACACCGGCGCCCTTTTCTCCCGGAACGCCGCCAGCCCTTCCTTCAGATCCTCGCTCGCCTGGCTCTGATTGGCCCGCGCCAGCGCGCCCGCCTCGTCGAAATCCTGCCGGGCGATCTCGTTCAGGCTGCGCTTGATGCCCTGCACGGCCAGCGGCGCCATGGCCGCGATCCGCTCGGCCAGCGCCCGCACCCGCGCGTCCAGCGCCTCGGCCGGCAGCATCTCGGTGAGGTAGCCGATGGCCAGCATCTCGGGCGCCTTGATGGTCTCGGCCGTCAGGAACAGCTTCTTGGCGGCGTTCAGCCCCAGGCGGCTGACATAGCGCAGCATGCCCGAGGGGTAGTAATGCACCCCCAGCTTCGCCGCCGGCATCATCATCTCGGCCGTGTCCACGCCGATGCGGAAGTCGCAGCACAGCGCGAGGTCCGTGGACCCCCCATAGACCCCGCCATTCAGCCGGCAGATCACGGGCACGCGCAAATTCTCGAGCTGCGTGGCCACCCCCTCGAAGGAGGGTCCATCCGCCCGCGCCGTCACCTCCGCCCCCGGCCGCGCGGCCAGGTCGCCCAGATGGTAGCCGGAGGAAAAGGACTTCCCCGTGCCCGTCAGGATGGCCACGCGGATGGCCGGGTCCGCCTCGATCGCGGCCAGGTGTTCGGACAGCGCCAGCAAATCCGCGGGCTCGATGCGGTTGTGCACGCGGGGGCGGTTGAGGCGGATGGTGGCGATGGCGCCCTCCACCGTCAGGATCGGCGTGGTCGCCTCATCCGTCATGCCATCCATCGCGCATCCTCCCCTGGCTTGCGAAACAAGCGATAGCGCGGATCGGTCGCCGGGTCATCCGCTTGCGGCCCGATCAGGGATGGCGCAATGCCCGGTTCATGCTCATCCGCGACAGCCGGGCAGTGGATTTGCCCGCCATCACCGCCATCTACGGGCACTGGGTCCGGCATGGCCTGGCCAGTTTCGAGCTGGATCCGCCCGACCTCGCCGAAATGACGCGCCGGCGCGAGGCGCTGCTGGCCGGCCACTACCCCTACCTGGTGGCGGAGGAAGGCGGCCGCGTGCTGGGCTATGCCTATGCCGGCGCCTTCCGCACCCGCCCGGCCTATCGCTTCACGGTGGAGGACAGCGTCTATGTGGCGCCCGATGCCGGGCGCGGCGGGGTGGGGCGCGCCTTGCTGGCCGCCCTGCTGCCGCGCTGCGAGGCCTGGGGCGCGCGGCTGATGGTGGCCGTGATCGGCGACAGCGGGAACGCGGCCTCCATCGCGCTGCATGCCGCGCTGGGCTTCACCCATGCCGGGCTGCTGCCGGGCACGGGCTGGAAGCATGGGCGCTGGGTGGACACGGTGCTGATGACGCGCGCCCTGGGCGAGGGCATGGCGGCGCCGCCGCCGCCGCCGCCGCCGCAGGGCGCGCCTAGGCCGCCGGCACGGGCGTGAGGCGCGCGGCCAGCCTCTCCTGCTCGGCCGGCGCCATGTGCAGGCCGAGCTTGGTGCGGCGCCACAGCACATCCTCGGCCGTGCGGGCCCATTCGTGGCGCAGCATCCAGTCGAGTTCGGCCTCGGTCAGCCCCGCGCCGAGGTCGGCCCCCGCGCCGCCGCCCGCGAAGACCTCGGGCAGCAGGCTGCCATGGGTGCGGATGAGGCGCGGCAGATGGCGCGCCTCCAGGAAGGGCAGGGCGCGCGCCATCTCGGCGGCGAACGCCGCGCGGTCGGTGATGTCGCCGCCGGGCAGGGTGGCGGTCGCGGTCCAGGGCGTGCCGGCGCGGCCCAAGGCCCCGCCCACCTGGCCCGCCGCCTCCTCCGCCAGGCGCCGGAAGGTCGTGATCTTGCCGCCATAGACGCTGAGCAGCGGCGCCGCCTTGGTGTCCAGCTTCAGCACATAGTCGCGCGTGACGGCGGAAGGGTCCGCCGCGCCATCGTCATAGAGGGGCCGCACGCCCGAATAGCTGTGCACCACATCCACCGGCGAGACGGGGCGGCGCAGCTGGCGCGAGACGGCGGTGCAGAGATAGGCCGTCTCCTCCGGCGTGCAGATGGCGGGGCCGCCGGCATGCGGCACATCGGTGGTGCCGATGAGGGAGAACTCGCCCTCATAAGGGATGACGAAGACCACGCGCCGGTCGTCATTCTGCAGGATGAAGGCGTGCTCGCCCTCATAGAGGCGCGGCACGATGATGTGGCTGCCGCGGATGAGGCGCACCGCGCCCGGCCGGGGCACGGCCGTGGAATCCAGCGCCTCCTGCACCCAGGGGCCGGCGGCGTTGACGATGGCGCGCACGCGGAAGCGCTGGCCCTGGGCGTCCGGGCCGCGCAGCCGCACCTCCCAATGGCCTTCGTGGCGGGTGGCGCCCTCGAATTCGGTGCGGGTGCGGATGTCGGCGCCGCGCAGCGCCGCGTCGCGCGCCAGCAGCAGGACCAGGCGGCTGTCCTCCACCCAGGCGTCGGAATAGGCGAAGGCGTGGGTGATGGCGGGCTTCAGCGCCGCGCCCAGCGGGTCCGCATCGGTGCGGAAGCCCTGGGCCGCGGGCAGGGAGACGCGGCGGGCCAGGTGGTCATAGAGGAACAGCCCCGCGCGGATCATCCAGCGCGGCCGCATCTCCGGCCGGTGCGGCAGCACGAAGCGCAGCGGCCAGATGATGTGGGGGGCCACGCGCAGCAGCACCTCGCGCTCGGCCAGCGCCTCGCGCACCAGGCGGAATTCGTAATGCTCCAGGTAGCGCAGCCCGCCATGGATCAGCTTCGACGAGTTGGAGGAGGTGGCGCCCGCCAGATCCCCCCGCTCGGCCAGCAGCACCGAATAGCCGCGCCCGGCCAGGTCGCGCGCGATGCCCGCGCCATTCACCCCGCCCCCGATGACGAGGATGTCGTGGGCCAGGGAAGGGGCCTGGGAGGGGGGAGGTCGTCGGTCGTCATGCAACGCCATGTGGAAGAGCGCGGGCGATCCGTCCAGGGCCTCGAGGGGGGCTTACGCGCATGGCCCCTCTTCCCCATGTAACCGGCTGACGCGAAGAGGAGGGCATCATGGAATACGCGACGCTGGGCGGGGGGTGCTTCTGGTGCCTGGACGCCGCCTATCGTGACGTCTCCGGGGTGCGGCAGGTGGTCTCGGGCTATGCCGGCGGCCATGCGCAGAACCCGAGCTATGAGCAGGTCTGCGGCAAGAAGACCGGCCATGCCGAGGTGGTGCGCGTGGGCTTCGACCCCGAGGTGGTCTCCTACGCCGACCTGCTGCGCATGTTCTTCACCCTGCACGACCCCACGACGAAGGACCGCCAGGGCGCGGATGTGGGCCCGCAATACCGCTCCATCATCCTGGCCGAGAGCGAGGCCCAGATGGAGACGGCCCGCGCCGTGATGGCCGAGATCGAGGCCGCGGGCATCTGGGGCGCGCCGCTGGTCACGGAGCTCGTCCCCGCCGGCGCGTTCTGGCCGGCCGAGCCCGAGCACCAGGACTATTTCCGCCTGAACCCCTGGTCCGGCTATTGCCGCGCCGTCATCGCGCCCAAGGTGGCCAAGTTCCGCAAGAGCTTCGCCGCGCGCCTCAACCCGGTGGGGGTCTGAGCCATGTTCTTCAAATCCAAGCCCGCCACCACGGACTTCCCCATCCAGCGCAGCGAGGAGGAATGGCGCGCGGCGCTGGACCCCATGGCCTTCCGCGTGCTGCGCCAGCACGCGACCGAGCGGCCCGGCACCTCGCCCCTCAATGCCGAGAAACGGGAGGGCGTGTTCCACTGCGCCGGCTGCGGCACGCCCCTGTTCGAGAGCGACACCAAGTTCGAGAGCGGCACCGGCTGGCCCTCCTTCCATTCGCGCATCGAGGGCAATGTGGGCGAGACGGAGGACAACAGCTTCTTCATGCGCCGCACCGAGGTGCATTGCGCCGCCTGCGGCGGGCATCTGGGCCATGTGTTCCCGGATGGTCCGGAACCCACCGGGCTGCGCTATTGCATCAATGGCGCCGCGCTGGAGTTCAAGCCCGTGTGACGCCGTCCGCACCATGCTATGTGTTGGTGACACTCCCGCCCGTTGAAAGCCTTGCCCATGCGGCATTTGTTCCTTGCCTTCCTTCTCCTCGGCGCGGCCTTCCTGCCGGCCCGGGCGGACACCATCTTCGTGCTGAATTCGGGCGATGCCTCCATCTCGGTCATAGATGCGGTGGCGCGCGAGGAAATCCGCCGCATCCCCGTGCTGCGCGAGGTGCACCACCTGGTCGTGACGCCCGATGGGCGCGAATTGGTGGTGGGCGATTCCGGGGGGAATGAGCTGCTCTTCCTCGACCCCGTGGGCGGCGAGGTGCTGCGGCGGCTGCGCATCAGCAACCCCTACCACCTGGAATTCAGCCCCGATGGGCGGCATTTCGTGGTGGCCAGCCTGCGCCGCAACCAGGTGGACATCTATGACGCCGCCACGCTGGAGCTCCAGCAGCGGCTGCGCCACCCGGGCATGCCGAGCCACATCGCCTTCAGCCCCGACAGCCGCTGGGCCTATGTGACGCTGCAAGGCCGCGGCCAGGTGGCGGCGATCGAGATGGCCAGCATGACCACCGCCTGGGTGCAGGATGTGGGGCCCGAGCCCGCCGGCATCATCTGGCACCGCGGGCGGCTGCTGGTGGGGCTGATGGGCCGCGACGACTTCGTGGCGCTGGACCCCGAGACGCGCGCCGTCACCACCGCCTTCCGGGTCGGGCGCGGGGCGCACAACGTCTTCCCCTCGCCCGATGGGCGCTTCCTCTACGCGACCTCGCGCGTGGAAAGCCGGATCGCGGAGATTGATGCCGAGACGCTGGAGGTGCGCCGCATCTTCGAGGTGCCGGGCGGCCCGGACTGCATCGCCTTCGACCCCGATGGGCGCATCTACGCCACGCTGCGCTGGATCGGCCGCGTGCTGATCCTGGACCCCGCGACCGGCGACCACGCGCAAATCCGGGTGGGGCGCAGCCCGCACGGCATCTTCGTCATGCCGCGCCGGCCTGGCGTGGGGGCCGATTTCGCCCTTCGCATGCCGGGTGCGGCCAGCGGCCCGCGCCCCATGGAGCTGGCCCTGGCCGAGCAGGCCGACGCGCCCACCCGCGTGAACGCGGCGCCGGGCCGGTGAGGCGCCGCGCGCTCGCGGCCCTCCTGGCGGCGCCGGGCCTCGCGCGGGCGCAGACCTCGGGCGGCACGCTCTACCTCACCATAGACACCGGCTGGTCGCGCGAGGCGGAACAGATCGCCGCCACCCTGCGCCGCCACGCCATCCGCGCCACGCTCTTCGTCGCCAATGAGCGCACCCATCGCGGCGACCGGCAGCTGGAAGAAAGCTGGGCGCCCTTCTGGCGCGCGCGCGTGAATGAGGGCCACGTCTTCGCCAGCCACACCTGGCGCCACTGGTATTTCCGGGGCGACCCCGGGCCGGGGCGCGTGACCTACACCTCCCGCCAGAACGAGGGCAGCGAGGTGCTGGACCAGGCGGCGCTCTGCGACGAATTGGCCCGGCCCATCGCCGCCCTGCGCGCGCTGGCCCCCGGCGCGGAGGTGCTGCCGCTGTGGCGCGCGCCGGGCGGCATCACCACGCCGGGGGCGCGCCGCATGGCCGAAGCCTGCGGGCTGCGCCACCAGGGCTGGACGCCCCGCGGCTTCCTGGGCGACGAATTGCCCGCCGATGCCCACCCCAATGCCGCCCTGCTGCGCCGCAACCTCGCCCAGATCCGCGATGGCGAGGTGCTGGTGATGCATTGGGGCGTGCGTTCCCGCCGCGAGCCCTTCGCCGGCATTTTCGACGCGCTGATCGAGGGGCTGCTCGCCCGCGGCTTCCGCTTCGCCCCCCTCCCACCCCAGGGCATTCCCACATGATCGCCGCCATCGAGGACCTCTACGACCAGGTCACGGCCTGGATCTTCCACGCCTGGGTCCAGCCGGTGATGTATGAACTGGGCCTCATGGCCTGGGCCGATGACGCCTTCGACTGGGTGGGCTTCTTCCTGTTCGGCGTGGTGCAGGTGCTGGTGGTGGCGCTGGTCTGCCTGCCGCTGGAACGCTGGCGGCCGGTGGAGCGCTGGGACTCGCAGCGGGTCGTCTGGACCGATGTGACCTACACGCTGCTGGCGCGCCTCGGCCTGCTGCCGCTGCTGGGCTTCGTGGTCTTCTCGGGGGCGGCGGTGGCCATCGAGGGCGCCATCGCGGACAGCGGCTTCGTGCCGCCCACGCTGGAGACGCTGATCCCGGGCCTGCGCGAATGGCCGCTGCTGGCGCTGGCCCTCTACATCGTCATCCTGGATTTCGGCGAATACTGGCGCCACCGCTTCCAGCACCAGTTCCGCTGGTGGTGGGCGCTGCATTCCATCCACCACGCCCAGACGCAGATGACCTTCTGGACCGATGACCGGAACCATGTGCTGGATGACGTGCTGGCCGCGGCCTGGATCGGCGTCATCGCGGTGGCCATCGGGGTGCCGCCGGCGCAGTTCCCCCTGATCCTGCTGGTGCTGCGCCTCGCGGAAAGCCTGAGCCACGCCAATGTGCGGATGGATTTCGGGCGGGTGGGCGAGCGGCTGGTGGTCTCACCCCGCTTCCACCGGCTGCACCATGGCGTGCTGAGCGTGGGCCAGTCCGGCAAGAATTACGGCGTGCTGCTGCCGGTCTGGGACTGGATCTTCGGCACGGCGGATTTCAAGCGCGACCACTACCCCCGCACCGGGGACCCCGGCGCGCCGCCCGCCTATGTCACGGGCGGCTGGCTGCGCCAGCAGGGGCAGGGGCTGCGCGAGGTGTGGCGCGCCCTCAGACCCCCACGACAAGGCTGAGCACGAGGCCCAGCCCCGCCGAGACGGCCAGCGTCCGCACCAGCCCCAGCTTCAGCACGAAGAGCGCCACGCCCGAGACCACCACCAGCACCAGCGCCAGGGGCTGCACCGAGGCGGGGTCGGGCAGGCTCAGCGCGAAGGGGCCCGGTTCCATCCGCGCGAAGATGACGCGCAGCGCGAACCAGAGCGCCAGGTTCGCGATGACGCCCACCACCGCCGCCGTCACCCCCGCCAGCGCGCCCTTGAGGCGCGGCTGGTCGTGCAGCCGCTCCACATAGGGGGCGCCCAGGAAGATCCAGGCGAAGCAGGGCAGGAAGGTGACATAGAGCGTGAGCGCCGCGCCCAGCACCGCCCAGAGGGCGCCACCCGCCTGAAACCCCGCCAGGAAGCCCACGAATTGCAGCACGAGGATGAGGGGGCCGGGCGTGGTCTCCGCCAGCCCCAGCCCCACCAGCATGTCGCTGGCGGTGAGCCAGGCGTAGTTCTCCACCGCCTGCTGCGCCACATAGGCCAGCACCGCATAGGCGCCGCCGAAGGTGACCACGGCCATGACGGAGAAGAAGCCCGCGATATCGGCGAAGACGCCGCCCTGCACCCAGAGCAGCGCGACCGGCCAGACCCAGAAGGCAAGGCACACCAGCCCCGCCCGCCGCGCCGCCCCGGCCATCAGCCCGATGCGCCCGGGGTCGGCCGCCAGCGCGGCATCCAGCGCCGAATGCGCCACCCCGCGCCCGCCCCCATGCCCGCCGCCGGCGAAGGCCTGGGGCAGCGCCGCGCCCATGCCGGCGGCCAGCAGCACCACCACGGGGAAGGGCACGCCGAAGACGAAAAGCGCCGTGAACGCGGCCGCCGCCACCGCCCAGGGCACGGCGCCATGCAGCGCGCGGCGCGCCACCTTCAGCAGCGCCTCCAGCACCACCACCAGCACCGCGCATTTCAGCCCGAAGAAGAGGCCCGCCACGATCGGCACCTCGCCCGCCCAGGCGTAGATGAAGGACAGCGCCATGATCACGCAGGCGCCGGGCAGGATGAACAGCAGCCCCGCCGCGAGGCCGCCCTTCACCCCATGCATCAGCCAGCCGAGATAGGTGGCGAGCTGCATGGCCTCGGGCCCCGGCAGCAGCATGCAGAAGTTCAGCGCGTGCAGGAAACGTGCGTCACTGACCCAGCGGCGCTGGTCCACCACCTCGCGCTGCATGAGCGCGATCTGCGAGGCCGGCCCGCCGAAGGAGAGCAGGCCGATGCGCGCCCAGACGCGCAGCGCCTCGCCGAAGCTGGGGAGTTGGGGCGCCTCGGCTGGGGGATGGGTGTCGGGCATGGCGGTATCTGGCCCGAGCTTCCCGCGCGGGGCAAGGCTACTCCGCGGCTTGGGGGGTCAGCAGGCTTTGTCCCGGGCGGAGGCGCGTGAAGGCGACCTCGCGCCAGGAGAGGCGCACCTGGCCTTCCTCCAGCGTGACGAGGGTGTGGTGGAGGCCCGCCGCGTCGTCCTGGGTGTGCGGGAAATCCTCGCGCCAATGGGCGCCGCGGCTTTCCTCCCGCGCCTCGGCGGCCGCCACGATGGCGCGGCTGATGAGGATGAGGCTCTCCAGGTTCAGCCAGTCGGCCCAGGAGAGGTTGAAGCCACGCATCCCGTCCGCCACGCCGGCCGCATGGAGTTCCGCCTCCAGCGCATCCAGCCCGCTGCGCGCCTCAGCCAGGCCGCCCGCGTCGCGCAGGATGCCGGCCTTGTCCCACATCAGCGCCGCCAGTGCGTCGCGCAGCGGGCCGAGCGGTTGCGGCGCGCGGCCGAACGGGGCCAGCGCCGCACCCATGGCGGCATCCAGCGCCGCCTCGTCCGGCGGGGCGAGTTCGCCGTCGCGGGGGATGAAGCGCGCCATGGCATCGCCCGCCAGCCCGCCGAAGACGGTGGAATTGGCCACGCCATTCCCGCCCAGCCGGTTCGCGCCATGCACCCCGCCCGTGTCCTCGCCGGCGGCGAACAGGCCGGGCAGCGCGGTGCTGCCATCGGCGCGGAACACCACCCCGCCCATCATGTAATGCGCGGTGGGGACGACGGGCACGCGGTCGCCCGCCAGGTCGAAGCCCATATCGGCGCAGCGCTCGACCATGCCCTTGAACATCTTGGCCACCTTGTCAGGGCCGAGATGCTTCATCTCCAGCCACAGCCCGCCCGCCTCGTTCACGCGGCCGGCCTGGATCTCGCGCTCCATGGAACGGGAGACGATGTCGCGCGTGGCACGCTCGCCGCGCGGGTCGTAATTGTGCATGAAGCGCTGGCCGCGGCCGTCCAGCAGATAGCCGCCCGCGCCGCGCAGCCCTTCCTCGATGATGGTGCCCGTCATGCGCGTGCCGGGGCCGGCGAGGACGCCGGTGGGGTGGAACTGCACCATCTCCATGTCGCGCAGTTCGAGGCCCGCGCGCAGCGCCATGGCCATGCCGTCGCAGGATTTGTCGCCCGAGGGGGTGTGGTACTTGTACATGGTGGGCCCGCCGCCGGTGCCCAGCAGCACGGCCTTGGCCTGCACGAAGACGAAGCTGCCGCGCCGGATGTCCAACAGCAGCACGCCGCTGATCCGCCCGCCATCCGCGCTGCGGATGAGGGCCAGCGCCCGGTGTTCCTCCAGCCGCTCGATGCCGCGCGCCCAGACCTGTTCGGCGAGCCGGTTGATGATCTCGATGCCCGTCAAATCGCCCTTGTGGACGGTGCGGTCGAAGGTCTGCCCGGCGAAGGCCTTCTGGTGGATGGTGCCGTCCGGGTTGCGGTCGAAGAAGCAGCCCCAGCGGTTTTCCAGTTCGCGGATGCGGGTCTGGGCTTCCGTCACCAGCGTCCAGGCCAGGTCCTGGTCGTTCAGCCATTTCCCGCCGTCGAGCGTGTCCATGAAATGCCGCTCGGCGGAATCGCCAGCCGCCAGCGCCACGTTGTAGCCGCCCTGCACCATGCGCGTGCAGCCCGATTTGCCGAGCAAGCCCTTCACCGCGACGGTGACCCGCAGCTCCGGGTTGGCGGATTTCGCGTGCAGCGCGGCCAGCAGCCCGGCGCCGCCGGAGCCGAGGATCAGGATGTCGGTGCTGCGGCGTTCGATGCGGGTCATCACGGGCCTCGCGGGTTGGTGGGCACGCCGCAGCCGCAATCCTCGGCGGCGGGCGGGGGTGGCGCGGTCTGCGCGGCGGCGGGCAGCGCGAGGAGCAGGATGAGCAGGAGCGTGCGCATCACGCCCCCAGCTTCGCCAGCACGGCCGCGCGCCGCGCCTCCACGCTGGACTGCACATCGCGGTAGAGGCTGCCGCCATGGGCATCCATGCCCACGATCAGCGGGCCGAAATCACGGATGGCGAAGCGCCAGAGGCTTTCGGGGTTGAGGTCATCGAGATCCACATCCTCGATGGCCGTGATCCAGGTGGTCTCCAGCGCCGCCGCCCCGCCGATGACGGCCAGGTAGCAGCCGCCCAGCTCCTGGAAGGCACGCGCGCTGTCGTCGCGCAGCCCGCCCTTGCCGATGATGATGCGCACGCCCTCGCGCTCCATCAGCGGGCGGGTGAAGCGCTCCATGCGGTCGGAGGTGGTGGTGCCGATGCAGACGGCCTCGTAGCCGGCCTGGTTCGTGCCGGTGGGTTCCACCTTCCGGACGTTGGGTGCCGTGTGGATCACCGCATGGCCGTTCAAATCGAAGCGCGTGCGCCGGCCGCGGTCGAACATGTGGATCTGCGTGGCGTCGCGGATGCCGAAGAGCGTGTCCTGCAAGGTGACGGTGTCACCCACCCGCAGCTTGCGGATGTCGGCCTCGGTGCAGGGCATGTGGAGGGTGTGGTGGGCCATCGTCTAGAACCCCACCTCGACGCCTTCCGGCGTGAAGGTCGCACTCGCCCGCCGCGCCGAATGGCACTGCACGTTCACGGCGACCGGGTTCATGGTGATGTGCGTCGCCGCGACCTCGACATGCACCGCGAAGGCGGTGCTGTCCCCGCCCAGCCCCTGCGGGCCGATGCCGAGCGAGTTCACGGCTTCCGAGAGTTCCACCTCCAGCTTCGCCCCCTCCGCATCGGCGCAGACCGAGCCCAGCGGCCGCGTTGCCGCCACCTTCGCCAGGTGCACGCAGAGATCGCTGGTGCCGCCGACACCCACGCCCAGGATGGTCGGCGGGCACACCTTCCCGCCCGCCTTGATCGCCGCATCCACCACGAAGCGCTTCACGCCCGAAAGCCCGTCGGCGGGAATGAGCATCTGCAGGAAGGAGCCGTTCTCGGACCCGCTGCCCTTCGGGATCATCTCCAGCCGCAGGGTGCGCGGTGTCTCCACGAAATCAATGTGGATCACCGGCACATGCGCCCCGCAGGAGGTGTGCGCGTTCACCCGCGTGATGGGGTGCACCACGGAACTGCGCAGCGGGTGTTCGCGCGTCGCGCGCTCGGTCCCGCGCGCGATGGCCTGCTTCAGCGCCCAGCCATCCACCTCGACGTCGCGGCCGATCTGCACGTTGAAGATGGGAATGCCCGTGTCCTGGCAGAGCAGGTTCTCCGTGCGCTCGGCCACCGCGATGTTCTCGATCATCGTGGCCAGCACGGACTTGGCCAGCCCATCCGTCTCCGTCGAATCCAGCCGGAAGAATCCCTGCTTGATGTCATCCGGCAAAATCTTCAGCGCGCGGATGTAGAGAAGCTTCGCGGCCTCCTCGATCGCATCGGGGGTGACGCGCAGCTTGTCGGGGGCGGAGATCACGGACATGGGCGTTTCCCTCACAAAAGCAGAAAGATGCCGGAGACCAGCAGCAGCGACAGCAGCACCAGGCGGAACCCCTGCGCGGGCAGGCGCCGGCCCGCGCGCAGGCCGAGCCAGGTGCCCAGCAGCAGCGCGGGCACGGCGGTCGCGGTCAGGATGGCGGCCTCGCGCGTGAAGAAGCCGGTGAAGGCGAGGCCCAGGATGGTGATGGCCTGCATGATGGCGATGAAGGGCTGCATCAGCGCGCGCGTGTCGCGCGGGGCCATGGCCTGCATATCGGCCCACATGCCCACCAGCGCGCCCACATAGCCGCCGATGCCGCCCAATATGCCGGACGCGAAGCCCACCGCGGCATCCCGCCCCGCGCTGGCATGCAGGCGCGCGGGCGCCATCCGCAGCGCGATGCGCGCGAGCGTATAGCCCGCATAGACGACCAGCAGCACGCCGACACCCGCCACGATCCAGCGCGCGGGGCCGAGCGCCAGCACGGCGATGCCCAGCGGAATGCCCAGCGTCGCCGTGCCCACATAGAGCCACATGCGTGGCCACGGGATGTCGCGCCACACCGCCACGGTGCCGATGCCCTGCACGATCAGGCTGCCGATGACGAGGATGGGCGCGACCAGCGCCGGCGCCATGAATTGCAGCAGCACCGCCGCCCCCACCAGCACGAAGGCGAAGCCCGCGATGGAGGCACAGAAGGCGGCCAGAAACCCGCCCGCCGAGACGAGGAGGATCTCAGCCCACATTGAGCAGGAAGAGCAGGCCGGCCGCGAAGGCGACGCCGGCGCTGATGGCCACCATGTCCTTCTGCCGCGCGCGCCAGCCCAGGAATTCCAGCGCCATCACGCGCAACCCGCCGGCCAGGTGCAGCGCCAGCAGCACCACCAGCCCCCATTCGGCGGCCTTCACCAGCGGGTTGTCGGCCCAGCGCAGGAAGCCGTCCAAGGCGGCCTCGCCGCGGATGGCCTGGCCCAGCGCCCAGAAATGCAGCGGCAGGAACAGCGCCAGCAGCAGGCCCGAGACGCGGTGGAGAATGAAGGCCACATAGGTGGGGTGCGAACGGCCGCGCATGTCAGGACGCATAAAGCCCCCAGGCGGCACGGATGCCGAACAGCGCGGTGACGACGCCGATGCCGAGCCACGCCATGTCGAAGCCCCGCCCGCGCCAGCCCAGCCATTCCATCGCGATGTTGCGCAGGCCGATGGCGCCATGCAGCCCCGCCGCCAGCGCGAAGGCGGCGTAGAAGGCGAACCACGCCGTCGCCCCGTGGGTCCGCCCCAGGATTTCCGCCGCCGACAACCCGCCCCGCACCGCCACCATGATGGTGACGAGGTGCACCAGCACCGCGACACCCAGGAACATGGCCGTGACGCGCTGCGCCACCCACATGTGCCGCCCCGCGCGCGCGTTCATCGCAGCCTTCCCCACAGGCTGTCCCAGAACAGCGTCCGCTTCAGCCCCGCGATGGCCGAGGAGGGGTCGAGGTTCTTGGGGCACCTTTCCGTGCAGGATTGCGTGGAGTGGCAGGAATGGCAGCCCGCATCGCCGCTGACGGCCTCCAGCCGCTCACGCCGCGCGCCGTCGCGCACGTCGTTCACCAGCGTCCAGGCGCGGTTCATGGCAGCGGGGCCGAGATAGTCGGGGTTCCAGGCCACGATGTCGCAGGAGGCGTAGCAGACGCCGCAGCCGATGCACTCGATGCCCGCATCGGCCTCGCGCCGCTGCTTGCTCTCCGGCGGCACCACCGAGAATTCGGCCGGCACCGCGCCATCGGGCGCGTCCTTGGGCTGGAAGGTCCCGCCCGCCCGCGCCCATTTGTCGAAGAAGGGCGCCATGTCGGTGGCGAGATCCCGGATCACGGGCAGGTTCGCCAGCGGCTTGATGTCCAGCGCCTCGCCAGGCGCGGCCACGCGCTTCACATGGGTGCGGCAGGTCCAGCGGGCGCGGCCATTCACCTCCATGGCGCAGCTTCCGCACATGCCCACCCGGCAGGCGAAGCGGTAGGCGAGGTCGGGCTCCTGCTCGCGCTGGATCTGCGTCACCACGTCCAGCACCGTCTGGTTCTCGCGCGCGGGGACGGCGTATTCGCGGAATTCTCCGCCCGCCGCATCCCCGCGCCAGACCCTGACTTTCAGGGTGCCCACTTTCGGTGGGTTGGGGGCCTTTTCGCCCTTCGGGACCGTTTCCATCCACCCACTCTGCCCCGGGCTTGAGTCTTATACAAGACCGGGGCAGGCTGCCGCCCTCTGGAGAGGGGAAACGACAGATGCAGCACGAACTCCGCGGCGCGGACATCCTGTGGGGGGCGCTCAAGCGCGGCGGCGTGACCCGCGTGTTCAGCCTCTCCGGCAACCACATCATGGAGGTCTATGACGCGGCCTTCGGCGACAACATCAGCATCATCCATGTCCGCCACGAGGCCGCCGCCGTCCACATGGCCGAGGCCTGGGCCCGGCTGACGGGCGAGGTCGGCATCGCCCTCGTCACCGGCGGCCAGGGCCATTCCAATGCCTGCGCGGCCCTGCCCACCGCCATGGCGGGCGAGGTGCCGGTGCTGCTGCTGTCCGGCCATGCGCCGCGCGACCAGCTCGGCATGGGCGCCTTCCAGGAGACGCCGCAGGTCGCCATGGCGGCGCCGCTGACCAAGGCCGCCTGGCTGGCCGAGAGCACGGCGGGCCTGGCGCAGGATGTGGCGAAGGCGTTTGCGATCGCGCGCGGCGGACGGCCCGGCCCCGTGCACATCTCGCTGCCGACCGACGTGCTGGAAGGCAAGGCCAAGCCCATCCTGCCCGACGAGGCCGCCTATCTGGCGCCGCCGATGCCGCTCGCCCCCGAAAGCCGCGCGGCCGTGCTGGGCGCGATCAACGCCGCACAGAAGCCGCTGATCGTGGTGGGCTCCGCGCTGAACAACCCGGACGGCAGCAAGGCCCGCGCCGCGCTGGAGAAGGCCACGGGCCTGCCGAGCATCATGATGGAAAGCCCGCGCGGACTGAACGACCCCTCGCTCGGTTCCATTGCGGAGGCGCTGGAACAGGCGGACCTCGTGGTCCTGTTGGGCAAGCCGCTCGACTTCACGCTGAAATTCGGCAACGCCGCCCCCAAGGCCCGCTTCATCGCCATCGAGCCGGACGGCGCGCTGGTCACGCGCGCGCAGAAGGGGCTGGGCGCGCGGCTCGCCATGGTCGCCATGGCCTCGCCCATCGAGGCCTGCACCGCGCTGGCCGAAGCCGCCACGCCGCACCCGAACGCGGCCTGGGGCGATTTCACGCGCGAGGTCGTGGCCTGGCGCCCGCCCGCCTGGGCGCAATACCAGGACCGTGCCGGCGGCCCCATCCACCCCGCGACCCTCGCCATGGCGCTGCAGAAGCATCTGGGCGAGGACACCTCCCTCATGCTGGACGGCGGCGAGGTCGGCCAATGGATGCAGGCCATCCTGAAGGGGCGGGAGCGCATCACGAATGGTGTCGCGGGGGCCATCGGCGCCGTCACCTGCTTCGCCATCGGCGCCCGCGCGGCGCGGCCCGAGGGCAAGGTGGTGGCCTGCATGGGCGATGGCACCTTCGGCTTCCACATGGCCGAGTTCGACACGGCGGTGCGCCACAACCTCCCCTTCGTCTGCGTCGTGGGCAATGACGGGGTGTGGAACGCGGAATACCAGATCCAGAAGCGCGACTATGGCGCGGATCGCGCCCATGGCTGCGAGCTGGGCCGCGCCACGCGCTATGACCTGGTGGCCGCCGCACTTGGCGGGCATGGCGAATTCGTGACGCGCTTCGAGGAACTGCACCCCGCGCTCGAACGCGCCTTCGCCAGCGGCAAGCCCGCCGTGGTGAATGTGGTGATCGAGGGCCAGCCCGCCCCCGGCCTGCGGCGGCCCGCCGCTTGAAGGCACAGCCGGCGCCCCTCTACGCCCGCATCGAGGCCGCGCTGCGCGCGCGCATCGCGGCGGGCGAATGGGCGCCGGGTGCCGCCTTGCCGACCGAGCCCGTGCTCGCCGCCGAATATGGCATCAGCCAGGGCACGCTGCGCCGCGCGCTGGCGGCCCTCGAGGCGCAGAACGTCATCGAACGCCGCCAGGGCGCGGGCACCTATGTGGCCGAGGCGACCTCCGCCCGCGCCTTGTTCCACTTCTTCCGCGTGGAGACGCCGGGCGGCGCGCGCCCCGTGCCCACCTCCATCGCGCACCTGCTGGAAACCCGCCCCGCGCGGGCGGAGGAGGCCGACGCGCTCTCCCTCGCGCCCCGCGCCCGCGTGGTGGCCATGGAACGCCTGCGCCTGGTGGAAGGCCGCCCCGTGGTGCTGGAATCCATCGCCCTGCCGGCAACGCTTTTCGCGGGCTTCGCCCTGCCGCTTGGGCAGGTGCTGGAGGATGAGCTCTACGTCCACTACCAGCGCCACCATGGCGTGACCGTGCTGCGGGTGGAGGAACGGCTCACGGCCATCGCCGCCCCGCCCGAGGCGGCCGCGCGCCTGGACGTGCCGCAGGGCAGCCCGCTGCTCGCCATCTCGCGCGTCGCCTTCGACGTGCTGGACCGGCGGGTGGAGCACCGCCACACCCTGCTGCGGACGGACGCGCTGCGCTACGCGGTGGAATTGCGCTAAGGCGGCGCCAGCAGCCGCCCATCCCAGGCCGCGCGCAAGGTCAGGGCCAGGATCACGCCGATCACCCCCGTCACCACCAGCAGCGCCGCCCAGGCCGGCCAACCGGGCGCGACCAGCGCCATCACCGCCGCGAAATTGGCCAGCGGGAAGGTGAAGGACCACAGCGCCGGGGTGAAGCCCGCCGCCAGCATGTAGGGCAGGCCCAGCACCAGCAGCGCCAGCAGGAAGGAGGAGAGCCCGAACAGCGCCAGCACCCAGGGCCCCACCCCCGCCAAGGAGGCCACGGCCAGGGTTCCCACCGTGGGCGGGGCCAGGAAGATGGCGAGCGAAGGCCGCAGCGCCGGCGGCAGGTCGGGCCGCGCGATCAGCCGCCACAGCAGCAGCGGCATCACCAGCAGCCAGAGCAGGCCGCCCACGCCCAGCAGCATCCAGCCCAGCATGTGCAGGCCCAGGGGCGCGCAGAACATCGCCGCCACCAGATGCCCCACCAGCGGCATCAGCAGGGGCGGGGCCAGCATGTCCACATGGCCGCGCCCGCGGATGCAGCGCGCCAGCAGCGCCAGCGCCACCCCCACATGCGCGGCGATGGCCAGCAGCAGCAGCCATCGCGCCAGGCCCGGCGCCCAGGGGATGAAGGCCGCGGCCACCTCCATGGCGCCGATGGTGCCGGCGGCGAAGAAGCTGGCGCGCACCGGGTGGCGCCAATCCTCGGCCACCGCCTCCGGGTGGCGCAGCGCGCGCAGCAGGTGCAGGCCGATCAGCAGCCCCCAGGCCAGCACGGCCAGGACCATCACCGCCTCGCCCACCAGGGCCGAGGCGCCGTGGTGCCGCGCCGCCTCGCGCCAGGTGAGGCCCAGCCCGCCCAGCCCCATGGGCATGGCCAGCAGCGGCAAAGGCAGGTGACGCAGTTGCACCGCCCCGGTCAGACCCCGCCGGCGGTGATCCGCGCCGGGTCCACCGTCACCCCATGATCGAGCGGCCCATGCCCTCCGCCGAAGCCCGGTGCGGACTGGATGGCCGCGCGCACATAGCGCCGCGCGCGCTCCACCGCCGGCAGCAGCGCCATGCCCTGCGCGAGGCCGGCCGCGATGGCGGAGGCGAGGGTGCAGCCCGTGCCATGGGTGTGCGGCGTGGCGATCCGCCGCTCCTCGAAGCGGGTCACGCCATCGGGGGTGGCCAGCAAATCCACCAGCACCTCGCCCTCCATATGGCCGCCCTTGAGCAGCACGGCGGGCACGCCCAGCGTCAGCAGCGCCTCGGCCGCGCGCAGCATGTCGGCCTCGGTGCGGATGTCCATGTCGGCCAGCACCTCGGCCTCGGGGATGTTGGGGGTCAGCACCGTCACCAGCGGCATGAGGCGGCGCTTCAGCGTCTCCACCGCGTCGGGGGCCAGCAGGCGGTGGCCGCCCTTGGCCACCATCACGGGGTCCGCCACCAGGGGCACGCCGGGGGCGCGGGCCAGCAATTCGTCGCAGACCAGGTTGATGGTGGGCGTGTCGTGCAGCATGCCGGTCTTGATGGCGTCCGCCCCCAGATCATCCATGACGGAGGCGATCTGCGCCGCGATGAAGTCGGTCGGCACCGGCAACACGCCCTGCACGCCCAGCGTGTTCTGCGCCGTCAGCGCGGTGATGGCCGTCATGGCGAAGCCGCCCAGCGCCGTCACGGCCTTGATGTCGGCCTGGATGCCCGCGCCACCCCCGGAATCGGAACCCGCGCAGATGAGGACGCGGCCCTTCATGCCGCACCCGCCTTGGCGCGGATGGGGCCGCAGAGCCGGTCCAGGGATTGGTTCAGCAAGCTTTCCTCCTCGGCCTCCACCATCACGCGGATCAAGGGCTCGGTGCCCGAGGCGCGGATCAGCACGCGGCCCTGGGTGCCGAGGCGCCCCTCCTCCTCCGCGATCAGCGCCTGCACGCCCGCATCCTTCAGCGGCGAGGGGCCGGCGAAGCGGATGTTCACCAGGCGCTGGGGCAGGGGGGTGAAGCGGTTGCAGGCCTGGCTCGCGGGCCGCCTCTCCTCGACCAGCACGGCCAGCACCTGGAGGGCGGCCACGAGCCCGTCCCCGGTGGTGCCGAAGTCGTTCATGATCATGTGGCCGGATTGCTCCCCGCCCAGGTTGCAGCCCAGTTCGCGCATGCGCTCGCCCACATAGCGGTCGCCCACCGGGGTGCGGTGCAGGGTGATTCCCTTGCGGCCGAGGAAGCGTTCCAGGCCCATGTTGCTCATGACGGTGGCCACCACCGCGCCGCCCTTGAGGCGGCCCTCCCGCGCCCAGGATTCCGCGATCAGTGCCAGGATCTGGTCGCCATCCACCGGTGCCCCGCGCTCATCCACCAGCACCAGCCGATCCGCGTCGCCATCCAGCGCGATGCCGATATCGGCCCGCCGCTCCCGCACGATCTCGGCCAGCTGCTTGGGCGAGGTGGAGCCCACGCCGCGGTTGATGTTGAAGCCATCGGGCTGCACGCCAACCGACACCACCTCGGCGCCCAGCTCCCACAGCACGGTGGGGGCGACCTTGTAGGCGGCGCCATGGGCGCAATCCACGATGATGCGCAGCCCCTCCAGCGTCAGGCCGCGCGGGAAGCTGGCCTTCGCGGCCTCGATGTAGCGGCCCGGCGCATCCTCCAGGCGCGAGGCGCGGCCGAGCTTGTCCGGCGCCACCAGGGCGGCGCTGAGGTCGCCCCCCATCAGCGCCTCGATCTCGCCCTCCTGCTCGTCCGAGAGCTTGAGCCCGTCCGGCCCGAACAGCTTGATGCCATTGTCCTCATGCGGGTTGTGCGAGGCGCTGATCATGACGCCCAGATCCGCGCGGAGCGAGCGCGTCAGCAGCGCGATGGCGGGCGTGGGCAGCGGCCCCACCAGCACCACATCCATGCCCGCGCCGATGAAGCCCGCCGTCAGTGCCGGTTCCAGCATATAGCCCGACAGCCGCGTGTCCTTGCCGATGACCACGCGGTGGCGGTGCGTGCCCCGGTTGAAGAAGCGACCCGCCGCCTGGCCGAGGCGCAGCGCCGTGCCCGCATCCATGGGCGGGCGGTTGGCCACGCCACGGATTCCATCGGTGCCGAAGAGTTTGCGCGGGCGTGCGGGCGGCAGGCTGTCGGGACTCATGGCATTTCTCTCTGGCCGCTGTAACTCAGGAAGTGCTAGCGCCGCCTTGGTCCTGCGTCCATCTTGACGGGCCAGCCGGGCGGCGCACCCTGGCCGCATGACCTCCGCCCGCGCCCGCGCCGATGCCTTCTGTGCCCGCTTCGGGCTACGGGTTCCCATCCTGCAGGCGCCCATGGCCGGCGCCGCGCCACCCGCGCTGGCGGCCGCCGTCGCCAATGCCGGCGGCATGGGCGGCTTCGGCGCGCTGCAATCCTCGCCAACCGAGATCGCGTCCTGGGCGGCGGCCTTCCGGGGGGCCAGCAACGGCGCCTTCCAGGTGAACCTCTGGACGCCCGACCCGCCACCCTTGCGCGACGCGGCGCGGGAGGAGGCGGCGCGCCAGGCGCTGGGCCGCCTCGGCCCCCTGCCGCCCGAGCCCGGCGAGGGCCCCTTCCTGCCCGACTTCGCCGCGCAATGCGACGCGCTGCTGGCGGTGCGCCCTGGCGTGGTCTCGACCATCATGGGGCTGTGGGAGCCGGGCTTTGTGGCCGCGCTGAAGGCGGCCGGCATCCTCTGGATCGCCAACGCCACCACGCTGGACGAAGCCCTGGCCGCCGAGGCCGCGGGCGCGGACGCCGTGGTGGCCCAGGGCGCCGAGGCGGGCGGGCATCGCGGCAGCTTCGACCCCGCGCGGGGCGAGGCCCAGGCCATCCCCCTCTTCGCCCTCATCCCCCGCTTCGCCGATGCGCTGCGCGTGCCCGTGGTCGCGGCGGGCGGCATCATGGACGGGCGCGGCATCGCGGCCGCGCTGACCCTGGGGGCCAGTGCCGTGCAGATGGGCACGGCCTTCCTCCGCACGCCCGAGGCCGCCATCGCCCCCGCCTGGGCCGAGGCGCTGGCGCATACGGCCCCCGAGGACACGGTGCTGACCCGCGCCTTCTCCGGCCGGGCCGGGCGCGGCATCCGCAATGCCGCCACCGAGGCCTTCGCGGATGTGCCCGCCGCCCCCTATCCGGTGCAACGCGCGCTGAGCGCCCCCATGCGGGCCGAGGCCGTGGCGGCGGGCGATGTGTCGCGCATGCAGGCCTGGGCGGGGCAGGGGGCGGCGCTGGCCCGGGCCGAGCCGGCGGCGGAACTGGTCGCGCGCTGGTGGAGCGACGCCGACGCATTGCTGCCCTGCCCGTGAACGAAGGGTAACACCCAGGTAGCCCTTTCCCGGGCATTGTGCGCCGCGATGCAAAGACCTGCCGCCCTGGCGCCGCTGCGCCACGCCGATTTCCGCACCCTCTGGCTCGCCAACCTCGTCTCCAACATCGGGCTGTTCATCCAGAACACGGCCGCGGGCTGGATGATGACGGGCCTCGACCCCTCGCCCATGATGGTGAGCCTGGTGCAGGCCGCCTCCATGGTGCCCGTGTTTCTCCTGGCCCTGCCGGCCGGCGCGCTGGCCGACATCATTGACCGCCGCCACTTCCTGATCGGCGCGCAGCTCTGGATGACCTTCGTGGCCCTGCTGCTCTGCGTCCTGTCCTGGACGGGGCTGCTGGGCCCCTGGGGGCTTGTCGCACTGACGTTCGGGCTGGGGGCGGGCCTCGCCATGAGCTTCCCCGGCTGGGCCGCCACCACGCCGGAGCTGGTCCCGCGCGAGGACCTCATGGGCGCCATCGCGCTGAACGGCATCGGCTTCAACATCACCCGCGCCATCGGCCCGGCGGTGGGCGGGCTGGCCATCGCCTGGGCGGGGGTGGGGGCGGCCTTCCTGCTGAACGCGCTCTGCGTTCTGGTGCTGGTGGCGGCGCTGTGGCGCTGGAAGCGGCCGGTGGTGGCGAACCGGCCGGCGCCGGAGCCCTTCCTCTCCGCCGTGCGCGCCGGGGCGCGCTATGTGGCGGCCTCGCCCGCCATGCACGCGGCCATCCTTCGCGCGGTGGTGTTCTTCCTGTTCACCTCGGCCGTCTGGGGGTTGCTGCCGCTGCTGGTGCGGCATGAACTCGGCCTCGGCCCCGAGGCCTTCGGCCTGCTGCTGGGCTGCATGGGCGCGGGTGCGGTCGCCGCGGGCTTCCTGCTGCCGGCGGCGCGGCGACGGCTGGACCGTTCGGGGATGGTCTTCGTGGGCTCGCTGCTCGGCGCGCTCGCCATGGCGATGATGGCCACGCTGCACCATTGGGTCTTTGCCGCGCTGGCCATGGTGATCTACGGCGTGGCCTGGATTTCCGCGGCCTCCACCCTGCAGGCGGCGGCGCAGATCGCGGCCCCGGCCTGGGTGCGGGCGCGGGCCATCGGCATCTACCAGATGTGCTTCTTCGGGGCGCTGGCCGGGGGTGCGGCCGGCGCGGGCTGGATCGCGGGGCTGATCGGCGTGCCGACCACGCTCGGCCTCTTCGCGCTCGGCGGTGCCGCGGCCGCGGTGCTGGTGCGCGGCGCGCGGATTGACGGCGAGGCGCTGCGCGAGGCCCCCGCCGCCACGCCCCCCTTCGTCATGCCCGAACCCGAATCCGCCGAACTCCAGTCCCTGCTGGCCGGCGGCGAGAACCGCGTGCTGGAGGTGGTGCGCTACCGCGTGCCGCCCGCCCGCCGCGCCGCCTTCCTGGCCGCCATGCGCGAGGTGCGGCGCGCGCGTCTGCGCGGGGGGGCGGCACTGTGGCGCCTCTATGAGGACGTGGCCCACCCCGAGCGCTGGGTCGAACTCTGGACCATCGAGAACTGGGCCGAGCACCTGCGCGAGGCCGCCCGCATGACCGAGCAGGACCACGCCGTGCTGCGCCACGCCGCCACTTTTCACCAGGGCGATCTGGGGCCTGAGGCGGCGCGCTATGTGAATGTTCCCGTTTGAAAGGTTAGCTCAGGGGTAATCCTTCCAAGGTAGTTGGAAGTGCGGGCCGTCTCGGAAATTGGGCCAGTCTCCGCCCCATTCGACCGGAACGCCAAGCTCTTCCGCCGCCGCCTTCATCGCGAGTGCCAACTGTTCGTAAAGCGGCCAGTCCCAACGCACTTCGTTGCCGACCTTCGCAGCGAGGTCTACGGCGTGGCCCGTCAAGTGCCGGCTGCGAAGCGTTTTGGTGGCACCGGCGTTAAACAATTCTCGCTGTCGTTCCGGCGTCCGAAGACCTTCCGTGACGATGAAGTTGACCGGCGACACTGCGTGGGCGCGACGCACCACGGCCACTAAGTCTGGGTGCACGCCCTGAAGGCTTTTTTCGCTGCGCGCGTCCATCTGAGGATTCTCCTATAGAATTGGGGCTCCGTTTGAAATGAACGCAGGATGGAGAATCTGAAGCGGCATATCAATCAAAACGATGCACCTCTTGTTTTATGACGGCATCGGGATGGTGAACGGGGCAGCAATGCGCCAATATGCGGTGAAGCGCCGGCCCCGCTTGCCTATCTGACGTGGAGAACCGAAGGAAGGACAAGACCATGGCCAAGCTCGCCGCCACCCGCAACGATCTGGGCGAGAATGCCCGCCTCGCCAGCGTGAACCTGCTCAACGCCGCGCTGGTGGATCTGATGGACCTGACCAATGCCGTTCGCATGGCGCATTGGACCGTGCGCGGCCCGCATTTCGCCGCGCTGCATGCCCAGTTCGGCACCTTCTACGAGCAGCTGAGCGAGACGGTGGACGATGTGGCCGAACGCGTGGTGCAGCTCGGCGGCGCGCCCGACGGCACGACACAGCTCGCCGCCAGCCGCACGCGCCTGGCCCCCTATTCCGAGGAGACGCGCGACGGGCTGGACCATGTGGCCGCGCTGACCGAGCGCTACGCCGCCCTGGCCCGCACCACCCGCGCCGCCGTGGACGCCGCCGCCGAGGCGGGCGATGCCGACACGGCCGATTTGCTGACCGGCACCTCGCGCATGCTCGACAAGGCCCTGTGGATGCTGGAAGCGCACTTGGGCTGACCTCAAGCGCCGGCGCGCGCTCCGCGCGCTTGGCTACGCCGCGCGGCGGGTGTGCTGGCCCGGCGGTAGGTTGGGCGGCGCCGGCCGCCGTGCGGCCGGATTTTGGGGTGTTGCGCCCTCAAGAGCCCGGTGACGCTTCCGGTGGATTGGCGGCGCGCCGGCCACTGTGCGGCCGGATTCTCCTGGGGAATGCCTGACCCTCGCTGGGCATGCTGCACCGCCATACCCTCGCCCCAGCTTTTCCTCTATGCCCGCCCCATGAGCGACCTTTTCGGAAAGCCCGGCCCGGCCAAGCCTGGCAACGCCTACACCGCCGCCGACATCGAGGTGCTGGAGGGGCTGGAGCCCGTCCGCCGCCGCCCCGGCATGTATATCGGCGGCACGGACGAGAACGCCCTCCATCACCTCGCCGCCGAAATCCTGGACAACGCCATGGATGAGGCGGTGGCCGGCCACGCCGACCGCATCGAGGTGGTGCTGGAAGCCGGCAACCTGCTGTCGGTGCGCGACAATGGCCGCGGCATCCCGGTGGACCCGCATCCGAAATTCCCGAAGCTCTCCGCGCTGGAGGTGATCTTCACCACCCTCCATTCGGGCGGGAAATTCTCCGGCAAGGCCTATGACACCTCGGGCGGCCTGCACGGCGTGGGCAGCTCCGTGGTGAACGCCCTCTCCGAATCGCTGGAGGTCGAGGTCGCGCGCGGCGGCGAACTGTTCCGCCAATCCTACGCCCGGGGCAAACCCGTCACCAAGCTCAAGCGCGAGGGCGAGGTCCGCAACCGCCGCGGCACCCTCATCCGCTTCAAGCCGGACCCCGAGATCTTCGGCCAGCTCGCCTTCCGGGCGGAGCGGCTGTTCAAGCTGTGCCGGTCCAAGGCCTATCTCTATCGCGGCGTCGAAATCCGCTGGCGCTGCGAGCCCAGGCTGGTCGCCGGCACCGACACGCCGCCCGAGGCCACGCTGCACTTCCCGGGCGGCCTCGCGGACTTCCTCTCCGCCGCCATCGAGGGGCGCGGGACGGTGGTGCCCGAACCCTTCGCCGCCCTCCTCGACTTCCCCGCCGGCGCCGGGCGCTGCGAGGTGGCGCTGACCTGGCTCGAACAGGGCGACGGCTTCCTCTCCACCTACGCCAACACCATCCCCACCCCGCAGGGCGGCACGCATGAGGCCGGGCTGCGCGCGGCCCTGGTGAAGGGGTTGCGCGGCTATGGCGAGCTCAAGAAGGAAAAGCGCGCCGCCAGCATCACGGCCGAGGACGTCTTCACGGGCCTGGCCGGCATGCTCAGCGTCTTCATCCGCGAGCCGCAATTCCAGGGCCAGACCAAGGAGAAGCTGACCAACGCCGACGCCCAGCGCCTGGTGGAAACCGCGCTGCGCGACCGCCTCGACCACTGGCTCGCCGGCAACCCCGCCATGGCCGACAATCTGCTGGCCTTTGCCATCGAGCGCGCCGAGGAACGCCTGCGCCGCCGCGCCGAGAAGGACACGCCCCGCAAGACCGCGACCCGCAAGCTGCGGCTGCCGGGCAAGCTGGCCGACTGCTCGCGCGAAAGCGCCCAGGGCACGGAAATCTTCCTGGTGGAGGGCGACAGCGCCGGCGGCTCGGCCAAGCAGGCGCGCGACCGCGAGACCCAGGCCGTGCTGCCGTTGCGCGGGAAAATCCTGAACGTGGCCAGCGCCAGCGCGGAAAAGCTGCGCGGCAACCAGGAACTCAAGGACCTGATCGAGGCGCTGGGCTGCGGCGTGGGCGACCGCTTCGACCTCTCGCGCCTGCGCTATGGCCGCGTCGTCATCATGACGGACGCGGATGTGGACGGCGCGCACATCGCCGCCCTGCTGATGACCTTCTTCTACAAGGAGCTGCCGGAGATGGTGCGGGCGGGGAGGGTCTTCCTGGCCCAGCCGCCGCTCTACCGCCTCCAGCACGGCGGCAAGAGCGTCTATGCGATGGACGACGCCGATCGTGAGCGCCAGATGAAGCGCCACTTCAAGCCCAATCAGAAGGTGGAAGTCAGCCGCTTCAAGGGGTTGGGCGAAATGCCGCCCGCCCTGCTGCGGGAGACCACCATGGCGCCGGCCGGGCGCACCCTGCTGCAGGTGGTGCTGCCGCCCGAGGAGCGCGCGGCGACGGCGGATCTCATGGAGGCGCTGATGGGCCGCAAGCCCGAGCTGCGCTTCAAGTTCATCCAGGACAATGCGGCGAGCCTGGATGTGGAGATGGTGGATGCGTGAGGGGGGAGCCCCTCACGCGAGCCACTAATAAAGCGGCCCGAAGGGCCGAGGCCGCGAATGCGGCCCGCCGCAAGTGCGGCAAAGCCGAGCGCGCGGATGCGCGCGCTGGCGACGGGTCCCATCGCGGCACGCCGCGATGGGGGCCCGATTGAAGGCACGAAGGCGAAGCCTTCGTGCGCGCGCAATTACGCGCTTTGGCCGCTCTTCAGCCCGCCCTGCTCCATCAGGCTCTCCACCACCGACCAATCCACCAGCTTGTTCAGGAAGTTGTCGAGGTAGTTCGGGCGGACGTTGCGGAAGTCCAGGTAGTAGGCGTGCTCCCACACGTCCACGCCCAGGATGGGCGTGCCCTCGCCGGTCGAGATCGGGTTCGCGCCATTGGGCGTCTTGGTCACGGCCAGCTTGCCGTCAGCCTTCAGGATCAGCCAGGCCCAGCCCGAGCCAAACTGCGTGACACCGGCCTGCTTGAAGGCCTCCTTGAAGGCGGCCAGGCCACCCAGGTCGCTGTCGATCTTGGCTGCCAGCTTGCCCGGCAGCTTGTCGCCGCCGCCATTGGGGCTCATCACCTGCCAGAACAGGATGTGGTTCCAATGCTGGCCGGCCTGGTTCAGCGCGGGAAGCCCATCGGCGCCGGCGGCACCGGCCTCGGCCACGATGGTCTCCAGCGACTTGCCGGCGAGGCCCTTGCTCTCGACCAGGCCGTTCAGCGCCGTGACATAGGCGTTGTGGTGCTTGCCATGGTGCAGTTCCAGGGTTTCCTGGCACATGCCCTGGCCGGCGAGGGCGTTGGTGCTGTAGGGCAGGGGGGGAGGCTGAAGGCCATGTGGGCTTCTCCGAAATGGCTGCGGGGACTGGGGCGCAGCTAAGAGGCGCGCCCCCGGGGCGTCAACCGCTTGCGGAGGCCGGGGTTCACCCCCATGGAGGCGCCACCCATGCCCGAACTCAGCCCCTGCGGCGCGCTGGCCCGCCGCCATGACCCGGACCGCTTCCTCTGCGCCCTCTTCGCGCCGCCGGCGCGGCGGGAGGCGCTGTTCACCCTGATCGCCTTCAACCACGAACTCGCCCGCGCGCGCGAGGCGGCCACCAACCCCATGCTGGCCCTCATGCGCCTGACCTGGTGGCGCGAGGTGGTGGAGCAGGCGGCGGACGGCGCCGCCCCTCGCGCGCATGAGGTGGCCGCGCCGCTTCATGCCGCCATCCGCGAAGGCGCGCTGGCTCCGGCCGACCTCATCGCCATGACCGAGGCGCGCGAGCCCGAGATGGAGGAAGAACCCATCCCCTCCACCGGTGCCTTCCACGCCTATCTGCGCGGCACGGCGGGCGGCTTCGCCGTGGCGGCGGGGAGGCTCTTGGGGGCGCCCCCCGCCGTCATGCCGGCCTTGCAGCAGGCCGGCGCGCTCTATGGGCTGGCGGGCGTGCTCCGCGCGGTGCCCGCGCTGGCCGCGCAGGGGCGTTGCCTGCTGCCCGCCGATCTCGTGGACCCGCACGCGGTGCTGCACGACCCGGCCGTGGCCGCCCCCGCCATCCGCCGCCTCGCCGCCGAGGCCTCGCCCGCGCCCGACCTCTCCGGCCTGCCGCGCGATTCCGTCGCGGCCGCGCTGCCGCTGGTGCTGGCGCGGCGGGATTTGCGGCGCCTCGCGCGCGGGCAGGCGGTCCATCGTGGCGGGATGGACCGTCTGGCCGTCGCATGGCGCGGGATTCGTGGGAGGGCCTGACGGGACGCGTCGGCGTGCCGCCCGCGTCCGGTCCGGGGTGGCGAATCGCCCTGTCAGAGCATGCCGCGTTCACGCAGCCTGCTCTCACCTTTGCTGAGAGCGGGCTTCAGCGTTCTCGGTGATTCCACCTCAACGCATCCCGCTCTCGCCCGGTCGGCGGCTCAGCCCCGCGGCGCGAAGCCCAGGAAGCCCAGCGAGGGGATGGGCTGGCCGGGATCGGCGCGCAGGGTGGGAGCCGGCCGCGCGGCGGGCGTCGGCGCCGCGCGCACCGGGCGGGGTGCCGGCTGCGGACGGGCGCGCGGCGCGGACGTGGCCTCGCGCGGCGGGCCGGAGGAGGCCATGCCCGCCCCACCCCGCACCGACAGCAGGTAGAAGGTGACATCCGCCCGCGCGCGGTCCACCGCGGCTTCGACCGGGGTCAGGCCCAGCGCGTTGCGCGCGCGCAGGTCCGCGCCGCGATTCACCGCGTCGCGCACCGCCGGCAGGTCGCCGCGGGCGATGCCGTCGAACAGCGCGTCATTGGGGTTCATGGCCGAGGGCGGCACCTCGGACGGCGCCACCGTGCCCTGGCGGCCTTGCAGCCCCGGCAGGGCGGGCGGGGCCTCGCGCTGCTGGGCGGGCGCGCCGGGCTGGGCGCCCGGAAGCCGCGTCGGCCCCTGGGCCTGGGCCAGGGAGGGCACGGCAAGGAGCAGGGCGGCCAAAGCCACGCGATGCGGAAAACACGTCATGCCCCCTGGATGCCATGGCGGCGCGGCGGAAGAAAGGCCTGTGTTCGGCGCCGGCCTCAGGCGGCCCGCACGGCGCATTGCAACCGGCGCGCGGCCTCCGTCATGGCCCGGCGCAGGATGTCCCGCTCGGCCTCGTCGGTCACGCTGGTGAAATAGGCCAGCACATCGCTGACCGTGTCCTCGATCTCATGCGCGGCGAGCTTCTGGCGGATACCGTCACGCAATTGCAGGTAGAGGCGACGGCTTTCCACCTCCTCCCGCTCCTCCTCCGTCATCGTGACCTTGGCGGAAGGGCGAAGCTGAAAATCATGGCGGGAGACGCTGCCCAGGAGCACCCGCGGCGACCGCTCCGCCCCCGTAGCGGCCTCGACGCGATAAATCGTGACCGCGTCCCGGCGACTGACGAACTGCAGCGGCATGACCCATCCCCCAACAGATTTGGTGCCGATGTAACATATTTGCGTCTGAACACCAGATTGAGCAAGGAATGAGACCTTGGCTCAGGGTTCGGTGAAGGCGCGGCGCAGGCTCTCCCGCAGGGGCTGGGTCATGTAGCGCCAGAAGCTGCGCGCGCCGGTGATGACATGCGCCTCCACCGGCATCCCCGGTGAGAGGAACACGCCCGGCATGCGCGCCAGCGCCGCCTCGTCCAGCGCGATGCGCGCGCGGTAATGGCTCATCCGCGTCTGCGGGTCGGTGGTGACGTCGGCCGCCACGAAGATCACCTCGCCCGAGAGGTAGGGCACCATGTTCTGGCGGAAGGCGGGCAGGCGCAGCTGCGCCGGCAGCCCCGTCCGCACGGCGTCGATGTCGGTGGGGTTGATGTTCACCTCCGCCACCAGCCGGTCCGCGCTGGGCACGATGTCCAGCAGCGGCTCGCCGGGGCGGACCACGCCGCCCAGGGTGAAGACGCGCGAATTCACCACCGTGCCGTCGGCGGGGGCCAGGATGTCCCGGCGCAGCGCCACGTCATCGGCGGCCATCAGGCGTTCCTCGACCTCGGCGAGGCGCTGGGCCACCTCCCGCGCCTCGGCGTTCACCTCCTGCCGGCGCTGGCTCAGCAAGGATTGCGCCTGGCGCTCCGCCTCCTCGATCGTGGCGCGGGCGCGGGCGACCTGGCCCTGCAACTCGTCCATGCTGCCCTCCACCGCCGCGCGGCCGCGCTGCACGGCCAGCAATTCGGGCAGGCGGGAGAGGCCCTGGTTCACCAGGCCCCGCCGCATCGCCTCCTCCTGCACGATCAGCGCGTGCTGGCGTTCGGCCGCGCGCAGCTGGCCCTGGGCGGAGTCGAGGCTGGCGCGCCCCTGCGCCTCGCGCGCCGCGATGATGGCAAGCTGGCCGTCCAGCGCCGCGCGCCGTGCGGTGAAGAGCGCGACCTGGCCCGCCATCGCCTCGCGCGCGCGGGGGTTGTCCATGTGCTGCAGCGCGGCGGGGAAGGTCAGCGCGCCATGTTCCGCGGCCTCGGCCGAAAGCCGCGCCGCATGGGCCATCAGCGAAGCCTGCTGCGCCCGCAGCGCCTCGCGCGTCGCGCCGGCCTGCACATCGTCCAGCCGCAGCACCACCTGGCCCGCCCGCACGCGGTCGCCGTCGCGCGCCAGGATGGCGCGGACCACGCCGCCCTCCAGGTGCTGCACGGTGCGGCGCGTGCCCTCCACGGTGATGACGCCGGGGGCGACGGTGGCTTCCGCCAGGGGGGCCATGGTGGCCCAGGCCATGAAGCCGCCGAAGCCGGCCAGCAGGACGAGCATCCCGGCCAGGATCACGCCGCGGGTGGGCGGGTGCGGCGCGTCCAACATGGCGGCGGGGGCGGAAAGCGGCGTGGCCATGTCAGAGCGTCCCGGTCAAAGCGGGCTTCATGCCCGGCGGTGGCATCTCGGTGGGGCGGGGCGGGCCCATCAGCCGCTTCATCACCTCGGCGCGGGGGCCGTAGAGCTCGGCCGCGCCATCGCGCAGCACCAGCACCTTGTCCGCCACCTGCACGAGGCCGGGCCGGTGCGAGACCAGGATCAGCGTGGCGCCGGCCTGCTTCGCCCGCGCGAGCGAATGGAGAAGGATGGCCTCGCTCTCGCCATCGAGGTTGGAATTGGGCTCATCCAGCACGATCAGCCTGGGGTTGCCGAAGAGGGCGCGCGCCAGGCCGATCATCTGCCGCTGCCCGCCCGAGAGATGCTGCCCGCCCTCGCCGATCTCGGTGTCATAGCCGCGCGGCAGGCGCAGGATCATGTCGTGGCAGCCCGCGAGGCGCGCGGCCTCGAAGACCTGTTCGGGCGCGGCTTCCCCCATGCGGGCGATGTTCTGGAACACGCTGCCGTCGAAGAGTTCCACGGCCTGGGGCAAATAGCCCACATGGCGGCCGAAATCCTCGCGCGGCCAGAGGAAGACATCGGCGCCGTCCAGCCGCACCGTGCCGGCATTGGGCGGCAGCGTGCCCATGATCAGGCGGATCAGCGTGGTCTTGCCCGCGGCCGAGGGGCCGATGACGGCCAGCGCCTCGCCCGGCTCCAGATGCAGGCTGATGCCCTTGATCATGGGGGCGGCAGTGCCGGGGAAGCCATAGGTCACGCGCTCCAGCTCCAGCCGGCCCCGGGGCGGGGGCGGGGCGGTGCCGGCGGGGCGTCCGGGCGGCATGCGCAGGAAGGCCTGCAACCGCTGGAAGCTCTGCCGCGCCTGGACCAGCTGCCGCCAGCCGCCGATCACCTGCTCGACCGGCGCCAGCGCGCGGCCCATGACGATGGAGGCCGCGATGGAGGCCCCCGGCGTCACCTGCTGGCGCAGCGTGAGCCAGGCGCCCACCCCCAGCACCGCGAGCTGGACGGCCAGGCGGCAGAACTTGGTGGCGGCCAGGATGATGGCGGCGCGGTCGCCGGCGCGGGTCTGGGCGGGCAGCACCTCGTTGATGCCCGCGCGCCAGCGGGCCAGCACGGCGGGCGCCATGCCCATGCTGTCAATGACCTCGGCGTTGCGCGCCATGGCCTCGGTACGGGACTGGGTGCGCTGGGCGGCGGTGGCGGCCTCGCGCAGCAGGCGCGAGGTGACGAGTTCGCTCAGCAGCGTCAGGCCGAAAAGCAGCAATGCGCCGGCCAAAGCCACCAGCCCCAGCAGCGGGTGCAGCAGGAAGATGACCGCGAGGTAGATCGGCACCCAGGGCAGGTCATAGAGCGCGAGCGCGCCGCCCGAACCCAGATAGCCCCGGCAGGCGGCGAGGTCCCGCAGCGCCTCCATCCGGTAGGGCAGGCCGCGCAGCTGGGCTTCCAGGCCGCGATGGAAGGCCTCGGGCGCCGCGCGCATCTCCATCCAGGCGGCCACGCGCTGCATGACCAGGCTGCGCACCCCCTCCAGCACCGCCAGCACCAGCAGGGCGAAGAGGGCGATGGCGGTGAGGAAGAACAGCGTGTCGCCGCTGCGCGCGGCCAGCACGCGGTCGAACACCATCATCATGTAGAGCGGCACGGTGAGCTGCAGCAGGTTGGCCACGCCCGAGAAGGCGCCCACGCTGGCGAATTGCCAGCGACAGGCCGCCAGCGCCTCGCCCAAGGGGGTGGTCTCCGTGCTTGCCGCCATCATGTCAGTCCCTGTCCCATTTTGGGACGACGCCCGGAGGGGCGCCGCAGCGCCGGGACGACCGCCAATTCTTGGCGCGCCACCCCGGCCGCGGGACTGTGCGGGCAGGCGCTTAACGAAACGTGAAGTTGGTTCGGCGGGCTTAGCGCGCCCGGAACACGACCTGCCGGTTGAGGGCGAAGTTCACGAACATGCCCGCGATGGACCCGGCCGCGACGCCCAGCACCAGGTGCCGCGCGCCGATCTCGGTCCAGGCGGTGATGGCGGCATAGGTGCCGTAATTCACCGCGAAGCCCACCAGGTTCAGCGCGAGATACAGCCCCCATTGCCGGCCGATGCCGCCGCCGCCGCGCCGGTCGCGGAAGGTCCAGGCGCGGTTCAGCGCATAGACCCCGGTGGCGGCCACCAGATAGGAGATGACGCGCCCCCAATAGGGCCCGGTGCCCAGGGCGACCGCGGCGCTCAGCACCGCGTAGTCCAGCAGGAAGCCCAGCGTCCCCACCACGCCGAAACGGAAGAATTGCAGGATGATCGCGGGCATGGGCGGCGGTTAGGGGGGCCGGATGGCGCAATTGCGGCGCCCACCTATGCTTCGCCCGCATTCCAGGAGGGCGATTCGTGATCGGGCTGGTGGGTCTGGGCCGCATGGGCGGCGCGATGCTGGGGCGGCTGCGCGAGCAGGGCCGGGATGTGGCGGCCTTCGACCAGGATGCGGGCCTGCGGGCACGCGCGGGCGGGGTGTCGGGCGTGGCCGATTGCGCGGCGCCGGTCGTGATCCTCTCCCTGCCGCATGAGGCGGCGGTGGAGGCGGTGCTGGCCGAATTGCTTCCCGTGATGCCGCAAGGCGCCGTGGTTGTGGACACCTCCACCATCGCCCCCGGCGCCGCGCGGCGATTCGCGGAACAGGCCGCTTCGGCGGGCGTGGGGTATCTCGATGCGCCCGTCTCCGGCGGGCCGGCGGGGGCGGCGGCGGGCACGCTCGCCATGATGCTGGGGGGCGAGGACGCGGCCATCGCCGCCGCGCGGCCCGTGCTGGAATTGGTCGCCACCCGCATCACCCATGTGGGCGGGCCGGGGGCGGGGCAGGTGGCGAAGCTCGCCAACAACCTGCTGGTGGCGACCCATTTGATGGCGGCGGCCGAGGCGCTGCGGATGGCGGATGCCGCCGGCGTGGACCCCGCCGCGCTGCTGCCGGTGCTGAACGCCGCCTCCGGCCGCTCGGCCGCCACCGAGGTGAACTGGCCGCGCTGGATCCTGCCCGGCGGTTTCGACAGCGGCTTCGCGGCGGGGCTGATGCGCAAGGATGTGCGGCTCGCGCTGGAACTGGCCCAGGCGGCCGGCACGCCGTTGCCCGTCTGCGCCGCCGCCGCGAGCCTGTGGGAATCCAGCCACGTGCCCGATTCCGAGGAATTCAACCGCGTCCCCGCCGCCCTCTTCCAGGACCGTTCCCATGGCTGACCCCTCCCGCGCCGCCGCCGAGGCGGCCACCCATATCCGGAACTGGTTCGGCGGCACGGTGCCCGGCGCCGTGCTGGATGGCACCACGCGCCCCGGCGCGGGCGAGGCGCTGGCGCTCACCGACCCCGTGACCGGCAAGCCGCTCTTCTCCTACCCCCTGGCCGATGCCGCACTCGCCGCCGAGGCCGCCGCCGCCGCCGCCCGCGCGGCCCCCGCCTGGGCCGCCCTTCCGGGCGCCGAGCGCGGCCGCCGCCTCTGGGCGCTGGGGGCGGCCATCCGTGCGGAGGCCGAGCCGCTGGCCCGCGCCGAATGCGCCAACGCCGGCAAGCCGCTGCGCGATGCCCGCGCCGAACTGGCCCGCGTGGCCGAGATGGCCGAATACTTCGCCGGCTGGTGCGACAAGATCGAGGGCCGCGTGGTGGGCGTCCCCTCCGGCCATTTCGTGACGGTGCGGCATGAACCCTATGGCGTGATCCTCGCCATCACGCCCTGGAACGCGCCGCTCTTCACCGCGGGGTGGAACGCCTTTCCGGCGCTGGCCGCCGGCAATGCCGTGGTGCTGAAGCCCAGCGAGATGACGCCGCTGACCTCGCTGCGGCTCGGGCAACTCGCCCAGGCGCTGGACGTGCCGCTGATGGTGGTGGCCGGCGGGCCGGCGGCGGTGGAGGCGCTGGTGGCCGCGCCCGAGGTGGCCAAGCTCTGCTTCGTCGGCAGCCCCGCCGTCGGCGCGCGGATCGCCGCGCTCTGCGCCGCCCGCACCCTGCCGCATGTGCTGGAGCTGGGCGGCAAGAGCGCCAACATCGTCTTCGCCGATTCGGATTTGGACGCCGCGCTTCTGGGCGCCCAGCAGGCCATCTTCGCCGGCGCCGGACAGTCCTGCGTGGCGGGCTCGCGCCTGCTGCTGGAGGAATCCATCGCCGACGCCTTCCTCGCGCGTCTGCGCGCGGGCATGGCCAAGATCAGGCTGGGCGACCCGCTGGACGAGGCGACCGAGATGGGCCCCGTCGCCCACCCCCGCCAGCACGCGCATGTGCAATCCCTGCTGGAAGCCGCGGCCGCCGAGGGCGGGCAGGTTCTCACCGCCGCGCCGAACCCGGGCGCCTGCTTCGTCCCCCCACGGTGCTGGACGGGCTCTCGCCCCAGGCGCGCGCGGTGCAGGAGGAAATCTTCGGCCCCGTCGTCGCCGTGCAGCGCTTCGGGGATGAGGCCGAGGCCATCCGGCTTGCCAACGGCACGCGCTTCGGCCTGGCCGGCGCGGTCTGGACGCGGGATGTGGGGCGCGCGCACCGGGTCGCCGCGGCCCTTCGCGCCGGCACGGTCTGGGTGAATGGCTACCGCACCATCCATGTCAGCGTGCCCTTCGGCGGCTTTGGCGCTTCGGGGCATGGGCGTTCCTCGGGCGCGGAGGTGCTCGCGGAATACACACAGGCCAAGGCCGTCTGGGTGGAGACGCGGCAGGCGCCGCCGCCCGGCTTCGGGCACCTGCCCTGATCCGCTTGCAAACCGGGGCGGGCTCTGGCTTCTATCCGCGCAACGCCAGGGGAGGCGGGTCGGTCGCGTCAACGTGACGGGAGTGTTCATATGAAACGTCGTGACCTCATGCTGGGGGGCGGCGCCGCCCTGCTTTCGGCGCCCGCCTACACCCAGTCCGCCCAGAACCGCGTGCTGAAATTCGTCCCGCAGGCGAATCTGACCAGCGTGGACCCGGTCTGGACCACGGCCACCGTCACGCGCAACCACGGCTACATGGTCTATGACTGCCTCTACGGCCTCGACGACCAGTTCCGCCCCTATCCGCAGATGGCCGAGGGCACGTCCTTCGAGGATGACAACCGCACGGCCACGATCACGCTGCGCCCCGGCCTGTTCTTCCATGATGGCGAGGCGGTGCGCGCGGCCGATGCGGTGGCGAGCCTCAAGCGCTGGATGCGCCGCAGCCCCATCGGCCAGAAGCTCAGCGAATACACGGATGAGCTGGTGGCGCTGGATGATCGCCGCCTGCGCTTCCGCCTCAAGCGGCCCTTTCCGCTGCTGCTGAACGCGCTGGGCTCGGTCGCCACGCCCACGCCCTTCATCATGCCCGAGCGCCTGGCGCAGACGGACGCCTTCACGCAGATCCGTGAGACGGTGGGCAGCGGCCCCTTCCGCTTCGTGCAGAACGAGTTCAACTCGGGCAGCCTCGCGGTCTATGAGCGCAACCCGCGCTATTCCCCCAACCCCAATGCGGGCCCGGTCTCGCTGACGGCGGGGCCCAAGGAAGTGCATTTCGACCGCGTCGAGTGGCACATCATCACCGACACCTCGACCTCCACCTCCGCGCTGATCCGCGGCGAGATGGACTGGTTCGAGCAGCCCACCCCCGAGAACCAGCTTCTGCTGCGCCGCAACCGCAATGTGGTGGTGGAGATGCTGACGCCCTTCATGTCGCTCGGCGTCATGCGGTTCAACCATCTGCACCCGCCCTTCGACAACCCGGCCATCCGCCGCGCCATCCTGCCCGCGGTGCAGCAATCGGATTTCATGATCGCGGCCCAGGGGCCGGAGCCCGAGAATTGGCGCGACGGCGTGGGCTGCTTCACCCCCGGTTCCCCCTTCGCCAATGACGAGGGGCTGGACCCGCTGAAGGGCCCGCGCAGCATCGAGCGCGCGCGGCAATTGCTGCGCGAGGCCGGCTACAACAACGAACCCATTCGCATCCTGGGCCCCACCGACATCCTGAACCCCGCCGCACTCACCCAGGTGGCGGCCGATTTGTTCCGCCGTTTGCAGGTGAACCTCGACGTGGTGCTGACCGACTGGGGCACGGTGGTCCAGCGCCGCGCGAGCCGCGAGCCGCTCGATCGCGGCGGCTGGTCCATCACCTGCACCACCTTCGCGGGCTTTGAGGTGATGGACCCCGTCAGCCACTTCCCCCTGCGGGGCAATGGCAATGGCGCCTGGTTCGGCTGGCCCAACGTGCCGGAGCTGGAGACGCTCCGCGACAGCTGGTTCGACGCGCCCGACGTGCCGGCCCAGCAGGCGATCGCGCGGCGGATGCAGGGCATCGCCATGCACGAGCTGCCCTTCGTGCCGGTGGGGGCGGTGGCCTCCATCACCGCGCACCGGCGCAACCTGACGGGCCGCGTGCCCGGCTTCGCGCAGTTCTGGGGCATCCGCCGGTCCTGATAGGCTCTCTGGCACGCTCCGTGCATTCAATGTGATGCGCGGAGCGATGGGCCCTTCTTTGGTGGCGCTTTGCCCATGTGTGTTGCACGCTTCGCCCAAGCCGGAAGCAACCGGCCTGGAACAGGGAGAGAGTAGATGGATCGCAGGAGTTTTCTTCAGACGGGCGCCGTGGTCGCCGCCAGCGGGGCGCTGGCCGCCCCCGCGCTGAGCCAGGGTGCGGCCGCCCGCACGCTGCGCTTCGTGCCGCAGGCGAACCTGGCCAATTACGACCCGATCTGGGGCACGCAGTTCGTCGTCCGCAACGCCTCGATGCTGGTGTGGGACACGCTCTATGGCATCGACAACAGCTTCACCCCGCGCCGCCAGATGGTGGAGAGCGAGGAAGTCAGCAGCGACGGCCTGACCTGGACCTTCCGCCTCCGCGAGGGCCTGCGCTGGCACGACAACGAGCCTGTGCGCGCGCAGGATTGCGTGGCGAGCCTGGAGCGCTGGATGGTGCGCGACGGCATGGGCCAGATGATCCGCGCCCTGCGCCAGGAACTGGCGGCGGTGGATGACCGCACCTTCCGCCTGCGCCTCTCGGCCCCCTATCCGAAGATGCTGCTGGCCCTGGGCAAGAACAACACGCCCATCGCCTTCATGATGCCCGAGCGCATCGCCCGCACCGACCCCTTCCAGCAGATCACGGAATATGTCGGCTCCGGCCCCATGCGGTTCAACCGCAACGAGTGGGTGCCCGGCGCGCGCGCGACCTGGACCAAGTTCGACCAGTACGTCCCGCGCGACGAGGCGCCCAACTGGCTCTCCGGCGGCAAGCGCATGATGGTGGACCGCGTCGAGTGGATCATCCAGCCCGACCCCGCCACGGCCTCGGCGGCCCTCCAGCAGGGCGAGGTGGATTGGTGGGAAACGCCCCTGAACGACCTGATCCCGGTGCTGCGCCGCAACCGCAACATCCGCATTGATGTCGCGGACCCGCTGGGCAATGTGGGCTGCCTGCGCTTCAACCACCTGCACGCGCCCTTCAACGACCCGCGCGTGCGCCAGGCGGTGGCCTGGGTGGTGAACCAGCCCGACTTCATGGGCGCCGTGGTGGGCGGCGACGCCGCGCTGTGGAAGCAGATGAACGGCTTCTTCACGCCCGAGACGCCCAACTACACCGAGGCCGGCGGCGAAATCCTCTCGCGCCCGCGCAGCGTCGCCGATGCGCGCCGCCTGTTGCAGGAAGGCGGCTACAACGGCCAGCCCGTGACCATGCTGGTGGCGCAGGACATCGCGGCCCTCTCCGCCATGGGCCAGGTGGCGAATGCCGCCCTGCGCTCCATCGGCATGAATGTGGACTTCGTCGCGACCGACTGGGGCACGGTGGGTGCGCGCCGCGCGAGCCGCGAGCCGCGGGACCGTGGCGGCTGGAACATCTTCTTCACCTGGTTCGCGGGGGCCGACTGCACCAACCCCGCCAGCTATCTCGGCCTGCGCGCCCATGGCGATGGCGCCTGGTTCGGCTGGCCGTCGGACCCCGCGATCGAGGCCGGCCGCGACAAGTGGTTCGCCGCCACCAACGCCGCCGAGGAAAAGGCCGCCTGCGAGGAAATCAACCGCGCCGCCTGCCAGAGCTTCCCCTTCGTGCCGACGGGCTTCTACCGTGCCTACCAGTCCTGGCGGAGCAATGTCTCCGGCGTCACCGCCGGCCCGCTGCCCTGGTTCTGGGGCGTCTCGAAGTCGTGAGTGTCCGGGGCGTCCCGCGTTCGGGGCGCCCCTTCTTCTGATCAGGCCCGGCCCGCCTCCCGCGGGCCGGCCGCACCGAAGGGCTTCCCGCCATGTGGGCCTATATCTTCCGGCGCGTGCTCGCGACCATCCCGGTCATGGCCATCGTCGCGCTGTTCGTGTTCTCGTTGCTGTATCTCGCACCCGGTGATCCCGCGGCGGTGATCGCGGGCGACCAGGCCTCGCCCGAGGATGTGGAGCGCATCCGCGCCTCGCTGGGCCTCGACCGGCCCTACCTGGTGCGCTTCGGCGAGTGGGTGTTCAACATCCTGCGCGGGGACCTCGGCACCTCCATCTTCACCAATTTGCCCGTCAGCCACATGATCATGCAACGCGTGGAGCCCACGCTGTCGCTGATGGTGGTGACGCTGGTGCTCTCGGTCACCATCGCCGTGCCCATGGGCGTGGTGGCGGCCTGGAAGCAGGGCACGCATGCGGACCGCGCCGTGATGGCCTTCGCCGTGCTGGGCTTCTCGGTGCCCGTCTTCGTGGTGGGCTATGTGCTGGCCTTCGTCTTCGCCCTCGAACTCGACTGGCTGCCGGTGCAGGGCTACACGCCGCTGAGCCAGGGGCTCTGGCCGTGGTTCGAGAATCTGATCCTGCCCGCCATCGCGCTCGGCACCGTCTACATCGCGCTGATCGCGCGCATCACGCGGGCCACCATGCTGGAGGTGCTGAGCCAGGACTACATCCGCACCGCCCGCGCCAAGGGTGTGGGGCAGCGGGCCATCCTCTTCCTGCACGCGCTGAAGAACGCGGCGGTGCCCATTGTCACCGTCATCGGCATCGGCATCGCGCTGCTGATCGGGGGTGCCGTGGTGACGGAGAGCGTCTTCGCCATTCCGGGCCTCGGGCGCCTCACGGTGGATGCCATCCTGCGGCGCGACTACCCGGTGATCCAGGGCGTCGTGCTGCTGTTCAGCTTCGTCTACGTGCTGGTCAACCTCGTGATTGACCTCCTCTACACCCTGTTTGACCCGAGGATCCGGTATTGAGCGCCTCAGCCCTCCCTCCTGGCCTCCCCCCGGCGTGAGCATTCCGCCGAACCTGGCCATCGCCAAGCTCCCGGGTGACATCCTCTCGGATGTGAAGCCGCGCCGCGGCATCTGGGGCTTCCTCGGGCGCTACCCGGCCATCGCGATCGGCGGTTCGCTGCTGTTCCTGATGATCTTCGTGGCCGTCTTCGCGCCCTTCCTCTTCACCAAGGACCCGACGGCGCTGGCGCCCGCGCTGCGCACGCGCGAGCCCTCGGCCCAGTTCTGGTTCGGCTCCGACATGCTGGGGCGCGATGTCTATTCGCGCGTGCTGTATGGCGCCCGCGTCTCGCTCATCGTGGGCTTCTCGGTGGCGTTCTTCGCCTCGCTGATCGGGCTGATCATCGGCCTGCTCTCGGGGTTCAACCGCATCGCGGACAGCATCATCATGCGCGTGATGGACGGCATGATGAGCATTCCGCCCATCCTGCTCGCCATCGCGTTGATGGCGCTGACGCGGGGCTCGGTGCAGAACGTGATCCTGGCCATCACGGTGGCGGAAATCCCGCGCGTGTCGCGCCTGGTGCGCGGCGTGGTGCTGTCGCTGCGCGAACAGCCCTATGTGGAGGCCGCCGTGGCGTCGGGCACGCGCACCTGGAAGATCATCTTCAAGCACATCCTGCCCAACACGCTGGCGCCGCTGACGGTGCAGGCCACCTATATCTGCGCGGCGGCGATGATCACGGAGGCCATCCTCTCCTTCATCGGCGCGGGCACGCCGCCCATCATCCCCTCCTGGGGCAACATCATGGCGGAAGGCCGCGCGCTGTGGCAGGTGAAGCCCTACATCGTCTTCTTCCCGGCGGTGTTCCTCTCCATCACGGTGCTCGCCGTCAACCTGCTCGGCGACGGGCTGCGCGACGCGATCGACCCGCGCCTCGCCAAGAGGATCTGAGCCGATGAGCGAAATGGACAACCGGCCCATGCTGCTGGAGGTGGACAACCTCCAGACGCATTTCCGCACCATGGACGGCGTCAACCGCGCGGTGGACGGCGTCTCCTTCCATGTGCGCTCCGGCGAGACGCTCGCCATCGTGGGCGAGAGCGGCTGCGGGAAATCCGTCACCGCCATGTCCATCCTGCGGCTGATCCCGGAACCGCCGGGCAAGATCGCGGGCAGCATCAAGTTCCAGGGGAAGGATCTGCTGAAGCTGTCCGACCGCGAGATGCGCGACATCCGCGGCAACGACATCAGCATGATCTTCCAGGAGCCGATGACCAGCCTCAACCCGGTGCTGACCAATGGCCAGCAGATCGGCGAGACGCTGCGCCTGCACCAGGGCATGAACGCCCAGCAGGCTGAGGCGCGTGCCATCGAGATGCTCAAGCTTGTGGGCATCCCGGAGCCCGAGCGGCGCGTGCGCGAATACCCGCACCAGCTTTCAGGCGGCATGCGCCAGCGCGTGATGATCGCGATCGCGCTCGCCTGCAACCCGAAGCTGCTCATCGCGGATGAGCCGACCACGGCGCTCGACGTCACCATCCAGGCGCAGATCCTGGACCTGATGAAGGACCTCAAGACCAGCGTGGGGGCGGCCATCGTCCTCATCACGCATGACCTCGGCGTGGTGGCCGAGGTGGCCGAGCGGGTGGTCGTCATGTATGCCGGCCGCAAGGTGGAGGAAGCCCGCGTGGGCGACCTGTTCCGCACGCCCCGCCACCCCTACACCCAGGGGCTGCTGGGTTCCGTGCCCAAGCTCGGTTCCTCGCTGACGGGCGAGACCACGCGGCTCGCGGAAATCCCGGGCCTCGTGCCCAGCCTCAAGCAGCGCATTCCGGGTTGTGTCTTCGCCACGCGCTGCCCCAAGGTGACGGAACTCTGCCGGGCGGTGCCGCCCGCGCTCCAGGAAAAGGCGCCGGGCCACATCGCCGCCTGCCATTACGCCGAAGTGGAAGGGGTTGCCGCGGCATGACCAAGCGGATTCTCGAAGTCTCGGACCTCAAGAAGCATTTCCCCATCCGCGGCGGCCTGCTGGGCGGCACGGTGGGGTATGTCTACGCGGTGGATGGCGTGTCCTTCCACATCGACCAGGGCGAGACGCTCTCCCTCGTGGGCGAGAGCGGCTGCGGCAAGTCCACCGTGGGGAAGTCGGTGCTGCGGCTGTTTCCGCTCACCTCCGGCCAGGTGGTGCTGAACGGCAAGCGCATTGACGACATGCCCTCGGGCAGCCTGCGCCCGCTGCGGCGGCAGATCCAGGTGGTGTTCCAGGACCCCTTCTCCTCGCTGAACCCACGCCTGCGCGTGCGGGAAATCCTGGCCGAGCCCATCCGCAATTTCGGCCTGGCGAACAGCGAGGCCGAAATTGACGAGAAGGTCGGCCAGCTCATGGACAAGGTGCGGCTGCCGCGCGATGCGGTGAACCGCTGGCCGCATGAGTTCTCGGGCGGGCAGCGGCAGCGCATCTGCATCGCGCGCGCCCTCGCCGCCGAACCCGACATCATCGTCTGCGACGAGGCGGTCTCCGCGCTCGACGTGTCGGTGAAGGCGCAGATCGTGAACCTGCTGCAGGATTTGCAGGCGGAACTTGGCCTGGCCATGCTGTTCATCAGCCATGACCTCGCCATCGTGGAGCACATGACGCACCGCGTGGCCGTCATGTATCTCGGCCAGATCGTGGAGGTGGCGGACCGCAAGTCGCTCTTCGGCACGCCGCGCCACCCCTATACGGAGGCGCTTCTCTCGGCCGTGCCGGTGCCCGTGCCCGGCGCCCTGCGCGAGCGCATCGTGCTGCAGGGCGACGTGCCGAGCCCCATCAAGCCGCCGCCGGGCTGCCGCTTCCACACGCGCTGCCCCTATGCCTTCGACCGCTGCCGCAAGGAGGTGCCACGCCTGCAGGACAATGGCGCGGGGCACCTGGCCGCCTGCCACCTGCATGACGGCCCGGCGGCGGAAAACCCGCTGCTGAACAAGGCGCCGCCCACGGCGTTCCGTGCGGCGTAACGCGTCTGGTCGGCGGAGGCGGCACGCCGCAGCCGTGAATCAGCCGCGCGAACTCCGCGTCTGATCGGCGGAGGCGGCACGCCGCGGCCGTGAATCAGCCGCGCAGAAACTACCCGGGCGGCCTGAGGGGCCGTCCGCGCTGGCTGTAGTTCACCGTGTCCGGCGCGTTGGAACCGCCGGTCACGATGAAGGCCATGGCCTCGTCGAAGCTCCAGTCCGTCCAGGTCAGCGCCGTGATCGGCACGATCTCGATATAGCCCGAGGTGGGGTTGGGCGAGGTCGGCACATAGACCACCGCCAGCTCCTCGCCCGTCGTGCTGTCCTTCAGCACGCGCGTCACCAGCCCCACCGCCTTCATCTCGGGCGAGGGGAAGTCGATCAGCACCACGCGCTGCCCACCTTCCTGCTGGGTGCCGGCGACCGTGAGGAATCGCTTGGTGGCGCCGTAGATCTTCTCGACGAAGGGGATGCGGCCGATCAGCCATTCCATCACCGCGATCAGCCTTTGGCCCACCATGCGGCTGGCCATCCAGCCCAGCAGCCACAGCAGCGCCAGCACGGCGATGGTGGCGACGATGGAGACCACCGTCTCGTTCGCCATCGCCCGCGCGGCCGCCGGGTTGTCGGGGTTCAGCGCGAGTGCCGCCGCCCGCACCAGCGGCCGGCCGAGCGCCGAAAGCTGCCGGAACAGGAAATCCACGATCAGCCAGGTGATGGCGAGCGGTGCGGCCGTCAGCACCCCCACCAGCAGGTAGCGCCCCGCCGAGCGCAGCCCCTGCCGCGCGTCCGGGTTGCTCACGCGCCAGCCGTTTCGTCACGCATGTGGTGTCTCTCCAAGGGTGAAATGGCGCGGCTTCCGTGATACTTAGCCCCGCGCGGCCGGGCCCGCCAACAGCAAAGGGGACGCCCATGCACATCGCTGTCTTCAGCACGAAACCCTATGATCGCCACTTCCTGGACGCCGCCAACCAGGAGGCGGGCGCGCCCCACCAGCTCACCTACCTGGAGCCGCGCCTTTCGCGCGAGACGGCGGTGCTGGCGAAGGGGGCGGACGCCGTCTGCGTCTTCGTGAACGACGCCGCCGGCGAGGCGGTGCTGGAGGCGCTGCACGCCCAGGGGGTGCGCATGCTCGCTTTGCGCTGCGCGGGCTTCAACAATGTGGACCTGGCGGCGGCGAAGCGCCTCGGCCTGCCCGTGGGCCGCGTGCCCGCCTATTCGCCCGAGGCGGTGGCCGAGCACACGGTCGCCATGATCATGGCGCTGAACCGCAACATCCACCGCGCCCATGCCCGGGTGCGCGAGGGCAATTTCGCGCTCGACGGGCTGCTCGGCTTCGACATGAAGGGCCGCAGCGTCGGCATTGTGGGCACGGGGCGCATCGGCGCCGCCTTCGCGCGCATCATGAAGGGCTTCGGCTGCCGGGTGCTGGCCTTCGACCCCGCACCGGATGCCGAGCTGGGCCTCGACTACGTGCCGCTCGACCGGCTGCTGGCCGAGGCGGACATCGTCAGCCTGCATTGCCCGCTCAACCCCGCCACGCACCACCTGATTGACGAGGCGGCCATCGCGCGGATGAAACGCGGCGTCATGCTCATCAACACCAGCCGCGGCGCCATCGTGGACACGCGCGCGGCCATCAAGGGGCTGAAGAGCGGCGCCATCGGCCATCTCGGCCTCGACGTCTATGAGGAGGAGGCGGATCTCTTCTTCGAGGATCTTTCGGGCCAGGTGCTGCAGGACGACATCTTCGCCCGCCTGCTCACCTTCCCCAACGTGCTCATCACCGCGCACCAGGCCTTCTTCACCGAGGATGCGCTGATGGCCATCGCGCGCACCACGCTCGACAACATCACCTGCTTCGCGAGCACGGGCGCGCCCCGGCACGAGGTCTCGGTCGAGAAGCTGGCCTGAGCCATGGCGCTGGCCGCGCTGCTACCCATCCTGGTCATCCTCGCGCTCATGCTGGGCGCGCGCTGGGCGGCGGGGCCGGCGGGGCTGGCGGGGCTGGCCGTCGCGCTGCCCGTGGCGCTCTGGGGCTTCGGCTGGGACGCGGCGGGGCTGCCGGGGGTGGCGGCCGAGGCGGGGTTCACCGCGCTCACCATCCTCTGGATCGTCTTTCCGGCGCTGATGCTGCACGAGGCGCAGATGGCGGGCGGCGGCACGGCCACCATCCGCGCCGCCATCGCGCGCCTCTCCGATGACCCGCGCATCATGGCGCTGCTGGTGGCCTGGTTCTTCGCCCTCTTCGCGGAGGGGGCGGCGGGCTTCGGCACGCCGGTGGCGCTGGCCGCGCCCATCCTGGTGGCGCTGGGCTTTCCGCCCGCGCGGGCCGTGGCGCTGGCGCTGGTGGGGCATGCGGTGGGGGTGAGCTTCGGCGCGGTGGGCACGCCGGTGGCGGCGCAGCTCGCGCTGACGGGGCTCGATCCGCTGGCGCTCTCGGGTGCCACGGCGGCGCTGCATGCGGCGCTGGGCTGGACCATGGCGCTGGTGGTCCATCGGCTGGCGGCGGGGCAGGGGGGTGCGGCGGGCCCGGCCTGGGCGCTGGCCGCGGGCTTCGCCTTCCTGTTGCCGGCCACGCTCATCGCCGTCTTCGTGGGGCCGGAATTGCCCACGCTGGGCGGCGCACTGCTGGGCGGCCTGGGCTTCGCGCTCTGGGTGCGCGGACGCGGCGCGGGCGGCGGCCCCGGCGCGCGCGAGGTGCTGGTCGCGGCCCTTCCCTACCTGCTGCTTCTGGCGCTGATCCTGGCCACCCGCCTCATCGCGCCGCTGGGCGAGGCGCTGCGCGGCATCACCCTCTCCTGGACCTTGCCCGGCGGCTTCGCGGGCAGCGTGCAGCCGCTCTACCACCCGGGCACCATGCTGCTGCTGGGGCTGCTGCTGGCCGCCCTGCTGCGCCGCACGCCGCCCGGCGTGCTGGCGGGCGCGGCCGGGCGCGCGGCGGCGCGGCTGCCGGCCGTGCTCTTCGCCCTGGTGGCCATGCTGGCCCTGGCGCGCCTCATGGTCCATGCCGGGCTGATCGAGGCGCTTGCCGAGGGCGCCGCCACGGCCCTGGGCGGCGCCTGGCCGGCGCTTTCCCCGGCGGCGGGGGCGCTGGGCACCTTCGTCACCGGCTCGGCCACCGCGTCCAACATCCTGCTGACGGAATTCCAGCGCGCCACGGCCGAGACGCTGGGGCTGTCGGTGCCGCTGATGCTGGCGGGGCAGGGGGTGGGGGCGGCCATCGGCAACATCATCTGCCCGCACAACATCGTGGCGGGGGCCGCGACGGTGGGGCTGGTGGGGCGCCAGGCGAGCGAGGTGCTGCGCGCCACCCTGCCGGCGGCACTTCTCTATGCCGCGCTGGCGGGCGCTTTGCTGCTGGCCATCGCCTGATCAGGCCGGGATGCGTCGAGGCGGCACCGCCGAAGACGCTGAACCCCGCCCTGACACATCAGGGCGGCCAGAAGAACAGCAGCGAGGGCACGGCCACCGCCAGCACCACGATCTCCAGCGGCAAACCCAGCCGCCAGTAGTCGCCGAAGCGCAGCCCCCCCGGCCCCAGGATCAGCGTGTTGTTCTGGTGCCCGATGGGGGTGAGGAAGGCGCAGGAGGCGCCGATCGCCACCGCCATCAGGAAGGCATCGGGCGAGGCGCCGAGCTGCGACGCCGTGCCCAGCGCCACCGGGCACATCACCGCCGCCGTGCCCGCATTGTTCATGAAGTCCGACAGCGTCATGGTCACGGCCATGATCAGCGCCAGCGCCGCCGCCGGCCCCAGCGCGGCCACGGGCGCCAGCAGCAGCCCGGCCAGCATGTCCGCGGCCCCCGTGGTCGCCATGGCGTCGGCCACCGGCAGCAGCGCGCCCAGCAGCACCACCACGGGCCAATCCACCGAATCATAGAGGCGGCGCAGCGGCAGCAGGCCCAGCGCCAGCACCGCCAGCACGCCGGCCGCGAAGGAAATGGCGGCCGGCAGCAGGCCGAAGGCGGCACCGCCCACCGCCAGCGCCATGACGGCGCCGGCCAGGGTGGCGCGGCGGCCATCGGGCAGGCGCAGCTCGCGCGCGGCCAACGGCACCAGGCCATAGGTCTGCGCGACCTCCCCCAGCGCCTCCTCCGAGCCCTGCATGAGCAGCACATCGCCCTCGCGCAGGCTCATCCCGCGCATGCGCGCCGCCACGCGCGCCCCGCGGCGCGAGACGGCCAGCAGGTTCACGCCATAGCGCCGCCGCAGGTGCAGGTCCGTGGCGGAACGGCCCGCGATCTCGGCGCGGGGCCGCACCACGAATTCCGCCAGCACCACCTGCTCGGATTGCAGGGCCGCACCCTTCACACGCTCGGACTGCGCGGCGGCGTCGGGCAGGTCCTCCTCCAGCCGCAGGCCGAGATCGGAGAGCGCGCTGGCCAGCGCCTCCGGCTCGGCGCGGATCAGCAGGATGTCGTCCGGGTGCACCTCGCGGAAGGGGTGGGGGGCGGCGATGCGGCGCTCGTTCCGCACCAAGCCCAGCACCTGGGCGTCGCTCTCGCGCAGCGCGGCCTCGATGGCGTTCAGCGTCATGCCGGCGGCCTTGGCCCCCTCGGGCACGCGGGCTTCCGTCAGATAGGGGCCGGTGGCGAAACCCTCGGCGCCGCTGACCGGCCGCGCCGGGATCAGCCGCCAGCCGCCCAGCAGGATGAGGGCGAGGCCGGCCAGCGTCACCGCCACCCCCACCCCCGCGAAGTCGAACATGGCGAAGCCGTTGCCGCCCGTGGCCTCCGCGCGGAAGCCCGAGACGATGAGGTTGGGCGGCGTGCCGATCAGCGTGGTCATCCCGCCCAGGATGGAGGCGAAGGCGAGCGGCATCAGCACCCGCCCCGGCGGCAGGCCCAGCCGCCCCGAGACCTGGATCGCCACCGGCATGAGCAGCGCCAGCGCGCCCACATTGTTCATGAAGGCCGAGAGCGTGGCCGCCAATATGCACAGCGCCGCCAGCGTCAGTGTCGGCCCCGTGCTGCGCGGGATGGCGTTGCGCGTCAGCATGTCCACCGCGCCGCTGGCCTGGAGTGCCGCGCTCAGCACCAGCACGCAGGCGACGGTGATGACGGCCGGGTGGCCGAAGCCCGCGAAGGCGTCGCCCGGCGCCACCAGCCCCGCCGCCACCGCCGCCAGCAGCGCCCCCATGGCCACCAAATCGTGCCGCCAGCGCCCCCAGAGGAAGAGCAGGATGGCCGCGGCGAGAATTCCAAGGATGGCGGCCTGGGGAAAGGTCATGTCGTGGGGTTCACCAGCAGGGCGGAGGCGATGCCGAAATAGATCAGCACCCCGCTGGCATCGGCGATGGAGGTGATGAGCGGGGCCGAGGCCGTCGCCGGGTCCACCTTCAACCGGCTGAGCAGGAAGGGCAAGGAGAGGCCGATGACACTGCCCACCAGCACCACGCAGACCATGGTCAGCGCCACCACCACCGCGATCTCGGGCCCGCCGCGCACCAGCCCGAGCATCGAGACCGCGCCCGCCATGGTCAGGCCCAGCAGGGCGGCCACCGTCACCTCGCGCCGGAGCATGCGCGCCCAGTCGCCCATCCGCGCCTCGCCGGTGGCCAGCGCCCGCACCATCAGCGTGGCCGACTGGCTGCCGGCATTGCCCCCGCTGTCAATGAGCAGGGGCAGGAAGAAGACGAGGGCCACATTGGCCGCGATCACATCCTCGAAGGCCGCGATGCCGGCACCCGAGAAGATGTTGGCGAAGACCAGCACCACCAGCCAGGAGATGCGCTTGCGGTAGAGCAGCCCCACCGTCGCGTTCAGCATGGAGACGCCGAGCGAGTTGGAACCGCCGGCCTTGTGGAAATCATCCGTCGCCTCGGCCTCGGCCACGTCCATGGCGTCGTCGGCGGTGATGATGCCGACCATCATCTCCCCCCCATTGATGACGGGGATGGCGGGAAGGTCGTAGCGGGCGATGGCGCGGGCGGCTTCCTCGGCCTTGTCCTGGGCGTGGACCACGGGCGGGTCGCGCCGCATCAGCGCCTCGACCAGGCGCCCGGCGGGGGCCAGCACCAGATCCTCCAGGCTGACGGTGCCCAGCAGCCGCCGCTGCGGCGACAGCACATAGGCGATGTGGATCGTCTCCTTGGAATGCGCCTGGCCGCGCAGCGCCTCGATGGCGTCGCGCGCCGTGAGCTCGCCGCGCAGCACGGCGTATTCGCTGGTCATCACCGCGCCCGCCGTGCCGGAAGGGTAGGCGGCGAGGCGGCGGATGTCCTCGCGCTCGGCGGCGGCGAGCGCCGGCAGCAGCGCCTCCTGCGCCTCGGGGCCGAGGCGCGCCCAGAGGTCCGCGCGCTCATCCGCGTCCATGGCGGTGACCAGCGCCGCGAAGTCGCGCGGGGGGGCGGCGCGCGCCATGCCGAGTTGCAAGGTGGGGTCCAGGTAGCCGAAGGCCTCGGCGCGGCGGGACAGCGGCAGGGCGGCCATGATGGCCCAGCCCGCCTGCGCCGGCCGGCGCGAGAGCAGGGCGGCCAGGTCGGCCGGGTGCAGGGAGGCGGCGGTCTCGGGTGCGAGGTCGAGGGTTTGCGCGTCGGTCGTGGGCGGCATCGCGGTCTCTCCGGTCGGGCAGGTGTGAGGGACCCGCCCGGCGAGAACGCGCGAACCGTCAGCCGGTCGGCGTCATTCCGGGGCGGTGTCCGGTCGCGAGGGTCGGCTTGCGCCGACTGTCGCCTTCTTCGGGCATCGGGGTTCTCCAGGGGGTCCGGCCGCGCGGGCCGGATGCGCGGGCATATGCCAGCGCGGGGGGTTCCGGGTCAATGCGACTTGCCATGGCGCGCCCGGGGCCTAGGCTTTCCGTCGGGCAACGGGGAATGGCCGCATGGAAAGCTGGAAGACCGCCTGGCGCTCCTTCTACTACGAAGGCGCCCCCGAGGCGCCGGACCCGGTGCTGGTGCAAGGCCGCGTGGCGCTGCTGGTCATTGACGTGCAGAACACCTACCTGGCCCGGCCCGACCCCGCGACGCTGCAAGGCGAGGAGCTGGCGCGCTACCACCGCTGGACGCCCTTCCATGCGCGGATGCACGGCACCGTCATCCCCACCATCGCGCGGCTGATGGAGGCCTTCCGGACGGGCGGGAACCCCGTGGTCTTCGCGCGAATCGCCGCCCTGCTGCCCGATGGGCGGGACCGTTCGCTCAGCCAGCGCAAGCCCGGCTGGAACGATCTGCTGCTGCCCAAGGATGAGTGGGAATCGCAGGTGGTGCCGGACCTCGCCCCGCGGCCCGATGAGATCCAGGTGACCAAGACCACGGATTCGGCGCTGACCGGCACCAATCTGCGCCTGGTGCTGCAGAACATGGGCATCACGCATGTGGTGGCCACCGGCATCTTCACCGACCAATGCGTCAGTTCCACCGTGCGCTCGCTGGCCGATGAGAGCTTCGACGTGATCCTGGTGGAGGATGCCTGCGCCGCCGGCAGCCAGGCGGAGCATGAGCAGGAGCTGCGCATCCTGAACCGCATCTATTGCGAGGTGATGACGGCGGAGGAGCTGCTGGGCTTCCTGCCCCGTTGAACCGGCATGGAATTCCCGTTGCTTGCGGGGGTGGTGGGGCGCTAGCCTCGCACTGACCGAGGAACGCCCAGCATGACGCCACGCGAAGTCGCCGAGGCCTTCACCGCCGCCCTGAAGGAGGGGCGGGGCGAGGAAACCCGCTTCTGGTCCGAGGATGTGGTCAGCCTGGAGGCCATGGAGGGCCCCATGGCCCGCTGCGAGGGCCGCGCGGCCGTCGAGGCCAAGAGCGCATGGTGGATGGCCAACCACGAGGTCCACAGCTTCACGGTGGAGGGCCCCTTCCTCCACGGGGACCAGTTCGGCCTGCGCTTCGGCCTCGACTTCACGCGCAAGGAGGACGGGGCGCGCATGACCATGGCCGAGATCGGGCTTTACACGGTGGCGGGCGGGGCCATCATCGAGGAACGCTTCTTCTACTGAAGGCCGGCCCGGCCGGGCGCTTGACGGCGCCCATGGCAGGGGCAACCTTCGGCATCGAATTCGAACGCAGGGGAGGGCAGTCCATGCCTCAGGTTTCGCTGACGGTGAACGGCAAGCAGCACACGGTCGAGGTCGAGGGCCGCACCCTGCTGGTGGAGCTGCTGCGCGAGAAGCTGCGCCTGACCGGCACCCATGTCGGCTGCGACACCAGCCAGTGCGGCGCCTGCGTCGTGCATGTGGATGGCGAGAGCGTGAAGTCCTGCACCACGCTGGCCGTGATGTGCGACGGCGCCCAGGTCACCACCATCGAGGGGCTGGCCAAGGCCGACGGCACCCTGCACCCGATGCAGGAGGCCTTCCGCGAATACCACGCCCTGCAATGCGGCTTCTGCACCCCCGGCATGGTGATGTCGGCCGTGGACCTCGTGGCCAAGAACCCGCAGGGCCTTTCCGAGAAGGAAATCCGCGAGGGGCTGGAGGGCAATCTCTGCCGCTGCACCGGCTACCACAACATCGTGAAGGCCATCGCCGCCGCGCAGGAGGTGATGCACGGAAGGCGCGAGACGGTGGCCGCCGCCGCCGAATAAGGCCGCGCTTCCCGCACGCGGCGGCATAAGCCGCGGCGGGAATACGGGCGCTATGGGGCCAAGGCGCCCGGGGCTATCCCGCCCCGGCAACGCCGGCCTTGAGGGAGAGAACGAAGATGAACGTCGTCACCCCCTTCGAGGGCATCGGCGCGAGCGTGAGGCGCAAGGAAGATCTGCGCTTCCTCTCCGGCCGCGGGCAATACACGGACGACATCAACCGCCCCGGCCAGGCGCACGCCTATATTCTCCGCAGCCCGCACGCCCATGCGCGCATCAAGGGCGTGGACACGGCGGCGGCGGCGGCGATGCCCGGTGTGGCCGCCATCTATACCAGCGCGGACCTGGCCGCGATCGGCGGCATTCCCTGCGGCTGGCAGATCCACAACAAGGACGGCACGCCGATGGCGGAGCCGAAGCACCCCGTGCTCGCCGAGGGCAAGGTGCGCCATGTGGGCGACCCGGTGGCGGTGGTGGTGGCGGAAACCCGCCAGCAGGCCCGCGACGCGGCCGAACACATCCATGTGGAGTACGAGGTGCTGCCCGCCTCCGTCACCATGACGCAGGCCCAGGCGCCCGGCGCGCCGGCCGTGCATGACGACAACCCGTCCAACCTCTGCTACGACTGGCACATCGGCGACAAGGGCGCGACCGACGCGGCCTTCGCCGCCGCCGCCCACACCGTGGTCTTCGAGACCACCAACAACCGCCTCGTCCCCAACGCCATGGAGCCGCGCGCGGCCATCGGCGACTATGACACCACCACGGGCGAGCACACCCTCTACACCACCAGCCAGAACCCGCACGTGATCCGCCTGCTGATGGGCGCCTTCGTGCTGCAAATTCCGGAGAGCAAGCTGCGCGTGGTGGCGCCCGATGTGGGGGGCGGCTTCGGCTCCAAGATCTACCACTACGCCGAGGAGGCCATCGTCACCTGGGCGGCGGCGAAGCTGGGGCGGCCGGTGAAGTGGACGGCGGATCGGTCGGAATCCTTCATGTCCGACGCCCATGGCCGCGACCACATCAGCCGCGCCGAACTGGCCCTCGACAAGGACGGAAAATTCCTGGGGCTGCGCGTCCACACCCAGGCGAACATGGGCGCCTATCTCTCCACCTTCGCGCCCTGTGTGCCGACCTATCTCTACGCCACGCTGCTGGCCGGGGTGTATTCGACGCCCGCGATCTATGCCGAGGTGAAGGCCGTCTTCACCAATACCGTGCCGGTGGACGCCTATCGCGGCGCGGGCCGGCCGGAGGCCACCTATCTGCTGGAGCGCCTGGTGGATGTGGCGGCCAAGCAGTGCGGCTTCGACAAGGTGGAGCTGCGCCGGCGCAACTTCATCCCGACCGACGCCTTCCCCTACCAGACGCCCGTCGCACTCCAGTATGACAGCGGCGACTATTTCTCCACGCTGAACCAGGCGCTGGAGACGGCGGGCTGGGCCAGCTTCGAGCAGCGCCGGGCGGAAGCGAAGTCGCGCGGCAAGCTGCGCGGCATCGGCATCTCGACCTATCTCGAGGCCTGCGGCATCGCGCCCTCGGCGGTGGTGGGCAGCCTCGGCGCGCGGGCGGGCCTCTATGAGGTCGGCACCATCCGCGTCCACCCCACCGGTTCCGTCACCGTGCTGACCGGCACGCACAGCCATGGCCAGGGCCATGAGACGACCTTCGCGCAGCTCATCGCGGACAAGCTCGGCGTCTCCATCGCCAATGTGGACATCGTCCATGGCGACACGGCCAAGATCCCCTTCGGCATGGGCACCTATGGCAGCCGCAGCCTCGCCGTGGGGGGCAGCGCGATGGACAAGGCGATGGACAAGATCATCGCCAAGGGCAAGCGCATCGCGGCCCATCTGATGGAAGCCTCGGTCGAGGATGTGGAGTTCGAACGCGGCACCTTCCGCGTGGCCGGCACCGACAAGACCAAGAGCCTGACGGATATCAGCCTCGCCGCCTATGTGCCCCACAACTACCCGATTGATGAGATCGAGCCGGGGCTGGAGGAGACCGCCTTCTACGACCCCAAGAACTTCACCTATCCCGGCGGCTGCCACATCGCGGAGGTGGAGATCGAGGTCGAGACGGGCGAGGTCCGCATGGTGAACTTCACCGCGGTGGATGATGTCGGCCGCGTCATCAACCCCATGATCGTGGAGGGCCAGGTGCAGGGCGGCGTCGCCCAGGGCATCGGCCAGGCGCTGCTGGAGGGCTGCGTCTATGACAGCCACGGCCAGCTGCTCTCGGCCTCCATGATGGACTACACCATGCCGCGCGCCGATGACCTGGCCCCGGTCAGCGTCGCCACCCACACCACCCTCTGCACCCACAACCCGCTGGGGGTGAAGGGCTGCGGCGAGGTGGGGGCCATCGGCTCGCCGCCCGCCGTCATCAACGCGGTGGTGGACGCGCTGCGCGACTACGACATTTCCCATGTCGAGATGCCCGCGACACAGGAAAAGATCTGGTCCATCATCCACGGCAAGCGCTGACGTCTCAGGAGCCCCCGATGTACGATTTCGCCTATCACAAGCCCTCTTCCGTGGCCGATGCCGTGAAGCTCCTGGCTTCGGACCCGGATGCCAAGGCCGTCTCCGGCGGGCACACCCTGCTGCCCGCGCTGAAGCACCGGCTGAACAAGCCTTCCTCGCTGGTGGACCTCTCGGGCATCGCGGAGATGCGCGGCGTCCGGCGCGAGGGGAACGCGCTCATCATCGGCGCGCTGACTCGCCACCATGAGGTGGCGAACAGCGCCGAGGTGAAGTCCGCCATCCCGGCCCTGGCCTACATGGCCCAGCACATCGGCGACCAGCAGGTGCGCAACCGCGGCACGCTGGGTGGTTCCGTCTCCAACAACGACCCGGCGGCGGATTATCCGGCGGCGGTGCTGGGGCTGGGCGCCACCGTCCACACCAGCAAGCGCAAGATCGCGGCGGACGATTTCTTCCTGGGGATGTTCACCACCGCCCTCGAACATGACGAGATCCTGGTGGCGGTCGAATTCCCCATCCCGGAGAAGGCGGGCTACGCCAAGATGCGCAACCCGGCCAGCCGCTACGTCATGGCCGGTGCCTTCGTCTCCAAGGGGCCGATGGGCGTGCGCGTGGCCATCAATGGCGCGGCCGCCTGCGTCTTCCGGCAGTCGGAGATGGAGGCGGCGCTTTCGTCCAACTGGTCCGCCGATGCGGTGGCGGGCGTGAAGCAGTCCGCCGAGGACCTGAACAGCGACATCCATGGCAGCGCCGAGTATCGCGCGCACCTGGTCACGGTGATGGCGAAGCGGGCGGTCGCCGCCGCGGGCTGAGGCAATCCTCCGCGAAGGGCCGCGCTCCGCACGGGGCGCGGCCCTTTTGCTTTTCGCGCGCCGGGGGCAAGGTGCGCGCCATGGAACTGGACAACCCCTCCGTCATCGCCGAGGCCCGCGCCGTCTTCGATCGCTACGAGGACGCGCTGATGAACAACCGCACCGAGATCCTGAACGAGATCTTCTGGGCCGATCCGCGCACGGTGCGCTTCGGCATCACGGAAATCCTCTACGGGATCGAGGCCATCCGGGGCTTCCGCGCCTCGGTGAAGGCCTATGCGCAGCGCGTGCAGCGGCGCGTCCACATCACCAGCTTCGGCCAGGACTTCGCCTGCACCCACCTCGAATATGAGCGCGTGGGCACGGGGCTGATCGGCCGCGAGACCAAGATCATGGTGCGCCTGCCGGAGCTCGGCTGGCGGGTGGTGTCGGCCCATGTCTCGCTGCTGGCGGGACAAGATCCCGGGCGGGCGTGATGACCACCACCCAGGTCGCCATCATCGGCGGCGGCATCATGGGCGCCTGCGCGGCGCTGGCCGCCCAGCGCGAGGGCTTCGCCGTCACCCTCATCGAGCCCGGCACCCCCGGCGGCGAACAGGCCGCCAGCTACGGCAATGGCTGCTGGCTCAGCCCCGCCAGCGTGGTGCCGCCCGCCTTGCCGGGGCTGTGGCGCAAGGTGCCGAAATTCCTCATGGACCCGCTGGGGCCGCTGGCCATCCGCTGGTCCTACTTCCCGCGCGTGGCGCCCTGGCTGACGCGCTACCTCGCCTCGGGCTGGACCGAGGCGAAGGTGATGCGCACGGGCCATGCCCTCCGCGCCCTGGTCCGCGGCGCCCCCGAGCTGCACGCCGCTCTGGCCGAGGAGGCGGGCGTCGGCCACCTCATCGAACGGCGCGGCCTGCTCTACATCTACCCCTCCCGCGCGGATTTCGAGGCGGAGGCCCTGGCCTGGCGCGTCCGCGCCGAGACGGGCGTGAAGTGGCTGGAACTCTCCGAGGACGAACTCCGCCAGCGCGAGCCCGAGCTCGACCGCCGCTACCGCTTCGGCGTGCTCGTGGAGGAGGGCGGGCATTGCCGCGACCCCGGCGCCTATGTGGCCGCGCTGGTGGCGCTCGCCGAACGCCAGGGCGCCCGCCGCGTCCAGGCCCGCGCCACGGGCTTCCGCATCGAGGGCGGGCGGCTGCGCGCCGTCACCACCGACCAGGGCGAGGTCCCCGCCGACCGCGCCATCATCTGCGCCGGCGCCCATTCCAAGGCGCTCGCCCGCGCCGCCGGCGACAACCTGCCGCTGGAGAGCGAGCGCGGCTACCACGCCATGGTCGAGGCGCCCGAGGCCGGCCCCCGCACCCCCATGATGCCCTCCGATGGCAAGATGAGCGTGACGATGACCGATCGCGGCCTGCGCTGCGCGGGCCAGGTCGAGATCGCCGGAATCGAGGCCGCGCCCAACTGGAAGCGCGCCGAAATCCTGCGCGACCACCTGCTGCGCAGCTTCCCTGGCCTCCCGCGCGACCTGCCGGCCGAACGCGTGCGGTTCTGGATGGGCCACCGCCCCTCCATGCCCGATGGGTTGCCCGTGATCGGCCCCGCCCGCGCCTGTCCGGACATCCTCCATGGCTTCGGCCATGGCCATGTGGGGCTGGTGGCGGCCCCGCGCTCGGCGGAAATCCTGGCCGCGATGCTGGCCGGACGCCCCTCGGCGCCGGACGCCACCCCCTACGCGCCCGCGCGTTTTCCTTGACGCTTTTCCCGTGCATTGCGTCGCGGACAATGCCATTGTGACGACGGCGGCCTGGCATCCCGTTCGGCCGTGACGTGTTTATGGGTTGAAGAGCAACGTGTCTGACGATTATTCGCCTGATGGCGGCGAGGGCGGCCTGATCGAGGCCAAGGTGAAGTGGTATAACGGGCGGAAGGGCTTCGGCTTCGTGCTCGGCCCTGATGGGCAGGACGTGTTCTTCCACGCCTCGGCCCTGACCGATGCCAATGTGGACCAACCCGACACCGACGACATCCTGGTGTGCGAGATCGGCTCCGACCGGCAGGGCCGGCGGCTGGTGACCCGCATCACCGAGCTGAAGCGCGGCCCCGGCGGCGGCGCTGGCGGCGGCGCCCCCCGCGGCGGCTTCGGCGACCGCCCCCCCCGGCGCGATTTCGGCGATCGTCCCCCCGGCGTGACTTCGGCGGCCCCGGTGGCGGCTTTGGCGGCGGCGGTGGCTTCGGTGACCGTCCCCCCCGGCGCGATTTCGGCGCCCCCGGCGGCTTCGGCGATCGTCCCCCCCGGCGTGAATTCGGCGGCGGCGGCGGTGGTTTCGGCGGAGGCGGTGGCGGCTTCGGCGGCCCGCGCGGCGGCGGCTTTGGCGGCGGCGGTGGTGGCTTCGGTGGCGGCGGCGACCGTGGCCCCCGGCGCAACTTCGACGAGGGCAGCGGCCCCGTCTATCCGCTGAACGGCACCGTGAAGTGGTTCGACCAGGTGCGCGGCTTCGGCTTCGTGACGCCGGAAGATGGTGGCCAGGACGTGTTCCTCCACTCCTCCGTGCTGACGCGCGCCGGCCGCACCGACCTGCAGCAGGGTGAGAAGGTCTCGCTCGACGTGCGGGACGGCCAGCGCGGTCGCCAGGCCGTCGGCATCAAGTAACGGCGCGACCCACGCCGGTTCCGGGCCCCGTGGCGAAAGCCGCGGGGCTTTTTTCGTTTGTGGCGCCGTCTCTCTCCTGGGCATTTTGCCCAGCCTTGCGGCGCCGGGCCGGCCCATGGCCGAAGAAGGCAGCGCGCGCCCATGTTTCGAAATCCCGCTGGCTTGGCCTAGATTGCCGGCAACCAGACCGGAGACTGACCCATGCGCCGCCGTTCGCTTCTTGCGCTGCCCCTGCTTGCCACCCCCGCCATCGCCAGCGCCCAGGCCGCCTGGCCCAGCCGCCCCATCACGCTGATCGGCGGCTTCCCGAACGGCTCGGGCGTGGACATCTACCAGCGCCGCCTGGCCGAGCCGCTGAGCCGCGCGCTGGGCCAGCCCATCGTGGTGGACAACCGGACCGGGGCGGGCGGCAATATCGGCTCCGACCATGTCGCGAAGTCGCGGCCCGATGGCTACACCTTCTACTTCGGCACGGCCGGCACCCATGCCATCAATGCCAGCCTCTACCGCAGCCTGCCCTTCGACGTGGTGCGGGACTTCACGCCCATCGCGCATCTGGGCGATGTGCCGAACCTCATGCTGGTCAGCGCCGAGCGCCGGCCGCAATTCACCGATTGCGCGACGGTGCTGGCCGCGGCCCGCGCCAATCCGGGCCGGCTGAACTTCTCCAGCACGGGCAATGGCGCCTCCACCCACCTGGCCGGCGCGCAGTTCAACGCGGCGGCGGGCGTGGACATCACCCATGTGCCCTTCCGCGGCCAGCCGGGTGCGGCGCTGGCGCTGCTGAGCGGCGATGTGGACCTGTTCTTCAACCAGTCGGGCCCCGGCATCGGCATGGTGCGCCAGGGCCAGGCCCGCGCGCTGGCCGTGACCACCGCCGAGCGCCTGCCCAGCCTGCCGGACGTGCCCACGGTGGCCGAGGCCTGCAACCTGCCCGGCTTCGTCAGCACCACCTGGTATGGGCTGTTCGGCCCCGCCAACCTGCCGGCCCCCATCCTGGAGCGCATGTCGGCCGAGGTGACGAAGATCCTGCAGACGCCGGAATTCCGCGCCTGGCTGATGGACACCCAGGGCATCACGCCCCCCACGGTCTTCACCCCCGCCGAATTCGCCGCCATCCAGCGCCAGGACATCGCGCGCTGGGGCGAGGTGGTGCGCGTCTCCGGCGCGCGGGTGGACTGACCGCCATGCGCCGCCGCGCCCTTCTGCTGGGTGGGGCGGCGCTTTCGCTGCCCGGTGCCGCGCCCGTGCCGCCCGTCCATCTGCACCGCCCCGCCGGATGGCGGCCGGGGGGCAGGGTGGTCGTGGTGGTGCATGGGGTGGGGCGCAACGCCGATGGCTACCGCGATGCCTGGGCGCCCCATGCCGAGGCGCATGGCTTCCTGCTGCTCTGCCCCGAATTCTCCCAAAGCGAGTTCCCCGGCGCCCGGCAATTCAGCCAGGGCAATGCCCGCGCACCCCGCGCGGAATGGCGCTTCGGCGCGCTGGAGGCGGCGGTGGACGCGGCGCTGGCCGCCGAGGGCGACACGCCTGGCCGGGACTTCGCCCTCTATGGCCATTCCGCCGGCGCGCAATTCGTCCATCGGCACCTGCTGCTGACCGGGGCGGCGCGGGCGCGGCGCGTCGTCATCGCCAATGCCGGCTGGTATTCCTTCCCCGACACCGGCACGCCCTTCCCGCACGGGTTGGGCGGCGTGCCGCTGGACCCCGCGTCGCTGCGCGCCGCCTTGGGCCGCGACGTGGTGATCCTGCTGGGCGAGGCCGACACCGACCCGCACCACCCCAGCCTGCGGCGTGACGCCATGACCGACCGGCAGGGGCTGAACCGGCTGGAGCGGGGCCGGAACTTCTACGCCGCCGCCCAGGCGCTGGCCGCATCCGAGGGCGTGCCCTTCGGCTGGCGCCTCATCACCGTGCCCGGGGTCGCGCATGTGAATGCGCGGATGGCCGTCGCCGCCGCGCCGCTGCTGGCTTGAGACGCGAAATTCCACTGGACGGCGCCTGACATGTCAGTGATACTCCACGCGTCATGTCGCTGCTCACGCCCATCGAGGCGCCGCCCTCGCTGACCGAACAGGCCGTCGCCGCCCTCCGGCGCGACATCCTTTCCACCCGCCTCGCCCCCGGTGAGACCATTTCCGAGGCCGCCGCCGCCCAACGCCTGGACATGGGCAAGGCGCCCATCCGCGCCGCCCTCGCGCGGCTGGCCGAGGATGGCCTCGTCCAGGCCGTGCCGCGCCGGGGCTGGATGGTCAGCCTCGTCACCATCCGCGACATCCATGAGGTGTTCGACCTGCGCCTGCTGCTGGAGCCCGAGGCCGCCCGCCGCGCCGCCGGCCGCGTGGACACGCAGATGCTGGCCCGCCTCGATGCCGTCTGCGCCGAGGGCTATGATTGCGGCGATGCCGAGAGCGCCATGTGCTACCTCGACGCCAACAAGCGCTTCCATGTCGCCATTGCGGAACTCTCGGGCAATGGCCGCCTCGCCCGGCAGCTCGACCGGATGCTGGACGAAAGCACGCGCATGCTGGTGCTGGGCCTGCGCCGGCGCGACCGCACCATGGAAATGGCGCATGAGCACCATGAGCTGGTGGAGCGCCTGGCGCTCGGCCAGGGCGAGGCCGCGGCCGCCCTCATGCACCAACAGGTCGCCGCCAGCCGCGAGATGGTGCTGGCGGCGCTGACGGCCCCCGATGCGATGACGGCGGTGTAGCCCCATGAACGTGATTCTGCCCCTCGACACCGCCCTCGACCGGATGCTGGCCGATGTGGCCGCCGCCGCCCGCGCGCCGCTGGCCCGCCGGCACCTCGCGGTCGCCGAGGCCCTGGCGCCGCACATGCGGGACCCGCGCCTGCTCTCGGGCCGCGACTGCCCCTGTAATCCGGACCGCTATGTGCGGCATCTGCTGCACGCCGACCCGGCCGGGGAATACGCTGTGGTGGCGTTGGTCTGGCGGCCCGGGCAGATGTCGCCCGTCCATGCCCACCGCACCTGGTGCGCGCTGGGCGTCCACCAGGGCGTGCTGAGCGAGCATTACTACACGCCGGGCGCCCCGCCCGTGCCGGATTCCGTGCATCTGCGCCGGGCGGGCGATGTGAGCCATGGCCCCGCCGACCCCGATCTGATCCATCGCTTGGCCAATTGCTCGGCGCAGGTGGCGGTGTCCATCCATGTCTATGGCGTGCCCTTCGAGGATTTCGGCGACCGGGTGAACCTCATCCTGGGCTGAATGCTGGACTTTTCGGGGTGCGCGGGCGCATGGTGATGTCCGCCTCGGGCCGCGCCGTGCCCAGCAGGCCATCCCCGGTAAGATAGTAAGATAGTAAGATGGTAAGGCGGCCAGCCCCGCGCCCCACGCGCCCAAGCCCCAACCCACGCCGCGGTTGACCGCGCGGCCCCCGCCGCGTCTCCTGGCCTTGTGACGCGCCGCCTCCGCCCGTGAACCTGCCGCCCAAAGCCCTGCTCGGCCTGCTCTTCGGCGCGGCCGCGGCCTTCATCTGGAGCGGCCATGCCGTCGTGGCCCGCAATGCGCTGGCGGGGCAGGGGCTGCACGCGCTGGACCTGCTCTTCTGCCGCTACATCCCGGGCGCGCTGCTGCTGGCGCCGCTGGCCTGGCGGGAGCGGCATGTGCTGGCGGCCCTCGGCCCCTGGAAGCTGCTGGCGCTGAGCGTCACCGGGGGTGCGGTGAACCTCAGCTTCTTCGTGACCGCCCTCTATTTCGCGCCGGCGAGCCATGGCGCCACCATCGCGCCCATGACGGGGCCGGTGGTCGCGGCGCTGGCCGCCTGGTGGCTGCTGCGCGAGCGCCCGACGGCCGGCCGTGCCGCGGCCCTCGGGGTCATGCTGCTGGGCGTGCTGCTGATCGGCTGGGACGGGCTGGGTTTGCATCCGGGCGCTTGGCGCGGCGACATATTGCTCGTGCTGGCCGGCGCCACCTGGGGCCTGTTCACCGTGCTGCTGCGGCGCTGGCAGGTGCCGGCCATCCCGGCCACGGCCGCGGTCTCGGTGGTGTCGGCGCCCATGGTGCTGCCGCTGTTCCTGGCCTTCCGCGCCGAGGAATTCTTCGCCCAGCCCATCACCCTCATCGCCTGGATGATCGTGGCGCAGGGGCTGCTGCTGGGCGTCGTCTCCATGTTCCTCTTCGCCCGCTGCGTGGAGACGCTGGGGGCCACGCGCGCCGGCACCATCTCGGTGCTGGTGCCGGTGATGGGGCTGCTGATGGCCGCCTTCTTCCTGGCCGAGCCCATCGGCTGGTTCAAGGCGATCGGCGCGGGGCTCGCGGCGGGCGCGATGCTGGTGGCGGTGCTCTTCACCGGCCGCCGGCTGGGCTGAGCACGCGCCGGCCCTGGACGCAGGGCGCCTTGCACCGCAACATCGGCGCCATGAGCAGCACAGGACATCGCGCATGAACGCGCCCGCCCATGGCCCGCTGGCCGGCAAGATCGCCTATGTGACCGGCGGCAGCCGCGGCATCGGGCGCGCCTGCGCCATCGCGTTTGCCGAGGCTGGCGCGGATGTGGCCATCTCGCATCTGGGTGACGAGGCGGAGGCGCGCACCCTGGTCCAGGCCGTCACCGCCCGTGGCCGCCGCGCCTTCCAGATGGCGGCCGATGCGGGCGAGGTCGCGCAGATCAACGCCTTCGTGGCTGGGGCCGAAGCGGCACTCGGCCCCTGCGACATCCTGCTGAACAATGCCGGCATCAACCTGCGCACCCCCTTCGGCCAGATCAGCGAGGCGGAGTTCGACCGCATGCTGAACATCCATCTGAAGGGGAGCTTCTTCACGGCGCAGGCCGTCTATCCCGGCATGGTGGCGCGCGGGGGCGGGCGGATCATCAATATCGCCTCGCAGCTGGGCCTGAAGGGGTCGCCCGGCATCGTGACCTATTGCGCGGCCAAGGCGGGCATCATCGGCTTCACCCGGGCACTGGCTTATGAGGCCGGGCCGCAGGGGGTGCTGGTGAACGTCATCGCGCCAGGTCCCATCGAGACGGATTTGACGCGCTCGCGCGGGCCGGAATGGAAGGCCGAGATCGAAAGCCGCCTGCCGCTGCGCCGCATGGGCCGGGTGGAGGAAATCGCGGCGACGGCGCTGCTGCTGGCGGGGCCTGGCGGGTCCTATTACTGCGGCGCCTGCCTCTCGCCCAATGGCGGGGACATCATGCATTGAGCCTGGTCTGCCGCCCCCTGCGCGCCCAGGAGATCGCGACCGCCGTGGACTGGGCGGCGGCCGAGGGCTGGAATCCAGGCCTGGCCGACGCCCAGGCCTTCGCCGCCGCCGACCCGGAGGGCTTCTGGGGCGCCGAGCGCAACGGCCAGTTGCTGGCCTGCATCTCCGCCACCCGCACGGGCGAGGCGTTCGGCTTCATCGGCTTCTACATCGCCCGGCCGGAGGTGCGCGGGCAGGGGGTGGGCATCGCGCTGTGGCGCGCGGCCATGGCGCGGCTCGCGGGGCGCTGCGTGGGGCTGGATGGGGTGGTGGCGCAGCAGGCGAACTACCGGCGTTCGGGCTTCGAACTCGCCTGGAACAACGCGCGCTACCAGGCGGACGCGCCGCGCATCCCGGATGCGGCGCCGGCCGACATCCGCGACGCCACGGCCATCCCCTTCGCGCAGCTCCTCGCCTTCGACGCCCAGGCCTTCGGCCTGCCACGCCCCGACTTCCTCCGCGCCTGGATCACGGCCCCCGGCCATCGCGCCAGGGTGCTGATGGAGGCGGGCGAGGTGGCGGGCTTTGCCGTGCTGCGGCCATGCCGCGAGGGATCGAAGCTCGCCCCCCTCTTCGCGCGGGATGCGGGGGTGGCGCGGGCCCTCATCGCCGATGCCGCGCCGCACCGCGCCCCCGGCCCGCTGATCCTCGACCTGCCGGAGCCCCATGCCGAGGCGGTGGCGCTGGCGCGGTCCATGGGCATGGAAAAGGGGTTCGAGACGGCGCGCATGTACACCGGCGCCCCGCCGCCCATGCGGCGCGACTGGATCTTCGGGCTGACCAGCTTCGAACTGGGTTAGCGTCCGATCGGCTTCGGCGGCATGCCGAAGCCGTGAATCGGCCGCTCGGTTAGCGTCCGATCGGCTTCGGCGGCATGCCGAAGCCGTGAAGCGGCCGCGCGATTAACGCGCCGCGCGAATGAGCGGCCCCAGGTCAAACCCCTCACGCCGCGCGATGGCGAGCGCGCGCTCCACCTCCGCCGCCTCCAACTCCGGCGTGCGCGACAGCAGCCAGAGCGACTGCCGCGAGGGCGCGCCCACCAGCGCCCAGCGATAGTCCGGGTGCAGCCCCAGCACCCAGTAGTCGCCGAAGAAGGGCCAGAAGAAGCTGACGCGCAGCCGCGCGCCATCGCTGCCCTCGACCACATAGGCCTGGCCGCGCGCCTCGCGCCGCGGGCGGGCGGGGTCCAGGGCGTTCACGCAGGAATTCACCACGCTGATGCGCCCCGGCCCGGCGGCGGCGTATTCGGCCGTCACCTCCTCGCAGCGCAGGGTGCGGCTGTCCTGGAAGCTCTGCGGCAGGCGCGCCACCTCGTGCCAGAGGCCGAGATAGCGGTCGAGATCCACCCGCTCCACCGTGGCCGGCGTCTCGGGGCCGGGGCGGGTGGCACCGCAGGCGGAGAGCGCCAGCAGGGCGACGAGAAACAGGGCGCGCGTCATCGCAGGCTTCCTTCCGGCCAGGTCATGCAATGGTCGTAAATGGCGCCGGCGGTGGTGATCCACACCGCCTCGCGCTGCGCGGCAATGACGTTCAGCGCCCGTCGCAGCGCGCGCAGCCGGTAGGGCTGGCCCACGATATAGGGGTGCAGCGCGATGCCCATGACCTGCGGCAGCCCATCGCCCACCTGGCGCATACGCTCCGAGAAATCCTCGACGATCAGCTCCGCGAACTGCTCCGCCCCATCCTTGCGGCCCACGATGGAGGGGATGTCGTTCGCCTCCTGCGGGTAGGGGATGGCGAGCAGCCGCCCCGCCCGCGTGCGCATCCAGACCGGCTGGTCGTCCATGCACCAGTTCAGCGTGTAGCGGTATCCGGCCTCGGCCAGCAGATCGGGCGTGACCCGGCTTTCCGCGATCCAGGGCGAAAGCCAGCCGCGCGGGGGCGCGCCCTCATGCTGCGTGATGGCGGCGGTGCTCTCCGCGATCAGCGCGGCTTCCTCGGCCTCGGGCAGGACCGATTGCCGTTCGCTGTTGGTGCGGCCATGGCCCGCGATCTCGTCGCCCCGGGCGCGGTGCGCGGCCACCAGATCGGGCGCGTAGCCGTACATGGCGCTGTTCAGCAGCACGGTGGCGGGCAGGGACAACTCGTCGAGCATCTGCAGCAACCGCCAGGCGCCGACCCGGTTGCCATAGTCGCGCCAGGCGTAGTTCAGGATGTCGGGCTGCGGCCCGCCGGGGGCCAGTTCCGCGCCCAGCCCCTCGCCGAAGGCGAAATGCTCCAGGTTGACGCCGAGATAGACGGCCAGCTTGCGCCCGCCGGGCCAGGATTCACGCGGGCGCTGGGCCCAGGGCAGGTAGTCGTAGCGGCCATGGCTGGGCAGCATCTCTGTTCCCCTTCATCTCCCGTTCATGTCGCAGCGGGAAGCAGGTGCCGCAAGACATGGCGCGTCGGGCGCGATTCCCTTAAGAACCGGAGGGATGGAATCGCCTTCGAATGGCCGCGCGGCGTCGGCCTGGCTCATGCGGCAGGCGCGTGCCCAAAGGGGGCGCGTGGCGCTTCCGGTCGCGCTCGGCCTGGCCTCGACCCTCTGCTCGGTGGGCCTCGCCTTCCTGATCGCGCGCGTGCTGGCCACGCTGCTGGGCTTCGCGGCCGGCGGCTGGGAGGATCTGGGCCTGGCCGTGCTGCTGGTGCTGGCCATGGCGGGCCTCGGCATGGCGCAGGAGGCCGCGCAGAACCGCGCCGGCGAGGCCGCCCGCGCCCGGCTGCGCACGGCTCTCTTCGCCCGCCTGATGGAACTGGGCCCCGACGACAAGCGCGGCGTGGGCGAGAAGGCCGCCCTGCTGGTGGACCGCGTGGAGGCGCTGGACGGTTTCTTCGCCCGCTGGCTGCCCGCCGTGGCGCTCGCCGTCCTGGCGCCCGCCGCCATCATCCTGGTGGCCGCCTGGGCGGATTGGGTCACGGCGCTGGTGCTGCTGGTGATGGGGCTGCTGGTGCCCGTCGGCATGGCCATCACCGGCATCGGCGCCGCGCGCGAGAGCAAGCGGCAGATGGACGTGCTGGGCCGCCTTTCGGGCCGCTTCGTGGACCGGCTGCGGGGCCTGTCCACCCTGGTGCAGTTCAACCGCGCGGAGGATGAGGCGCGGCACCTTGGCCAGGTCGCCGAGGAATTCCGCACCCGCACCATGCGCGTGCTGCGCGTGGCCTTCCTGTCCACCACGGCGCTCGAACTGCTGGCGGCGGGCACCATCGCCTACCTCGCCTGGCGGCACGGGGCGCATCTGGGCGCGAACCACCCGGACCCGGTGGCGGCGCTGTTCTGCATCCTGCTGGTGCCGGCCTTCTTCCAGCCGCTGCGCAACTTCTCCCAGGCCTATCACGAGGCCATGTCGGCGCGCGGTGCGGCGGCGGACCTCGCGCCGCTGCTGGACGCCCCGCCCGCCCAGGGCCTGCTGCTGGAATCCATGCCGCCGCGCGTGACGGTGGCTTTCACCGAGGTCGGCCTGCGCTATGAGGGCAACCCCAAGCCCGCGCTCGACCGCGTCACCTTCGCCGTCAGCCCCGGCGAGACGCTGCTGCTGGTGGGCCCCTCGGGCAGCGGCAAATCCTCGGTGCTGAAGCTGCTGATGGGCTTCGCGCGGCCGACCGCGGGCCGCATCGCGCTGAACGGGCAGGACGCGACCCTGCTCAAGCCCGCCGAGCTGCGCCGCCTCTCCGCCTATGTCGGCCAGCGGGCGCATCTGTTCCAGGGCACGCTGCGGGAGAACATCGCGCTCGCCCGCCCGGACGCCACCGAGGCCGAGATCCTGCGCGCCGCCGAGGCCGCGCGCGTCATGGGTTTCGCCCGCCGCCTGCCGAAAGGCCTGGACACGGAGGTGGGCGAGGGGGGCTATGGCCTCTCCGGCGGGCAGCGGCAGCGGGTGGCGCTGGCCCGGGCCTTCCTGCGTGACGCCCCCCTCATCCTGCTGGACGAGCCCACCACGGCGCTCGACCCCGGCACCGAGGCCGAGGTGATGGAATCCATCGCCCGCCTCTGCGCCGGACGCACCGCCCTCATCGCCACCCATTCGGCGCAGCTGCGCGGGCTGTCGGGGCGGGTGCTGGAGCTGGGCGCGGGACGGATGGCGGTGTCCCATGTGGAGTGATCTGTGGCGCGTCGCGCGGCTGTGGCGCGCGCGCTGGCCGGCGCTGGTCGCGGGGCTCGCCATCGCCATGGTCTCGGCGCTGTCCGGCATCGCGCTGATGACCTTGGCGGGCAAGGGGGTGGCGGCGGGCGTGACCGGGGGCGGGCTGCTGGGCGTGGCGGCCCTGCTCTGGCTGCGCCCCTTCGTGCTGATCCGCCCCGCCGCCCGCTGGTGGGAACGCATGGCGAGCCATGACGCGGCCTTCCGGGCGCTGGCCGACACCCGCGTCTGGTTCTTCCGGCGCCTCGCCGAACGCCGCCCGGGCGGCATCGGCATGGGTGGCTCGGGCGACCTGCTGGGCCGGCTGATCGCGGATGTGGACGCGCTGGACCGCTTCTACCTGGGGGCGGTGGTGCCGGCGGCGGGGGCGCTGGCCGCCGTGCTGGCCATCGCGATCCTGCTGGGCGCCGAGCCCTGGCTGCTGGTGCTGATGGCCCTGCCGCTGCTGCTGGCCCTCATCCTGCCGCTGGCGCTCGCCCCCGCCGCCGCCCGCGCCGCCACCGAGGCCGCCGCCCGCCGCGGCGAGATGCGCGCCGCCGCCGTGGACCCGCTGGCCGGCCTCGAGGACACGCTGGCCGCCAATTCGGAGCCCGCCGCCGCCACCCGCCTCGCCCAGGCCGATGCGGCCATGATGCGCGCCCAGCGCCGCCTGGTGGCGCGCGGGGCCATGGCGGGCGCGCTGGGCCAGACGCTGACGCAGCTCGCCTTGCTGGGGGGCCTCGCCTGGGGGCTCTGGGCGGGCGAGGCGGGGGCGGCGCTGGCCGTGCTGGCGCTGTTCCTGGGCATCGCCGCCCTGGAGATGCTGGGGCTGATGCCCCGGGCGGGCGCGGCGCTGGCCACCGCCGGCGCCGGCGCGCGCCGCCTCTTCGAAACAACCGACACCGCGCCCCCGTGGCCGAACCCACCACCCCCGCCGCCATGCCCGAGGGCCGCGAACTGCGCTTCGAGGGCGTGCGCTTCGGCTGGCGCGCGGGCATGCCGCCCGTGCTGGACGGGCTGGACCTCACGCTCCGCCCCGCCGAGCGGCTGGCCATCCTGGGCCCCTCCGGTGCCGGCAAGTCCAGCATCGCGGCGCTGCTGATGAAGTTCGCTTCCCCCCAGGGCGGGCGGATCACGCTGGGCGGGGCCGATATCGCGACCCTGGCGGCGCCCGAGCTGCGCGGCCGCATCGCCTATCTCGCGCAGGATGCGCGGCTGTTCGATGACAGCATCGCGAACAACCTCCGCATCGCCGCCCCCGGCGCGCCGGACGCGGCGCTGTGGCGGGCCTTGGCCAAGGCCGGCGTGGGCGAATTCGTGCGCGGCCTGCCGGAGGGGCTGGAGACGCTCTGCGGCGAGGGCGGCGCCCGCTTCTCGGGCGGCGAGGCGCGGCGCATCGCCCTCGCCCGCGCCCTGCTGCCGCCTGCCGACATCCTGATCCTGGACGAGCCCACCGCCGGCCTCGACGCCGAGGCCGCGCGTTCCTTCCTGGTGACGCTCGGCACGGCCTGCGAGGGGCGTTCCCTCCTGCTGCTCACGCATGAGTTGACCGGGGTGGAGCCGCTGGACCGTGTCCTGCGCCTGGCGGGGGGAAGGCTGTTACCAGCCGCTGGTTGACGCGGGCCCAGGGTTGCTGGACGGATAACCTTCCATCCCCCCCGGAGAGAATCGCCATGCGCCGCCGCATGCTCCTGACCGCCGCCGCCCCCCTGATCCTCGCGGGCTGCGAGAGCTTCAACAACCTCACCGGGCGGCGCCTGGAAGACGAGCCGGTGGACGTCGTCTTCTTCACCATTGACGGTGACACGCTGGACGATGCCGGGCGCGCCGTGGTGCGCGGCGCGGCCCGCTCCGCCGCCCGCCACCCCTACGCGCGGGTGAACGTCTTCGGCTATGCCGGCCCCGCCGGCGGCGTCGCCTTCAACCGCGAGCTGTCGGACCGCCGCGCCCGCCATGTGGCGGATCTGCTGCGCGAATTCGGCGTGGCGGGGGACCGCATCTTCGTCGTGCCACGCGGGCCCGTGCCCTTCGAGGCCGCGCCGATCGAGAGCCGCCGCGTCGAGATCCGCCTCGCCCGCCAATGAGGGCTCGCGGGTAATGCCGCGCGACCCGGCGCAGGTTCTCCACGAGGTCTTCGGCCACCCCGGCTTCCGTGGCCGCCAGGCCGAGATCGTGGCGCATGTGATGGAAGGGGGCTCCGGCCTCGTCCTCATGCCCACGGGCGGCGGCAAGTCGCTCTGCTTCCAGGTGCCGGCCCTGTGCCGGGACGGGCTGGCCGTCGTCGTCTCGCCGCTGATCGCGCTGATGGAGGACCAGGTCGCCGCCCTGCGCCAGCAGGGGGTGGCGGCCGCCGCGCTGCATTCGGACCTGGACGAGCATGACCGCCGCGCGATCTGGCGCGGCGTCTTCGACGGCACGCTGAAGCTGCTCTACGTCTCGCCCGAGCGGCTGGCGATGGACGGCATGATCGAGCGCCTGGCCGAACTGCCCATCGCGCTGTTTGCCGTGGACGAGGCGCATTGCATCAGCCAATGGGGCCATCACTTCCGGCCGGAATACCGGGCGCTCTCCTTCCTGCGCGACACCTTTCCGGGCGTGCCGCGCCTCGCGCTCACCGCCACCGCCGATGCGCGCACGGTGGAGGACATTCGCGGGCAGCTCGGCCTGCGGGAAGACCCCGTCTTCCGCGCCAGCTTCGACCGCCCGAACATCCACCTCGCCGCCGAGCCGCGTGAGCAGGAGCGGGCGCAGCTGCGCGCCTTCCTGCGCACCGCCATCCATGGCACGGGCGCGGGCATCGTCTATTGCGGCACCCGCGCGCGCGCCGAGCAGACGGCCGACTGGCTGCGCGCCGATGGCCACGACGCCGCCGCCTACCATGCCGGCATGGACAGCACGGCCCGGCGCGACGCGCATCACCGCTTCGCGCGCGGCGACGCCGTCATCATGTGCGCGACCATCGCCTTCGGCATGGGGATAGACCGGCCCGATGTGCGCTTCGTGGCGCATCTGGCGCTGCCGCAGGGGCCGGAGGGCTGGTACCAGGAAATCGGCCGCGCCGGCCGCGACGGCATGCCCGCGCGCGCCCTGCTGCTCTACGGGCCGGGCGATATCGCGCTGGCCCGCCACCGCATCCAGGAAAGCCCCGCGAGCGACGACCAGAAGCGCATCGAGCGCGCGCGGCTGGACGCCATGGTGGGCATCGCCGAGGCCGCCACCTGCCGCCGCCGCGTGCTGCTGCGCTGCTTCGGCGAGGATCTGTCGGAGGATTGCGGCAATTGCGACGTCTGCGCCGCCCCGCCGAAGCTGTCGGACGCCACGGTGGCCGCCCAGAAGCTGCTGAGCGCCGCCGTCCGCACAGGCGGCCGCTTCGGCCTCGGGCATCTCGTGGACGTGCTGCGCGGCCGGCTGACGGACAAGGTGGCCCAGCACGGCCATGACCAGCTTCCCACCTTCGGCGTGGGCAGCGACCTGCCGGAGGGCACCTGGCGCGGCGTGGCGCGGCAATTGGTGGCTTCGGGTGCCCTGGATGTGCGCGTCGAGAATCATGGCGAGCTGGTCGCCACCGAGGCCGCCCGCCCCATCCTGCGCGGCGAGCAGCGGCTGATGCTGCGCGAGGCCCCCAACCTCGGCCCCCGCCACTCCCGCCCCCGCGCCGACCGCGCCCCGGTGGAGGAAGGGGACCCGCTCTTCGCCGCCCTGCGCGACTGGCGCAAATCCGAGGCCCGCGCCCAGGGCGTGCCGGCCTATGTCATCTTCCACGACGCGACGCTGGGCGAGATCGCGGCCCGGCGCCCCGGCAGCCTGTCCGAGCTGCGCGGCGTGCCCGGCGTGGGCGAAAGCAAGCTGGAACGCTATGGCGACGCGGTGCTGGAGGTGCTGGCGCGCGCCGATTGAAGGGCGGCGGCGCGTTCCGTCACTTCCGGGTGGCCGGGCGCGAGGCGGCAGGCCTGTTCGGCCAGCAGCGCCGCGGTCTCGGCCCGCCCCGCCACCGCCACCGCCTCGGCCAGGGCCAGCATGGCCTCGGCGCCATTGGGCGCGAATTGGGTGATCAGCATCTGCTCGCCCGAGAGGGGCAGGCCGCGCCCCCAGAACCCCTCGCGCCGCACCTGCATCCCCGCGAGATGCCGTTCGACGGCGAAGCGCAGCGCGGGGCGCAGCGCCTCGGGGGTTGCCTCCAGGGTGGGGCGCAGCGCGCGGGCATGGCTGCGATAGAGGAAATCCGCGGCATGGGCGGCGGTCTGCGCGCCGTCCCAGATGCGGTAGCAGTAGAGAAGCTCGGGCAGGCATTCGACCTGCAGCCCGGCCAGCGACGCGGCCTGGAGGAATTCCCAATCCTCGAAATAGGCGCGGTCGCGGGTAAAGCCGCCCATGCGGTCCCAGGCGTCGCGGCGCATGAACATGTTGGCGTCGCCCATCATGTTCGCATAGGCGCCGACCGCCGCCGCGGGGCCGATGGGCATCCACAGGCTGGGCTGGCGCGCGCGGGTGGCGGGGGGACGGCCGCCGCCGTGGAAGGGCTGGTTCTGGCAGGTCAGGACATCGGCGCCTGAATGCAGCGCGGCCGAGACGAAGGTCGCGACCTCCTCCGGCCAGGCGAAGTTGTCGTCATCCATGAACAGCAGGAATTCGCCCTGCGAGGCGTCCACCGCGTGGTGGCGCGTGACGCCCTGCCAGGAATTCTCGGCATTGCGCAGCAGCTTCCAGCCCCGCGCGGCGAAGCGCGGGCGCAGCGCGTCCAGGAAGGCGAGGGTGGCGCGGGAGGTGCTGGCGTCATCCACCAGGATGAGCTCGATGGCCGGATGGGTCTGCGCCTCGATGGAGGCGATGGCGTCCGCCAGCGTCTCGTGCCGGTTGAAGGCGCCCATGCAGACCGAGACCAGCGGGGGCGCGTCGCGCCGCAGCGCGGGCGCGGCGGGCGGCGCCGCAAGCCCGCCCTGGAATTCGAGCCAGGCCTCGCGCGCGCCCTCGGCCGTCACGGCGGGGCGGCCGGGCGCCATGCCATCGGCCAGGGCGCGGCCCATGGCGGCGGCCAGCGCGCGGGGATTGCGCGGGTAGAGCAGCCGCGCATGGTCCTCGGCGGCCAGCAGCTCCGGGATGCCGCCCACCTCCGGCGCCAGCAGCGGGATCCCTGCGGCCAGGCACTCGATCACGGCATAGGGCGCGTTCTCCATCACGGAGGCGATGACGGCGAGGCGCCCTGGCCCCGACAGGTATTCCCGCGCGCCGGCCACGTCGCGGTCATTCACCACCTGCCAGGGGAAGGTCCAGCCGGCGGTGGCCTCTGCCAGCCAGGCCAGCGCGTGGCAGCCCTCCATCTGCGCGATCTTGCCCAGGAAGGTGACGCGCGCGGGGGGCGTGCCCGCTTCCTGGAGGCGCGAGACGGCCTCGCAGAAGAGGTCCAGGCCCTTGCGCGCCTCCAGCCGCCCGAAGAAGACCAGCTCCTCCACCGGACGCGGCGTGGCATCCGCGGGCGCGCGGGCGGGAAAGCCCTGCGGTAGCATGTTGGGCAGCACGCCGTGGCGCGGCGGCAGGCGCCAACCCATGCGCGCCACCTCGGCCAGCATGTAGCGCGAGGGGGCGATGACCACATCGGCGCCCTGCACGCTGCTGCGCTCCATCCAGTCGAGTTCCAGCTCCTCCAGATGGCGCAGGAAGGTGCCGGAATGGGCGAAGTGCCACAGGGTGGGGCTATGGACCTGGCAGACCAGCGCGGTGTCGGCGAGGCCGAGGCCGCAGCGCTTGGCCACCGTGAGCCAATGGCCGATGCCGCGCATCTCGTGGAAATGGATGGCGTCGAAGTGGCGGGACTTGATCCATTGCCAGGCGCCGTAGGCCTGTTCCTTCTCCTGCCCCGACAGGTGGAGGGGCACGAAATCAATGCCGCGCGCGGCGTAGTGCGCGCGCCAATGGGTCAGCGGCAGCGTCTCGGTATAGGCGGCGGGGTAGAGCACCGTGACCTCGTGCCCCGCGTCGCGGAAGGCCTCGGCGCAGGCCAGGAAGGCCGTGCCCATGCCGCCGTTCCGCACGGGCCCCACGAAGTCGAAGGTCAGCAGGCAGATGCGCTGGCGCCTCATGCGGCGGTGGCGGTCAGCAGCAGATGGGGGCCGTGGCGGGCGGCCTCGCCCGGGGTCCAGCCAGCTTCGTTGAGCAGGCGGCGCAGCGCGGCCGCGCCCATGATCCACCAGAACGGTTCATGGATCCCGGCGGCGCGGGCGGCCTCCGGCGTCATGCCGGCGGGCAGGAGGCGAAGCTGCGGCAGGTCGAGCCACCTCTCGGCCAGATGCGCGTGCAGCGCGGCGGAGGTCGCCGCGTCCAGCCGCGCCGCATGCCAGAGGCTCTCCGCCTCGAAGCCGGGCGCGGCGCCGGGCGGCGGCACCAGGCAACTCAGCAGCAGCGCGCGCGCCCCGCTGCCGCGCAGCTGCGCGAGCCGATGGCCGGGGTCCTCCGCGGCGGCGAGGTTGCCGGGGTCCACCACCAGGTCCAGCGGGCCCAGGCGCGCGGCGAGGTCCGGCGCGTCCCACTTGCCGCGCAGCCACCACAGCCAGGGCGGGTCAATGGCGCCTTCGATCTGGGCGGTGGTGCCGACGCGCGCGCGGGCGAGGAGCGCTTCGGCCACCGCCTCCAGCCCCAGCGCGGTGCCGGCCGCGCGCAATTGCCCATCCGCGTCGTCGGGGCGCAGGGCGGAATAGGCCCGCGCGCTGGCCGCGCCATGGCTGAGCGCGTGCAGCACCAGGGTGGCCACGGCCGAGGGCGCATCGCCCGCCACCAGCACATGCCGCCCGGCGGCGTTGCCGGCCAGCGCCATGGCGAGGGGCGAGGGCGCGGGGGGCGGGGCAGGGGGTGGCGGGGCGGCCACCGGCGCGACGGGCATGGGCGGCAGCGGTCGCGCGGCCAGCGCCGCCAGCCAGCGCGTGACCCGCGCCCGGTTCACCCCCATGTCCGACCAGCCCAGCAGGCTGTGCGAATAGAGGTGGAGGGTGGCCCCCGCCTCGGCGGGCCGCACCTCGGCATGGATCAGGTCCGGGAAGTTCGCCATGGCCGAGCGCTGCACCCATTGCGCCCGCAGCCCCCCGCCCGGCATGTCGCGGCGTGTGGTGCGGGGCTCGGCCGCCGCCACCTCCAGCAGGGCGTCGAACAGGGCCTCGGGCGGGGTGGTGTAGGGCGGCGTGGTGAGCTGCGCCCAGGCGTGCCCCGCCGGCGCGGCGAGACAGGCATTGGGCGAGCGCGGCGGCACCAGCGTCTCGAAATCCAGCGGCTGGGCCGGGGGCAACCCGGCCTCGCCCCGGCCGAGCCAGGCGCGCAGCAGGCTCATCCGCGCGTCCTGAGGCGGATGACGCCGTGCATGGCCTCGGGCGGCACGGGCTTGCCCTTGCGCAGGATGTCCACCGCGCCCTCGGCCGACAGCACGGCGGCCACGCCGCGCACCGCGGTCATGTGGCGGCGCCAATCCTCGGGGTCGAGGGCGCGGGCCACCTCGGAGGGGCAGATGGATTTCTCCGGCCCGCGCTCGGCGGTCTGGCGCAGGATTTCGGCGCGGATGGCCTCAGGGGTCAGGGCACCAGCCATGTGGCCTCCTCCTGGCCGGCGGCGTCCCAGGTGAACAGCGCGCGGCGGTGGCCCGCGGCGGCGAGCCAGAGCCACTCCATCCGCGCGAAGACGAGGCGCAGCGCCATGAAATGCGCCCGGCCCTCGCCCACCTCGGTGGGCGCGGGGGGCGGCTCCGCCACGGGCGTGCCGGGGGCCCGGGCGATGCCGTAGCAGAGGCGGCTGAAGGGGCGGCTTGCCTCCCAGGCGGCATCGGCCAGCGCGTCGTCCTGGTGCAGCGTGGCCTGGCCTTCCAGCCGGATCTGCACCTGGTGGCCGGGGTCATAGAGGTGCAGGCAGGCGCGCGGGTCGCGCAGCAGTTCGGCCCGCTTGCCGCTGCGCGCGTCGCTGTGCAGGCGCAGGCTGCGGGTCGCGGCGTCGAAGCCGCGCAACACGAGGGTGCGGGCGCGCGGCGCGCCGTCCAGGCCGATGGTGGCCAGCGTGGGCGTGTGGAAGGGGCTGCGCCGGTCCGCCACGCCGCGGGAGAGCAGGGCGAAGGCCTCGGCGCGGGTGGCGGCGAGGTCATCGGCGAAGGCGGGGCGCGGGCGGCTCACGCGGCCATGACCTTGCGGGCGAGTGCCGCGCCGCTGTCGAAGGCGGCCTCGGCCCGGCCGGCGAGGCAGCCATCCGAGGCATAGCCCAGCGCGCCATCCCACAGGCAGGGCGCGCCCAGCGGCGATTGCAGCAGGGCGTAGCGCCAGCGATGCGCCTGGGCGAAGAGCGGCGCCTCGGTCGTCAGGGCGGCCAGCAAGGGCGGGATGACCTGTTCCGGCGCCTCCTCCAGATGCGCGGCGGAGAAGGCGGTGCCGGCCTGGATCACCCAGTTCTCCTGGCGGGCGTCGCGTCCGGGCTTGCTGCTGTCGCGCGCCGCCCAGCCGATGATGCCGCGGTGGCGCAGCGTGTCGGGCAGGGGCAGGCGCGTGGCGAAGCCGGCCAGCACCGTCCAGCAGGGGGCGTAGCGGATGACGGCCAGGCTCTGCGCCAGGCGCGGCGCATGCGGGGCCAGCAGCGGGATGGCCTGGGGCGCGGGGGTGGTGACGAGTACGGCGGCGAAGGGGCCTTCCGCGCCGGCGGCATGGTCCAGGAACCAGCCCTCTTCCTCGTGCCGCAGGGCGCGGATTTCGCAGCCGGTGGCGACGTCGAGCCCGCCCGCCATGGCCCGGCCGAGCGCGGACATGCCCGGCGCCGGCACGCGGCGCAACGAATCGGGCCAGGGCCGCGCCTGGATCTCTTCGAGCAGGGCGGCGAAGCCCGGGCCCTCGGCGCGGACATATTGCGCGCCATGGTCGAAGCTGTGGGTGGCCCCCTCATGGGTGACGCGGCGGGTGGCCAGCCGCCCGCCCACGCCGCGCCCCTTGTCGAAGAGGCGCACCGGGCGCCCCGCGGCGACGAGGAGGCGGGCGGCGGTCAGCCCGGCGAGGCCCGCTCCGATGATGGCGATGGGCAGCATCCTGGCATCAATGCCAGCTTGGGAGGCCGGCGCAAGGGTGATGTGTCAGGCGGTCCAGGGGGGAAAGGGGTCGGGCAGGTCGCGGGCGCGCTTCATCTCGCTGGGCGTGCAGAGGGTGGCGTCGAATTGCCGGCGCAGCGCGGCCTCGTCCATGCCGATGCCGATGAGGACGATCTCCTGCCGCCGGTCGCCGAAAGGCTCCTCCCAGAGGCGTTCGATCAGGGCGCGCCAGCCCGCATCCTCGGGCCAGCGGCCGGGGGGCACCGCCGCCCACCAGTGGCCCGCGCCCTGGTGGCGGCCCACGCGGCCGGCCAATTGCCATTCGCCCACCCAGGCATTGCGCGTGGCGAGCCAGAAGAAGCCCTTGGCGCGGACCACGCCGGGCAAATCGCCCTCGATCAGCGCCTTGAAGCGGGCGGGATGGACGGGGCGGCGGGCGCGCCAGACGAAGTTGGTGATGCCGAATTCCTCGCTCTCGGGCAGGTGGCCGCCGAGCAGCGCCTGCTGCCAGCCCGCCGCCTCCTGCGCCGCGGCGAAGTCGAAGCGGCCCGTGCCGAGCACCTTGGCGAGCGGCACGCGGCCATGGGCGGTGGAGAGGATTTCCGCGCGCGGGTTGAAGGTGGCGAGCAGGCCGGCCAGGCGGCCCAATTCCTCCGGCGTCACCAGATCGGCCTTGTTGACCAGGATGACGTCGGCGAACTCCACCTGCTCCACCAGCAGGTCCACGAGCTGGCGGGTGTCCGCTTCGCCCGCCGTCTCGCCGCGCTGGGCCAGGGTGTCGGCGCTGGAATAATCCTCCAGGAAGGCGCGCGCATCCACGACGGTGACCATGGTGTCGAGGCGCGCGACATCGCCCAGGCGGAAGCCCGCCTCGGTCGTGAAGTCGAAGGTGGCGGCGACGGGCATGGGTTCGCTGACGCCGGTGCTCTCGATGACCAGCGCGTCGAAGCGGTCCTCTGCGGCGAGCTTCGCCACCTCCTGCATCAGGTCCTCACGGAGGGTGCAGCAGATGCAGCCGTTCGACATCTCGACCAGCCTCTCCTCGGTGCGGGAGAGGTGGCCCTGCCGACCCACCAGCGCGCCGTCAATGTTCACCTCGCTCATGTCGTTCACGATGACGGCGACGCGCTGCCCCTCGCGGTTGGCGAGAATGTGGTTCAGCAGCGTGGTCTTGCCCGCGCCCAGGAAGCCCGAGAGCACGGTGACGGGAAGGGGCCGGGCCATCAGCAGCACCCCGCCTCGTCAATGCAGAGCACGAGGCGCCGGCGCCGCGCCTCGGGCAGATGCGAGATCGGCGGCGAGCGGTGCAGCACATGCCCGCCCGGCCGCGCCCGGCCGCGGAAGAGGGCCACGGCGCCGAGCGGCACCTCATGCGGCACGGAATCCTGGTCCGCCATGGTCCATTGCGTGCCCGGCCCGGCATAGGTGACGAGCAGGCGCAGCCCCACCGCATCCACATGGAATTTCCGGCAGGCATCGCCCGTCACGCCGTCGAAGCGCAGGCGCACATGTTCGCTGCGGGTCAGGGCCGCGAACATGTGCGCGAGCCGCAGCGCATCGGCCAGCAGGTTGAGTGGCGCGGGGCCGGGCAGGGCGGCCGCCGCCGCGTCCAGCGCGTCATCCGGCGTGCCCTCGCCCATGGCGCGGAAGGGGCCGGCGGAGGCGAGGGGGGCCACCTCGCGCTTCCAGCCTTCCGGCATGTCCCGCAACCACAGCGCCAGGCCCACATCCTGGTGCAGGGCCGTGAGCAGCACGGTCTCCACCGTGGAGATCACGGCGCGGGGCGGGGGTTCGGCCACCGGGGTGGCGGGCGGGGCGAAGGCTTCGCAGAGGAAGGGCATGGATGTGATAGTATAACATAACTCAACCTGCGCAAGCCCCGACTTGCCCTTTGCCGGGGGCCGTCCTATCCGCCGCGCATCGCTGCCGGAAGGAAAACCCATGCCCGCCATTGCCGATATCGTCGCCCGCGAAGTGCTCGACAGCCGCGGCAACCCCACCGTCGAGGCCGAGGTGGTCCTGGATGATGGCAGCCAGGGCCGCGCCATCGTCCCTTCCGGCGCCTCCACCGGCGCGCATGAGGCGGCGGAGCTGCGCGACGGCGACAAGTCCCGCTTCGGCGGCAAGGGCGTGCGCCAGGCCTGCGCGAATGTGGAGGGCGAGATCTTCGACGCCCTCGGCGGCATGGATGCCTCCGAGCAGGTGAAGATCGACAATTTGATGATCGAGCTGGACGGCACGCCCAACAAGTCGCGCCTGGGGGCCAATGCCATCCTGGCGGTCAGCCTGGCCGTGGCGAAGGCGGCGGCCAACGCGCATGAGCTGCCGCTCTATCGCTATGTCGGCGGCACCTTCGCCCGCACCCTGCCGGTGCCGATGATGAACATCATCAATGGCGGCAAGCATGCCGATAATCCCATCGACATCCAGGAATTCATGATCATGCCGGTGGCCGCCGGCACGGCCGCCGATGCGGTGCGTGTGGGCGCCGAGGTCTTCGCGTCGCTGAAGAAGGCGCTGCACGACGCCGGCCACAACACCAATGTGGGCGATGAGGGCGGCTTCGCCCCCAACATCGGCAGCGCGGACGAGGCGCTGTCCTTCATCGCCAAGGCCTGCGAGGCGGCCGGCCACCGGGTGGGCGAGGACATCCTCTTCGCGCTCGACTGCGCGGCCAGCGAATTCTACCACGGCGGCAAGTATGTGCTGGAAGGCGAGGGCAAGACGCTCGATGCCGGGGGCATGGTGGACTACCTGGCGGCGCTCTGCGCCAAGTGGCCCATCGTCTCCATCGAGGATGGCTGCCACGAGGATGACTGGGACGGCTGGAAGCTGCTGACCGACCGCCTGGGTGCGAAGGTGCAGCTGGTGGGCGACGACCTCTTCGTGACCAACCCCGAGCGTCTGCGCCAGGGCATCGAGCGCGCGACCGCCAATTCCATCCTGATCAAGGTGAACCAGATCGGCACGCTGACCGAGACGCTGGAGGCGGTGGAGACCGCGCACCGCGCCGGCTACACGGCGGTGATGAGCCACCGCTCGGGCGAGACCGAGGATGCGACCATCGCGGACCTCGCGGTGGCCACCAATTGCGGGCAGATCAAGACGGGTTCGCTCTCGCGTTCGGACCGGCTGGCCAAGTACAACCAGCTGATCCGCATCGAGCAGGATCTGGGGCCGGCCGCGCGCTATGCGGGGCGGACCATCCTGCGGCGGTAGCCTGCGCGGCGGGCGATGCGCCCGCCTTTTCCCTTGCGAAACCATCGCTTTGATGGTGTGTTGCGGCGGGCGGTCCGGGGGGACCGCCGGTCGTGGGGGACTATCGCATGTTGGCGTGGCTGGGCCGTCTGGCGCGGGGGTTGATCGCGCCCGTGCTTTTCTTCGGGGCCTCGGCCTTCTTCATCTGGCACGCCCAGCAGGGTGAGGAGCGGCATGTCGAGCGGCTGCAGGACCTGGCCCAGGCGCGTGTCGGGCTGAACATCGCCACCGCCGAGCGTGAGGCCATGGAACGCCGCGTGAACGCCGTGCGCGGCAGCGAGATGGACCGTGACCAGGTGGAGGAGCGCGCCCGCGCCCTGCTGAACCTGAGCCGCCCGGGCGAGATCATCCTTCCCTACGCGCCGGGCGAACGCCTCTACTGAATCAGATCGCGGGCGGGTCCAGCGGCCCGCGCTCACCCACCCAGCGCCAGCCGCCGGTGGCGCCGCGCATCCGCTTCACCATGTCCTGCGCGGCCCAGAAACCGCGGATCACGCGCTTGTCGAGGCCGGTGGCGGACAGCACGTCCCCCCCCGTCCAGGGCTTGAACGGGTTGCCCCGCGCATAGGCCCAGATGCTGACGCGCCGCGTGGGCCTGTCCGCGATGCCACGGCGGTGGAAGCCGCTGGTGTCGGCGATGACCAGCGTGTTGGGCGCGACCGCCAGCTTGCGCGGGGCGGGATAGCCGAGGCGCGGCAGCGCCGCCTCCTCGATGCGGAGCGAGCCTTCGCGCGTGCTGCGGTCCGCGGCCCGCGCCGCGCCGATGGAAACCTGCCGCTCCCACGCCAGGTGCCGCCGGTTGGGGCGGTGCGAGCCGGGGACGTAGGTGAAGCCCGCCTCGCCCTCCGCCACCTCGTCCAGGAACAGCCAGGACTTCACGGTGGGGTGGAAGGTGTCGGTGTGGAAGTCCGACTGGATGTCGGGCGGGGCCTCGCGCACATGGCTGAACACCGTCTGCACGAAGAGGAAGGGCGATTGCCGGAAGGAGCCCACGAAGTCGTGCAGGGCACGGTAGGGCGCGAAGCCGAGTGCGGCGCGCGTGGCCGGCAGGTGGGCGAGCGAGGCGGCGTCCAGCGGGATGAGGCGCGTCAGCGTGTAGCCATCCAGGTATTCGCGCGCGGGCAGGCGGGCGGCGAAGAGTTCGTCGCGCATGGCGGCGAAATCCTGGGCGGGGAGGAAGTCGGGCTTGGCGAGGAAGCCCGTCTCCAGCAGGGCGCGCTGGTCTTCCGCCTCCACCCCTTCTGCCAGCGCCGCGCGCCGGCGTTCGCCCAGGCGCTGCGCCAGGTTGCGGCGCGCGATGTGCAGCCCGGCGCGGTTCAGCCTGGCGCTGCCGATCAGCGGGTTCTTCTCGAAGGATTTCGCGCCGGTGGCGAGCGCCATGGCATGGAGCGGAAGCAGCGGCCAATGATGCCAGGCCATGGGGGTCCCTCATCTGCCCTGGGCGGAATGTGCGGCAGGCGCCGCGGCCGCGCAATCCGTGGGGAAGGCGCTGAGGCCGCGCAGGGGCGCGCGCAGCACCAGCAGCACCGAGAGGGCGAAGCCCAGCAGGGCCAGCAACAGCCCCGCCTCCGCCCCGTCGCGCGCCGCGAGCGCGCCGCCGGCCAGCGCCCCCAGCGGCCGCACGCCGAACACCGCCACCTGCATCACCGCCCCCACCCGGCCCAATAGCGCGGAGGGTGTCACCGCTTGGCGCAGCGTGGTCTGCGTGACCTGCCAGAGCATGGGCCCGAACCCCACCAGCCATTGCGAGAGCGCGAGGCGCGGGAAGGCCGGCAGCAGCCCCGCCCAGAGCAGCAGCACGGCCCCCAGCGTCAGCGCCGGCCCCAGCGCCAGCACCTGGCCGGGCGGCAGCACGCGCAGCACATGGGGCGCGGCCACGGCGCCCATCATCAGCCCCGCGCCGTAGAAGCCCAGCGCCAGCCCCGTCTCGGCCGGGGTGAGGCCGAGCGGCCCCAGCGCCAGCGGCACCAGCACCGCCAGCAGGGCGAAGAAGGCGAAGTTCCAGGCGATGGCGCAGAGGGCGAGGCCGCGCAGATGCGCCTCGCGCCAGGTGAAGCGGGCGCCCTCCAGGATGGCGTCGCGCAGCGGGATGCGCGGGGCGGGCGGCGGCTCGGCCGGAAGCCGGCCCAGGGCCAGGGCGCCCAGCGCGGCGAAGGTGGCGGCCAGGGGCAAAGCGAGGCCCGGCCAGCCCATCTGCGCGCAAAGCCCGGCCAGCGGCGCGGCCACCAGCGTCGCGACCCCGCGCGCGAGTTCGATGGCCGCATTGGCGCGGGGCCGGCCCTCGGGCGCGACATAGCCCGGCAGCAGGGCGGCCACGGCCAGGATGCCCACCACCACCGCCCCGCTGCCCAGGAAGGCGGCGAAGGCCAGCGTCGCCGGGTGGTGCCGCAGCGCCCAGGCCAGCAGGAAGCCGAGTGCGGCGGCCCAGAGTGCGGCCCGCAGCGCCCGCACCCGCCCCGCGCGGTCCAGCCAGGCGCCGGCGGGCAGCGAGACCAGCAGCCAGGCCGCACCCTGCGCCGCCACCAGCGCCCCCGTCATGCCGGGGCCCCCGCCGAGGTGCAGCGTGGCCAGGAGCGGCAGCGCCGCCAGCGCCGCCTGGTCGGCGCCGTGCAGGGCGAAGGTGGCGAGGGCGAGGCGGCGTTCGGGTGTCATGCGGCGCTTGTGGCGGGGCCGCGCGGATCATCGCCATCCGGATGGTGCGTTGGTGCGATGCAACATGTTAACCAATATCGAGTTAAAATACATAAATCGCTGATTTTCTGCCGGTTTGCGGCGAATGGTCCTCCTTGCAACGACGTCTTGCCGCCCTTAATGATGGGGCAGTTCGACAGGGAGAACGCCATGCCCCCCGAAATCTCGGGCGCCAAGCGCCGCAGCCGTGGCAAGGAGCCCGCAATGGGTCGTGACGTTCTGCAGCAGGCCTATCGGGACATGCTGCTGATCCGCCGCTTCGAGGAGAAGGCGGGCCAGCTCTACGGCATGGGGCTGATCGGCGGCTTCTGCCACCTCTATATCGGCCAGGAGGCCGTGGTGGTGGGCATGCAGATGTGCCTGCAGCCCGGCGACCAGGTCATCACCTCCTACCGCGACCATGGCCACATGCTGGCCACCGGCATGGAGGCCCGCGGCGTGATGGCGGAGCTGACCGGGCGCATCGGCGGCTATTCCAAGGGCAAGGGCGGGAGCATGCACATGTTCTCGCGCGAGAAGGGCTTCTTCGGCGGCCATGGCATCGTGGGCGCGCAGGTCTCGCTGGGCGCGGGCCTGGCCTTCTCGAACATGTATCGCGGCAATGACAATGTGGCGCTGACCTATTTCGGCGAGGGCGCCTCCAACCAGGGCCAGGTCTTCGAGAGCCTGAACCTGGCGGCGCTGTTCAAGCTGCCCTGCGTCTTCATCATCGAGAACAACAAATACGGCATGGGCACGAGCGTGGAGCGCGCCAGCGCCAGCCGCGACCTGTCGAAGAATGGCAGCCCCTGGGGCATCCCGGGCGAGCAGGTGGACGGCATGAACGTCCGCACCGTGTTCGAGGCCGGCAGCCGCGCCGTGGCGCACTGCCGCGCCGGCAACGGCCCCTATCTGCTGGAGATGAAGACCTACCGCTATCGCGGCCACTCCATGTCCGACCCCGCGAAGTACCGCACCCGCGAGGAGGTGCAGAAGATGCGCGAGCAGCATGACTGCCTGGAGACCGCGCGGGCCGAACTGCTGGCCCAGGGCGTGACCGAGGCCGACCTCAAGAAGATCGACGACGAGGTGAAGGCCATCGTGCAGGACAGCGCGGAATTCGCGCAGGAATCGCCGGAGCCGCCGGAGAGCGAGCTCTGGACCGACATCCTTCTGGAGACCAAGTGAGATGGGCGTCGAGATCCTGATGCCGGCGCTTTCGCCCACCATGACGGAGGGCAAGCTCGCGCGGTGGCTGAAGAAGGAAGGCGATGCGGTGAAGTCCGGCGACGTGATCGCCGAGATCGAGACCGACAAGGCCACCATGGAGGTCGAGGCGGTGGATGAGGGCACCATCACCCGCATCCTCGTGCCCGAGGGCACCGAGAACGTGTCGGTGAACAGCCCCATCGCGGAGCTGGATGGCGGTTCGGGCGGGGCCAAGGCCGAGGCGCCGAAACCCGCGAAGGACGAGGCCGCAAAGGAAGAGGCCCCCAAGGCCGAGAAGCCCGCCGAGGCCAAGGGCAGCGCTGTGCCCTGGGATGTGGCCGCCACGCCCTCCGCCCAGCCCGAGAAGGATTGGGGCCCCACGCGCAGCATGACCGTGCGCGAGGCGCTGCGCGACGCCATGGCCGCCGAGATGCGGCTGGATGGCGACGTCTTCCTGATCGGCGAGGAGGTCGGCCAGTACCAGGGCGCCTACAAGATCAGCCAGGGCCTGCTGGACGAGTTCGGCCCCAAGCGCGTCATGGACATGCCGATTACGGAGCATGGCTTCACCGGCATGGCGGTGGGGGCGGCCTTCAACGGCCTCAAGCCCATCGTCGAGTTCATGACCTTCAACTTCTCGATGCAGGCCATTGACCAGATCATCAACTCGGCCGCCAAGACGCTCTATATGTCGGGCGGGCAGCTGGGTTGCCCCATCGTCTTCCGTGGCCCGAACGGCGCCGCGTCCCGCGTGGCGGCGCAGCATTCGCAGTGCTACGCCTCCTGGTACGCGCATTGCCCGGGGCTGAAGGTGGTCGCGCCCTGGTCGGCCGCGGATGCGAAGGGCCTGCTGCGCGCGGCCATCCGCGACCCGAACCCGGTCATCTTCCTGGAGAACGAAATCCTCTACGGGCAGAGCTTCGAATGCCCGACCGATGAGGATTTCATCCTGCCCATCGGCAAGGCCAAGATCGAGCGCGAGGGGACGGACGTCACGCTCGTCGCCTTCTCCATCATGGTCGGCATGGCCATGCAGGCGGCGGAAAAGCTGGCCGAGCAGGGCATCAGCGCGGAGGTGATCAACCTGCGCACGCTACGGCCGCTCGACACCGAGACCATCGTGAACTCGGTCAAGAAGACCAACCGCCTGGTGACGCTGGAAGAGGGCTGGCCCTATGCCGGCATCGGCGCGGAGGTGGCCATGCAGATCATGGAGCACGCCTTCGACCACCTCGACGCGCCGCCCACGCGCGTGACGGGGCTTGACCTGCCGATGCCCTACGCCGCCAATCTCGAGAAGCTCGCCCTGCCGCGCCTCGAACAGGTGGTGGAAGCGGCGCGCGCCGTGACCTACCGCTAAGCAAGGGGCGCCCGCACATGGCCACCAACATCCTGATGCCCGCCCTCTCGCCCACCATGACGGAGGGCACGCTCGCCCGCTGGCTGAAGAAGGAGGGCGACAGCATCAAGGCCGGCGACATCATCGCCGAGATCGAGACGGACAAGGCCACGATGGAAGTCGAGGCCGTGGATGAGGGCATCCTCGGCAAGATCGTGGTGGCGGACGGCACCGAGGGCGTGAAGGTGAACGACGTCATCGCCGTGCTGGTCGAGCAGGGCGAGGAGGCGCCGAAGGATGCGGCACCCTCTCCCTCCGGCTCGCCGGCGCTGGAGGCGGTGAGGCAGTCGGGCGGCAAGGTCGCCGGCGCGCCGGAACAGCCGGTGCCGCCGCCGGCTTCCAAGGGCGCCGAGGCGCCGGCGCCCAAGCCGGCCGCCGCCGCTTCCGGTGGCGACCGCGTCTTCGCCTCGCCGCTCGCGCGGCGCATGGCGCAGCAGGCGGGAATTGAGTTGGCCGCGGTCACGGGCAGCGGACCGCAGGGGCGAATCGTGAAGGCCGATGTCGAGGCGGCGATGAATCGCCCGGCGGCCCCGAAGCGCGACGCTGCACCCGTGACCGCGGAGGCGGGGGGGCCGGGACCCCCGCCCCAGCCCCGGCGCCGAAGCCGGCGCCCGTCAACATCACGGCGCCGCATGTGGCGGTGCCCAATTCCTCCATGCGCAAGGTCATCGCGCGGCGGCTCACGGAATCGAAGACCACCGTGCCGCATTTCTACGTGGCGATGGATTTCGAACTGGACGCGCTGCTGAAGCTGCGCGCGGACCTCAACGCGCAATCGCCCAAGGAGGGCGCGGGGGCCTTCAAGCTTTCGGTGAACGACCTCATCATCAAGGCCTGCGCGGTCGCGCTGCGCCGCCATCCGGGTGTCAACGCCGCCTGGACGGATGAGGCCATCCTGCAATTCCAGGATGTGGACATCAGCGTGGCGGTGGCCATTCCCGACGGGCTCATCACGCCCATCGTGAAGGGCGCGGACCGCAAGGGGCTCGCCACCATCTCCAACGAGATGAAGGACCTCGGCGCGCGGGCGAAATCGGGCAAGCTGAAGCCCGAGGAATTCCAGGGCGGCGGCTTCTCCATCTCCAACATGGGGATGTATGGCGTCTCCTTCTTCTCGGCCATCATCAACCCGCCCCAGGCCGGCATCCTGGCCGTGGGCGCGGGGGAACAGCGGCCGGTGGTGAAGAATGGCGCGCTGGCCATCGCCACCGTCATGACCTGCCAGCTCTCCGTGGACCACCGCGTGGTGGATGGCGCGCTGGCGGCGGAGTTCATGGCCACGCTGAAGGGCCTGATCGAGAACCCGCTGAGCCTGATGCTGTGACCATCCGCCCGGCCAGCCCGGCCGATGCACCGGCCGTCTTTCGGCTGGTGCGGGCCCTGGCCGAGTATGAGGAACTGCTCGGCGAATTCCGCGCCACCGAGGCGGATTTCGCCCGGATGCTCGAACAGGGCGCCTGCCGCGCCCTGCTGGCCGAGGTGGAGGGCGAGGCCGTGGGCATCGCCCTCTTCTACCCCACCGCGCTGACCTTCCTGGGCGGGCGGGGGCTGTGGCTGGAGGACCTCTTCGTGCTGCCGGCGCATCGCGGCGCGGGGCATGGCATGGCGCTGCTGCGGGCGCTGGCGCGGCTGACGCTGGAAGAGGGCTTCGTCGCGCTGGAGTGGAACGTGCTGGACTGGAACGCGCCGGCCATCGCCCTCTATGACCGCATCGGGGCCACGGCGCGCACGCAATGGACGGACCGGCGGCTGACCGGCGCGGCACTTTCCGCGCTGGCCGCCTGAGGAGAGGCAAGATGGCCGAGACATTCGACCTGGTGGTGGTGGGCGGCGGGCCTGGCGGCTATGTCGCGGCCATCCGCGGCGCGCAGCTCAAGATGAAGGTCGCGCTGGTGGAGCGCGAGCATCTGGGCGGCATCTGCCTCAACTGGGGCTGCATCCCGACCAAGGCGCTGCTGCGCGCCTCCGAGATCAACCACCTGCTGCACAGCCTCGACGCCTATGGCTTCGCGGCGGACAATGTGCGCTTCGACTTCGCGAAGGTGGTGAAGCGGTCGCGCGGGGTGGCGAACCAGCTTTCGGGCGGGGTGAAGCACCTGCTGAAGAAGAACAAGGTGACGGTGTTCGACGGGCAGGGCGCGCTGGCCGGGCCTGCCAAGCTGAAGGTGACGAAGGACGGCAAGCCTGTGGCGGAGCTGGCCGCCAAGCACATCATCCTGGCCACCGGCGCACGCGCCCGCGTGCTGCCGGGCATGGAGCCGGACGGCAAGCTGATCTGGTCCTACCGCGAGGCGATGGTGCCGGCTTCCCTGCCGAAGAAGATCATCGTCATGGGCTCGGGCGCCATCGGCAGCGAGTTCGCGTCCTTCTACCTCAACATGGGCGCCGAGGTGACGCTGATCGAGGTGATGGACCGCATCCTGCCCGTGGAGGATTCGGAGATCAGCGCCTTCGTGCAGAAGGCCTTCGAGAAGCAGGGCATGAAGATCATCACCAATGCCCGGGTGCAGGGGGTGCGGAAGGGCGCGGACAGCATCACCGCCATCGTGGAAGCGAATGGCAAGGTGCAGGACATCACGGCCGACAAGCTGATCTCGGCGGTCGGCATCGTGGGCAATGTGGAAAATCTCGGCCTGGAGGGCACCAAGGTCGAGGTGGACCGCACCCATGTGAAAACCGACCCCATGGGCCGCACCGGCGAGCCTGGCGTCTATGCCATCGGCGACCTGACGGGCGCGCCCTGGCTGGCACACAAGGCGAGCCATGAGGGCATCATCTGCGTCGAAGCCATCGCCGGGATGCACCCGCACCCGATGGATGTGCTGAACATTCCCGGCTGCACCTATTGCCGCCCGCAGGTGGCGAGTGTGGGGCTGACCGAGGCCCGCGCCAAGGAGGCCGGGCATGAGGTGCGCGTGGGCCGCTTCCCCTTCATCGGCAATGGCAAGGCCATCGCGATGGGTGAGCCCGAGGGCTTCGTGAAGACCGTCTTCGACGCCAAGACCGGCGAACTCCTGGGCGCCCATATGGTCGGGCCCGAGGTGACGGAGATGATCCAGGGCTATGGCATCGCCCGCACCCTGGAATCGACCGAGGCGGAACTCATGCACACCGTCTTCCCCCACCCGACGGTGAGCGAGGCGATGCATGAGAGCGTGCTGGATGCCTATGGCCGGGTGATACATATTTAGTTTGCCTCAGGCGCCGGCGCGCGCGTCACGCCGGAGGCGTGCCTGCGGCACGACGCGCTTGGCTTTCGCCGCGCTTCGGGTGCGCGGGCGGGTAGGGCGGTTGGGCGGCGCCGGCCGCTTTGCGGCCGGAGCGTGGGGCGGTTGCGCCCGGCCCCGCCCTGTTCCGCGTTCGGGGCAGGCATCGGCCGCGTGTGACGGATGGGGGCTGGGGAAAACCGCGCCCCGCGCTATATGGAGCCACCATGGCCCGCATCGAGATCGACCACCGCAGCAAGGGTGACACCGCCCGCACCGGCGCCGCGCGGCATCCGGAAAAGGCGAACCGCCCCGACAACCCCATCCAGCGGAAACCCGCCTGGATCCGGGTGAAGGCGCCCACCCACCCGATCTACCACGAGACGCGCGCCCTGATGCGCGACAACAAGCTGGTCACGGTCTGCGAGGAAGCGGCCTGCCCCAACATCGGCGAGTGCTGGTCCCAGCGCCACGCCACCATGATGATCATGGGCGAGATCTGCACCCGCGCCTGCGCCTTCTGCAATGTCGCGACGGGAATGCCCAATGCCCTCGACACCGAGGAGCCACGCCGGGTGGGCGAGGCAGTGGCCAAGCTCGGCCTGCGGCACGTCGTCATCACCAGCGTGGACCGCGATGACCTGGCCGATGGCGGCGCCCGCCACTTCGCGGAGACCATCGCCGCCATCCGCGCCAGCGCGCCCGAGACCACGGTCGAAATCCTGACGCCCGATTTCCTGCGCAAGCCCGGCGCGCTGGAGGTGGTGGTGGAAGCACGGCCGGACGTGTTCAACCACAATCTGGAAACCGTGCCGCGCCTCTACCCCAACATCCGCCCCGGCGCGCGCTACTACCATTCGCTGCGGCTGCTCGACCGCGTGAAGCAGCTCGACAAGACGATCTTCACCAAGTCCGGCATCATGGTGGGCCTGGGCGAGGAGCGCATCGAGGTGCAGCAGGTGATGGATGACCTCCGCAGCGCGGAGGTGGATTTCCTGACGGTGGGCCAATACCTCCAGCCCACGGTGAAGCACGCCGCCGTGGCCCGCTTCGTGGAGCCGGCCGAGTTCGACGATTATGCCAGCATGGCCCGCGCCAAGGGTTTCCTGCTGGTCTCGGCCACGCCGCTGACGCGCAGCTCCTACCACGCGGACCGGGATTTCGCGGCGCTCAAGGAAGCGCGCCTCAAGGCATTGGGCGCCTGATGCCCACCCATGCCGAAAAGCGCATCCTGCGCCACCGCCCGGACGAGGTGTTCCAGATCGTCGCCGACGTGCATCGCTATCCGGAATTCCTGCCCTGGTGCGTGGGCGCGCGCGTGCTCAGCCGTGACGAGACCAAGCTGGTGGCCGACCTGACCATCGGCTTCAAGATGTTCCGCGAGACCTTCCGCAGCGACGTGACGCTCCAGCGGCCGGAGATGATCCAGGTGCAGTACCTGGACGGCCCCTTCCGCTACCTGAACAACACCTGGAAGCTCAACCCCGTGCCGCAGGGCACGGAGGTGGATTTCTTCGTGGATTTCGAATTCAAGTCTCGCCTGTTGCAGGCCGTGATCGGCACCGTCTTCAACGAGGCCACGCGGCTGATGGTGCGCGCCTTCGAACGCCGGACCATGCAGGTCTATGGCCGCAACTCCGCCGCCGCGCCGCGGCCGGCGGAAATTCCCTCGACCCCGGGCTAGCGTCCGATCGCCTCGGTGGAATCACCGAGGCGTGAATCGGCCGCTGGCGGTGCGTCCGATCGCCTCGGTGGGATCACCGAGGCGTGAATCGGCCGCTGGCGGTGCGCCCGATCGCCTCGGTGGAATCACCGAGGCGTGAATCGGCCGCTGGTGGTGCGTCCGATCGCCTCGGTGGAATCACCGGGGCGTGAATCGGCCGTCGTGGGCAAGAACCCCCCGTTCCCGGCGCGGGCAAAGCGTTCTAGCCTTCGCGCCATGGTCCACGCTCCCAACCGCCCGCCCGCCGGTGCGCCGCCCGTGCGCATCAACCTCTATTCCGACACCCAGACCCGCCCCACGCCGGCCATGAAGGCCGCGATGATGGAGGCCGAGGTGGGCGATGAGCAGCATGGCGACGACCCCACCGTCCATGCCCTGTGCGATCGCATGGCGGCGCTGATGGGCAAGGAGGCGGCGATGTATCTGCCGTCCGGGACCATGTGCAACGTCATCGCCATCCTCACCCATTGCAAGAAGGGCGATGAGGTGCTGGCGCACGAGACCAGCCACATCCTGCACAGCGAGGGCGGCACCCATGCCGCGCTCACGGGGGTGCAGATCATGCCGTTGAAGGGCGCCCGCGGCCTCTTCACCGCCGATGATGTCCGCGCCGGCATCCGCCCCAAGACCCGCTACGCGCCCCCCCAGCGCATGCTGGAGGTGGAGCAGACCGCCAATATCGGCGGCGGCGTGGTCTGGCCGCTGGAACAGCTTACCGCCGTCACCGATGTGGCGCGGGAACAGGGCTGGGCCACCCACATGGACGGCGCCAGGCTGATGAATGCCTGCGTCGCCGCGGGCGTCGCGCCGAAGGACATGGTGGCCGGCTTCGACAGCGTCTGGCTCGACTTCACCAAGGGGTTGGGCGCGCCGCTCGGGGCCGTGCTCTGCGGCAGTTCCGAATTCATCGGCGAGGCCTGGCGCTGGAAGCAGCGCCTGGGCGGCTCCATGCGCCAGGCCGGCATCTGTGCCGCCGCCTGCCTCTACGCCCTGGACCACCATGTGGACCGGCTGGCCGAGGACCACGCCAACGCCAAGGCGCTGGCGCGCGGCCTCGCGCAGATCGAGGGCGTGGTGGTGGAGGAGCCGGACACCAACCTCGTCTTCTTCGACATCAAGGGCACGGGCGTCGCGGTCGAGGAACTGCAGCGCCGCCTCGCCCTGCAGGGCATCATGGTCAGTGGGTTGGGCGGCCGCGTGCGCGCCTGCACCCATCTGGACGTGACGGCGGCCATGATCCCAGAGGCGGTGTCCGCCATCCGGGATGCGCTCCACGCCTGACGCCTGGGCGCGCGCCCGCCGTGGCGCGCGCGCCGACCGCTCCGGCCGCGATGCCGAGGCCATCGCGCGCGACCTGCTGCGCGCCGAGGGCTGGACCATCCTCGCCGAACGCGCCCGCACCCCGGCGGGCGAGCTGGACCTGATCGCCGAACGCGAGGGCCTGCTGGCCTTCGTCGAGGTGAAGGCGCGCCCCAGCTTCCGTGACGCCGCCCATGCGCTCACGCCGCGCCAGCAGGCACGGCTTCAGGCGGCGGCGGGCATCTGGCTGGCCGCGCATCCCGGCCATGGGGCGGCGGGGATGCGCTTCGACGTCATTCTCGTCGCCGCCGATGGGGCGGCGCGGCGCATCACGGACGCGTTGCGGGCCGGCTGACGGCGCTGGTCGTGGTCCAGGCCGGGCGCGGGCGGTAGGCGTCCAGATAGGCGTGGTTCATGAAGAACTCGTCGCGCGGGAACATGTCGGTCAGCGGGGGCTCCACGCGGGCCATCTGCGGCGTCCAGACCTGGACCTCGCCCGCCACGAGGTGGCCGAGATCGGTGATGGCGGGGTTGCCGCGCTGGATGAAGGCCAGCGTCTCCGGCGCGCGCAGCCGCTCGATCAGCGCGGCCTGGTCCAGATCGATCGGCTGGTCGCTGCCGATCAGCGCGTTGATGGGCCGCAGCAGCACCACATGGGGGAAGACGGCGGCGAAGGTGTCCACCACGCGCCAGGTCGGCGCCCATTGCACATAGATGCCGCCCGGCGCCAGGCGCTCGCGCACCTGCTGCAGGAATTCGGCGCTGTAGAGCAGGCCGGAATGCGAGGTCTGCGGGCGGATGGCATCGGCCTCGATCACGTCATAGAGCGTGTCGCCCTGGGTCAGCGCGCGGCGCCCATCGCCGGCCTCCAGCCGCACGCGCGGGTCGTTCAGCAGGGCCGCCACGCCCGATTCCGGCCGCGCGCGGGCGATGTGCCCCAGCGCGTCCAGCACGGGCGCGATGAGCTCCACGCCACGGATTTCGCGCGTGGCTGGGTTCACCGTGGCGCCATAGGGCGTGCCGCCCGAGCCCACGCCGATGGCCAGCACGCGCTGCGGGTCGGGGTGGATCAGCGGCCCCAGCATGCCCAGCAGGATATGGGCGTCGAGGAAGGGCACGAAGCCCTGGCCGAAGCCCATGATGAAGAAGCGGCCCGGCTGGCGGCCCTGGCCCTCGCCATGCTCGCGCCAGAAGGCGATGCCCGAGCGGTCCTCGCCCCAGGCGAAGCGCGCCTGCTCGGGCAACCCGTGCAGCCGCGCCCAGAAGCGTTCATTGCTGGGCATGACGAGGGCGATGACGGCCGTGGCCCCGGCCAGGGCGGCGGTCCAGGGCCGCGAGGGGCCGCGCGCCTGCCACAGCCAGGCGCCCAGCAGGCCGAGCGAGACGATGGCCAGCAGCAGCATCGTCCCCATCGTGCCGAAGAAATGGAAGGTGATGAGGCCCGTGCCGATGGACCCCGCCGCATTGCCCAGGATGTTGGCCAGCTGCACCCAGCCCACCCGCGCCCCCACGCTCGCCAGGTCCTGCTGCACGGCGCGCTGCACGAAGGGGAAGGTCATGCCGATGATGAAGGAGGGCGGGGCCACCACCGCGACGATGATGGCCGTGGAGATGGCGAGATGCGTAGGCCCGAAGCGGTCGAAGTCGGGCGCCATGAAATCGGCCAGCGGCGAGTGGCCCATGGCCCACCACAGCGCGCCCAGCAGCAGCGCGCCCAGCGCGAAGCCGGCACCCTGGGTCAGGAAGAAGGCGGGCCTTGGGTCGCGCATGTTCCGCACCATGCGCGCGGCCAGCGCCATGCCGAGGCCATCGGCCAGAAGAAAGACGCCCAGGATGGTGGGAAACAGGTAGGCGTGGAACTGCCCCACCTGGCCCAGCATCCGCACCCAGACGATCTCGAGCGCCACGATGACGTAGCCCGAGAGGAAGACCAGCAGGCACCACAGCGGCAACCCGCCGAAGGGCGCGGGGCCGGTGGTGATGGATCGCGTCGTCACCGCCCGCGCCGGCACCTCGCGCGAGAGGGAGGCGAGCAGCGTCAGCGCCAGGATGGCGGCGATCACGTCCAGGGCCGCGGCCAGCCCCAGCGCGCCCACGAAGCCCAGATGGCCCACGATGAACCAGCCGCCCACCAGCGCGCCCATGCCCGCGCCCAGGGTGTTGAGGCCATAGAGCGTGCCCAGGCGTTCGGCGATGGAGCCGAGGTCCGTCGCCACGGCGCGGGCCAGCAGCGGCAGCGAGGCGCCCATCAGCGTGGTGGGAATGACGAGGCCCGCGAAGCAGAGCGCGAAGATGGCGGCGGGGCTCTCCACCTGGTCCACCATGCCGATGGCCAGGAAGTCGTAGAGGAAGGGCTTGGAGGCCAGCGCGCAGGCGGCCACCGCCAGTTCCGCCATCGCGAAGGCCAGCATCGCACCCCGTGGCGAGAGCCGGTCCGCGACCTTGGCGCCGATGATGGAGCCGAGCCCGAGGCCCGAGAGGAAGGCGCTGACCACCAGCGCGGCCGAGACGGTGTCGGAGCCCGCGAAGACCCCCAGCATGCGTTGCCAGATGATCTGACACAGCAGCGCGCCGAACCCCGAGAGGAAGAAGGCCACCATCAGCCGTGTCATGCGCCTGCCCCGGAAAAATTATAATTCTGGGTTGATCGGATGCGCAGCGCTCATGGCGAATTTGTGGCGAGACCGGTGATTTCGTAAGGCGCGCGCAAGGTTCTGTTGACGAAGCGACCGGAGCGGTTTCCCCTTCATCCAAACCACATCACAGGGAGGTTCCCATGCGCGCCTGGGCCGTCGTCGAGAACGGAAAGCCACTCCAGGAAATCGAGCTGCCCACCCCCGAGCCGCAGGGCGACGAGGTGCTGCTGGAGGTGACCCATGCCGGCGTCTGCCACAGCGACCTGCACATCTGGGAGGGCGAGTATGACATGGGCGCCCGCGGCAAGCTGCGCATGACCGATCGGGGCCTGAAGCTGCCGCTCGCCATGGGCCATGAGATCGTGGGCAAGGTGCTGAAATGGGGCCCGGGCGCCAAGGGGCAGGGGCTGAAGAAGGGGCAGGTGCGCCTGGTCTTCCCCTGGGTGGGCTGCGGCAATTGCGCCCGCTGCAAGCGCGGCGAGGAGAACATGTGCGCGGTGCAGTCGCGCTCGCTGGGCGTCTATCAGAATGGCGGCTACGCGACCCATGTGCTGGCGACGCATTGGCGCCACCTGATCCCGATTGACGGGCTCGACCCCGCGCTGGCCGCAACCTATGCGTGTTCCGGTGTGACGGTCTATTCGGCCATCCGCAAGCTGATGCCCATGGGCAAGAAGGAGCCCATCGTGGTGGTGGGCGCGGGCGGGCTTGGCCTGCAGGCCATCGCGGTGCTGGCGGGGATGGGGCACAAGCGCATCTGCGCGGTGGATGTGGACCAGGGCAAGCTCGACGCCGCGCGCGCGCAAGGCGCCACCGAGACGGTGCTGGCCGGGGGCGACGACACCGCCAAGCGCATCATCGAGGCCTGCGGCGGCCCGGTGCAGGGCGTGATTGACCTGGTGAACGGCAGCCAGTCCGCGATGGCGGCCTTCGACGCGCTGGGCAAGGGCGGCAAGCTGATCCAGGTGGGGCTGTTCGGCGGCGAAATCCGCGTGCCGCTGCCGCTGATGCCCATCCGCGCCATCACCATGCGCGGCAGCTATGTGGGCAGCCTCACGGAGCTGCGGGAGCTGGTGGAGATGGCCCAGAAGGGCAAGATCCCGCCCATCCCGGTCAGCACCGCCAAGCTGCACGAGGCGGATGCGGTGCTGAACCGGCTGCGCGAGGGCAAGATCACGGGGCGGACGATCCTGACCGCCTCGTGACGGAGGGGTGGCTCAGCCAAACCGCGCCCTGAGCCAGGTGCCGGCCGCCTCCACCGCGCGGTCGGCCGCCCCCACCCGGCCGAGCGCGCGGAGAAAGCCGTGCACCGTGCCGGGGAAGGCCTGCATTTCCAGGCTGACCCCGGCCTCGCGCAGCCGGTCGGCGAAGGTGAAGTTCTCGCTGGCCAGCACGTCCAGCTCCGCGATGTGCAGCAGGGTGGAGGGCAGGGCCGAGAGGTCCCCCCGCATGGGCGAGGCGAAGGGCGAAAGCCGCGCCACCGGGTCGGGGCAATAGGCGTCCCAGTAGAAGCGCATCTTCTCATAGGTCAGGCCGTAGCCCTCGGCGAATTCGCGGTAGCTCGGCGTGTCCAGCACATGGTCGAAGACGCCGTAGTTCAGCAGCAGGCCGCGCAAGGGCACGGGGGCGGGGCATTCGGCATCCAGCAGCGCGAGGCCGGCGGCGAGGTTGGCGCCCGCGCTGTCGCCCCCCAGCACGATGCGCGTGGGGTCCACCCCCAGCTCCGCGCCGTGCCTCGCCACATGGCGCAGCACGGCGGCGCATTCCTCCAGCGCCTGGGGGAAGACGGCCTCCGGGCTCAGCGCGTAGTCGGGGCCGAGCACCACGCAATTGGCGGCGGCGGCGTAGCTGCGCATCAGCCGGTCATGGGTGTCTATGCTGCCCCAGACCCAGCCGCCGCCATGCAGGTAGATCACCACGGGCAGGTTGGGGTCATGGCTCGGCCGGTGCAGCCGCACCTGCATGCGCCGCCCGCGGATGGGCAGCCAGAGGTCGCGGCTCTCGGCCATCACCGGCCCGCCTTCGGAGAGCGGCTCCTGCGGGCCGTCATTCAGGCGGCGCTGCTCGTCGAAGGAGCCGCTGCGCGGCGGCGAGGGGAAGATGATGGGCGGCTGGCCCGCCAGCCGCGCCGCCATCATGGCGTTGAAGGCGGCCATCTCGGGGTCGAGGCGTGGATCGGTCGGGCTGGGTTCTGCTGTCATGCGGGCGGCCTATGATCTGGAGCATGATCCGCAACACGGATCATGCTCCATCCCGTGCTGAGAGAATGATTCACCGCTTCGGCGATTCCGCCTCCGCGGATCATGCTCTAGCCTCAGCCCAGCGCGCCCCGACAATTTCCGCAAGGTGCCGACGCCATGTCCATGATCCTGAACGCCCGTCCCGGGGCGGGTTTCCGCGAGACCGCGCTGTTCCGCCCGACATCGGTGGTGCTGCTGGCGGATGCCGCGCTGCCCGAATCGGCGATCCTGGCGCGCAACCTGGCCAGCGGCGGCTTCCAGGGAAGGCTGATGATCGAGGGCATGGCGCACCCCGGCTTTGCCGCGCATGACGCGCCGGCGGAGCTGGCCGTGCTCAGCCTCGCGCCGCCCGCGCAGGAGGAGGCGTTGCTGGCGCTTGCCGCCACGGGCTGCCGGGCGGTGGTGGTGCCGGTGGCGGCCCCTGGCCTTGCGCGGATGGCGGCGGCGGCGGGCGTGCGCGCGCTGGGCGAGCGCAGCTTCGGCCTGGCCATCCCGGCGCTCGGCCTCAACGCCACGCTGGCGCAGGCGCCCATTCCGCGCGGCGGGCTGGCGCTGATGGCGCAATCCTCGGCGGTGGCGCGGGCGGTGCTGGACTGGGCGGCGGCGGAGGGGCTGGGCTTCAGCCACATCATCGGCGTCGGCGCCAATGACGACATCGGCTTCGCGGCGGGGCTCGACTGGCTGGCGCGCGACACGGGCACGGCCTGCGTGCTGCTGGAACTCAGGCGGGTGAAGCAGCGGCGCCTCTTCGTCTCGGCGGCGCGGGCGGCGGCGCGCACGCGGCCGGTGCTGGCGCTGCGCCCCGGCGCGCGGGCGGCAGACCCCTCGGGCGTGGTGGAGGCGGTGATGGAGGCCACGCTGCGCCGCGCGGGCGTGCTCAGCGCGCGCGGGCTGGAGGATTGGCTGGCCGCCGCCGCGACGCTCGCGCGCGCCAAGCCGCGCACGGGGCAGGGCCGGGGCGATGCGGTGGCGATCGTGGCCAATGGCCTCGGCATGGCGCGGCTCGCCGCCGATGCGGCGCTGCGCGAGGGGCTGCGCCTCGCCACGCCGGCTGCGGAGACCGACGCCCTGCTGGCCCCGCTGCTGCCCGCGGGCTGGCCGCTGCGCCACCCGCTTTCGCTCGGCGGGCGGGCCGGCGGGCAGTTGCTGGAGGCCGCGCGGCTGCTCTCGACCGACCCGGGCGTGGATGTCGTGGTGGCGCTGCGCGCGCCGGAGGAGGCGCCGCTGGCCCCGCTGGCCGTGCCCCGCGCCGGGCGTGGCGCGCCCATCCTGTTCTGCATGCCGGGCGAGGCGCGTGCCCCCTTCGTCGCCGCCGGCCTGCCCAGCTTCGCCACCCCCGAGGCCGCGCTGCGGGGCGCCGCCCACCTGGCCGAGGAACGCCGCAACCGCGCGGCGGCGGCCGAACTCCCGCCCGCCCAGGTGCTGGAGGTCCACCCCGAGGCGGACAAGGTGCGCGCCATCTTCGCGGCCGCCCGCGCCGCCGGCCGCCTGGTGCTCTATGAGGATGAGGCGCTGGCGGTGCTGGCCGCCTATGGCGTGCCGGTGGTGGAGCACCGCCTGGCCGCGACGCCGGAGGAGGCCGCTACCCATGCCGAGACCCTCGGCCCGCCCTTGGTGCTGAAGGCGCGCACCCTGCTGGCGGACAAGAGCGAGTTCGGCGCGGTGATGCTGAACCTGCGGGAGCCCGCCTCGGTGCGCGAGGCGGCGGCCGCCATGGCGGGGGAGATGGCACGCCTCGATCCGGGCGCGGGTTTCGCGGGATTCCTGCTGCAACGCCAGGCGCCGCGCGGCCAGTTGGAACTGCGGCTGCGCGCGGGGGAGGAGGCCATGTTCGGCCCCTGGATCGGCTTCGGCCAGGGCGGCACCACGGCGGAACTCGCCCGCGACGAGGCCTTCGACCTGCCGCCGCTGAACCTGCCGCTGGCCCATGCGCTGATCGCGCGCACGCGGCTTTCCGCCCTGCTGCCCGGCTTCCGCGACCGCGCCCCGGTGGACGAGGCCGCCATCGCCGACACGCTGGTGCGCTTCAGCCAGTTGCTGGTGGACTTCCCCGAGATCGCGTCGCTCGACGTGAATCCGCTGCGCGCCGACGCCCGGGGCGTTGTGGTGGTGGATGGGCATGTGGTGCTGCGGCCCGCGGGCGAGCGCGCCATGCTCGCCATCCCGCCCTATCCCGCGCATCTGGGCGGGCTCTACACCGCGCCCGATGGCCGGGTCTTCGAGGTGCGCCCCATCCGCCCCGAGGATGCGGAGGCGCAAGGTGCGATGTTCCGCGAGATGCCGCCCGAGGATGTGCGCTACCGCTTCTTCTCGGTGATGAAGGAGCTGCCGCCGCCCCTGCTCGCGCGCCTCACCCAGATTGATTACGGGCGGGAGATGGCCTTCATCGCCATGCACGGGAAGCGCAATTTCGGCACGGCGCGCGTGATCCGCGAGCCCTTCGGCACGGCGGCCGAATTCGCGGTGGGCCTGGTGCCGGCGGCGAAGGGCACGGGCCTCGCGCGGCACCTGATGGCGCGGGTGGAGGATTGGGCGCGGCGCGAGGGCGTCACGGAACTGGTCGGCCATGTGCTGGCCGACAACCGCCCCATGCTGCATTTCTGCGAGAAGCTGGGCTACCGCCTGCGCCGCAGCCCCGAGGACCATGACATCATGCTGGCCGTGAAGGCGCTGGAGCCCGCGGGTTGACGCGCGGCGCGCATGCTCCTCCCCTGGTCCAGCCGCCGCATCCCCGCCGCCTGAGGAACCCGCCATGGCCAGCATGAAACCCGGCTTCACCGTCATTCGCGGCGCGCGCCTGGCTGACCCTGGGCTGCGTCGCGCCGAACCCACCGACGTGCTGATCCAGGACGGCATCATCCGCGAGGTGGGGGTGGGCGTCGCCGCGCCCGAGGGGGCGGCCGTGGTGGACGCCGCGGGCATGGTGATCCACCCCGGCCTCATCAACGCGCACACCCATGGCCATGGCGGGCTGGCGCGCGGGCAGGGCGACAAGTGGACGCTGGAACTGCTCCTGGCCGCCGGCCCCTGGATCTCGGGCGGGCGGACGCTGGAGGACAAGAAGCTCAGCACCCTCATCTGCGCGGCCGAGATGGTGGCGAAGGGCTGCACCGCGGCCTACGACCTCACCTACGAATTCCCGCTGCCCTCGCGCGAGGGCATGGACGCCATCGCCGAAGCCTATGCGGAGGTGGGCATGCGCGCCGTCATCGCGCCCATGGTGGCCGACCGCACCATGTACGAGGCCATCCCGGGCCTGATGGAGGCCCTGCCGCCCGGCCTGCGGAAGGATGTGGAGGCGCTGCGCCTGCGCCCGGCGGAGGAGACGCTCTCCGCCATGTCCGACATCCTGAAGCATTGGCGCTGGGGTGCCGCCGATATCCGCGCGGCCGTCGCGCCCACCATCCCGCATCATTGCTCCGACGCCTTCCTCTGCGGCTGCATGAAGCTGGCCAAGGAACATGGCGTGGGGCTGCACAGCCATGTGGGCGAAAGCAAGGTGCAGGCCATCACCGGCATGAAGCGCTATGGCCGCACGCTGCTGCGGCACATGGACCATCTGGGCCTGGTGGACGAGAACTTCACCGCCGCCCACGCCATCTGGCTGGACGATGACGACCTGAAGCTGATGCGCGACCGGGGTGCCGCGCTGGCGCACAATCCGGGTTCCAACATGCGCCTGGGCAACGGGATGTTCCGGCTGCGCCGCGCGCTCGATCTCGGCGTGAATGTGGGCATCGGCACGGATGGCGTGAACTGCTCGGACAACGGCAACATGTATGAGGCGCTGCGCTACGCCTCCATGGTCAGCAAGGTGCAGTCCCCGGACCCCCGCACATGGGCCAGCGTGGAGGAGGTCTACAAGGCCGGCACCCAGGGCTCGGCCCGCGCGCTGGGCTTCACCGATATCGGCGCCATCGCGCCGGGGATGAAGGCTGACATCGTCTTCCTGGACCTGAACAGCCTCTCCTGGATTCCGCACAACTGGACGGTGAACCAGATCGTGCACGCCGAGGACGCGACGGGCGTGCGCCATGTCATGATCGGCGGCGACTTCGTCTATTTCGACCGCAGGCACACGAAGCTCGACATCGCCAAGCTCGCCATCCAGGCCGAGACCGCGCGCGCGCGGCTGGAAGAAGCCAGTGCGGCCATGCGCCATCTTTACGAGAAGCTGGAGCCCGTGGTGTCGAGCTTCTGCCCGGGCCTGGCCGCGCAGCCCTACCACCTGAACCGCTACCTCTGCGACGCGCCGGCCTCGGGCGTCTGAGAGGCGATGCCGGGGAGGGCGCCGCCCTGCCCGGACCCCTCCCAATTCTCAGCGGCAACTTCACCCCGAACCGGGTCGGTTCCCAGTGGCCATCAACACTCTCCTTCCGCAACGCGGAAGTGGATCATTCGACCTTCACGCCGAGGCGACTCAACTCCGCGCGCGAATGCCGGATCTGCTCCCGCAGGGTATCCAGCGCCGGCACCTGTGTCGCCGAGGCTGGGGCCGCCGCGAAATCTCCCGCGGCATCGCGGCTCGCAACGAGGGTGAACAGCCGGTGCGGCCCCAGCGCCGTCTGTTGGGTGTGGAAGGTTTGGCTGAAGCGCCTGAATCCCATCACGCGCAGAAAGCCGGTGAACAGGTCCGGGCTGAATCGCCACCAGGTGTGCCAGTTGATGTCCTCGGCGGTTGGCAGAAACTGGCAGGCGCGCAGCCCATCGAGGCCAGGATCGTGGATCTCGGTGATGATCAGCGTGTCGCAACGGCGCGCGCATTGCTCGACGATCCGCAGTGGGCTGTGACAATGCAACAGGACGGATGCAAGCACCGCCACATCGAAGCGGCCGAGCGCCGGCGGGATGTCATAGGCGCTGCCATAGGCCAGCCGGGCCTTCAGCCCGAGCGCGGCATGCGTGAACCAGAAGGAGTTCCGCAACCGCTGCATCACACCGACGCGTTCACGCGCCACGGCATCCAGCACGCTCGGCGGATAGGGCACGTAGTCCCAGCCGGCCTCGGGTGGCATCTCGAGCGCCACGACGCTGGCGCCGCGCCGCTCCATCTCCGCGGTCAGGAAGCCGCTGGCCGGACCGACCTCCAGCACCGACCGGCCCGCGAAGTCGAATTCGCCGAGATATGTATCGACCCTGCCGCGCAGGTCCCACTCACCGCCGACGCGCCCATGACCGGGCAGGTCCATGACGTGGTAGAAGACGCAATCCTGCAGCGTGATGCCGGCGGGCGGGTCTGCGTACATCGGTTGGCTCCGGCGGTCGGGGGCGCGCCTCGCGGTGCACCGGGGGCTTGGTCCCTGACTCACTCATTGGCTAGTATCAGTGGCTTAGGCGCGCGTCTATCCATGCTTAGGCACGGTCCATGAAGACCGCCTCACATACCGTATCCGCCGGACGGTCGTACCGTGCCGCGGGCAAGCGACGCAGGAGCAGTTGGTGGGCGAAATATTCGGTCGCGCGGCGCCAGCCACGCCACTGCCCTGGACAGGCGAGAGGCTGACGGATGATGCCGGGATGCAGGTGCAGGTCGAGCATCTGCACCGCTACTTCCTTGCGCGGGAGGCGGCCCGCGGCCTCGATGTCCTCGATGTCGCGTCGGGCGAAGGCTACGGCAGCGCGTTCCTGGCGCAGACCGCGCGTTCGGTGGTGGGCGTGGACCTTGATCCTGCCAGCGTGGCGCATGCGAACAAATCCTACCGCCGCGACAACCTCCGCTTCACGACCGGCGACGCGCGCCGCCTGCCGTTGCCCGATGCCGCCTTCGACCTGGTCGTATCGTTCGAGACGCTCGAACACATGCGGGAACACGACACCTTCCTCGCGGAGGTGCGACGGGTGCTACGCCCCGGCGGCCGCCTGCTTCTCAGCACGCCCGAGCGCGACACCTATTCCCCCAGCGGCGCGCCGGCCAATCCCTTCCATGTGCGCGAACTGGCGCGGGCCGAATTCAGTGGGCTGTTGCGCCGGCACTTCGCCCATGTCGAGCTGTTGGGCCAGCGGCCCATGCTGGGATCGGCGATCTTCGCCGAGCCGCCTTCCGAAGCCACCGGTCTGCTGACCTTCGAGCAGCGCGGCTCCGATCGGTTCGAGGTATCGCCCGGCCTGCCGCGCGCGGTCTACCTGCTGGCCGTCGCATCCGACGCGGCACTGGAGGCCCTGCCCGGCAGCCTCTATGTTCATACCAGCCGCGTGGAGGAGGCCGCGCAGCAAGCGGCAACGCACCTCAACGAGGCGCATCTGGCCGAACGCGAAACGCTCGAGCGCGACCTCCTTGGCATGCGCGCGAGCCTCGCGGCGCTGCGGGAGGACGCGCAGGCCGCCCACGCCGCGCGCGCCCAAGCGGAGGCCACGGGGGCCGCCGCGCTGGACAAGCTTGCCGAGGCGGAAGCGGAACGGGAAGCGGCACTACGCACGCTCGCCGAAGCCGAGGCCGCGTTGCGGGCTGCGGTCGCCAGGCTGAAGGCGATTGACACCGAATTGCGCGGCACCCGGGCGGCGCTGTCGGAAGCGCAGTCGCAAAGCACGCATGCCCAGAGGGCCTACGAGAAGGCCAAGGCAATTGTCGCGGAGGGCGCTGCCTATGCCCGGCACGTCGAGGCCGAGCTGGCCGTCCAGCGCGCCCGGGGCGACATGGTGGAGCGAAGGCTGCTGGCCATGCTCGCATCGAGCAGTTGGCAGGCGCTCGCACCGCTGCAGCGCTACGCCGAACTCTATCCCGCCTTTCGTCACATGCTCCGCACCGCCAGCGTGCTGCTTCCCTGGGTGCGCAGGGCCGCCCAGCCCGCGACGGCCCCCGCCGCCGCCCTGCCAGCGCCCGTTGCCCCACCCCTGACGCCATCCGTCGCCCCACCCGTTCCGGCGGCCGAAAGCGACGTAGCGCCCCCGCCTGATGCCAAGGCGGCGCTGACCGCAGACCTGCGCGCGTCCATGGACCGCTTTCTCGGGACGAACGAGCGGCTTGATTTCCGCGCCGGCGAGGCCCCGGACGTATCGGTGCTGGTGGTGGTCCACAACCAGGCCCATCTCACCCTGCATTGCCTGCAGATGTTGCGCGCGCAGGACGGTGTGGCGATCGAGCTGGTGCTGGTCGACAACGCCTCGACCGACGCCACAGCCCAGCTGCTGGAGCGCCTGGATGGCGCCCGCATCATCCGCAACACCGAGAACCAGGGTTTCCTGCTCGCCACAAATGCCGCCGCGGCGGCAGCGCGCGGCCGCACCCTGCTGCTGCTGAACAACGACGCCTTCCTGCGTCCCGGCGCGCTGGCCGCGGCCCTTGCCACGCTGGATGTCGAGCCCCGCGCGGGGGCGGTCGGCGCCCGGCTGATTCTGCCTTCGGGCGTGTTGCAGGAGGCCGGCAGCATTGTCTGGGCCGACGGCAGCACCCACGGCTATGGCCGCGGGCTGCCGCCAGAGGCCGGCGTCGCGATGTTCCGTCGCGACGTGGACTACGTGTCGGGCGCCTTCCTGCTGACGCCACGCTCGGTCTGGCAGCGCCTGGGTGGTTTCGACGAAGGCTACGCACCGGCCTACTATGAGGAAACGGACTACTGCATGCGCCTGCGCGAAGCAGGCCTGCGGGTCATCTACGAACCGGCGGCGGCGGTCGACCATTATGAGTTCGGCAGCGAGACGAAATCCGGCGACGGGGTCGCGGCGACCAAGGGCAATGCCCGCCTCTTCCGCGAACGTCACGCCGCGACGCTGCGGCGCGACCACCTGCCGCCGGGGAAGGCCAACCTGCTCGCCGCGCGCGACGCGGCGGGCGGGCGGGACCTCCGTCGGCTTCTGGTGATCGACGACCTGCTGCCGCTCGAGGTCAATGGCGCCGGGCTGCCGCGTGCGCGCGCGATCGTCACCAGCGCCGTGGCCGAGGGCTGGTCGGTGACGCACTATCCGCTGCAGCAGCCGGCGGTGCCATGGGAGCGGCTGCGCCACGAATTGCACGCGTCGGTGGAAGTGATCGACCAGCGCGGGGTCGCCGGCCTGGCGTCCTTCCTGTCAGAGCGCGCGGGCCACTATGACGCCATCCTGGTGAGCCGGCCGCACAACATGGGGCTGTTCCGCGACGCGCTGGCAGGGCGGCCGGATCTGCTGGGCAAGGCGCGTGTGATCTACGACGCCGAGGCGATCTATGCCCTGCGGGACAAGGCGCAGGCGGCGATGGAAGGCCGACCGCTGCCGGCCGAGGAAGCCGAGCGCCGCGTCGCGGAGGAGATCCGGCGCAACGCCGCCGGCGTCGATGCCGTCCTCTGCGTGACCCATGCCGAGGAGGAGCTGTTCCGCCGCCACTTGCCGCCCGGCCAAGCGGTGCACCGGCTGGCGCACCTGCCGGCGGCACGCCTGACTTCGCGCGGCCACGCGGCGCGCCACGGCTTCCTGTTCGTCGGACGGCTCATGGAACCGGAGGCCCCGAACTGGCAGGGGCTTGCCTGGTTCCTGCAAAGCTGCTGGCCCCTTGTGCGCCAGGCGCTGCCGGGCGCCGAACTGGCCGTGGTGGGGCTGCTGCATCCCGACCATGCCGCACTGGCGGCGCCCGGCGTGCGGCTTGTCGGGCCTGTCGAGGATCTCCAGCCCTTCTATGAGGCGGCACGCGTCTTCGTGGCACCGGTGCAGGTCGGTGCCGGGGTGTCCATCAAGGTGATCGAGGCCGCCGCGGCCGGGCTGCCGGTCGTTTGTACCCAGCTGATCGCACGGCAACTGGGCTGGCAGGAAGCCGGGGCCTTGGCCGCGCGGGACGATCCCGCCGCGCTGGCGGCCGAGGCCGTCGCGCTGCACGGGAATGCGGCGGCCTGGCAGGCCATGCGCGAGCGCGCGCAGGAACTGCTGCGGCGCGACTTCAGCGCCGAGCGCTTCCAGGACACCCTGGCCGCGGCGCTCGGGAACCCTGCCGAACTGGCCGCGCCGGCGCATCGTCTGGCACGGGTGGAGGCGCTCTGGGGCAAGGCGCCGCCCTCCGGCCAGGCCGCCCAATGGGCTGCCTATCCGACCTCGCATCCGGTGATCCGGGCAGAGATGAACCGCCGCGCGACCGACCGGCCCGACGAGGACGGGGTCGAAGGCCTGCGCCAACTCCTGCTGCGCGAAGGCCGGCTGCCGGCGGCCCGTGCCGCTTCGCTGTGCTGCGGAACCGGCGGGCTTGAGCGGCGGCTCGTGCAACAGGGTATCGTCAGCCACTGCATCGGCTACGACCTCTCGGCCGGCGCGATCGAGGCGGCGCGCGCCGAGGCGATCGCCGCCGGCCTGGGCGCGTCGCTGGACTACCGCCGCTGCGACATGGACACGACCGACCTTGGCGAGATCGGCCTCGACCTCGTGATCGGCTGCCAAGGCGTGCATCACATCGAACGCCTGGAATTCGCCTTCGACAACGTCCACGCGGCCCTGCGTCCCGGCGGAATTTTCCATCTCGAGCAGGAGTTCGTCGGCGCCGACCGCTTCCAGTGGCCGGACCGTCAGATCGAGGAGATGACAGCCTGGCTTCGCAGCCTCCCCGAGCGATACCGGCGCACGATGGACGGCCTGGTGAAGGATGCGGCCGGCCGAGCGAGCGTGGCGGACATGCTGGCGCACGACCCGACCGAGGCGCCGCGCTCCTCGATGATCGAGCCGCTGCTTGCGGCGCGGTTCGAGATCATTCGGCGCCGACCGCTCGGCGGCACGCTGACGATGATGGCCTTGGGCGGGATCGCCCACAATTTCGATCCCGAGATCCCCGAGGACGTGGCGCATCTGAGACGATTGCTGGACCGGGAGGCCGCGCTGATCGCGAGCGGGGAGATCGGGAGCGACTTCGTCACGGTCACGGCGCGCAGGTCCTAGAGCATGCTGCGTTCACATGCGTTCACGCAGCCTGCTCCAGCCTTCGTTGGGAGCGGGATTCAAGGTTTTCGGTGATTCCACATCCCGCCCGCTGAAGCCGAAGCGCCCTCGGAACCCCTCAGCTTTTTGAATGGGGATGTTGACGGGGTCAGGGGCCCATGGCCCCTGGCGGGGGCGGCAGCCCCCGCCGGGCATCGCCCCCTCAGGCCGTCCGGTCCACCCCGCCCGCGTGGAGCGCGGCCTGGGCGGCGGCGAGGCGTGCGACGGGCACGCGGTAGGGCGAGCAGGAGACGTATTCCAGCCCCACGGTCTCGCAGAACTGGATGGAGGCCGGGTCGCCGCCATGCTCGCCGCAGATGCCGAGCTTGAGGCCGTTCTTCACGCTCCGCCCGCGCTGCGCCGCGATCTCGACCAGCGCCCCCACGCCTTCGACGTCCAGCGAGACGAACGGGTCCTTGGGCAGGATGTTCTTCTCGACATAGGAAGGCAGGAACTTGCCGGCGTCGTCGCGCGAGAGGCCGAAGACCGTCTGCGTCAGGTCATTCGTGCCGAAGCTGAAGAAATCGGCGCTTTCGGCGATCTGGTTGGCGGTCAGCGCCGCGCGCGGCAGCTCGATCATGGTGCCCACCAGGTATTCGATGGTGGTGCCGGATTCCGCGAAGACCTCGGCGGCCATGCGGTCCACCTGGGCGCGGGTGATGTCGAGCTCGCGCTTGGTCATCACCAGCGGGATCATGATCTCGGGCACCGGGGCGGCGCCGGTTTCCTTGGCCACCTGCACCGCGGCCTCGAAGATGGCCCGCGCCTGCATCTCGTAGATCTCGGGGTAGGAGATGCCGAGGCGGCAGCCGCGATGGCCGAGCATCGGATTGGCCTCGGACAGGTCGGCCGCGCGGCGCTGCATCAGCGCCACGTCCACGCCCAGGCTGTTCGCCACCTCCGCGATCTCGGCGTCGCTGTGCGGCAGGAATTCGTGCAGCGGCGGGTCGAGCAGGCGGATCGTGACCGGCAGCCCCGCCATGATGCGGAACAGGTCGTGGAAGTCCTTGCGCTGGAAGGGCAGCAGCTTGGCCAGCGCGGCGCGGCGGCCCGTCTCGTGCTCGGCCATGATCATCTGCCGCACGGCGCCGATGCGCTCGGGGTCGAAGAACATGTGCTCGGTGCGGCAGAGGCCGATGCCCTCCGCGCCGAATTTCCGCGCGGTTTCGGCGTCCAACGGCGTTTCCGCATTGGCGCGCACCTTCATGCGGCGCACCTGGTCGGCCCACTCCATCAGCGCGGCGAAATCGCCGGAGAGCTGCGGCTCGATCATGGCGACGGAGCCGATGAAGATCTCGCCCGTGGCGCCATCCAGCGTGATGGTCTCGCCCGCGCGGATGATGTGCCCGCCGGCGGAAAGCGCCTGCGCCGTGTAGTCCACCGTGATGCCGCCGGCACCGGCCACGCAGGGCCTTCCCATGCCGCGCGCGACGACCGCCGCGTGGCTGGTCATGCCGCCGCGCGTGGTGAGGATGCCGCGGGCGGCGTGCATCCCGTGGATGTCCTCGGGGCTGGTCTCGACGCGGACGAGGATGACGCTCTCGCCCTCGCGCGCGCGCATCTCCGCCTCATCGGCGCTGAACACCACCACGCCGCAGGCCGCACCCGGCGAGGCCGGCAGGCCCTTGGAGAGCACCTTGCGCGGCGCCTTGGGGTCCAGCGTCGGGTGGAGAAGCTGGTCGAGCGAACCGGGGGCGACGCGCTTGATGGCCTCGCTCTGGTCAATCAGCCCCTCGCGGCACATATCCACCGCGATCTTGAGGCTGGCGGCCGCGGTGCGCTTCCCGTTGCGCGTCTGCAGCATGTAGAGCTTGTTCTGCTGGACCGTGAACTCGATGTCCTGCATGTCCTTGTAGTGCTTTTCCAGCGTCTCGCGGACGCGGACCAGCTCGGCATAGGCGGCGGGCATCACCTCTTCCATGGGCTTCTCGCCGGGCTTGGCGCGCAGCTTGGACATGGGCTGCGGCGTGCGGATGCCGGCCACCACGTCCTCGCCCTGCGCGTTCACCAGGTATTCGCCGTAGAAGATGTCCTCGCCCGTGGACGGGTCGCGGGTGAAGCAGACGCCTGTCGCGCAATCCTCGCCCATATTGCCGAAGACCATGGCCTGGACGTTCACCGCCGTGCCCCATTCGGCCGGGATGTCGTGCAGGCGGCGATAGGTGATGGCGCGCTGGTTCATCCAGGAGCCGAAGACGGCGCCGATGGCGGCCCAGAGCTGGGCCTCCGGCTCCTGCGGGAAGGGGTTGCCCGTCGCTTCCTGCACGGCTTCCTTGTAGCCGGTGATGACGGTCTTCCAGTCATCGGCGGTGAGTGCGGTGTCCTCGATCACGCCGCGATCGAGCTTCACGCCCTCGATGATCTCCTCGAAGCGGTGATGGTCCACGCCCAGCACCACGCCGCCGAACATCTGGATGAAGCGGCGGTAGCTGTCCCAGGCGAAGCGCTCATCGCCGCTGGCGCGGGCCAGGCCCTCCACCGTGGCGTCGTTCAGGCCGAGGTTCAGCACCGTGTCCATCATGCCCGGCATGGAGACCCGCGCGCCGGAGCGCACGGAGACCAGCAGCGGCTTGTCGGTGTCGCCGAATTTGAGGCCGACGGCGTCCTCGACGCGGGCCAGGGCCGCGCGGACCTGGGCCTGGAGTTCGCCCGGATATTGCTCGCCATTGGCGTAGTAGTGGGTGCAGACCTCGGTCGTGATGGTGAAGCCGGGGGGCACGGGCAGGCCGATGGAGGCCATCTCGGCCAGGTTGGCGCCCTTGCCGCCCAGGAGGTTGCGCATATCCGCGCGGCCCTCATTGCGGCCGGCGCCGAAGCTATAGACCCACTGCGTCATGCGGAGATGTTCCCTTGAGCTTCGATCTTGGACAGGTCGGCCACGCGGTCCATGGCGGAGCGTAGCCTTGAGAGTAGCCGCAAACGGTTTTTTCGGAAGGCCGGGTCGTTGACCAGCGTCTTCTCGAAGAATTCATCCGTGGGGGCGCGGAGGGTGGCCAGGGCCGACATGGCGGCCGGGAAGTCCTCGGCGGCGAGTGCCGCGGCGACTTCGGCTTCCGCGCGGGTGAGGGCGGTGTTGAGGGCCCGTTCCTCGGCGGCTTCGAGGGCGGCCTCCTCCACCGGGCCGGAATGCGGCCCGTCCTTCTTTTCCTCGATGCGGAGGATGTTCCGGGCGCGCGTATAGGCGGCCAGGAGGTTTCTGCCCGTGTCGGATTCCATCAGGGATTGCAACGCGGCCGCGCGGGAAAGGATGCGGGTGATGTCGTCGTCGTCACCGATGGAGGCGGCGACGAGGTCATGGCGGGCACCCTCGGCGCGGAGCTGGACGCGGAGGCGGTCCAGCAGGAAGTCCAACACGCCGCCCGCGAAGGCGGCCACCATGGGCGGGTGCCGGCCCTCGGGCGGGGCGCCGGACTTCATACGCTCGGTGGCGACGGACATGCCGAATTCGGGTTGGGCCGTGGTGCCGGTGGATTGGGGGAAGCCGAAGAAGCCCTCGCCCAGCGCATCGGCGAGGTTCAGGCGCAACCCATTCTCGCGCAAAATGCGGATCACCCCCAGCGCCGCCCGCCGCAGCGCATAGGGGTCGCCCGAGCCCGTCGGCCGCTCATCCACCGCGAAGAAGCCCGCCAGCTGGTCCAGCTTGTCCGCCAGCGCCACCGCCACGGCCACGGGTTCGGTCGGCACCGCATCGGTCGGGCCGAGCGGGCGGTAATGCTGCGCGATGGCGTCGGCCACACGCGCATCCTCCCCCTGGGCGCGGGCGTAGTAGCCGCCCATGACGCCCTGCAATTCCGGAAACTCGCCCACCATGCCGGAGGCGAGGTCCGCCTTGCACAGCAGCGCCGCGCGCCTCGCCAGTTCCTCATCGGCGCCGACCAGCGGCGCCAGATGCCCCGCCAGCCGCACCAGCCGCTCCACCCGCTGCCGCTGCGTGCCGAGCTTGGCGTGGAAGGTCACGCCCTCCAGCCTTGGCAAAAAATCTTCCAGCTTCTGCTTGCGGTCCTGGTCCCAGAAGAAGCGCGCATCGGAGAGGCGCGCGCGCAGCACGCGCTCATTGCCCGCCACCAGCGCCGCCCCGCCATCGCTGGCCGCGATATTCGCCACCAAGGCGAAGCGCGGCGCGGCGCGGCCATCGGGGTGGCGCAGCGCGAAGTAGCGCTGGTTCACGCGCATCGAGGTTCGCATCACCTCGGCCGGCAAATCCATGAAGGCGTCGTCAATGCGGCCCAGCAGCGGTACGGGCCATTCGACCAGGCCCGCCACCTCGGCCAGCAGGCCTTCATCGGGCACCACCTCCAGCCCCTCGGCGGCGGCGAGGGTCGCGATGCCCTCGCGGATCACCGCCATGCGCGCGCCCGCGTCCCGCAGCACGTAGCGGGCGCGTAGCTCCGCTTCATGCTCGGCGGCGGAGGTCACGGGGAAGGGGCCGGGCGCGTGCACGCGGTGGCCCTCGCTGATCGCGGCCCCCACCAGCCCATGCGCCGCATCCTCACCGCGCGCCAGCGCCACCGGCACCGAACGCCCGTCCAGCAGGCAGAGCACGCGCTGCAAGGGCCGCACCCAGGTGATCTGACTCATCCCCCAGCGCATGGATTTGGGCCAGGGGAAGGACCACAGCAGGTCCGGCAGGGCGCGCAGCAGCAGCGCCTCGGCGGTGATGGTCTCGCCGGGCTTCACCAGCACCAGGAAGCCGTTCTGCTCGACCAGCTGTTCGCGCGTGGCGTTGTGCTTGCGCAGGAAGCCCGCCAGCGCCTGCTCGGGCGCGCCGAGGCGGGGGCCGCGCTCCTCCTTGGCCGGCGTCTCGGCGGAAAGTGCCATCTCGCCCACCAGCCCGATGCGGCGCGGCCCGTGGAAGCCTTGCGGCGCCACCGTCATCAGTGGCGCCAGCGCGGCGGCGGCAAGGCGGCACAAATCCTCCGCCGCCCGCGCCTGCATGCGCGCCGGGATTTCCTCGGTGAGGAGTTCGATCAGCAGCTCGGCCATCAGCCTTGCCCCCCGGCCAGCCAGGTCTCGCAACAGGCCTTCGCCAGGTTGCGCACGCGCCCGATATACGCCGCGCGCTCGGTCACGCTGATGGCACCCCGCGCATCCAGCAGGTTGAAGCGGTGGCTGGCCTTGATGCAGTGGTCATAGGCCGGCAGGGCGAGCTTTTGCGCCACCAGCGCGTTGCATTCCTGCTCCGCCTCCTCGAACTGGCGCTTCAGCAGGGCCACGTCCGCATGCTCGAAATTATGGGCGGAGTATTCGCGTTCGGCGCGGAGGAACACCTCGCCATAGGTCACGCCCGCATCGTTGAAGCGCAGATCGTACACGTTCTCGACGCCCTGGATGTACATGGCCAGGCGTTCGAGCCCGTAGGTCAGCTCGCAGCTCGGCACCTCGCAGGCGATGCCGCCCACCTGCTGGAAATAGGTGAACTGCGTCACCTCCATCCCGTCGCACCAGACCTCCCAGCCCAGGCCCCAGGCGCCGAGCGTGGGGCTCTCCCAGTCATCCTCCACGAAGCGGATGTCGTGCAGCGCGGGGTCGAGGCCGAGTGCCCGGTAGCTGTCCATCAGCAGCGCCTGCGGGTCGCGCGGGGAGGGCTTCAGGATGACCTGGTACTGGTAGTAGTGCTGCAGCCGGTTGGGGTTCTCGCCATAGCGCCCGTCCGAGGGGCGGCGCGAGGGCTGCACATAGGCGGCCGACCAGGGCGTGGGGCCCAGGGCGCGCAGGGTGGTGGCCGGGTGGAAGGTGCCGGCGCCCATCTCCATGTCATAGGGCTGGAGGATGAGGCAGCCCTGCGCCGACCAGAAGGCGTGCAGGCGCAGGATGATGTCCTGGAAGCTCGGGGTCATGCCGCGCTTCTAGACCCTGGCGGGCGCGGAAGGAACCTGGAGCATGACCCGTTTGCGCGGATCACCTCCAGCCTCGTTTGAGAGCGCGATTCACCGCTCCGGCGATTCCGCCTCCGCGGATCGCGCTCTATCCCACCCTTCGGTAGCGCAACCCGCGCGCCAGCCAGCAGCCCACCACCACCTCCGTCACCGCGCCGCCACCGTCGCGGCGGAAATGCAGCGTCCAGTCGCCCGGGGGCGTGTGGTCCAGGGCGCGCGGGCAGGGCAGGGCCCAGACATCGGGGCCGATGGGCTCCAGCAATTCCATCCGCCCCTGGCCCAGGAAGCCCGAGAAGCCGCCATAGGGGGCACCGCCCGCCTGGGTCACCCAGAGTTCGGCGTCGAGTTCGTCGCAGCGGAAGCGGCCCTCGACATCCGCGCGGGATTCGCCGCGCAGGGGTTCGAGGCGGGTGGACATGTTCTCCTGCGGGCGGTCCATCCAGAGCCCGTCCGGCGTGGGGCGCAGGCGCGTGCGGCCATTGGTGGCGCTGCCATCAGGCTGCAGCTCCAGCCGCTCCGGCCCATGGCCGAAGCGCAGGCGCATGGCGCCACCCGGCGCGTCCAGCCGCACGGCCAGCCCGCTCTCCGGTTCGAGATAGGCGCCGAGCCAGTCGGGGCCGGGGCCTTCCAGGGGCGCCTGGCGGGGGCGTTCCTCACCCAGCACGGCGGCCAGCGCGTCGAGTGCCGCGGCCTGCGCATCGGCGAAATGGTTGAACATGACGACGACGGAGATTCGCGCCTCGGCCACATGCAGCCGGTGGCTGCGCCAGCCGCGCAGCGCGCCGCCATGGCCGGTGACCGCCATGCCGAATTCCCGCCCGCGCCCGAGGCCGAACCCATAGGGCGCCTCCGCCCCGCCCGCGAAATGCACCGGGGCGGAGAGGCGGTTGTAGAGGCCGCGCGGCGCCTCGCGCGTGGCGTCAATATAGCGTTCCCAGGCGATCATGTCGTCCAGGCTGGCGCCCAGCGCCGCATCGCCGGTCCAGAGGACGCGGTTTTCGGCGGCGCGGAAGCCCGAGACGGGGTTGCCCTCATAGCCCTCGGTGCCGTCGGGCATGGCGCGGGTGTCGGCGGCGAGGAAGGCGCCCTCCATGCCCGCGCGGTCGAAGATGAAGCGGCGCAGCAGCTCCGCGAAGCCGCGGCCGGTGTGGTTCTCCACCAGGTCCGACAATAGGCGGAAATTCTGGTTCACATAGGAATAGCGGGTGCCGGGCGCGAAATGCAGGCTGCGCGTGCCGCCGATGACGCGCGCGGCCTCGGTGTCGCCGAAGGGCGCCTCGGCGGGCGAGCCGTGCAGCATGGCCACCGCCCAGTAGTCCCGCAGGCCGGACTGGTTGTGGCAGAGGTCCAGGATGGACGGCACCGGCCCTTCCAGCAGCGGCAGCCGCGCGCGCAGCGGCGCGTCCAGCGCGGCCAGATCCTCCACGGCCTCCAGCACCGTGCCGCAGGTGAACTGCTTGGTGATGGAGCACATGCGGAACAGGGTGCGCGGCGTGAAGGGGATGCGGCGTTCCGCATTGGCGAAGCCCCAGGCGTGGCGCACCAGCACCTCGCCGGCGCGGAGCACGGCGATGGCCCCGCCCGGCCCGGGATGGGAGCGGGGGAGCGACTCCACGAATTGGTTCAGGCGGGCGTGCAGGTTGGGCATGGCGCTGTGTTACACGGATCAGGCCTGGCGCACATCCGGCCAGAATCGAACCCCCGCGCGCGCCCAGCCGCCGGAAAGTGCGGCGGGCGCGCCATCGGCCCGCCAGCAGGCCGCGCCCTCCATCATGCCGTCAGGTTGGAAGGCGATGCCGCACATGCCGCCCGCCACATGGGGCAGGCGCAGCACCTCATGGCCGCGGGCTCGCAGGGCCGCGATGGTGGCGTCGTCGAAGGCGGGTTCCATCTCCAGCGCGCCGCCATTGGTCCAGATGCGCGGCGCCTCCATGGCCTCCTGGAGCGACATGCCATGGTCCAGCAGGTTCACCACCGCCTGGAAGGTGGAGGGGAAGATCCGCAAGCCGCCGGGCAGGCCCAGCGCGAAGATGGGCTTGCCCTCGCGCCGCAGGATCAGCGGCGACATGGAGGTGGTGACGCGCTTGCCCGCCGCGATGGATTGCGCCCGGCCCGGCACGGGGTCGAACAGGGCCATGTAGTTGTTCGGGATCAGCCCCGTCTCGCGCAGCAGGATGCGCGCGCCGAAGAGGGAGTTGATGGTGTGCGTGCAGCAGGCGATGCGCCCCTCATGGTCCGCGACCGTCACATGGGTGGTGTTGGCGCTCTCGCGGTCTGGCGCGAGGCCGGCCGCCCACGCCCGGCTGCGGGCGGGGTCGAACAGGGCGCGGCGTTCGGCGGCATACTCCTTGGCGATGAGGCGCGCGACGGGCACCGGCACGAAGTCCGGGTCGGCGGTGGCGACGGCGCGGTCGGCGAAAGCCATCCGCATGGCCTCGGCCATCAGGTGCAGGCTCTCGGCCGTGCCGAAGCCCATGGCGGCGAGGTCGAAGCCCTCCACCATGTTCAGCATCTGCAGCACATGCACGCCGCCCGCCGAGGGCGGGGGCGGGCCCCAGACCTCCACGCCGCGATAGGTGCCATGGACGGGCGCGCGGGTGATGACGCGCGCGGCCGCGAGATCGTCCGTCGAGATCATCCCGCCCTTGCGCGCCAGGTCCATGACGCAGGAACTGCCCACATCGCCCTCATGCAGCGCGGCCGCACCCTCCTTGGCGATGGCCTCCAGCGTCTCGGCCAGCGCTTCGTTCACCACGCGCTGGCCGGGGGAGACGGGCTTGCCGTCGGGCAGGAAGAGGCGCGCCATGCCGGCATCGCGCGCGAGGTCGCCCGCCACCTCCGCGGTGCATTCGCTGAGATAGGCGCTGGCCGCGAAGCCCCGCCGCGCGAGGCGGATGGCGGGTTCCGCCACATCGGCCAGGGTGAAGCGGCCATGGCGGGCCAGCGCCGCCTCCCAGGCCAGCAGGTTGGCCGGCACGCAGACGCTGCGCCCGCCCATGGTCTGCGCGCCGGGGGGCGCGTTCTCGAACATCTCGGGGCGGGCGGCGAAGGGGGCGGTGGCCATGCCGTCCAGCACCTCGTGCCGGCCCTCGGGGTCCGCGATGTGCATGAGGCCGCCGCCGAAGACGCCCACCATCATGGGCTCCACCACGGTCAGCGCCAGAAGGCTGGCGACGGCCGCGTCCACCGCGGTGCCGCCCTCGGCCAGCATCTGGGCGCCGGCGGCACTCGCGGCCGGATGGTTGGTGACGACCATGCCGCGCGCCCCCTGGGCGGGCTGCTTGGTGGGGGTGAAGACGGTGCCCGCGCGGGCGCGCCAATCGGTCATGGCGGAAGCGTCGCGCGGGCCGGGGGCGGGGGCAAGAGCCGGCTAGAGAATCCAGTCATTCGCCAGCACCACCCCGTGGTCCACCCAGGGCGCGGTGGCGCGGATGACGGGGAGCGACCAGGCGGCGTCCAGCAGCGCCTGGCCATTGGCGAAACCATGGCCCGGATGGGCGTCGAGGAAGGCCTGCGCGGCCTCGGCGTAATCGGGCGCGACCTCCAGCGCCGCGAACCAGGTGTCGAAGCGCGCGCGGTCGGGGGCCACGCCCGCCACCATCAGGTGAAAGCGCACGGCCAGGACGGCGGCCTTGTTGGGCACCCAGATGGGCGTGTCCAGCAGCGCGTCGGGCGCGGGTTCCAGGGCGGCCCTGGCGCGCGCCAGGGCGGCCGCATCGGGCGTGCCGAAGCGTTCGCGGTATTCGGGGCTGCCGGTGATGCGCCCGATGAGTTGCTCGCCCGTGCCGCCCGTCTCCAGGAAGCGCGTCCAGGTGGTGAGCCCCGTCGGGTCCGCCGGGCGCAGCAGCAGCGCTTGGTAGAGGCGGTCCACCAGCGCCGCGTTTTCCTGCTGGTGCAGGGCGAAACCGCCATCGCGGAAGCGCAGGTATTCCACCTGGTCCCATTGGTCGGTGCCCCATTCGGTGCTGAGGCGCTGGAAGCGGAAGTCGAGCGTCGTCTCGGCGCGGAGGAAGCCCGTCACGACCACATCGCGCCCCGCGCCGCCGAGATAGGCGTTCTGCCCTGGCCCGCCCATGAAGAGGTCATCGCCCGCCCCGCCGATCAGCAGATCGTCGCCGATGTCGCCGAACAGCGCCGTGCCCTTGTTGCCGCCGAAGACGGTGCGGCTTTCGAAGGCGAAGAGGTCGCCGCGCACCATGTCGAGCGCGGGGTCGTAGCGCCAGCGCACGCCCTGGGCATCGGCCTCGGCGCGGGGGCCGAAGAGGGCGGCAATGGCCTCGGCATCGGCCCAACCCAGGCCGCTGGCCGGGCCCGCCTCCGCCGCCATGACGGTGGCCGAGAGCGAGGCGCCCGGCAGGTCGGCGGCCAGGCCGAGGGCCGCGCCCGTGGCCTTCAGCGCGTCCCGCAGCGTGGGTTCGGAGGGGAGGAGGACATTGTCGCCCGGCGCGCCGAAGCCGAAGACGAGGTCCGCGCGGTGCCAGGGGGTTTCGACGAAGGTGACGCCGGCCACCACCTGCCAGGCGAAGAGGGCCTGGCGGAGCAGGTCCTGTACCGCCCCGTCCAGCGTGCCGCCGGTGGAGGCGAAGGAGACGCCCAGCACCGTGGGCCGTGGAAACCCGGCGGTCCAGCCATGGGTGCCGGGCGGGGGCAGGAGGTCGCTGGGGGAGAAGGCGAGCATCCGCGAGGAATGTTCACCTTTTCTTTACCTGTCAATCAAAAATTAGACAATTCATTTTGTGTTCATCTCGAATAGCCGTCCGGCCGGCAGCGCCATGGGCCGCCCCGCCGCGACCAGCCCGCCCCAGAGCGAGACCGCGACACTGTCCAGCATCAGCGGACCCAGCCGCGCCTCCAGGCCAATGGCGCCGGGCAGGCCGCGGAAATTGGTGCAATGGATGATGACGGCCTCGGTCGGCGCCTCGGCCACCGCTTCCTGCACCAGCGAATCCACGCGGGCGGGGCTGTGGGCGGCGAAGCTGTAGTTGCCGGGGTCTTCCAAATGGCGTTCGGCGGTGACGGTGAAGCCCTCGCGCGTCAGATTCGCGATGATCGCGGCCTGCACATCGCCCAGATAGGGCGTGACCAGCGCGACCCGTCGCGCACCCGCCGCCCGCAGCGCATCGCGCAGGGCCAGGGTGGCGGTGGTGGCCGGGATGCCGGTGCGCGCCGTGATGGCCGCGCACAGCGCCTCATCCTGCGCGAAGCCGAGCCAGGAGCCGGAGGTGCCCGCCCAGCAGATGGAATGCACATGCGCATCCGCCAGCATCTCGGCGGCCGCCAGCACGGGGCCCGTGTCGAACTGGGTGCGCGAGGCCTCGCCCAGATTGATGGCCACCACGCGGAAGCGCGCGAAATGCGCCGTGACCTCGGGCGTGTCGTGCAGCAGCCCGGAGATGACGGGCTCCAGCACGGTGTTGGAGGAGGGGGTGAGGAAGCCGAGGCGGGTGGACATGCGGGGCGGGGTCTCCGGGAATGGCGCGCCAGCACTACCCCGCCGGCGCGCCCGCCCCAAGTCGCCTCAGCCGCCGGGCGTGAAGTTCGACCCCTCGGTGCTGCGCGTGGCCCAGCCCGTGGTCCGCCGCTCGATCCATTCCGCGATCCAGTAGAGCATGATGCCCATCAGCCCCGTGGTGATCAGCCCGGCGAACACCAGCGGCACGTCGAAGCGGCTCGAGGCCACCATCATCAGCCGCCCGATGCCCGCATTCGGCGCCACGGATTCCGCGATGATGGAGCCCACGAAGGCCACCGTGATCGCGATCTTCAGCGAGGCGAAGAAATAGGGCATGGCCCGCGGCAGGCCGACCTTGCGGATGATGTCCACGGGCCGCGCCCCCAGCGCGCGCAGCACGTCGCGCAATTCGGGTTCCACGGTCGCGATGCCCGTCGCCACATTCACCAATATGGGGAAGAAGCTGATCAGGAAGGCCGTGATGATGGCCGGCCAGACGCCGATGCCGAACCACACGATCAGCACCGGCACCACCGCCACCTTGGGGATGGAGTTGAAGGCGATCAGCAGCGGGTAGAGCCCCTTGTAGATCAGAGTCGAACTGCCGATGGCCACCCCCAGCACCAGCCCCGCCACCACGGCCAGGCCAAAGCCCACCAGCGTGGTGAACAGCGTCTGCAGGCTGTCATCCAGCAGCGGCTTCCACCACTTCACCGCGGCCTCGAAGATGTCCGAGGGCGCGGGCAGGATGAAGGGGACGATGCCGAAGGCGCGGACCACCACCTCCCACAGCCCGAAGGTGCCGAAGATCACGATCCAGGGCAGCCAGGCCTGGAGGCGGCGGTGGCGGCGCGCCGCGGCCGCCATGGCGATGAGGCGGGCATTGGCCTTGGCGGACATCAGACCACCTCCTCGCCGCGACGCGCGGCGGCGATATAGGCGCGGAGATCCGCGACCAGGGCTGTGAACTCGGGCAGGAAGGTCGTCTCCATGGTGCGCGGGCGGGGGAAGGGCACCTTGCGTTCCGCGATGATGCGGCCCGGCCGGCTGCTCATGACCAGCACGCGGTCGGCCAGGTAGGCGGCCTCGCGCAGGTCGTGCGTGACCAGGATCACGGTGGGCTTGCGCGCCATCCAGACCTGCTGGAGCACGTCCCACAGATCCTCGCGCGTGAAGACGTCGAGCGCGCTGAAGGGCTCGTCCAGCATCAGCAGCGGCGGTTCGTGGATGAGCGCGCGGCAGAGGCTGGTGCGCTGCTGCATGCCGCCCGAGAGCTGGTAGGGATACTTCGCCCCGAACCCCTCCAGCCCGACCAGCTTCAGGAGGTCCAGCGCCTTCTGCTCATAGGCCACGCGTTCGCGCCGCAGGCGGGCGCGATGGGCGGGCACGACCTCCAGCGGCAGCATGACGTTGTCCAGGATGCGCCGCCAGGGCAGGAGCGTCGGGTTCTGGAACGCCATGCCGACCAGGCTCAGCGGTTCGTCCACCTCGCGCCCGGCCACCACCACATTGCCGTCCGTCGCGGGCCAGAGGCCGGAAACGAGGCGCATCAGCGTGGACTTGCCGCAGCCCGAGGGGCCGACCACGGCCACGAACTCGCCCTCGGCCACGTTCATGGAACAGCCTTCGAGGGCGAGCGTGCCCTCCACCCCGCCATAGCGCATGGCGACGTTGTCAATCTCGACGAAGGCCCGGCTCATGCGGAACCTGCGGGGGTGGGGCGGTGGGTCATGCGGGCGGCCTTGCAGGATGGGTCCAGCCCATCGCTAGCAAAGCCGGGCGCGCCTGCCCATGGATGGTTGAGGGAGGCGGGCGCGGGCGGGGCGGCGCCTGCCCAGGAAACGGGCGTTTCCCGGGTTCAGCGCCACCCCGTGCGGCAGGATCAGATCCGCCGCTGGTCGGCGGGCGGCAGGAACTCCTCCGTGTAGAAGGCGCTGGCCTGGACGCGCTGGGGCAGGTTGAAGGCGCCCTCGACGGCCTGGATGCCGGTCTGCATCCGGCCCATGTCCACGGCCGAGATGCCGTTGGCGCGGACATGGGGCGTGATCACCACGCGCTCCATGTTCAGCTCGTGCCGGGCCAGTTCGAGGGTGGCGTCGGTCAGCGGCTCCACCTGGCGCAGCACACGGATCATGCCCTGGGGGTCGCTGATGGTGTCGCGGAAGCCGCGGATCAGCGCCGAGACGGCGCCACGCACCACTTCGGGGTTGCGCTGCGCATAGGCGCGGGTGGTGAGGATGGCCCCGCCATAGAGGTTCAGCCCGTGGTCGTAATACATCATGGTCCGCTGCGCCGGCAGGTCCATCCCGATGCCGCGCAGGGCCAGCGCCGAGGTGGTGACGAAGCCCGTGATGCCATCGGCCTCGCGCCGCACCAGCATGGGCTCGCGGAGCGCGGGCGAGACCGAGAGGAAGGTGACCTTCGACGCATCCACGCCCGCCGCCCGCGCGAAGGCGGGGAAGAGCTGCCGGCCCGCGTCGAAGTCGGGGGCGGCGAGGCGCTTGCCCTCCAGGTCCTTCGGCTCGCGGATCGGCCCGTCGGCGCGCACGATGGCGCAGAGCGGCGCGCGGTCATGCAGCACCGCCACGCAGATGAGGCCCGCATCGGGGTTCTGCGCCACGAATCGGATGGCGGGGTTGATGTCGGCATAGCCCATGTCGTGGCTGCCGCTGATCAGCGCCGGCGGCACCCCGCCCGAGCCCTGGCCGCGGTCAATCTGCACATCAATGTTGGCCTCGCGGAAATAGCCCTTCTCCCGCGCCACGAGCGCGAAGGCGTTGGGCGACTGGAAGGCCCAGTCCAGCGTCAGGCGCAGCCGCGCCGCCTGGGCGCGGGCGAGGCCGGGGGCGGCGAGCGGCAGCGCGCCCGCGCCGAGAAGCGCGGCGCGGCGGGGAAGGCGGGTCATGCGGGGCGTCCTTGCGTGCATCGGAAGGCGCGCAAAGTGGCGCAGCAGGGGGGCGCCGATCAAGCGTCGTGCATTGTCCTGCGCCGCCGCGCGCCCCATCCTCTTGGCAAAGCGAGGCAGGAGAGCCCCATGACCCATGTCCCCGACGTTTCCCCCCAGGCCGCCTGGGAGGCGCTCAAGACCGACCCGAACGCCGTGCTGGTGGATGTCCGCACCGATGCCGAGTGGAATTTCGTGGGCCTGCCCGACCTGTCGGAGCTGGGGAAGAAGGTCGTGCTGATCCCCTGGCAGATGTTCCCCACCATGCAGGTGAACAGCCAGTTCACCGAGCATCTGCGCAAGGCGGGTGTCACACCCGAAAGCCGCGTCTACTACCTCTGCCGCTCCGGCGCGCGCAGCCTGGCGGCGGGCCAGGCGGCGCAGGCGGCGGGCTTCCCCCAGGCCTTCAACGTGGCCGATGGCTTCGAAGGGCCGGTGGGGCCGGATGGCCATCGGGGCGGCGTGGCCGGCTGGAAGGCGGAGGGCCTGCCCTGGGTGCAAAGGTAGGGGCGGGCGGGGCCACCCTCACTCCGCCGGCTCCAGCACCGCCGGCCGTGGGGCCGGCGCCGCCGGGCTGGCCGGGCGGTTGCGGCCCAGCGCCAGGGCGTGCATGGCCGGCACCACCACCAGCGTCGCCACCGTGCCCACCAGCAGCCCGCCGATCATCGCGATGGCCATGGGCCCCCAGAAGACCGAGGTGGTCAGCGGGATGAAGGCCAGGATGGCGGCGAGTGCCGTCAGGATCACCGGCCGCGCGCGGCGGACGGTGCTCTCGATGATGGCCTCGCGCAGCGGCAGGCCCGCCGCCTGGTCCTGCTGCACCTGGTCCACCAGGATCAGCGTGTTGCGCATCACCATCCCCGCCAGCGCGATCACGCCCAGCAGCGCCACGAAGCCGAAGGGGGCGTCCATGATGAGCAGCGCGGCCGCGGCGCCCGGAATGCCGAGCGGGGCCGTCGCCATCACCAGCGCCATGCTGCCCAGGCTGCGCAGCTGGATCATCAGCAGCGTGACCATCACCGCCACCATCACCGGGAACATGGCCAGCAGCGAGGCATTGGCCTTCGCACTCTCGCCCGCCGCGCCGCTCACCTCCATGCGGTAGCCGGGGGGCAGGGCGGCGACGAAGGGGGCCAGCACGGGCAGGGCGGCCGCCGTCACGTCGGGCGCCTGGAGCCCCGGGCGGATCTGCGACTGCACGGTGATGAAGGGCTCGCGGTTGCGGCGCCAGAGGATGGGCTCCTCCATCACCGGCACCAGGCGCGCCACCTGCGAGAGCGGCACGGCGCCCGCGGGCGTGGCCAGCGTCAGGTCGCCCAGCCGGTCGAGCCCCGCGCGTTCCTCCGGTGTCGCGCGCAGCCGCACCGCGACCTCGCGCGTGCCTTCGCGCACCGAGGTCGCGTCCACGCCCGAGAGCAGCGTGGCCAGCGAGGTCGCCACCGCCTGGGGCGAGAGGCCGAGCTGCGCCACGCGCTCGCGGTCCAGTTCGAGGCGCAGCGCGGGCGCGCGTTCGCTCCAATCGGTCTGGAGGGACACGGTGCCGGGGACGGTGCGCAGCAGCGCGATCATCCGGTCGGCTTGTTCGCGCAGCACGTCGGGGTCGGGGCCGGTGATGCGGAAAGCGACGGGGAAGGCCACAGGCGGGCCGAAATCGAGGCGCGAGACGCGCACCCGCGCCTCGGGGAAGGCGCCGTCATCCACCAGGCCGATCAGCCTTTCGCGCAGGCGTTCGCGCGCCGCCACGTCGCGCGTGACGATGATGAGCTTGGCGAAGTTCTCATTGGGCAGGTCGGGGTTGAGTGCGAGGAAGAAGCGCGGTGCGCCGGCGCCCAGATAGGTGGTGAAATGGACCGCGTCCGCGTCGCCCTCCACCGCCTGCTCCACGCGCCGCGCCACGGCTTCCGTGGCGGCGAAGGAGGCGCCCTGGCGCAGGTTGATGTCCACCAGCAATTCGAGGCGCTGCGAGGCCGGGAAGAACTGCTTCTTGGTGGCGGCCATGCCGGCGAAGCCCGCGCCCATCAGCACCAGCAGCGCCGCCAGCGTCAGCAGCCGGTTGTTCACCGTCCAGGTCACGCCCCGCCGCAGCAGCCGGTACCAGCGGCCGTCATGCACGTCATGGCCGTGGTGGTTCGGCGTCACGCGCAGCAGCTTGGCGCCCAGCCAGGGGGTGAAGATGATGGCGACCACCCAGCTCGCGACCAGCGCCGCCCCCACCACCCAGAAGATGCCGCCCGCATATTCGCCCGAAGTGGACGCCGCGAAGCCCACCGGGATGAAGCCCGCCACCGTGACGAGCGTGCCCGTCAGCATGGGCCCCGCCGTGCTGGTCCAGGCGAAGCCCGCGGCCCGCACTTTCTCCCACCCCTGTTCGAGCTTCACCGCCATGGCCTCGATCGCGATGATCGCGTCATCCACCAGCAGGCCCAGCGCCAGGATGAGCGCGCCGAGGGAGATGCGCTCCAGCTCCGTCCCGCGCCAGGCCATGAAGAGAAAGACGAAGGAGAGCGTCAGCGGCACGGCCAGCGCCACGATCACCCCCGCGCGGAAGCCGAGCGAGAGGAAGGAGACCAGCAGCACCACGCCCAGCGCCGCCGCCAGTTTCAGCAGGAACTCGTTCACGCTTTCCGCCACGATATGCGGCTGGTCGGCCACGGCCGAGAGCGTCAGCCCCAGCGGCAATTCGGCGCGGATGGCGGCGAGTTCCGCGTTCAGCGCCGCCCCCAGCCGCAGCACGTCATGCCCGGGGCGCTTGGTCAGGCCCAGCAGCACGGCCGGTTCGCCCATGTGGCGGATGGATTGGGAGGGCGGGTCCGCGAGGCCCCGCGTGATGGTGGCGATGTCGCCCAGGCGGATGCTGGTGCCGCCGGCCGCGATCGGGATCTCCGCGATGCTCGCCATGCCGTCCAGCCCCTCGGGCAGGCGCAGGTTCACGCGCGTCACGCCGGTCTCGACCTCGCCCGCGGGGGTCACGGGGTTGTGGCGGGCCAGCGCCTCGCTGATGGCCTGGGGCTGGATGCCCAGCGTGGCGAGGCGCGCATGGCTGATCTCGACATGGATGCGCTGCGTCTCCTCGCCGAAGAGCGAGACCTTCTCCACGCCCTCCACGCGGCGCAGCCGGTCGCGCAGGCGTTCGCCCTGGCGCACCAGCTCCGCATTGTCGGCGCCGCGCAGCGCCAGCACGGCGGAATAGACGTCCGAATACTCGTCGTCGAAGAAGGGGCCGCGCACGCCCGAGGGCAAGGTGTGGCGGATGTCGCCCACCCGCTTGCGCACCTGATACCAGAGTTCGGGCACCAGGCGCGGCGGCGTGTCGTCGCGCAGCAGCACGGTGGTGGTGGCCACGCCCGGCCGGCTGTAGGTCTGCAACACGTCCAGCCAGGGCAGGCCCACAAGGCGCGCCTCGATGCGCTCGGCCACCTGGTTCTGCATTTCCTCGGCCGTGGCGCCGGGCCAGGCGGTGCTGACGACCATCACCTTCAGCGTGAAGGCCGGGTCCTCGGCGCGGCCCAGCTTGGTCCAGGCCCAGGCGCCGGCCACCAGCAGCAGCACCATGGCGAAGAGGGTGAGCTGCCCCTGCCGGATCGCCGCCTCGCTCGGGTTGAAGCGGCCCAGCATCAGCGCAGGCTCCCGGCCAGGCGGCTGTCCACGGCGCGCACCCTCGCCTCCGGCATCAGCAGCTGGGCGCCCATGGCGACGATGGGCGTGCCTTCGGGCAGCGCCGCGCGGATGGTGGCGGCCTGGGCGGTCAGCGCCACCACGGTGACGGGTTCGGACACCACGCGCCCCTCGGGGGTGATGCGCCACACCATGGGGCCCTGGCCGCGGTCATGCAGCGCGCCCAGCGGCACGCGGGCCAGCGGGGTGGCGGCCGCCTGGGTGCCGAGGGTGACGGTGGCCGTCATGCCGAGCCGTGCCCATTCGGGCGGCTCGCTCAGCGTGAAGCGGGCGGCATAGGTGCGCAGCGTGGGGTCGGCGCTGGCCGCCACCTCGCGCAGGCGGGCGGGCAGGGCGACATCGGGCCGCGCCCAGAAGCGGATGCTGGCCTCGGCGGTGCCGGTGCGGTCCTCGGGCAGCTGGACCAGCACCTCGACCTCGCTGGGGTCGGCCAGGCGCAGCACGGGCGTGCCCTCGGCCACCACCTGGCCCGCCTCGCCCAGGATCGCGGTGACGAGGCCGGCGCCGGGGGCGCGCAGCGTGGCATAGTCCAGCCGGTTCACCGCGAGGTCGCGCTGGGCGCGGGCGGCGGCGAGGCGCTGGGCGGCGCTGCGGGCGGTGGCGTCGCGGGCCTCGTGGAAGGCGCGGGCGACATGGCCGGCGGCGAGCAGCTGGCGGGAGCGCGCGGCCTCGGCGGCGGCCTGGATGGAGTTGGCTTCCGCGGAGAGCACCTCGGCCTCGGCCGCGGCGAGGGAGAGTTCCAGGTCGCGCGCCTCGAGCCGGAACAGGGGCTGGCCGGCCGTCACCTCGGCGCCCAGATCCACCAGCCGTTCGGCGATGCGGCCGGAGGCGCGGAAGGCCACATCGGCCTCGCGCCGGGCGCGCAGCGTGCCGGTGAAGGCGGGGCCGGCCTCGGCGGGGAGATGGGCGATGCGGGCGGCCTGGACGGCGCGGGGCGCTTCCTCGGGCGGCGGGGCGCTGGATTCCGCCTGGGGCATGCAGGCCGAGAGCAGCAGCACCGCGGGGATGAGGGCAAGGCGTGTCATGGAAGGAGGCTCCGTCGCTGGAGCCTGATTATGCTATCCGCTGACGATTTTCAACATTCATCAGTCAACAAATCACCGACGACAGATCGCCAGCATCAACGCTCAATCCGCAGCGCGTCCATCAGCAGGTCCATGGCCGCCTCCAGGTCCGCCCCCATCCGGTCGGGCTCGAAGCCGTGGCTCAGGCAATCCGCGATCAGGACCGGGTGCATCCAGTGCATGGTGCATTGCTTCAGCGTCATCGCGGTCTGCACGGGGTCGCGGCGGCGGAACTCGCCGGTTTCCATCCCTTCGGCCAGCAGCCGGGCCCAGACATCCACCAGCCCCTCGATGAAGCGTTCGATCACGCCCCAATGCTCGGTCATGGCGGCGGTGACCATGTCGTGCAGCCGCTTCTCGCTGAAGAACAGGTCTATGTCGCGCTGGAACATCAGCCGCATGGAGGCGCGCAGCCGCGCCTCGGCCGAGCCGCCGCCGGTCGCGATGCTGTCCAGCTCGGCCACGATGCCCGTCAGCAGGCGCTGGGTGATGGCCTCGTTGATGGCGCTCTTGGAGGCGAAGAAGCGGTACACATTGGCGGGCGACATGCCGCATTCCCGCGCGATGTCCGCCACCGCCGTCTTCTGGTAGCCCAGGCTGCGGAAAAGCCGCTCGGCGGCGTCCGCGATGCGCGCGCGGGTGATCGCCTGGCTGTCGGGCATGTTCATAAGGGCACCACCGGCGAAAGAGAAGAGTGACGAAATTCGTCATCCAACATGGGCCTCACTCGCCCTCCGGCGCAAGCCCCACCTTCCCCCTATTCGTCGCAGCGGGCAGGATCGCGCAGGAGGAAACACGAAATGACCCAACCGCTTCCGCTCATTGTCGAGCACATCTTCACCATGGACATCACCGTGGGCGCCCCGCAGATGGCGGGGAAGGGCGCCGACGGGATGGACCTTCGCATCGTCCCCGTGACCGGCGGCGTGGTCTCCGGCCCCGCCTTGCAGGGCGAGGTGCTGGGCGGCACGGCGGCCGACTGGCTGCGGGTGGAGGCGGACGGCACCGCCCATATCGACGTGCGGCTCACCATCAAGGCGGCCTCGGGCGGGCTGGTCTATGTGCAATATGCCGGCATCCGCACCGGCGCGCCCGAGGTGCTGGCGCGCCTGGGCGCCGGTGAGGCCGTGCCCGCCAGCGACTACTACTTCCGCACCCTGATGCGCTTCCAGACCGCGGCACCCGATCTGGCCTGGCTGAACCGCACGCTGGGTGTGGGGGTGGGCCAGCGCCCGCCCTCCGGGCCGCGCTATGATGTCTACGCGGTGCGCTAACCCTCAGCCACGCGTGTGGAACATGATGGGGTGACGGCCGGGACATGCACGGCCATGAAATCGCCCCATCATGTCCGTCAAGCCGCCCCTTCCGGCGGTCAGTTTCGGCGCTGGAGACACAGCATGATTCAGCGCCTTGGCCTTATCCTCGTCCTGTCCGGCCTGGTCCTCATCCTTGGGGTGGTGGGCCTGATGCTGACCGATGGAATCACTCCCGGCCGCTTCGCCCCCGGCTTCGCCGCCATTGGCGCGGCGCTGGGGGGCGTACTGCTGGTGGTGGGCCTCTTCTCGCTCGAACGCGGGCGGGACCAGGGGCCGGAGCTGGGCTGAGCCCGGCTCAGGCCTTCTCGGGGTAGAGCGCCAGTAAGGACGCCTCATCCGCCGCGCAGCGCCCGCGCTCCGTGATCAGCCCCGTCACCAGCCGGGCCGGCGTCACGTCGAAGGCGGGGTTGGCCGCCTCGCTGCCCGCGGCCACCACCCGCACCGTCTCGATGCGCCCATCGGCGGTGCGGCCGGTCAGTTCCGTGACTTCCGTGCCGCTGCGTTCCTCGATGGGGATTTCCGCCACCCCGTCGCGCACGCGCATGTCCAGCGTGGAATGGGGCAGGGCGACCCAGAAGGGCACGCCATTGTCCCGCGCCGCCAGCGCCTTGAGGTAGGTGCCGATCTTGTTGGCCACATCGCCCGTGCGCGTCACGCGGTCGGTGCCGACGATGACGATGTCCACCTCGCCATGCTGCATGTAGTGGCCGCCGGCATTGTCGGCGATGACGGTGTGCTTCACGCCATGCGCGCCGAGCTCGAAGGCGGTCAGCGCGGCACCCTGGTTGCGCGGCCGCGTCTCATCCACCCAGACATGAATGTCGAGGCCCGCATCATGCGCCATGTAGATGGGCGCCAGCGCCGTGCCCCAATCCACGGTGGCGAGCCAGCCGGCATTGCAATGCGTCAGCACGTTCACGCGGCCCTTCTTCGCCGCGATCTCCTGCAGCAAAGGCAGGCCGTTCTCGCCGATGCGGCGGCAGGTCTCGGCGTCGTCATCGGCGATGGCGGCGGCCTCGGCATAGGCGGCGGCGGCGCGGGCCTCCACGGGCAGGTTGTGCAGCTTGGCCCGCTGCCGGTCGAGCGCCCAGCGCAGGTTGATGGCGGTGGGCCGCGTCTCGGCCAGCGCTTCCAGCACGGCGTCGAGCTGGCCCGGGTCCGTGCGCATGGCCAGCGCCACGCCATAGGCCGCGACGGCGCCGATCAGCGGCGCGCCGCGCACCTGCATGGAGCGGATGGCGTGCGCCGCCTCCTGCCAGGTGGTCAGGCGCAATTCCTCCACCACCCAGGGCAGCTTCGTCTGGTCGAAGATGCGCACGCCCCAGCCATCCGCATCGAGCCAGACGGAGCGATAGGCGACGCCGTTGATCTTCATCGTGCAACCTTCCGGTACCACATGGGTTGGCAGGGAAACCGGCCCCTAGATGCGCGTCTTCGTGTTCGGGGCCAAGCCGCCAGAAGGAATTTCCATGAACCGTCGTCTTCTCGCCGCCGCCGCGCTGGGTGCGGGCCTGCTGCTCTCCGGCCCCGTGCTGGCCGACCAGGACCGCCCGCCCGCGGGCAGCATGGCGGCCTCAGAGGTGCTGCGCCAGATCGAACAGCGGCCGGACTTCGCGTCGCTGCACGAGATGGAGTGGGACGATGACGGCTACTGGAAGGTGGAATATGTGACGCGCGATGGCGGCAAGCGCACGGTCCGCCTCGACCCGCGCACCGGCGCGCCGCGCGGCCGCTGACCCTGAGGGCGGCGGGTGTGGCGCCGGGTCACACCCGCTGGTGCAGCGCCGCGATCAGGGTGAAGAGGCGCCGCGCCGTCTCGAAATCCACCGCGATCCGGCCTTCCAGCCGCGACATCAGCAATTCGGCCGCCTCGTTGTGCAAACCACGGCGGCCCATATCAATGGCCTGCACCCGCGCCTCCATGGCGCCATGCGTCACCGCCTCCTCGTGGTTCTCCACCAGCATCAGGTAGTCCTTGATGAGGCGGCGGAAGGGGCCGAGCGAGAGCACGATGGCCCGCAGCGCCACATCATCCGCCCGCCGCACATCCAGCACCAGCCGCCCCTCGCGCACCATCAGGTGCAGCGCGAAGGGACCCTCGCCCATGCCGGCCGGGTCGAAGCGGTTGCCGCGGAGAAGGTCCTCGATGGCCTGGCGGCGATCGGCCTCGGCATAGGCGGAGGGGGGCGGCGGGGCGTCGGGCAGTTCGATCCGCACCAGGTGACGGTCGGGCACCTTCAGGGCCTGGGGTCTTCGGCCAGGCGGGGCTTGGCCTCGGGCGGCGGGCGTTGGTCATTGCCCGTGATGCCCAACCGCAGCATCAGCCCCACCGTGGCGCCCTTCACCGGGCGCAGCATCAGCGTGGTGAAGACCGTGATCAGCGGCAGCCAGACCACCATGTGCAGCCAGATGGGCCAGCCCCAATGCCGCTCCACGAAGAGGATGGGCGGCAGCAGGATGTGGCCCACGATGAAGATGGTGAAATAGGGCGGCGCGTCATCGGCGCGAAGCTGGCCCAGCGGCGCGTGGCAATGCCCGCATTCCTCGGCCACGCGCAGGAAGCCCGCGAAGACCTTGCCCTCGCCGCAGACCGGGCAGCGGTTGTTCGCACCTCGCCACAGCGCGGTGGCGAAGGGCGGCCGCGGATAGCCGGGCGGCACCGCCGCGCGGGGCGGGGACCAATGGATCGTCTCGGCGGGGGTCTCGGGTGTGGGGGTCATGTTGCAATGCACAAAAGGGCGGACAGGAATGGACCGGCGAAAAGATCATGGCAAGGAAAACCGCGCGATGCCATGCTCGACCACATGAGTGAGCGCATCCTTGTCATCAATCCGAACACTTCGCATGCCTGCACCGCCGGGATTGCGGAAGCCGTCTCTCCCTTCAACGCGCCCGGCCTGCCGCGGTTGGAGGTGACGCAGCTGGCCGATGACGAGGGCCCGCCCGCCATCGTCACCTGGCGGGACTGGTTCCAGGTGGCCGAGCCCCTCTGCCGCACCATCGAGCGCGAGGCGGCCGCCGCCTATATCATCGGCTGTGTCAGCGACCCCGGGCTAGAGGCCGCGCGCACCGTGACCGACAGGCCCGTGCTGGGCATGTTCCGCTGCGCCGTGGCCGCGGCCCTGACGCGGGCCGAGCGCTTCGGGGTGGTGGGCTTCACCTGGCGCTCGGAGCAGCGGCAGCGCCGCGCCCTGCAATCCATGGGGGTGGAAGGGCGCATGGCGGGCTGGGTCCCGCTCGACCTGCCCATGGAGGTGCTGACCGACCCCGTGGCCCCGCAGGCGCGCATCGCCGAGGCCTGCCGGCGACTGGCCGGCGAGGGGGCGGAGGCCATCATCCTGGGCTGCGCCGGCATGGCGCGGCATGTGGCCGTGGCCGCTGAGGCCTCGGGCCTGCCGGTGATCGAACCCTGTCAGGCGGCGGCGGCGGCCGCGCAGCTTGCCGTGATCGGCGCGCGCCAGCCGGCCCTGACGGCATGAGCGGGACGGAATTGCTGCGGCGCTACTACGCCGCCTTCAACGCGGGCGATTGGGACGGGATGGCCGCGCTGCTGACCGAGGATGTGGCCCATGACGTGAACCAGGGCGGGCGTGAGACCGGCCGCGCCGCCTTCCGCGCCTTTCTGGACCGTATGGCCCACCACTATGCGGAGCGGGTGGAGGATCTGGTCGTGATGGAAAGTGCGGAGGGCACCCGCGCGGCCGCCGAATTCACCATCCATGGCCGCTATCTTGTGACGGATTCTGGCCTGCCGGAGGCGCGGGGGCAGTCCTACGCGCTCCCGGTCGGCGCCTTCTTCGAGATCACGGGCGGGAAGATCGCCCGCGTCACGAATTTCTACAATCTGCAGGAGTGGATCGCGCAGGTCAGCTAGCGGATTGTGGGCGGCTGATTCACGCCTTCGGGGATTCCACCGAAGGCGATCAGGCGCTCAGACCCACTCCGGCTCCTCCACCGCGTCCAGCTCGATGTTCACCACCACCTCTTCCGTGCCGCTGCGGACCAGGACGCAGTGCAGTTCCTCGGTGTCGGAGGCGTTCAGCTCCTGGTGGGGCACATAGGGCGGCACCTGGAAAAAGTCGCCGGGCCCGGCCTTGGTGATGAATTCCAGCCGGTCGCCCCAGCGCATCAGCGCATGGCCGCGCACGATGTAGATGATGCTCTCCAGCGGCCCGTGATGGTGTGCGCCCGTCTTGGCGCCGGGCCGGATCAGGTTCGTGCCGGCCCAGAGATGCGTGGACCCGGTCTTGCTGCCGCTGATGGCGGCCATGCGGCCCATGCCCTGCGTCTCGGGCGTGTCGGCGCTGCGCTCGCTGGAGAGGACCCGGCGGATGCCGTGGTGGCGCCAATAGGCGCCGGACTGCTTGATGGAACCGTCGGGCATTTTCACATCCTATGATCGTGCATTCCTGGGCGGCATTTTACCCACCCCTCGTGGAATGTCACGCCTTGAATGCAAGAATACACTGGACCAAATCACGTTGTTATTTCGGTGAATCTACAGCCCCAGCCGCGCCCAGGCCGCCCGCTCCTCCGCCATCTGCGCCGCCCCCTCCAGCAGCGCGGCGCCGCCCCCCAGCAGCGAAAAGGGAAAGCGCCGTCGCCGCGGCCCGATGGGCACCAGCCGCGCCGTCTCGCCATAGCGGCGCCTGGCCTCGCCCAGCGCATCACCCAGCCCGTCGCAGAGCCCCAGCGCCAGCGCCCGCCGCCCGGCCCAGAAACGGCCGGTGAACAACTCCTCCTCCGGCGCGCGCAGCTTCGCGCCGCGCCGGGCGCGCACCCAGTCCTTGAACTCGGTGTGGAGTTCCTCCAGCAGTGCGTCGAGGCGCGCCGTGTCCTCCGGGCGCTGGGGCTGGAAGGCGTCGTTCAGCGTCTTCTCGGTGCCGGCGGTGCGCAGCCGGCGCTCCACCCCCAGCCGCGCGATGGCCTCCTGGAAGCCGAAACCCGAGGACACCACACCGATCGAGCCCAGGATGGAGGCCGGGTCCGCCACGATCTCATCCGCCGCGCAGGCGATCCAGTAGCCGCCCGAGGCCGCCGCATCCTCGCAGATGGCGATGACGGGCTTCTTCTTCTCCTCCGCCAATTGCCGGATGCGGTTGGCGATCAGCGCCGACTGCACGGGCGAACCACCCGGCGAGTTGATGGCCAGGAACACCGCCGGCGCGCGCTTCATGCCGAAGGCGCGCTCCAGCAGGGGCGCGACGCCCGCCAGGTTCATGCCGCTGATCACCCCGCCGCGGGCGGCGATCATCCCCTCCAGCCGGACCAGGGGGATGACGGGGGGCGGGCGCGAAAGGGATTCCACATGCGGCCAAGATGCCCCCCCGGTGCGCTGGCGCAAGCTGTGCCCATATGGTCGGTATGGAAAACACGCGCGACATCCTGCTGGCCACACGGCGCATCGCCCTGGTCGGCGCTTCCGACAAACCGCACCGCGCCTCACACGCGGTGATGGGTTTCCTGCTGGCCCGCGGCTATGACGTGATGCCCGTCAACCCCGCCCTCGCGGGCCGGGAGATCCATGGCCGGCGCGTGGTGGCGAGCCTGGCCGAGGCCGGTCCCTTGGACATGGTGGACATCTTCCGCCGCAGCGAGGAGGCGGGGGGCGTCATGGACGAGGCCGTGGCGCTGGGCGCCCGCACCCTCTGGCTGCAACTGGGCGTGGTGGACGAGGAAGCCGCCGCCCGCGCCCGCGCCAAGGGGCTTTCCGTGGTGATGGACCGATGCCCCGTGATCGAGTGGGGCGCCCATGCCCTGCCACCCCGTGTGATCCCTGTATGAACTTCTTGAAATCCACTCTCCGTTGTTCCACCTGCTGCCGCGTGGCGAAGGGGCGATGCGACCCCCGCCCAGAGAGAGGACACCCATGACCGACGAAGAGCGCCGGATCATCACCGACTACGTTCTGCGCGTGGCCGGCGCGCAGCCCGCTTCCCCCGCCCAGGCCGCCCCGGGGCGCATGCCCAACACGGGTGCCGCCGCGGCGCAGCCCCTGCCGCCGGTGGAGCCGCAGGCCGATGCGCTGATCGCGGAGCTCTTCGCCAAGCACCCCGAGGCGCGCTTCCGCATCACCCAGACCGCCTTCGTGCAGGAGCACGCGCTGGTGGCCGCCCAGAACCGCATCAAGGAGCTGGAGTGGGAGCTGGAGAAGGCGCAGCGCGAGGGCCAGGCGGCGCAGAATCGCGGCTTCTTCGGCTTTGGCGGGCAGAAGCCGGTGGCGATGCCGCCGCGGCCGGAGCCGCAATTCCCGCCCGGCCACAACCCCCAGGCCCTGCAGGGCCGCCAGGGCCCGGGCTTCCTCGGCACCGCCATGATGACGGCGGCCGGTGTGGCCGGCGGCATGGTGCTGGGCAACATGCTGATGGGCATGATGGGCGGCGGCGGCGCGCAGGCGGCCGGCGCCTCCGGCGGCGATTTCGCGCAGGAGGCCGTGCCCGCCTCCTCGCCCTGGACCGACCCGGGTGCGGCGGCCGAGCAGCAGGGCTGGGGCACGCCCCAGCAGGATGCCGGCGGCGGCTATGACGATGCGGGCGGGCAGGACGCCTATGGCGCCTATGACGACGCCGGCTACGATGATGGCGGCGGCTTCGACGACGACCTCTGAGCCCTGACGGGGCCTTTGTCTTTGCGCGTGGGGAGGGGATAACCCTTCCCATGCGCATCCCCGACCTCGACCTCGACCTGCTGCGCGGCTTCGTCACCGTGGCGGAGCGCGGCGGCTTCACGGCGGCCGGCCAGGCGCTGGGCCTCACGCAATCGGCCATCAGCCTGAAGGTGAAGCGGCTGGAGGACCTGCTGGGCGGCCCCGTCTTCCTGCGCGGCGCCAAGCGGGTGGCGCTGACGCCCGAGGGCGAGACGCTTCTCGCCTATGCCCGCCGCATGCTGGCCCTGAACGAGGAGGCGGTGCGCCGCTTCGTCAGCCCGCCCGTCGAGGGGAGGCTGCGTCTGGGGGTGGCCGACCATTTCGTGCCGCGCCACCTGGCGCCCGCGCTGGCGCGCCTCTCCCGCACCTGGCCCGAATTGCGGATCGAGGTGGAGGTGGGCCGCAGCCACGAACTCCGCGCGCGCCTGGCGCGGGAGGAGCTGGACCTGGTGCTGGGCAAGCGCCGCGATGGCGAGACGGAAGGCCGCGTCATCTTCACCGAGGCCGTGGTCTGGGTGGCGGCACCCGATTTCACGGCGCCCCCCGGCCGGCCCCTGCCGCTGGCCATGCTGCCCCAGGGCTGCATGTTCCGCGACCGGGCGCTGACGGCGCTGGCGCGGGCGGGCGTGGCGTCGGAGGTGGTCTACACCTCGCCCAGCCTCATGGGCGTCGCGGCGGCGGCCGAGGCGGGCTTCGCCGCCAGCGTCATGGGCCGCACCGGCCTGCCCGAGGGGCTGGTGGAACTGGACCACCTGCCCCCGCTGGGGACCGCCGAGATGTGCCTTTTCGGCGATGCCGCCGGGCAATCGCCGGTGGTGGAGCCGCTGCTGGAGTGGCTCAGAGGGGTTTAGGACCGCTCCAGCAGCTCGATCGAGATGTTCTCCGGCCCCTTGATGAAGCAGATGCGGATGCCGGGGCGGGCCTCGTTCGGCTCCATGGTGAAGACCACGCCCTTCGACTTCAGCTCCGCCACCACGCCATCCAGCCCCTTCACCGCGAAGCCGAAATGGTCGATGCCCTTGTTCAGCCCATCGGGCGCCGTGAGGTCGCTGGCCTCCGCCTGGGTGATGAGGATGGTGGCGCCGCCAAGCTTCACATCCACCCGCGGCTTGCCCGTGGTGATGCGGCCGGTGATGGCGCCGCCCAGCATGTCCACGAACCATTGCGCGGCGGCCTCATGGTCGGCCGTGCGGAGGTGGATGTGGTCATAGGTGATGTTCATGTCTCGTCCTTTCAGGCGAAGCGGAAACGGCCATTGCTGACCACGACGATGTCGCGCTCGACGACGCGGGCGCGGAAGGCCGCACCCCCTTCCTCGTGCCAGATCTCGGTGCGGATGGTCTCACCCGGATAGACGGGCGAGGAGAAGCGCAGATCCATCCGCCCGAAGCGCGTGGCGTCATAGCCGCACATCTCGCGCAGCAGCGCGTGGCAGACCACGCCGAAGGTGCAGAGACCGTGCAGGATGGGGCGGGGGAAGCCGGCCTTCGTCGCCACGTCGGGGTCTATGTGCAGCGGGTTGAAGTCGCCGTTCAGGCGGTAATAGGCGGCCTGCTCGGGGCGGGTGGCGAGGTCGCAGGTGATCTCGGGCGCGCCTGCGGGCTCGGGGTGGGGGGGCTTCACGGGGCCCGACTTGCCGCCGAAGCCGCCATCGCCGCGCGCGAAGGTGGTGCTTTCGAGTGTGGCGATCTTCTCGCCGGTGGCGGCGTCCAGCACCACGCGGTCCGAGTAGATCAGCGCCCCCTTGCCGGGGCCGCGGTCCACGATGCCGGTGACGCTGGACCGCCCGATGATCTCGCCCGAGACGGGCACAGGCCGGTGCAGGATGAGCGACTGCTCGCCATGCACCACCTTCACCCAATCCACCCCCGTGTCCGGCGCCTTCAGCCAGAAGCCCGGATAGCCCAGCACGACGGGCATGGAGGGCAGGGCGGTCATTTGCGGTTCGTAGGTGTAGGGAAGCTGGGCCTTGTCCATCGGGTCCTGGCCCAGGCCCACGCTGAGGTTATACAGCGCCACATCCTGCCAGCGCAGGGTCTGGCGGATTTCCGGGATGGGATAGTTCAGCAGATGCTGTTCGTTGATCACGGCGTGATCTCCAGCACGGCATCGGCGGCATAGGCGCCTTCACCCTCGGGCAGCACCAGCAGCGGGTTGATGTCCACGCCGGCCAGGCGCGGTCCGGCGGCGGCGGCGAAGGCCGAGAGGTTGGCGAGCGCCTTGGCGAGCGCCGCCACATCCGCCTTGGGCCGCCCGCGCGCGCCGTCCAGCAGCGGGAAGCCTTTCAGCGAGCGGATCATCTGTTCCGCCTCCGCCTCGCCGAAGGGGCAGCGGCGGAAGGCGACGTCCTTCAGCACCTCGATGAAGATGCCGCCCAGCCCGACCATGGCCACCGGCCCGAAGACGGGGTCGCGCAGGATGCCGAGCGCCATCTCGGTGGCACCCTTGATCTGCTTGGCCACCAGCACGCCCTCGATATGCGCCGTCGGCGCCTTTTCGCCGGCGCGGCGCAGGAGCGTGGAGAAGCCCTCGCGCACCGCGTCCACGCTGTTCACGTCCAGCAGCACGCCGCCGATCTCGCTCTTGTGGAGGATGTCGGGCGAGAGGATCTTCATCACCACCGGGAAGCCGAATGCGCGGGCGGCGGCGATGGCCTGGTCCACATCGGCGCAGGCGCGCTCCGGCACGGCGGGGATGCCGGCTTCGGTCAGGATGCGCTTGCCCTCCGCCTCGGTGGGGGTCTTGGCGGGCAGGGTCACGGAAGGCGCGGCGGGGGGTGCTGAGGCCACGCGCGCGAAGGCCTCGCCGAAGCGGCCCATGGCGTGCAGCGCGGCGACGGCCCGCGTCGGGTCCTCATAGATCAGGAAGCCGTCCTGTTCGTATTCGCGCACCATCTCGTCCGAGGCGATGATGCACAGCGCCCAGAGCCGGTCCGGATGGTCCTGCATCACGGCCTTCATCTGCGCCCGCACCTTGGGCGCATTGGTCTTGGACCCGCCCACCTGGGTGAAGAAGCCGAGGCAGGAGGTGTAGCCGCCTTCCTCCACCATGGAGCGCGTGAATTCGCCGATCAGCTCGATCTGGTTGAAGGCCTGGGCGGTGCAGTCCACCGGGTTGCGCGGGGCGCAGAACGGCACGAAGCCGCGCAGCTTCGCCTGCGCCGCCTCGGGCATGGCGGGCATGGGAAATTCCAGGCTTTCCGCCACGTCCGAGATCAGCACGCCCGCGCCGCCGGAGACGGTCATGACGCCCAGCGTGTTGCCCACCGGATAGATGCGCTTCGTCGCCGTATAGGCGATGTCCAGCAGCTCCTCCGTGTTGCGGGCGCGGACCACGCCATATTCGCTCAGCACCGCATCCGTCACCGCGTCATCGCCCGCGATGGAGGCGGTGTGCGACTGCGCGGCGGCACCGCCCAGCTCGCTCTTGCCCACCTTCATCATCACGATGGGCTTGCGGTTGCGGCGGGCGAGGTCCAGCGCCGCCAGGAATTTGTCGCTCTCGCGGATGCCCTCGGCATAGGCGCAGATCACGTCCACGTCCGGGCTGTGCGCCATCCAGCCCAGCACATCGCCCAGCGCCACCTCGGCCTCATTGCCGGTGGTGACGACCACACCCGTGCCGATGCCGCGCTTGCGCGCCAGCGAATAGACATGGGTGCCATAGGCGCCCGATTGGGAGGCGATGCCGATGCGCCCCGCGATGGGCCAGCCCTGCTCGAAGCTCGACGAGAAGATCGGGTAGAAACCGATCGCGTCGTTGAACAGCCCGAGGCAATTGGGCCCCAGCATGCGGATGCCGTGGCGCTTCGCCGCCGCCACCATGCGCGCCTGGGCGGCCGCGCCCTTTTCATCCACCTCCGCGAAGCCCGCGGTGAAGACGATGGCGGCCTTGGTGCCCTTCTGGCCCAGCGCCTCGATGGCCTCGATGGCGGCCTCGCCGGGCACGGCGATCAGGCCCACATCCGGCGTCTCGGGCAGGCTCGCCACATCGGCGAAGGCCTTGATGTCCTGCACGCTGGGGCGCTTCGGGTTCACGGGGAAGATGGTCCCCTGGAAGCCGCGCTGCTTCATATAGGCGATGGGCCGGCCGCCGATGCGCGTCGCATCATCCGAGGCGCCGATGATGGCGATGGAGCGCGGCCGGATCATCGGATCGAGGGTGGAGAAATCCATGTGACAGTTTCCGTGTGTTCTTGTTCGTCAAGCGTCGAGCAGGCGGCGCAGCACCGGCACCGCCCTGTTGAGATCATCCAGCGGCACATGCTCATGCGGCGTGTGGGCGGTGGCCATCACCGAGGGCCCCAGCACCACGCAGGGCGCAAGCGCCTGCAACTCCGAGGCATCGGTGCCATAGGGCGCGGTGCGGGGGGCGGCGTTGGTGGCGCGCTGGGCCGCGCGGATCAGCGGGTGGTCCTCGGGCAGTTCGGGCGGGCGGCCCTCATAGGCCTCTTCCAGCGTGATGCCCTGGGCGCGGGCGGCGCGGCGCATGGCCTCCACCACGGGCGCGGGGTCCACGCGCGCGGAATAGCGGAACTTGATGCGGGCCGTGGCGCGCGGCACCGTCACGTTCACCGCCGTGCCGTGATTGTCCAGCACCAGGTTGAAGTCGCTGAAGGGCGGGTCATAGGCGGGGTCTTGCAGCGTTTCGTCCGCGCGCAGGCGCTCGAACATGGCGCGCGCCTCGACGAGGAAGGGAATCAGCGCCCAATTGGCGTTCACCCCCTGGCCGGTGGAGGAATGCTTCTGCACGCCCTCAGCCGTCGCGGTGAAGAGCACATGGGCGCGGTGGCCGCGAACGGGGATCAGCGCGGTGGGCTCGGCCACCACGATTCCGCGCAGCTCGGCGCGGCGGGCGAGGGCGGATTGCTCGGCGATCAGCCGCGCGCCCTGCTTCGTGGTTTCCTCATCCGTGGTCAGCAGCAGGGTGGCGCGGGGGGCGGCGCGGGCGGCCATGACGCAGGCCGCGACCGGGCCCTTCATGTCCACGCTGCCCAAGCCATGCAGCACGCCGTCACGGATGTCGCCGGACCAGGGATCGGTGGTCCAGCCCGTATCGGGCACCGTGTCCATGTGGCCGGAGAGGGCGATGCCGCCCGGGCCCCCCTTGTGCGCCACGATCACGCATTTCGGCACGCCGGCCGGGTCGGTGAAATCGAGGCGCTCCACCTCGAACCCCTCCAGTTCCGCGACCAGCCGTTCGGCCACGGCCAGGTTGGACACGAAGCTGCGGCTGTCCATCCGCACAAGTTCGGCGGCCAGCCGCGCGAGGTCGTTTTCCATGGGCGCGAGGCTTGCCCGAAGTGCCTCGCCGCGCAACCCTCCCGCCCCGCATGACCCAGTATCTCGACCCCCGCACCGGCACGGCCTGGCCCCTCGAAACCCCCCGCTGGTGCGGCGAGGGCAGGGCGCCCCTGCTGCTCACCGACCTGCCCGGCATCGGGCGCGACGACATCGCGACCGGCGTGCGCAGCATCTGGCGCTACGCCGCCGCCTTCCCCTTCCTGCCGAGGGCACCCATCACCCTGGGCGAGGGCTGCACGCCGCTGATCGAGATGGCGCTGCCGGCCGGCACGGCGCTGCTGAAATGCGAATGGTTCATGCCGACGGGCAGCTTCAAGGACCGCGGCGCCTCGGTCATGCTCTCGCTCCTGCGCGAACAGGGCATCACCGCCGTGCTGGAGGACAGTTCGGGCAATGGTGGCGCGGCCGTCTCCGCCTATGCGGCCGCGGGCGGCATGGCAGCCACCATCTTCGTGCCCGCCAGCACCTCGCCCGCCAAGACGGTGCAGAGCCGGGCGGCGGGCGCTTCCATCACCCTCGTCCCCGGCACCCGGCAGGATTGCGCGGAGGCGGCCGAGCGCGAGGCGGAGCGCATCTTCTACGCCAGCCACAACTGGCACCCCTTCTTCCTGCAAGGCACCAAGACGCTGGCCTATGAGCTGTGGGAAGACCTGGGCTTCACAGCCCCCGACAACGTGATCATTCCCTGCGGCGCGGGGTCGAACGTGCTGGGGCTCTACATCGGGTTCTCCGAGCTGCTGCGGGCGGGACAGATCGAACGCCTGCCGCGCCTCTTCGCCGCCCAGCCCGCGCATTGCGGGCCCATCGCGCGTGCGGCCCTGGGCCTGCCCGCCGAGGACGCGAAGCCCACCATCGCGGAGGGCACCGCCATCGCCCAGCCGCTGCGCCTGCCCGAATGCGTAGCGGCATTGCACCAGTCGGGCGGCGGTGCGGTGCTGCTGGAGGAGGGCGAGATCGCCGAGGCCTCCTTGATGCTGGCCCGCCGCGGCATCTATGTGGAACCCACCTGCGCGCAGGCCGCCGCGGGGTTCGCGCGGCTGCTGGCGTCAGGCCAGGTCGCGCCGGGCGAAAGCACGGTGGTGGTCCTGACCGGCACGGGGCTGAAGGCCACGCCGCGCTATGCCGAGATGCTGGGGGTCGAGATCTGATGAAACGCGTCGCCCTCCTGGGCTTTTCCATCGAGTGCAACCGCTTCGCCCCCGTGGCGACCGAGGCCGACTTCGCCGCGCGCTGTCTGCTGCGCGGCCAGGCCATCCTGGAGGATTCTCGCAGCCCCGCCCCCCGCGCCCTGGGCGAGATGCCGGGCTTCGTGGCGGACATGGACGCCGCCGGTCCCTGGCAGCCCCACCCCCTGCTGCTGGCCATGACGGAGCCCAACGGCCCGGTGGACCACGCCTTCTTCCAGCGCCTGATGGATGAATGGCGCGAGGGGCTGCGCCTGCTGCGCGGCCGCGTGGATGGCGTCTATTGCGTGATGCATGGCGCGGGGCTGACCACCGTGCTGGATGACCCGGAGGGCGCCATCCAGGCGCTGATCCGCGCCGAACTCGGCGAAGTGCCGCTGGTGTGCAGCTATGACCTGCATGTGAATGTCAGCGATGCCAATGTGGCACTGAACGACGCCTTCGTGGGCTACCTGACGAACCCGCATCTCGACATGCGCGAGCGCGGCGCCGAATCCGCGCAACTGCTGCGCCGGCTGATGGGCGGCGAGCGTTTCGTGCGCGCCCATCGCCGCCTGCCCATCGTGCCGCCCACCGTCTCGCTGCTGACGGCGGCCGGGCCCTACGCGGAGGTGATCAATCTCGGCCAGGAACGACGTGCCGCTGATCCGCGCATCGTGAACGTCTCGGTGATGGCGGGCTTCGCCTATAGCGACACGCCCTTCAACGGCATGTGCGCCATCGTCACCGCCACGCATCAGGGGGCGGCCGATGCGCTGGCCGATGAGCTGGCGGATGCTTTGTGGGAACGCCGCGCGCGCTTCGTGGCCGCGCTGACGCCCATCGAGGAGGCGACGCGGCGCGCATTGACCAGTGATGTTCCGCTCGCCTTCGCCGATGTCGCCGACAACCCGGGCGGTGGCGGGCGCGGCAACACCATGTGGCTGCTGGAGGCCTTCCACCGCGCGGGCGTGCAGGGTGCCGTCTTCGGCGTGATCCATGACCCCGAATTGGCGCGCGAGGCCCATGCCAAGGGGCTCGGCGCCCGCTTCGAGGCCCGCTTCAACCGCGATTCCGGCCAGGACCCCTTCTCCCGCCCCTTTTCCGCCGAAGCCGAGGTGGTGGCGCTCTCCGACGGCAAGGTCACGGGGCGGCGCGGCATCTTCAAGGGCACGGCCATGCGCCTCGGCGCCACCGCGCGGCTGCGGCTGGGGGGCATCGAGGTGGTGGTGATCGAGGGCCGCACCCAATGCGCGGACCCGGCCTTCCTGGAGCATCTGGGCATTGATGTGGGCGCCGCGCGCTGCGTCGTCGTGAAGTCGCGCGGGCATTTTCGCGGCGGCTTCGACGAGTTCTTCGACCACGAACGCATCGTGGAGGTGGATGCGCCGGGCCTCACCTCGCCCATCCTGTCGCGCTTCGACTGGACGAAGCTGCCCCGCCCCGTCCTGCCGCTGGACGAGGAGAGCGCGTGGCGCTGAGGGTCCTTTTCACAGCCTTGCTGCTGGCCGCCGCCCCGGCCTGGGCGGAGGATGCCTTCTGCGAGGCCCTGCGCCGCGTCGTGGCCGCGGCGCCCGGTGATTTCCGGGACATCCCCGAGGGCGACGTGGTCTTCCCCGGCGCCCTGCGCAGCCTGCGCCAGACCGACCACGCGCCCGGGCGGGAACATGCCGCGAGCTTCCACGCGACGCTTGCCGAGCATGAGGAAACCCGCGCCCAGGCGCCGCGCCTCTACCGCCAGCTGCGCCGCGCCATTCCCGATTGCCTGCCCGAGGCCACCCTGTTGCGCGAAACCCGCGTGCCCGCGCAGCACGGCATCATCTGGACCTTGCCGGGGGCGGAGGTGGAAATGCTGCTGGACCGCCCGCCCGGGGCAGGGAACTACGCCCTCGAAATCGCCGTGCTGAGGTTGCGCTGACATGACCCTCGATGACCTGCCCACCCCCTGCCTGGTGCTCGACCTGGGCGTGCTGAAGCGCAACCTGGCGCTGATGGAGCGCGCCATGGCGCGCCACCCGGGCGTGGTGCTGCGCCCGCACCTGAAAACCGCGAAGTCGCGCGAGGTGGCGGCGCTGGCCGCGCCCAACCACGGCCCCATCACCGTCAGCACGCTGGCCGAGGCGCGGTATTTCGCGGAAGCCGGCTGGCGCGACCAGATCTATGCCGTCGGCATCACGCCGCAGAAGCTGGATGCGGTGGCGGCGTTGAACGCCGCCGGCGCCGATGTGAAAATCATCACCGATGATGCCGAGGCCGCCGCCGCCATCGCCGCGCATCCGGGCAAGCTCCGCGCCCTGGTCGAGGTGGATGTGGGCGAGGGCCGCGGCGGCGTGCCGCCGGCCGAGGCGCTGCCCGTGGCCCGCGCGCTGGGCCAGCGGCTCGCGGGCATCTTCACCCATGCGGGCCATTCCTATGGCGGGCGGAGCGCGGCCGAGATGGAGGCCATCGCCGAGCAGGAACGCGCGGGCGTGGCCGGCGCCGCGCAGGCGCTGCGCGAGGCGGGGCTGACGGTCGAGATCGTGAGCCTCGGTTCCTCGCCCACCGCGCTGCACGCGAAGTCGCTCGCCGGCATCACGGAGGTGCGCGCCGGGGTCTATATGTTCGGCGACCTGTTCCAGGCGCAGCTCGGCACCCATCCCGAGCAGGACATCGCGGTGACGGTGCTGACCAGCGTGATCGGCCGCAAGCCCGCGCGCGGAGCCTTGTTGCTTGATGCAGGCGCGCTGGCGCTGTCCAAGGACCGCAGCACGGAGAAGGCCCCGCGCGACTACGGTTTCGGCTTGGTGCTGGACCTGGACGGGCAGCGCACGCATGGCGAGGCCATCATCACCCGCGTCCACCAGGAGCATGGCGAGGCGACGCCCATGCCCGACTTGCCCGTGGGCACGAAGCTGCGCGTCGCCCCCAACCATTCCTGCCTGACGGCGGCGGCCTATGAGCGCTATCATGTGGTGGACGGATCACGCCAGGTGATCGCCACATGGGACCGCGTCAACGGATGGTAGCACGCCACGAGGACTGGTCGGCGCTCCGCGCCAGCGAGACGGCGCGGATGCTGGACGCCTGCACGCACTGCGGCGCCTGCGCGGAGGCCTGTCCCATGCTGCCCTACGCGCCGGCCGCGCAGGGCGCCGCGGCACCGGACCTTGTGCGCGGCGTGCTGGACGCGCTGGCGGGCGGGCCCTCCGACCCTGCCGCGCTGGCCTGGATCGCCGCCTGCACCCGCACGGGCAGCTGCAACGCCGCCTGCCCGCATGAGGTGAACCCCATGCTGATGCTGCGCCTCGCCAAGTGGCGCGCGAACGAGACGGGCGCGCTGCCCAAGCGCGATGCCTCCGAGACCATGTCGCGCGTGAAGGTCTTCGCCCGGCTGGGCTTCACCGAGGAGGAGCAGAGGCAATGGCTGTGACCGAGAACCTCTTCTGGTATGGCTGCAACATGACGCGCCATGGCGAGATCATTCGCCTGAGCCAGCGTCTGCTCGAAGCGGTGGGCGTGGGCGCCGCGCCGGTCGGCGGGCCGGGCGCCTGCTGCGGCAGCCCCAAGGAGAGCACGCCGCGCATCGCGGAAGGCATGGCCGACCGCACCATGGACAAGTTCGCGGCCAGCGGTGCCAACCGCGTCATCACCTGGTGCCCCTCCTGCCACATGAACCTCGACGACTTCATGGGGCAGTCGAAGGAACAGGAGTTCGACAGCCGTCACCTGTGCGAGGCGCTGTGGGAGCGGCGCGAGGCCCTGGCCCCGCTGCTGACCCACCAAGTGAAGGCGCGCTTCCTGGTGGACCGGCATGTGGGCTTCCACAAGCAGGTGCCGGTGAACGACATCATCCCCGGGCTGCTTTCGATGATCCCGGGGGCGGAGCATGTGGATCACCCCCTGCGCGGCGCCTCCTACATGTGCTTCGGCCTGGCGAATGTGCCTGGCGCCCTGCCGGACCATCTGCGCGCCACGCTGGACGCGGTGCGGGAATCGGGCGCGGACACGCTGGTCACCATCTTCCACTCCTGCCACCGCGAGATGGTGGGGCTGGAGCGCGACCACGGCGTGCGCGTGCTGAACTGGGTGCATCTGCTGGCCGAGGGCATGGGCTGGGACTACCGCGACGACTACAAGACCTGGCGCAACGCCGACGACAAGCTGGCCGCCATCGGCCCTGAGCGCGTGGCCGAGGCGGGCGAGGTGGCCGTGCGCAAACTGGTCCTGCCCGAACTGGAACGCCCCCGCCCGGTGTGACCTGAACCGGGGGCCGAGGGCCGTGCCCCCGATCCCCGGAAAGCCCCGATCGGCGGCGCGGCTTCGCCGCGCCAACGGAGAATCCCCGGCAGGATCAACACCAAACCGGGGCCCCCACGAAAGCGCGAAGCGATTTCGTGGGGAATAATTCGGGGCCCCCGCGAAGGTTTCGGCGGCGCTCACGCCGCAGGCGTGACGTCCGCCGAAAACTTCGTGGGGATTATCCCATCTGCAAATCCATCCCCGAGGTGATCTCGATCCAGCGCGACCGCACCCGCTCGATCGCCGCGCCGAACTCCTGGGGCCCGAGCCAGATCGGGTCCGTGTCCATCTGTCGTAGCCGCGCCTGCAGGGCCGGGCGCGCCATGGTCTCACGGAAGGCCTCGGCCAGGCGGGTATGGACGCGTTCCGGCAGGCGGGCCGGGGCCAGCATGCCCACGAAGCCGCTCCAGCCGCGGCCGATGTCATGCCCCTGCTCCACGAAGGTGGGCACATTGGGCAGCCCGCCCGCACGGGCATCACCCAGCGCCGCCAGCGGGACCATGGTGCCGCTCTCGATATGCGGGCGCATGGTGGTGAGGGAATTGATGCCGCAATCCACCTCCTGCCCCAGATAGGCGGAGAGCATGGGCGCCTCGCCGCGATAGGCCACATGCGTCATGCCGAGGTTGAGCTGGTTGTTCAGCGCCAGCGCGAAGACATGCGCGCTGGACCCGGCGGCCCAGGAGCCGAGGTTGAGCCCCTGCCGACGCTGCGATCGCTCGCGCGCGAAGGTGATGAACTCCGCGAGGTTGCGGGGGCCAAGGGCCGCGCGGCTCATGAAGATCAGCGTGGTGGTGCCCATCTGGCCGATGGGCGTGAAGTCGCGCACCGCGTCATAGGGATGCTGCCGCAGCACGACCGGGGACTGCACGAGCGAGGTGATGGTGAAGAGCAGCGTGTGCCCATCGGCCGGCGCGCGGGCCACCGCCTCGGCGCCGATCATGCCCGCCGCACCCGAGCGGCTTTCCACCACGAAGGTGGCGCGCATGATCTCGCCCATCGTCTCGGTGACGAGGCGTGCCCAGACATCGGTGGCGCCGCCGGGCGGGAAGGGGACGATGACGCGGATGGGACGGTCGGGCTGCCAGGCGCCCTGGGCGAGGGCGGGTGCCGCGAGGGTTCCGGCACCAAGGGCCGAAGCCCCCGCAAGCGTGAGCACGCTGCGACGATTCATGAGTGTTTTCCTCCCTTTGATGGAAGGAAGGTTAGGCAGCCAAAGCCAGGCTTGGGAAGAACCTAATGCGCGTGGAATGCACTTCGGGCGGGAAGGCGGTGTTACCGCCGCGCCTCGGCGAGCTGCTGCGCCGTCAGGGGCGCATGCGCACGCTGGGCCGGGGCGGCGGGTGCCGCGGCCTGCGCGACCATGCTGCCGGCCGGGCGGTTGTGGATGAAGCCATGGGTCGGATAGACGCGGCCGAAGGCCTCCGCGCTGTGGCCGACCTGCACGCGCACGCGGGTCCAGTCATTGGCGTCCGAGACATCCATCACGCGCACGCCGCGCATGACGCTGCCGCTGCGGATGCCGGGGCCGCCCCAATTCGCGTGGTCGATCTCGATGACCCGGCTATCCACCACGCGCGAGACGACGGCCACATGGCCCATCCGCATGCCGCCCGAGGCGGGGAAGGAGAGGATGGAGCCACGCTCCGGCCGCTGGCCGCGGGCATAGCGCCCGGCGGCATTGTGCCACCAGTCGCGGCCATTGCCGCTGATGTCCATGCCGGTGACCTGGCGCGCATAGGGCACGCAGGAAATGCCACGGGAGGTTGCGGCCCGCTGGCCCGAGGTGGTGCGGGCGGGGGCGGGGCGGGTTGCCGCGGGGCGGCTGGTGGCGGTCGGGTTGCGGGTTTCGGTGCGGGCGTCGCCGCGGGCGGCATAGGCATCAGGTGCCCAGCTCAGAGCCAGGCTCATCGCGAATATGGCGGCCACGTGGCGCATTCCGATCCCTCCTGGACCGCGGCCGACGGATATCGTCGGTGCGTGCAAACCGGGTATGCGGTGGTTGCACGCGGGGCAACCCGATTGACCGATACATGGCGCAATGTGCCGTGATTCGTCGGATAGGGGGGTGGATAGGCCGCGAAATAAGGACGGATGTCCTAAGGGAGCCGGTGTTGGAGAATCATGCAACAGTGTTGCGGCCAAAAAGTCACAGTATAGAAAGTGTATAATCGCCGCGCCTTGGTGAGGAAGCCCTGCCCCAATCGTGCCTTATTTTAGCCCAAATTCATCAAGCTGAAATTAATCGCCGTCAGGGCGGGCCCACCCGCCCCGGTTGTAGTGACCAGCCGGGGCGGATGAAGGCTTCGTTACTTGCAGGCCGTGACCATGATCTCGACCAGATGGCGCGGGCTCGCCATGTTCGCTTCCACGCAGGCGCGCGCGGGGCGGCCGGCACTGCCCAGCCACTCCACCCACACCTTGTTCATGGCGTCGCGGTCGCGGATGTCCTTCAGCCAGATCTGCGCCTGCAGAAGGCGGGTGTTGTCGGTGCCGTTCGCCTCCAGCATGGCGTCGATCTTGGCGACCACCTGGCGGGTCTGGCCCGTGATGTCCTGCGTCAGGTCATCGGCGGTCATGCCCGCGCAGAAAACGAAGTTGTGATACTCGACGGCGCTCGAGAGAATCTCGTTGCTGCCGGTGCGGTTGATCTTGCTCATCGGGCGGGGGTCCTCCTGCCTGTGGTGACCCCCCGCGTGTAACCCGCCCGGCCGGGCGGCGGAAGGCAGGCCGCGCTTCCATCGTCCGTGCGAAGCCGTCTAGCGTCATGCAACCTGGGCGGGAGAAACCCCATGACCGATCGTTCGGACTTCGTGCGCGACCCGGTGGAGTTCATGGGGCGACACATCGTGCGGTGCCAGTTCTTCGACTGGAACAACACGGTGGACATCAGCCAGAGCCGCGCCCACGTCATCACCATCAAGGAGATGCAGGGCCCGCCGATGGTGCTGAACCGCCCGGGTGCCAAGGTGTTCTATCTGTCCAACGACGTGGCGGGATGCGCGCGCAACGAGATGCTGCCGATCTTCTGGCTGGGCTACCGGCAGAACAAGGTCACGCAGGGCACGCTCAACAACCAGTCGCGGGTGATGTTCACGGCGAACATGGATGGCTGCTCGCTGGGCGTCGGCTCCCAGGCGGGCGATGGGGGATGCCTCGTCATGCACGCGAACAAGGCGAGGGGCATGCCGAGCGGCGAAGCGCAGGCCTTGGCCCAGCATGGGCAGTTGCAACGGAAGTTCGACGGGCAGGAATTCCACGTCGTGGAGCCGTCCACCTATCTCACGAACGAGGCCGACCCCGGCCGGTTCCTCGCCACCAATTTCGGCATCAACCGGGATGGCTGGTGGTTCTTCTACACCCACAGCTGGCGGCTGAAATCAGGCGGGATGGATGGCTTCTACCTGCATGGCGGCACGCGCGAGGCCATCTTCACCCTGGGATAGCGGGGCCGGGGCGCGCCCGGCCCCACGCCGTCACGCCACGGCGTAGGCGCTGCCCGAGGCCGCGGCGCCCATCATCGCCTCGAAGACGGCCACGCCATGGATGGCATCCGCCACCGGCAGCGGATAGGCCGGGCCGCCCGCCACGGCGGCGGCGAAGGCTTCCAGCTCCGCGGCCTCGATGTCGGTCACGGGGAAGTCGCGCACCCATTCCTCATTCCCCTCGCGGGCGCGGAAGAAGAGTTGCTCATGCCCGCGCAACTCCACCAGCCCCTCGGTGCCGAACAGGGCCACGCGCCAGAAGCGCGGGCTCGCGGCGAGGGTCGCAAAGGTGAGGGTGGCGCCGCTCTCCAGCGTGGCCAGCATGGCGGTGGTGTCGTCAATGGTGGGCAGGACGCGGGCATGGCTCAGCACCCGCACGTCGCGGAAGCGGCCGGCCAGGTTGATGATCATGTCCACCATGTGGATGCCCATGCCGCCCATGCCGCCCAGCGGGCTCTCGGCGCGGTCCGCGCGCCAGGCGCCGGGCTTGTAGGCGAAGCCGCCCGGGCCGCTGAACTGCCCCTCCACATGCAGCAGCGTGCCGAGCTTGCCGCCCTCCAGCATGGACTTCATCTCGCCCACCGCGGGCAGGAAGCGGCGGTTGTGGCCCAGCGCCAGCACCACGCCGGCCTTGGCGCAGGCCTCCACGGCGGCCTCGGCGCTGGCCTTGGTGAGCGTGAAGGGCTTCTCCACGAAGACATGCTTGCCGGCGCGGGCGGCGGCGATGACCTGGTCGGCGTGCTGCGCGTGGGGGGTGGCCAGCACCACGGCCTTCACCTCCGGGTGGGCCAGCACCTGGTCGTATGTGTCGAGCAGCGTGATGCCCTTCTGCGCCGCATAGGCCTCCGCCTTGCTGCGCGTGCCCGTGCTGCCGGCCACGAAGCGGATGCCGGCGTCGTTGCGGCCCTGGACGCTGTCCACCAGCGTCTGGCCCCAGCGGCCCATTCCCACGATCGCGGCGTTCAGCATGGCGTGTCACTCCTCATTGCGGATTCTCGAGTTCTTTCGCCCAGGCGCGCATCCGTGTCACCGCCCAGATGCAGACCAGGAAAGCGAGCGCGGCCGCGACCACCGTGGGCACGCGCATGCCGAACAATTCGCCGGCCGTGCCCAGGATCAGCGCGCCCAGCGCGGGACAGGCGCGGGTGATGAGGCCCCACAGCGCCAGCGTCCGCCCCCGCATGCGGGTCAGCGCGGCCGATTGGCACAGCGTCTGCACGGAAATCCCGTGCATGGTGGCGCAGGCGCCATAGAGTGCCCCGCACAGCACCGCGAAGGCGAAGTTGCCGGTCGCCACAAAGGCCGCCGCCACGCCGGCCTGCAAGGTGACGCCCACCACGGCGAGCCGCGTCGTCCCCTCCAGCCGCCCGCGCGAGGCGACCCACAGCCCGCCCACCAGCGCGCCCACGCCGATGGAGGCCGTCAGCAGCGCGAGCCCCGGCGCCCCCTGGCCGAAGAGCCGGTCCACATAGGGGGGCAGCACCTCCTGCACCCCGCGCAGCAGGATGGCGGTGATGCCGGCGAAGATCAGGATGGGGCCGATGCCCGGGTGGCTCGCGGCATAGCGCATGCCCTCCACCGTCTCGGCCAGCAGGGAGGCCTCGGGCTTGTGGCCCTGGCGGTGGGCGGGGTCCACCCGCATGGTCAGCAGGCTGGCGGAGGCGATCGCATAGGCCGCCATGTTGCACAGCAGGGCCGGCACCACGCCGCCAAACGCGATCATGGGCCCCGCCATGGCCGGCCCCAGGAAGCGCGCCACGTTGAAGGCCAGCGAATTGGCGGCGACCGCGGCCGGCAGGTCGGCGCGCGGCACCAGGCCTGGCATCAGCGCCTGGCGGGCGGGCTGGGCGAAGCTTGCCGCGATGCCGCCGATCACCTCGAAGACCAGCAGGATCTCGATGCCGATCTGCCCCGTGGCCACCAGCAGGGCGATGCAGCCGGCCTGCGCGCCGATGACGCCCTGGGCGATCATGGTCAGGCGCACGCGGTCCATGCGGTCGGCCACGGCGCCCGCGATGGGGCTGAAGACGACCGCGGGTGCCAGGTCGCAGAAGGCCACCATGCCGACCCAGAAGGCGGAGCCCGTCAGCTCCCAGGCCAGCCACATGACGGCGATGCGGTGCATCCAGAGCCCGGTCCAGGCGGTGAGGCTGGCCGAGAAGAAGATGCGCGCGTCACGATGAGAGAGGGCGCGCCCGAGCGCGCCGAAGGCAGGCAGGGTCAGCGGCCCACCGGTGCGGGGGGTGGCGCGGCCGGCGCGGTGTCGCGCGTGTTGGCCCGCACGCATTCATCCACCATCTGCTCGAAGCGGTATTCGCGGCTGAGGCGGTCGATCGGCGCGCGGAAGGCCAGCGAGCCCGTGGTCTCGGAACCCAGGCGGCTGTTGCGCTCATCCTCGCGGATGAGCTGCCCGCGGTCCTGGCGGGTGATGACCGAGGCGGCCTGGCTGCGGCAGGCGGCCACCACCTCGGGGTTGCTGCTGCGCGCGCCGGGCGGGGGCGGCGGCGGCGCGAAGCCCTGGGCGCAGCCCGCGAGCAGCAATACGGGCAGGAGCAGGGCGGCGGCGCGGGGCATGTGCGGGGCTTTCGTCAGGCGGGCACGCGGGATGCGTCGGGTGGAAGGGTCCGCGACAGCATGGCACGCATCGCGCGATCCTCGAAACGGCCCGTGGCATCAATCGGCGCGCGGGCGGCGGCGGCGAGCAGAAGCGGGTGGAATTCCACGCCGCGCCGGCCGATGGCGAAGAAGCCGCGCAGCCATTCGGCCCGCCCCATGGCCTCCACCAGCGCCAGCAGGCGCAGGCAGAGCGCCACGCCCGCCAGCGAATCGAGCCCGGCATGGCGGTCCATGGCCTCGGCCCAGGCGGCGGCGTCGGGGTCGGTCAGGGCCATCTCGCGCCCATCGGCGAAGGCGAGCAGGCGGGGCGGCCCCCAATGCCCGGCCGAGGCGCCCTCGCGCGCCACCTCCCAGGCGATTTCCAGCGCGGCGGGCGGCACGGCGGGCAGTGCCGAGGCGGCCACCCCCAGCTCATGCCGGAGGGCGCCGGAGGGAAGGGCGGTGGTGCGGACCATCTCTTCCATATAGGGCTGCTCGGGGGATGGTTCACAGCCGGGGCCACACGCGATTACGCTGGGTTCATGACCCACCCCGCCGAACTCTCCGCCACCGACGCCGCTTCCCGCATCGCCGCCGGCACCCTCAAGGCCCGGGAGCTGGCGGAGGCCATGCTCGACGTCATCGCGCGGCGCGAGCCGGTGGTGCGGGCCTTCGCCCATCTGGATCCTGCCATGGTGCGGCGCCAGGCGGCGGCGGTGGATGCGGCGCCCAGCAAGGGGAAGCTGGCCGGCCTGTTCTTCGGGGTGAAGGACGTGCTCGACACCGCCGACCAGCCCTCGCAATACGGCTCGCCCATCTGGGCGGGGCACCGGCCGCGCACGGATGCGGCCTGCGTGGCGCTGGCGCGGCGGGCGGGGGCGGTCATCGCGGGCAAGACGGTGACGACGGAATTCGCCACGCGCTTCCCCGGCGCCACCACCAACCCGCACAATCCGAAGCACACGCCGGGCGGGTCCTCCCAGGGTTCGGCGGCGGGGGTGGGGGCGGGGATGCTGCATCTCGCTTTCGGCACGCAGACTGCGGGCTCCATCATCCGCCCGGCGGCCTTCTGCGGCGCGGTGGGCGTCAAGCCGAGCTACGGCACGCTGCACCGGGCGGGGATGAAGGTGATGAGCGAGAGCCTGGACACCATCGGCGTCATGGCGCGCAGCGTGGCCGATGCCGCGCTGGCCATGTCGGCGCTGACGGGGCTGGACCACGGCCCGGCCGAGGCGCCCCGCGCGCCGAAGCTCGCCCTCGTCATGGGCGCGACGGAGGAGGCCGGGCCCGAGACCGCGCCCCATATGGAACGCGTGGCCGAGGCCGCCCGCCGCGCGGGCGCGACCGTGACGCCCGTCACCCTGCCCGCCCTCTTCGACGCCGCCTTCGCCGCCCATGCCCATGTCATGCACATGGAAAGCGCCCAGGCCCTGGCCTGGGAAATTGACCACGCCCGCGCCCAGCTCAGCCCCGCCATGCGGACCAACATGGATTGGGCCATGGCCGAGCCGCCCGAAAAACTGCTGGAGGCCCGCGCCGCCTTCGCCGCCGCGCAGGCCGGTTTCGCGGACGCCATCGCGGGGTATGACGCGGTGCTGACGCCCTCCGCTCCCGGCGAGGCGCCGGAGGGCATTGATTTCACCGGCACGCCCGTCTTCAACTCGCTCTGGACGCTGCTGCACACGCCCTGCGTCACCATTCCCGCCGGCACCGGGCCGCGCGGCCTGCCGCTGGGCGCGCAGATCGTCACCCCGCGCGGGCAGGACGCGGCGGCGCTGATGTGGGCCGAATGGCTCCGCCGGGCGCTGGGCTGAACGCCATGGCGACCCCCATCCTCATCGCCGGCGGCGGCATTGGCGGGCTGACGGCGGCCCTCTCCCTCCAGGCCGCGGGCTTCGCGCCGCGCGTGCTGGAATCCGCGCGCGAGGTGCGCCCGCTGGGTGTCGGCATCAACCTGCTGCCCCATGCGGTGCGGGAGCTGACGGAGCTCGGCCTCGGTGAGAAGCTGGCCGCGACGGGCGTGGCCACCAAGGAGCTGCGCTACGTCTCCGCCCATGGGCAGGAGATCTGGCGGGAGGATCGGGGCCTGGCCGCCGGCTATCGCTGGCCGCAATACTCCATCCATCGCGGCGAGTTGCAGATGCTGCTGCTGGCCGAGGTCCGTGCGCGCGGCATCGCGGTCGAGACCGGGCAGCGCGTGACCGGCTTCGCGCAGGATGCCGAGGGTGTGACGGCGCAACTGGCCGGCGGCGGCACGGCACGGGGCGCGGCGCTGATCGGCGCGGACGGGATCCATTCCGCCATTCGCGGGTATTTCGCGCCCGATGAGGGCCTGCCGCGCTGGTCGGGCGCCATGCTGTGGCGCGCCACCACCATCGCACCCGCCTATCTGACCGGCGCCACCATGGTGCAGGCCGGGCATCATGCGCAAAAATTCGTCTGCTACCCCATCCGGCAACTGCCGGACGGCATGGCGGTCATCAACTGGATCGCGGAGATGCGAACCGAGGAGGCACCCGGCCGCGAGGACTGGAATCGCGAGATAGATCGCAACCTCTTCCTCCCGCATTTCGAGGGCTGGAACTGGGGCTGGCTGGACGTGCCAGGCCTGATCCGTGGCGCCGAGCGCGTCTATGAATTCCCCATGGTGGACCGCGACCCGCTGTCGCGCTGGACCGAGGGGCGCGTCACGCTGCTCGGCGATGCGGCGCACCCGATGTACCCGATCGGCTCCAATGGCGCCTCGCAGGCGGTGCTCGATGCGCGGCAGCTCGCGCTGCACCTGGCGCGCGCGGGGCGGATCGAGGAGGGGCTTGCCGCCTATGAGGAAGCCCGCCGCCCGCCCACCGCGAAGCTGACGCTGGCCAACCGCGACCTCGGCCCCGATCTGGTGCTGGAGGAGGTGCATCGCCGCGCGCCCGACGGGTTCAAGGCGCTGCACGACGTGATCTCGCACGAGGAACTGGCCGGCACCGCCGCGCGCTACAAGAAGCTGGCGGGCTTCGACCCCGAATTGCTGAATGCCCGCGAAAGCTGGAGCCCGTGACAGGATCAATGGCATGAAAACAGCCTTCATCGGCCTCGGCAGCATGGGCGGGGGTGCGGCGCTGAGCGCGCTGCGCGCCGGGCTCGACGTCACGGGCGTGGACCCCTCGGAGCGCGCGCGCCAGGCCTTCGGCAACCGCGCCGTGGCGCGCGGCGCCGATCTCGACCCGGGGCAGGCGGCCGTGGTGGTGCTGACGGTCAACGCCGCCCAGGCCGAGGCGGCGCTCTATGGCCCCGAGGGCGCGGCGCAGCGCCTCGCCCCGGGCGGCGTCGTGATCTGCTCGGCCACCATGGCGCCCGCCGATGCGAAGCGCCTGGCCGCCGAGGCTTCGTCACGCGGCCTGCTCTATCTCGACGCGCCCGTCTCCGGCGGCGCCGCGGCCGCGCGCGAGGGCCGCATGACCGTGATGGCCAGCGGCAGCGACGCCGCCTTCGCCGCCGCGAAGCCGGTGCTGGACGCCATCGCGGGCAAGGTCTGGTCCTTGGGCACTGAGCCGGGCCAGGGCGCGGCCATGAAGGTGGTGCACCAGTTGCTGGCCGGCGTGCACATCGCGGCCGCCGCCGAGGCCATGGCGCTGGCGCTGCGCTCCGGCCTCGACCCGCACACCGTCTATGGCGTGGTGACGAGTGCGGCCGGCAATTCCTGGATGTTCGAGAACCGCATGGCCCATGTGCTGGCGGGCGACGACACGCCGCTTTCGGCGGGCGACATCTTCGTGAAGGATCTCGGCCTCGTGGAGGGCATGGCGCGGGAGGCCGCGCTTCCCGTGCCGCTCGCCGCCCAGGCGCTGCAATTGTTCGTGGCGCAGCGGGCGCTCGGTCATGGCGGGCGGGACGATGCCTTCGTGCTGCGCGTCTGGCAGGCGCTGGCGGGCTTTGCGCTGCCGGGCGAACCCGGCGGGGCGGAACCGGTCAAGCCCGGTCCGAAGTGACCCAGGGCAAGGGCGGGTCGTAGTCCACGCCCAGGAAGACCAGCCCCTCCGGCGGCGCGGTCTGGCCGGCGCGGCGGCGGTCGCGCCCGTCCAGCAATTCGCGCGGCCAGGAGACGGGTCGGCGGCCCAGCCCCACCATGTGCAGCGTGCCCGCCAGGTTGCGGATCTGGTGGTGCAGGAAGCTGCGGGCGGAGGCATGGATCACCACCTCCTCGCCCCAGCGCGTGACATCCAGCCGGTCCAGCGTGCGGATGGCGTGCTCGGCCTGGCAGGAGGCGGCGCGGAAGGCCGAGAAATCATGCTTGCCGAGCAAGGCCTGCGCGGCCTCATGCATGGCGGCGGCGTCGAGGGGCAGCGGCACGTGCCAGACGCGCCCTTCCTCCAGCGCGGGCTTGGCCGGGCGGTTCAGGATGCGGAAGCGGTAGTGCCGCCGCACGGCCGAGAAGCGCGGCGACCAGCCCTCGGGCGCCAGGCAGGCGGCGCGGATGGCGATGCGCTGGGGCCGCAGGTGGAAATCCAGCGCCGCGCGCAGCCGGGCAGGGGGGAGGTCGGCGGCGAGGTCCAGATGCACCACCTGCCCCTCGGCATGCACCCCCGCATCGGTGCGGCCGGCGGCGGTGGCGAGTGGCGTCGCGCCGCCATTCAGCGGCGTGGCGGCGGTCTCGATCGCCTCCTGCACGGACATCCCGTTGGGCTGGCGCTGCCAGCCCACCAGCCCCGCGCCATCATACTCCACCAGCAGGGCGTAGGCGGTCATCCGCCCAGGACCGTGCCGGGCGGCAGGTTGTAGCCGCGCAGGAAGGAATCGGCGTCGAGCGGCGCGCGGCCGGGGCGTTGCAGGCGGGTGAGGCGCAGGGCGCCGGTGCCGCAGGCCACGGTGAAGCCGTGCAGGATGGTGCCGGGCGGGCCATGCCCCTCGGCGGGTTCGGCGGCGAGCACGCGCAGCGCCTCGCCGCCATGGGTGAAGAAGGCGCCGGGCCAGGGGTTCATGGCGCGGATGCGGGCGTCGAGCGCCGTGGCGGGCTGCGTGAAATCCAGCGCGCCATCGGCCTTGGTCAGCTTGGGCGCGTAGGTGACGCCCGCCTCGGGCTGCGGCGTGGCGGGCGGGTTCTCGTCCAGGGCGCGCAGGATCAGGCGCGCGCCCATCTCGGCCAGCGCGTCATGCACCTCGGGCGTGGTGGAGCGCGGCGTGAGTGGCAGGCTCTCGCGCAGCAGCATGGGGCCGGTGTCCAGCCCCTCCTCCATGCGCATGATGGTGATGCCCGTCTCGGCATCGCCATGCAGGATGGCGGCATGGATGGGCGCCGCCCCGCGCCAGCGCGGCAGAAGCGAGGCATGGATGTTGAGGCAGCCGCGCCGGGGCGCCTCCAGCATGGCGGGCGGCAGGATCAGCCCATAGGCCGCCACCACCGCCACATCGAGGTCGAGCGCCGCGAAGGCCGCGTGTTCCGCCGCATCCCGCTTCACCCGCGCCGGCGTGCGGACGGAAAGGCCCAGTTCCAGCGCCGCGCGATGGACGGGGCAGGGGGTCTCGCGCTGGCCGCGCCCGGCGGGCTTGGGCGGCTGGCAATAGACCGCCGCCACCTCATGCCCCGCCGCGTGCAGCGCCCTGAGCGCCGGCACCGCGAAATCCGGGCTGCCCATGAAGGCGAGGCGCAGCTTCGGGCTAATCGCGGCTCTCCCGCGCCTTGAGTTCCTTGGCGAGCTTGCGCAGCAGCATGTTGCGCTTCAACGCCGAGAGGTGATCCACGAAGAGCACGCCGTTCAAATGGTCAATCTCGTGCTGCAGGCACACGCCCAGCAGCCCGTCCGCCTCCGCCTCGCGCTTCGTGCCGTCCAGCTCCAGCCAGCGCAGCTGGATGCGCGCGGGCCGCTCCACATCCGCGTATTGGCCGGGGAGCGAGAGGCAGCCTTCCTCGCGCACCTCCATCTCGCGGCTGGCGGCGATGATCTCGGGGTTCACCAGCACCATGGGCGCCGGTGCCTCCTTCCCCCCCACATCCACGACGATGAGGCGCAGGTCTGACCCCACCTGGGGGGCCGCCAGCCCGATGCCGGGTGCCGCATACATGGTGGCGAGCATGCGCGGGGCGAGGGCGCGCACGGCATCCCCATCGCCTTGCGCCACGGGGCGCGCCTTCTTCCGCAGCCGCGGATCGGGCACGTAGAGAATGGGGAGGGTTTCGTCCGTCATGGCCGGCGCGGAGGTAGCCCCCCACGCGCCGCCTTGCAACAAGGCCCGGGGCGCGCCAATTCTCAGGCAAGGCGCGCTGCCTGTTCCGGGGCGCGCCGCGGCTCGCTGCGGTCAGGAGGCCCCATGTCCCGTTCCTCGGTGTTCGGCTCGCCCTTGTTCCTGGGCTTCGACCACCTCGAGCAGATGCTCGACCGCGTGCAGAAGAGCGCGGATGGCTACCCGCCCTACAATATCGAGCAGACGGGGCCGGCCAGGCTGCGCATCACCCTGGCCGTCGCGGGCTTCGCCATGGAGGATTTGGCGATCACGCAGGAGGACAACCAGCTCGTCATCCGCGGGCGGCAGCGCGACGACACGGAAGGGCGGGTCTTCCTCCATCGCGGCATCGCGGCGCGGCAGTTCCAGCGCGCCTTCGTCCTGGCCGAGGGCATCGAGATCGAGGGCGCCTACCTCGACAACGGCCTGCTGCACATAGACCTCCAGCGGCCCATGCCGGAGGTGAAGGTGCGCTCCATCCCCATCGGGCGGCAGGGGGCGGGCCCCTCGCGGCCCGTGGTGCAGCAGCGGGTGCGGCGCGAGGAGGAGTAGCGCGCCTCCGCCGCGCGGCAGGTGCCGCCGCGCCCTTGCCGTGAGGCGGGTCGCGCCCTAATCGGAAACGAAGAGGGAGACCCGCCATGGACCAGCCGCTGATCGCCGCCGACCCCCACGCCGAAATCCGCGAGGAGGTCCGCAAGCTCTGCGCGCGGTTCCCCGGCGAATATTGGCGTGAGCTGGACGCCCGCCGCGGCTATCCGACCGAATTCGTGAAGGCGCTGACCGAGGCGGGCTATCTCGGCGCGCTGATCCCCGAGGAATTCGGCGGCGCGGGCCTGCCCCTTTCCGCCGCCGCGGCCATCCTGGAGACCATCCACCAGGAGGGCTGCAACGGCGCCGCCTGCCACGCCCAGATGTACATCATGGGCACCATCCTCAAGCATGGCAGCCCTGAGCAGAAGCAGCGCTATCTGCCCGGCATCGCCAGCGGCGAGCTGCGCCTGCAGGCCTTCGGCGTGACCGAACCCACCAGCGGCACCGACACCACCAACCTGCGCACCTTCGCCCGGCGTGAGGGCGACAAGTACATCGTCAACGGCCAGAAGATCTGGACCAGCCGCGCGGAACACTCCGACCTGATGCTGCTGCTGGCCCGCACCACCCCCAAGGACCAGGTGGCGAAGAAGACCGAGGGCCTCTCCACCTTCATCGTGGACATGCGGACCGCCAAGGGGCTCACCATCCGCCCCATCCGCACCATGATGAACCACAATTCCTGCGAAGTGTTCTTCGACAACATGGAGGTTCCGGCCGAGAACCTGGTGGGCGTCGAGGGCCGCGGCTTCCGCTACATCCTGGACGGCATGAACGCGGAGCGCCTGCTGATCGCCTCGGAATCCATCGGCGACGCCAAGTGGTTCACCCAGAAATCGGTGGCCTATTCCAAGGAGCGCGTGCTCTTCGGCCGTCCCATCGGCCAGAACCAGGGCGTGCAATTCCCCATCGCCAAGGCCTATGCCCAGATGCGCGCGGCCGAGGCCATCGTGAAGCAGGGCCTGGAGAAGTTCGAGGCCGGCATCCCCTGCGGCGAGGAGGCGAACATGGGCAAGATGCTCGCCGCCGACGCCGCCTGGGCCGCGGCCGAGGCCTGCGTGCAGACCCATGGCGGCTTCGGCTTCGCCGAGGAATACGATGTGGAGCGCAAGTTCCGCGAGGCGCGGCTCTATCAGGTGGCGCCCATCAGCACGAACCTCGTGCTCTCCTTCATCGGTGAGCATGTGCTGGGCATGCCGCGCAGCTACTGATGCCCCCGGCAGGCGCGCCCAGGGCCTGGCGCCTGCACGAGACACCGCCGGCGCCGCTGCTGGTCGCCTCCGCGCTGCAGCAGGCGGGCCTGGCCGCCGTCACGCTCGGCTTCCCCCTGCTGGTGGCCGAGGCGGCGGGGGCCGATGCGGCGCTGAAGGCCGCGGTGCTGCAATGGTCCATGCTGGCCATGGGCATCGCCACCCTGCTGCAATGCTGGGGGCGCTGGGGCATCGGCTCCGGCTATCTCATCTGCGGCATCTTCACCGCCATCTATCTGCCCCTCTCCGTGGTGGTCGCGCAGCGCGAGGGGCTGGCCGCGGTCGCGGGCATGACGATCGTGGCGGGGCTGACGCAGATGGCGCTCTCGCCCTTCGTGCGGCGGCTGCGCAACCAGGTGCCCAATGAGATCATCGGGCTGATCGTGCTGCTGGTGGGCCTGGCCCTCGGCATCCTGGCCGTGCGGCTCATGGTCGTGGGCTCCCCGGCCGAGCCCGCGCTGGGCGCGGACCGCGGCGTGGCCGTCACGACCTTCTGCCTGATCGTGGCGCTGGCCATCTGGGGGCCGCCGCGCATCCGGCCGCTCGCGGTGCTGGCGGGCATGGTGGGGGGCACGGCGCTGGCCCTGCTGCTGGGCAGCGCGCCCGAGACGCCCGCCGTGGAGGGCGTGAGCCTGCTGGACGGCCCGCCCGTGACGCCCAGCTTCAACTGGGCCCTGCTGCCCGGCTTCCTGCTGGGCGCGCTGGCGAGCCTGGTGCGCTGCATGGGCGATATCATCGCTGCCCAGCGCGCCGAGGACCCGCACTGGACCCGCCCCGACCAGCGCAGCATCCGCGGCGGCGTGCTGGCCGATGGCATGGGCACCACGCTGGCCGGGCTGATGGGGCTGCCGGGCATGAACAGCTACACGGGCAGCGTGGGTCTGGCCGTGGCCTCCGGCGTGCGCTCGCGCGTGGTCGGGCTGGCGGCGGGGGCGTTCTGGGTGGGGCTGGCGCTGCTGCCCTCGGCCGCGGTCTGGATGCTGCTGATCCCGCAGGGGGTGTTGGGGGCGGCGCTGCTCTACGTCTCGGCCTTCATCATCGCCTCGGGCTTCATCACCATCACGCAACGCCTGCTGGACCAGCGGCGGACAGTGCTGCTGGGCGTCAGCCTGGTGGTGGGGCTCTCCGGCGCGCTGATCCCCGGCCTCTATGAGGGCCTGCCCTTCGCGGTGCAGGCGCTGACCTTTTCCTCGTTGGCCCTGGCGCTGGCGGTCGCGCTGGTGCTGGGGCCGCTGCTGCGGATCGGCCTCGCGCGGGAAGTCGGGCTGGAATGGCGCCCGGCGGAGGGCGTGCCGGCGCTGCTGGAGGCCGCCCGTGTTCCCTTGCAGCAATGGGGCGTGCGCCGCGCGGTGGCCGACCGGGTGGGCGGCGCGCTGGAGGAATTCGCCCTGCTGGCCGAGGAGGACATCGCCTCGGGCGGCGCGGTGCATCTGCGCATGGAGAACACCGACCCGGTGCTGCGCCTGACGCTGTCCTGGCAGGGCGTGCCCATCACGCCCCTGGACCCCGCCACCCCGCCCGAGGAGCCCGATCTGCGCCGCGTGGCCCTGCTGCTGCTGCGCCACAAGACGGATGCCATGCGCCTGCGCGCCGTGGCCGATGGCCGGCCTCAAGAATCCCCTCATTTCCGGTGACGCGGTTCTGGCGCCGATTCGGCGGGGTTCTGTAGCTGTTCCAAGCTTGGTCGGTTTGGAGCATGGACATGGTGGAGCGGGGTCGGACAGGTGGGCGGCTTGAGGATGTCCGTGCCTTCATTGGCGGCGTCTACGGGCCTGATCTGCACGCCAAGCGGGTTGATGCCCTGGCCGGCGCGACGCTGGGCGTGATGGCCGGCGCATCGCTCGCGGTGTCGCTGATCGGCCAGGCGCTGGCGCAGGCCCGAGGCCTTTCGACCAAGCACGCGGTCAAGCAGGTCGACCGGCTGATGAGCAACGCCGGCATCGACGTGTGGGACAGCTTCGCCCGTTGGGTGCCGCAGCAGGTGGGCCCCCGTCCCGACATCCTGGTGGCAATGGACTGGACCGAGTTTGCCCATGACGGCCAGTCGACCCTGGTGCTGAGCTTGGTCACCGGCCATGGCCGGGCGGCCCCGCTGATCTGGCTTTCCGTCTGGAAGGAGGAACTGGCCGACCGGCGCAACGACTATGAGGACGCCTGCCTGCGTCGCCTGGCCGAGACGCTGCCGCCGGACTGCCGGGCGACGATCCTGGCCGACCGCGGCTTCGGCGACCAAAAGCTGTTCGCGTTCCTGGCCGAGTTGGGCTTCGGCTACGTCATCCGCTTCCGCGGCAACATCCACGTCACCGATGCCGCCGGCGAGACCCGGCCCGCGGCCGAGTGGGTGGGCAAGGGCGGCCGCGCCCGCAAGCTGCGCGATGCGCGGGTGACCGCGCAGGGCCAGCCGGTGGGTGCGGTGGTGTGCGTGCATGCCAGGGGCATGAAGGAGCCTTGGTGCCTGGCGGCCAGCGACCCCGAGGCGACGGCGGCCATGCTGGTCAACCACTATGCCCGGCGCTGGACCATCGAGCCGCAGTTCCGCGACACCAAGGACCTGCGCTTCGGCATGGGGCTGTCGGCGACGCGTGTCGGTGAGCCCATGCGACGGGACCGGTTGCTGCTGGTCAGCGCCTTCGCCATGGCGCTGCTGACGCTGCTCGGCACCGTCGGAGAGAGCCTGGGGATGGACCGCCAACTCAAGTCAAACACATCGAAGACCCGAAGCCATTCGCTGTTCCGCCAGGGCTGCATGCTCTACGAACTGATCCCGAACATGCCCGAGCACAGGCTCGCGCCGCTGATCCAGGCCTTTGCCAAAGCCCTCTCAAACGCAGCCGAATTCAACGGCATGTTCGCTCAGCAGAAATGAGGGGATCGCTGAGATGGCCGGCAGGAGGCGGTGCTGGAATTCGACCTGGAGTAATACGACCGAGCTTCCGATCGGAGCACACCCACTTAGATATATGCACGACTTTTCTTGATAAACGAGTAAATACGCCTCAGAATTCCATTCGCGGCAAATCTGAATTTAATCTGCCAAATCACGCAGCAATTTTACCGCCTCATTCTGAATTTCCGAAAGTGCAACAGCTAGATTTGTACTGCACCTAACAACCGCTGTTTCAATTTCCCGCGTCTGATTTGAATCGGGTGCATGACTTCGTGCAGCATTCAAGCTGCTCAAAATCTCGTGCCTCAGAACACTATCAATTTGCTGAATTTGAGGTATTATTTTTGCTATCATATTTTTTCGTCTTAGCAATTTAAAGTACGTCATCCAAGATAGAATTTCGTATACAATTATAGACGAAATAATTCCAATAGTTACAGCAAAAAGAGATTTAAGATTTGCATTCGGAATTAATTCATCGCTAAGTGCTATCGCGATCGAAGTTATGCTGCCAGTAAGTACTGACATGGTTGCCGTCGCGGAACGATTTGACATTATGCTTCGTTCCCGAATTTATATTTTTGCTTTAATTCACTTATTTCATTTTCGAGTTCATGGTTTCTCCGAAGCAATTCAACATTCCGCTGGGCAAGCACTTTGCTTTCTTGGATAATACTTTCGATAATGAGTGTACTAGAACGAACATCGTTTAAGTTGGATTTCATGCTAGTAAGAGTGTGGCGAAGCACTTGGCTATATTCTAGATTGTGAAATGCAAATTGTGCTGAAAAGTACGAAACAATGCTAAAAAGAAGCGCGCTTATCATGATTGTGTACCAAATTAGGGCAGAAAGTAGATTATATTCTTTATTGAGTACTGTAATAGTAAGGCTTGCTAGATCATTTTCGAGATAGGTGATGTATAAAACGCTGATAGACATGATTGCAGCGTATAGTGCGGTAAAAAGTAAAGTAATCTTAAGGATGCGTCGGCGCCTGTTAAGCAAAAGACGCGACTTCTCTATTGGAGATAGGTCGAATTCTACTATTTTGTTGATCTCATCTATTTTGTGTTCGCCTGATGCCATGATCATTCCTAACGTTAGCCTCTGCATCGAGGCATCAGTTTATTTTGGAGGGCGCACTCATCTGACATGCTAACACAACATATTCCTCTATGTTAACATGAGTACAGAAGGTGCGCAATACTCGACTAATCCTCGGTAAATGTGCAGCATGCAGTAGCGTGGCGCTTAACGCCCGCCGCCACGGGTGGCATCCTCCGCGCCGAACTGGAGGATTTCAACAAGATGATCGCGGGCAAACCCCTCACCGGCCTACTCGTCGTGTCCATGGAACAGGCGGTGGCCGCCCCCACCTGCTCGGCCAAGCTGTGCGACGCCGGCGCGCGCGTCATCAAGATCGAACGCGCCGAGGGGGATTTCGCGCGCGGCTATGACGCGGCCTGCAACGGGCTTTCCACCTATTTCGTCTGGCTGAACCGCGGCAAGGAGAGCATCTGCCTCGACATCAAGCAGGCGGACGACAAGGCGCTGCTGGCGCGGCTGCTGGAGAAGGCCGACGTCTTCATCCAGAACCTGGCGCCGGGTGCGATGGCCCGCGCGGGCTTCGGTTCCGCGGAACTGCGGGCGAAGCATCCGCGCCTCATCACCGTGGACATCTCGGGCTATGGCGAGGAGGGCGAATACGCCTCCATGAAGGCCTATGACCTGCTGGTCCAGGCCGAGAGCGGCCTGTGCAGCGTGACCGGCCGCGCCGAGGGGCCGGGGCGCGTGGGTGTCTCCGCCTGCGACATCGCCTGCGGCATGAACGCCCATGCCGCCGTGCTGGAGGCGTTGATCGAGCGCGGCATCACCGGCCGCGGCAAGGGCATCGCCGTCTCCCTCTTCGACGGCATGGCGGATTGGATGAACGTGCCGCTGCTCTACTTTGAGGGCACGGGCAAGGCGCCGCAGCGCATCGGCCTCGCCCACCCATCGCTCTGCCCCTATGGCGCCTTCGAGACGAAGGATGGCGCGCTGATCCTGATCTCCATCCAGAATGAGCGCGAATGGGCGCTCTTCGCCGCGAACTTCCTGGACGACGCGACCCTGCCGCAGCGCGAGGGCTTCCGCACCAATGTGGAACGCGTGGCGCACCGCCCCATGGTGGACGCGCACATCGCCGCCATCTTCGCCGCGCGCACCCGTGAGGAATGTGTGGCGAAGCTGGAAGCCGCCAACACCGCCTATGGCTTCGTGAACGGCGTGGACGGGCTCGCGAAACACCCCGCGCTGCGCCGCGTGACGGTGGAGACGGAAAAGGGCCCCATCGCCATCGCCGCCCCCGCCGCGCGCTTCAGCGACGGGCCGCGCGCGCTCGGCCCCGTGCCGGCGCTGGGCGCGCACACCGACAAGGTGCGCGCGGAATTCGCGGCCTGAGCCTGGGTCACGTCGCCGGCAGGGCGCGGTTGCGCCCCGCCGCCTTGGCCGCATAGAGCGCGCCATCCGCCGCCCGAAGCGCCGCCTCCAGCGCCTCGGTGCGCGGCGCGGCGAGGGTGGCGACGCCGGCCGAGAGCGTCACCCGCTCCTCACCCCCGCCCGGATGGGGCACGGCCTGCTCCACCGCGGCCCGCACCCGCTCAAGCACGGGCAGGGCGGATTGCGCATCCAGGCCCGGCAGCAGCAACGCGAATTCCTCGCCCCCCATCCGGCCCAGGATGTCGCCCGGGCGCATGGCCTGGCGCATGGCGTCCGCCGCACCCCGCAGCACCGCATCGCCCGCCGCATGGCCCCAGCCATCATTCACGCGCTTGAAGCGGTCGAGGTCGAGCATCGCGGCGGCCACCGGAACCCTCTCGCGCGTCGCTCGCGCGAGGGCCTGCGCCACTTCCTCGGCGAAGCCCGCGCGGTTGGGCAGGCCGGTCAGCGGGTCATGCCGGGCGGCCGCGGCGAGTTGCCCCGCCAGCGCGTTGCGCTCGCGCAGGATGCGCAGCAGCAGCAGCACGGCCAGCGGGATGACCAGATCCGTGGCCAGCCAGAACCAGCCCAGCAATGGCGTGCTCAATCCCGCCCAGGTCGTGATCTGCCCATAGCCCTCGGCCATGGTCAGCCCGGCCAGCAGAAGCAGATAGAGGATGGCCCCGGCGCGATACCCCCAGCCCGTGCCGCGCCGCCCGCGCCCATGCCGCGCCACGGCCACGGCCGCCACGACGCAGGCGATGGTGGTGGCGGCCCGGAGCAGCAGGAAGCTCCAGTTCCAGGCGGTCATCGAATCCATGTTCAGTCCCGGGCGAGGTCCATTCCGCGCAGGATGGCGTTCCACCCCGCGATCTCGTGCCGGAGATAGCTGCGGATTTGCGAGGGCGCGAGGTCCAGCGGCTGCCCGCCTTCGGCCAGGATGCGCGCGCGTTCCTCTGGCCGGGCCAGGAAGCGGCGCCCGATGTCGTTCAGTTGCGACACGATGAGGCGATGCGTCCCGCCCGGCGCCACCAGCACCGAGAAGGTGGAAAGCCGCACGCCCTCCAGCGCCGGCACGCCCGGCCAGGCCGTCTGCGGCGCATCGGTGGTGATGGCCACCGCCCGCACCCGCCCCGCCCGCGCATGCCGCCCGGCCGAGGCCGCGTTGTCGAACAGCATGTCGCAGCGCGCGGCCATCACATCGGTCATGGCGGCGTAGGAACCGCGATAGGGCACATGCACGAAATCGAGGTCCAGGCTGCGGGCGAAGAGCACGGCGGCGATGTGCGAAGGGGTCGCGATGCCGGTGGAGCACGCCGCGAGCCCGCGCCGTTGGCCCCGCGCGCGCAGCACCAGGTCCCGCACCTGGGCATAGGCGGGGCCTTCGGGGGCCAGCAGCAGCAGGGGCATGGCGGCGGGCAGCAGCACCGGCTCGAAGCTCACCAGCGGGTCATAGCCCGCGCCCAGGATCTGCGGCACCAGCGTCAGCGGCCCGCTGGCGGTCATGATGAGGGTGTAGCCATCGGAGGCGAGCCGCGCGCTCAGCTCCGTGCCCATGCGGCCCGACACGCCCGGCCGGTTGTCCACCACGAAGTTGACGCCGAACACCTCGGCGTAATGGGTGGCCAGCCGCCGCGCCTCGCTGTCCGCCGCATCGCCGGGCGGGAAGGGGACGATGATGCGGATGTCGCGGCTGGGCCAGGCCTCGGCGGGCTCCGCGCGCGCGGCCGCACCCCCGAGCCAGGGCAGCAGCAGCATCACCAGCAGGAGCCATCGCATGGCGCCGAGCCTCGCATCCCTTGGTTGCGCGGGGCAAGGCCGGGGCGGGTGGGCAAGCCCGCGCGGCGGGAGTAACCCTCGCTTCGCGATGAACATCCTCTCCATCCAGTCCTGGGTGGCCTACGGCCATGTGGGCAATGCCTCCGCGATGTTTCCCCTCCAGCGGCTCGGCGCCGAGGTCTGGGGCATCCACACCGTCCAGTTCAGCAACCACACGGGCTATGGCGCCTGGCGCGGCCAGGTGTTCGAGGCCGGGCTGGTGCGCGACTGCGTGCAGGGCATCGAGGAACGCGGCGCCATGGCGCGCTGCGACGCGGTGCTGTCGGGCTACATGGGCGGTGCCGAGATCGGCGAGGCCATCCTGGACGCGGTGGCCCGCGCCAAGGCCGCCAACCCCGGCGCTCTCTATTGCTGCGACCCCGTCATCGGCGATGTGGGCCGCGGCGTCTTCGTCCGCCCCGGCATTCCGGAATTCCTGCGCGACGCGGCCATTCCGCGCGCCGACATCGCCACCCCCAACCGCTTCGAGCTGGAATGGCTGACGGGGCGCCAGGTGACCGACCTCGCCTCCGCCAAGGCCGCCATCGCGGAATTGCAGGCCATGGGCCCGCGCTGCGTGCTGCTGACCAGCTTCGACGCGGATGATGCGGAGGGCATCGCCATGCTGGCCGCCGAGGGCGGGCGCTTCTGGCGCGTCACCACGCCGCTGCTGCCGCTGAACGTGAACGGGGCGGGGGATGCCATCGCGGCCCTCTTCCTGTTCCACCGGCTGCGGAGCGGTGCGGCGGAGGTGGCGCTGTCGGCCGCCGCCTCCAGCATCTTCGGCCTGCTGCGGCGGACGGCCGAGGCGGGCTCGCGCGAAATCCTGACCGTGGCGGCGCAGGAGGAGTTCGTGGCGCCCAGCCGGGTCTTCGCGGTGGAAGAGGTTTAACCCCGGCCGCTGCATCCGCCTTCAGGTTCATGCGTTGGGCCAGCAGACGCGCGCCATCTCGGCGCCGCTCGAAGGAAGACCGATCCATGAACCTTTCCCGACGCCAATTCCCCCTTCTCGCCGCGGGTGCCGGGCTGCTGGCCAGCGCGCCGCTGGCCCGTGACGCCGCCGCCGCCACCGGCCCCGAGATCAGCCGCGACGTGGCCGAGGCGGAGCGCCGCCTGCGCGCCATGGACAACACCGGCCCGCTCTTCTCGCAGGCGCAGGCCGTGCTGATCTTCCCGCGCATCATCCAGGGCGGCTTCATCGTGGGCGGCCAGTATGGCGAGGGCGCGCTGCGCCGCGGCGCCACGCACCAGGGCTACTACCGCATCGTCGGCGCCTCCTTCGGCCTGCAGGCCGGCGCGCAGACCTCGGGCCTCGCCATGTTCTTCATGACCGAGGCCGCGCTGCGCGCGCTGGACAATGCCGATGGCTGGGAAATCGGCACGGGCCCCTCGGTGGTGGCGCTGGACCGTGGCCTGCAGGCCAACGTGACCTCGACCACGCTGGCCGAGCCCGTCTATGCCATCACCTTCGGCCAGCAGGGCCTGATGGCGGCGCTGGCGCTGAACGGCACCAAGATCACGCGCTTCACGCCGGAGCGGTGATCCGCCCGGCCGCGAGGCCGACACACGCCCCGCGTGGCCCCGCGCCACGCGGGTTTTTCCTTGCCCTGAGGGCAGGGTGCCGCCGGACACGAAAAAACCCGCCGCCCACCCCCGTCAGGGGCAGGTTGCGGGTCTCAAGGTGTGGGCCGCCTGGACATGGTGGCCATACCGGAACCTATTTGTTGTTCCGGTCCTGCTCGATCAGACGCAGCAGCTCTTCCGGAATCGGCTCCTTCGCCACCTCGTCGAACATGGCGTGCAACCCCTGGTCGAGCCAGAGATCGAACGCCTTGTCCGAGGGTGCCTTGCGGGCACGCTTCGGGGGGAGCCAGGCTTGCTCATCCGTGGTCCAGGCCTGTCCGGTTCTTCCGTATCGCCGCTCACCGCCGCTCCAGCTGTGCCCCAGCCTTATCACGGCCAAGCTTAGCCATGACAGGGGCCGCGGGCAAAGCGGAGAGCGCATGAGAAGGCACGGAAGCGCGCGTGCGGGTCTTGGGTGCGGCGACGCGGGGCTTGGGGGCCTCGTCATCGCCCAGCAGCCAGCGGCGCAGCATGGCGCGCGCGCGGGACACGCGGCACTTCAGCGTGCCCACGGGCACGTCGAGCTGCTCCGAGGCTTCCTCGTAGGAAAGGCCCTGGACCGAGATCATGATGAGGACGAGGCGATGATCCGCCGGCAGCTTGCCGATCAGGTGGCGAAGCTGCTGGATGGCCAGCCCTTCCTCCTGGCCGCCGCTGCGGGCGAGCAGGGAGGCGGGCGCGTCCTCGATGTCCACGATCTCGCGCCGGCGGCGCATGTTGGACAGGAAGCGGTTGCGCAGGATGCGCGCCATCCAGGCGCCGAAATTCGTGCCGGGCTGGAAGGAGGTCTGCGCGGCCAGCGCGCTGCTGACGCTGGTCTGCACCAGGTCATCGGCATCGGCGCGGTTGCGCGTCAGCGCCAGAGCCTGCTGCCGCAGGGCGGGCAGGGCGGCGACAAGAAGGTCATGGAAGCTGACCTCGGGTGCGGAAGCGACCATGTTGGCCTCGGCCTGGTCGTCCTGAGGGAGGGGCATCGTGTTTGTGTCCGGTGCTCGCATGCCCCCCCAACGCTGAGGCCCGGACTTCATTGCATTAAAAAATTGTAATGTGAAGCGGGGGGTGTCCAGGCAACCCGGAGAGCCCTGCCACGTTCATTCCCATAAGATGCCGTCAAACACCTGGAGGGGTCCGCAACCGAGGCTCGAGCGCGCGCCGCAAGGCGCTCCGCGCACGGCTGAGGCGTGCGCGCATGGTGCCCTCCGGCACGCCGCAGATCTGCGCGGCCTCGGTGGCGGACATGCCTTGGGCCCCCATCAGCACCACCGCCTCGCGCTGCGGGGCGGGCAGGGTGCGCATGGCGCGCGCCAGGTCATCCAGGGCCAGGCTGTCCGTCGGCCCGGCCACACCCTCCATCCCTTCTTCCAATGGTGTCAGCCGCCGTCCCGCCCGCAGGCCGGACAGCCAGGCGTGGCGCAATATGGTGAAGACCCAGGCGCGCAGCTCCCCCACCTCCGTCATGCGGCGTTCGCTGGACAGGGCGCGCAGCAGCGTCTCCTGCACCAGCTCATCCGCGGCGGCGACGGAGCCGCTCAGCGCCCGCCCATAGCCGCGCAACGCGGGCATCAGCGCCACCAGCGCCGCGCGGAAAGTGGCCTCGTCGGGGGCGGCGACCGTTTCCTCCCCCATCAAACCATTCCCGCCCGGCCCGAGTTTGGGCATCCTGCCCCACGCCCCCTCATCCCTGTCGTCGAGGAGACTGTTCCATGAGCGCCACCCAGCAGGAGCTGATCGCGGCCTTGCCCTATGCCCGCCGTTTCGCCCGCGCGCTCACCGGCAGCCAGGGGGAGGGCGATGGGCTGGTGGGCCGCGCCATCCCGCGCATGCCCCAGGACATGCCGCCGCGGCTGGGCTTCTACGCCGCCATCACCCAGCTCATGCGCGACCACCCGCAGCGCGATGCGCCGGGGCTGACGCTGGTGCAGCGCCAGCTCCTGCTGCTGACGGCGCTGGAGGAGGTCACGCTGGCCGACGCCGCCCGCGTGCTGGACATGACGCCCGAGCAGGCCGCCGACGAGGTGCGCCAGGCCCGGCACGATCTGCGCCAGGTGGCCGCCACCGACATCCTCATCATCGAGGATGAGCCGGTGATCGCCATGGACCTGCAGATGCTGGTGCAGGGCTGCGGCCACCGCGTGGCCGGTGTGGCCATGACCGAGCGCGAGGCGGTGCGCCTGGCCGGCGAACGCCCCGTGGGGTTGATCCTGGCCGATGTGAACCTCGGCCGGGGCGGTAGCGGCATCTCGGCCGTGCGGACCATCATGGAGAGCACGACCACGCCCGTGATCTTCGTGACCGCCTATCCTGAGTTGCTGCTGACGGCCGAGGGCATCGAGCCCGCCTTCATCGTCCGCAAGCCCTTCGACCCGCTGAGCCTCGCCATCGCGACCTACCAGGCGGTCCATGCCGGGCGCGTGCCCATTCCGTGATGCGTTTCGTGATGCATTCCGTGAAGGGGCATGCTGCAACCTCAGGGCGCCTTGCCCGTTCTCCTGGCCGAGGCGGCGCCGACGCCGCCAGCAAGGAGAAAGACCATGAACAGCGACACCATCAAGGGCAACTGGAAGCAGCTGACCGGCAAGGCCAAGGAGCAGTGGGGCAAGCTGACCGATGACGACCTGACGGTCATCGAGGGCAAGCGCGACCAGCTGATCGGGCGCATCCAGGAGCGCTATGGCGTGGCCCGCGACGAGGCCGAGGCCCAGGTGAAGAGCTGGGAAAGCAAGTTCTGATCCGGGCTTGATGCCATCCCGGGACGCGCGCGGGCCCAATGTGCCGCCGCGCGCGACCCGTCGGGACAGGACGCGCGCGGCGTATCGCGGGCGGATGGTCCCGGCGCCCGGCCCCCCCCTCCAGGAACCGGACGGAGCCACCGCCTGACGCGGCGGGACAGGCGCCGGCCGGTCCTGCCGTTTCCCGGAGTGCAGAACCATGCTGGCTTGGAGCATCACTTTTCTCGTCGTGGCCCTCATCGCCGGGGTCCTCGGCTTCGGCGGCATCGCATCCACGGCGACCGGCATCGCGCGCATCCTGTTCTTCGTGTTCCTGGTGTTGTTCGCGGTGTCCCTGCTGACCGGCCGCGGCGTCACGCTCTGACGCCCCGGCCCGTCGCGGAATTCACCCTTGGCGGGGTCGGGGTGCCGCTCACGCGGCCTCCACCACCCGTTCCCGCCAACCCCGGTTCGTCACCTCGCGCGTGGTGACACGCAGCCTGCCTTCCTCCCACTCGATCAAATTCCACCCATTCACCGCGGAGACGCCGCGCGGGGAGAAGGCGCTCGGCGCCATCACCTGACAGGGCGCGCCCGGCTCGGCCCCCAGGGGCGTGACCTCGGCGCGGTGCAGATGGCCGCAGAGCAGCCCCGCGACATTCTCTCGCCGCAGCACCCGGATGGTGGCCTCGGCCCCGCGGGGCGTGCGCCGCCGGCGCGCCCAGGCGCCATGCACCAGCGGGTGATGGCAGACCACGAGGGTCGGCTTGCCGCGCCCCACCGTCAGCGCCGCTTCCAACCTTTCGAGCCTGTGCTGCGGCACCGCGCCGGCCGACCAGTCCACATGCCATTGCGCGCGGCTGACCGTGTCGAGGCCGATGAGGCGCGCATGGTCGAGATCCAGCCGCTCGGCCGGCGCCGTCAGCCGCGCCGCGCGCCAGCGCCGCTTGGGCGCCATGAAGCGTTCCCACAGCGCGGAATGCGGGATGTCGTGATTGCCGGGCACCACCAGCAGCGGCGCGTCGAGCCCGGCCAGGAAGGTGAAGGCCGCTTCGAACTCCTGCGGCTGGGCGCGGCGCGTGAGGTCGCCGCTGATGACCACCGCGTCGGGGGAGGCGGCCCGCACATCGGCCGCCATCTCGGCCACGCGCGCGGGATCGGCCTCGCCGAAATGCAGGTCGGAGAGATGGGCGAGGCGATGGGTCATGCCGGAACTCCCGGTGGGGGCGCCGCCCTCTCGCCATCCTGCGGCCGCTGCGGCGGCACCACCAGGACGGACAACGCCCGCTTGTGAAGGTTGACGCGGACGGGGGTGCGCGCGAGGCGCATCTCGCCATCCAGACTCATCCGCACGCCGTCCTGGCGGCCATGCACGGCCACACGGGCGACTTCGCGTTCGGACACCTCGGCATCCTCGCCGAGCTTGCCGCGGAACCAGCGCCAGGCCTGGCGCAGCCGTGCCACGGCCCCGGCGGGACGCGCCACATGCAGCAGCAGCCCGGTGGGACGGTTGGGCTCGGGCAGGGTGACGATCACGGCCTGGCCCGTCTGCCGCGCGGCGGGGCCAAGCCGCACCCAGAGCTCGCGCGGGAAGGGGCGGGTCAGCGCGCGCAGCAGCGCCTGCACCAGCGGCCACCAGCCGCCCGCGCCGCCGCCGCGCTGCATCTCGCGGAAACGCATCAGCCGCGTCGCGCGGCCGATGATGAGCTGGTAGAGAAACACCTCGCCATTGGCGGTGGCCGTGTCGATCAGACCCGGCGCGGCGGCGGCGTAGAGCGCCGCGGCGGCCACAGGGTCATTGGGCAGATCGAGCCGCGTGCAGAGCCGGTTCAGCGTGCCGCCGGGCAGGGGGGCGAGGTAGCGCCCCGTGCCGCGCAGCCGCGCCGCCGCATCGCGCAACGTGCCGTCGCCACCGGCCACGAAGACGATGCGCGCGCCCTCCGCCCGCGCCCATTGCGTGTCGAGGTCGGCGCCCGCGTCCGGATCCTCCACGGCGAAGCCCGCCGCGCGCAGCGTGGCCGCGAGCTGTGGCCCCGGATCATCCATGGCCGAGAGGTTGCCGGCACGCGGATTCACGATGAGGCAGGCGGGCCAGGACGTGACGGGGCCGGGCGGTGCCTCGGGGGGCGGGGCGGTCATGGGCGATGTTCCAGCATGCAAGGCGCCGCAACCGCGGGCGTCACATTGCGTTCCTTAGACATCGCCAACAGGGAGATGAACATGCGCACCATTCTGCTTTGGTTCCTGGGAATTCCCATTCCCATCCTCATTCTGCTCCTGCTCTTCGGAGTGTTGTGAACGTAAAGGCCCCGCGGCGACGCGGGGCCTTTTTCATGTCCTCCGAGTGAGGGCAGCGTAGATGGGAAACCGGTCCGCGAAACATAAAAAGCCGGGCATGAAAAAGGGGCCGCTCCCCGAAGGAAGCGGCCCCCCGTTCACTCAGCGGCTGCCGGTGCGCACGCTGTCGTAGTTGAACTCCGGACGCTCGCGCAGGCCGTCGCGGGTCGCACCCGGCAGCATGACGCGCTCACGCTCGGCGTTCCACTGCAGGTCCGTCAGCGGCACGGCGACCAGGCGGCCACCCAGGCCCAGGAAGCCACCCACCTGGATCACGGCCAGCGGACCACGGCCCGCACCCGCGGCGGCACCAGCGGCCGCGGCACCCGCGGGCGGCACCAGGATGATGTCATCCACCGAACCGATGCTGTTGTTCTCGTCATTGTAGACGTTCGCGCCGATGATCTGGCTCATCCGCGGACGCGCCATGACGGCCGAACCGGCCGGGAAGGCGGCGCCGGCGCCGGCGGTCGTGCCGGGGGCCGTCATGCCCGCCGTGGGGGCGGTCGTGCCGGGGGAGGTGCCGGGCGTGGTGCCGCCGGGCGTCTGGCCGATGGCGCCACCCGGCGTCATGCCAGGCGAGGTGCCGGCCGTCGGCGGGGCGGGCTGGCCGGGGGTCGCGGCCTGCGGGGCGGTCGGGGTCGTGGTCGGGCCGCCACCGGGAGGCGTCGTCTGCGTCTGGCCATGGGCCAGCATCGGCGCCACGAGCAGGGCGGAGGCCAGAACGGCCGGCGTCAGGATGTTGCGTCGCATGATGGTGTTCTCCTTGTCTGGCAGGCCTCGAAGGGACCCACGCAAAAGAAACGCTCGGGCTTGAGCTTGGTTTCCAAGGTTTTTCAATGTTTTGAATGCGCCTTGAGCGCATGTGGCCGCGACCGGGGGCACCGGCCGCGGCACGGTTAGGGAAGGAGCGTTGCCGCTCCTGGTGGCACCTGCGCCGCAGCCCTCAGCGGCGCCTGCGCCGGATCCCTCAGCGGCGCCTACGCCGACGCCCGAAGATCAGCGCGAAGACGGCGAAGAGAAGTTTCCGCCCGATCCCCACGCCGACCCGGCCGGCGAGGCCCACGGCCAGACCACGCCAGGGAACCAGGTTCGTCACCTCGTTCACGGGCGAGGAATGCCGCACCATCCGCAGGCTGTCGCGCCGGATCTCCAGCGCCTCATCGGCCACGCGCCGATACTTGTTGCGCCGCGCCACGAGGAGGAAGAGCCCCGCGATCACCGCATCGGCGGCGGCGACATAGAGTACCGCCCGCAACTCCCCGTGATCCTCGGCGAGCCACACCACCGCCGCGAGATGGAGCAGGGCGAGCATGAACAGGCCGAACACCCCCGCGACCGCCGCAAAAGCGGCGGACCGGGCCATGCCGGCCGCCTGGCAGCGCAGGCGGAGTGCTTCCGCCTGCGCTGCGACCTCGAGGAGTCGCAGGCTACGCATTCTCAGCGCCGCACGAGCAGCGCGAAGACGAAGCCGGCCAGCGCGGCCGAGGCCATGGCCGTCAGCGGCTTCTCATGCACGAACTCGCTCAGGTTCTCGGCCTGGTGGCGCACCGCGTCGGTGGCGCGATGGGCGGCGGCCTCGGCGGAGCCCACGGCATTGCCGATGGCGGGCGAGACGCGCTCGCTCATCAGCGACTCGACCTTCTCGCGCAGCGCCGTGATCTCGGCATGCGGGTCGAAGTTCGTGGAGCCCGTGGTGGTGCCGGTGGTGCCCATGCGGGGCGGGTCATTGCGGAAATCGCTCATGGAAATTCTCCTTGGCCAGATATCGTCTTGGGCGTTGTCGTCTGTGGTCAGGCGACGTGGCTGCGCAGCAGCCAGGCCGCCTTCTCGTGCACCTCGATGCGGTGGACGAGCATGTCGTGGGTCGCGATGTCCTCCGCCTCCTCGGCGGCTTCGGCCAGTTCGCGCGCGCGGACGGCGATCTTGGTGTTGTCGTCGGCCAGGGTGCGGTAGGCACCGGCCACGTCCACCTTGTCCTCCAGCTCATCGAGCGTGGCGAGGTCCAGCATCGCGTTCAGGCTGCGCGGGGCGGGCTCGCCCAGCGCGCGCAGGCGCTCGGCCAACTCGTCCACGGCGAGGAACAGCTCCTTGTACTGCGCCTCGGTCAGCTGGTGCATGCCGATGAAGCCCGGGCCCGTCGCGTTCCAATGGCAGGCCTGGGTCTTGGCCATCAGCACATAGGTGTCGGCGACATAGCCGGTGAGGGCGGCGGCGATGCCCCCCGCCGCGTCATTGGCGGCGGGGCTCTTCTTCGTCGTGCTCATGTCGAAGCTCAGCGCCAGGCCGGGCGGCCGACATTCACGTCACGGGGGCTGGTCAGCACGCCGGTCGCGCCACCGGCCACGCCACCGATCGCCGCGCCGGCCAGCGGGCTGCCACCCGTGGCGGCACCGATCGCCGCGCCGCCGGCCGCGCCGAGGCCCGCGCCGGAAAGAAGGCGGTCGCCCTGCGTCTGGCCGCAGGCGGCGAGGCCGCCGGCGAGAATGAGGCCCAGGGCCAGCTTCGGGCCAATGTTGGAAAGCTTGCGCATGTCGGCTTCTCCTTCTGCGTCTGTCTGGAGAAGCAACGTGCCCAACCCCGTCCGGTTGCAGCGGGACCCGCTCAGCTGCCGTTTCGGGACGCCTCCAGCGCCTCCACCAGCGCGCGGCGGATGCCTTCCGCGGTATGCGGCGGGTGCAGCATGCGCGGCGGCGCCTCGTCGCTCTCGCTTTCGAGGCCAAGCGTGTTGAGAAACAGCAGCGCCGAGGCCCGCCGCCGCAGCAATTGCGCCAGCGGCTGGGCCGAACGGCCTTGCAGCGTGCCCGACAGCACGGCCGCGTCCACGCGCTTCTCGGCCTCGATGAGTTCCACCGCCTCCTCGATGCTGGCGGCTGGGCCCAGCACCGCGCAGCCCGAGGCGCGCAGCAGCCCCGCCAGGCTGCGTGCCTCGGCCGCGTTCTCCACCGCCACGATCACGCGCCTTCCGGCCAGCGGCGAGGTCTCGCGCAGCCCCGTGACGAAGCGGCTGCCGGCCAGCGCCTCCGGGCCCAGCACCAGGGTGCAGCGCAGGCCGGTCTCGGCCCAGTCGCGCTCGATGTCGCCGGCCAGCAGGCCGCGGATGTTGGCGTCGATCAGCCGGGTGCCGAAGCCGCGGCGCAGCGGCGCCTGCACCATGGGCGGCCCGCCCTCCTCGCACCACTGCATGTGCAGCTTGTCCTGCTGACGCTCCCAGCGCAGCGTGACCTTCCCCTCGGGCACCGAGAGCGCGCCGTATTTCAGCGCATTGGTCACGAGTTCGTGCAGCACGAGAGTGAGCGGCTGCGCGGCCTCGGCCGTCAGGCGCACGGGCGGGCCCTGGGCCAGGATGCGGCCCGATTGCGGGGCGAACTCCTCGCGCACGATCTCGCTCAGTTCGGCCCCCACCCATTTCTCGCGCGAGAGCAGGGTGTGCGCGCGGCTCATCGCGGCGATGCGGCCCTCCAGCACCTCCACCAGCGCGGGCACGTCATCGGGCGCATCCGCCGCGGACAGGCGGATCAGACCGCGCACCACGGCCAGGGCGTTCTGCGCGCGGTGGTCCACCTCGCGCGAGAGCAGGCGCTCGCTCTCCTCCACGCGCTTGCGCGCCGTGATGTCCACCTTGGAGCCGCTGACGCAGGTGATGCTGCCATCGGCGCCGCGGATGGGCCGGTAGCTCGCCAGCCAATAGCGGGTCTGGCCGTCCACCTCGCAGGTGACCTCCAGCTCCTCCACCGCCTCGCCGGTGGCGACCACGCGGCGCATGGCCTCCTCGATGACGGGCGGCATGTCGGGGGCCACCTCGGACAGCGTCCGCCCGATATGGTCGGCCACCGGCACGCCATGGATGGCGGCGAGCATGTCGTTGATGGCGATGAAGCGCAGGTCGCAATCCAGCAGGCAAAGGCCCACCGGCGCGTTCTCATAGGTGGCACGCAGCTGCGCCGCCGTGTCCTCGGCCTGGGCCTGGATGACGCGCAGTTCGTGGAAATCGATGCCGACCATGGCCCAGGCCGCGATCTCCGACGGATCATGCCGGATGGCCGCGCCCTTCATCAGGTGCCAGCGCCATTGCTTGTCCTCCGCGCGGCAGAGCCGCACCTCATGGCTGAACCCCTGCGCGCCATCGCCCAGGCCGCTCGCCACCATGGCGTCCCAGGCCGCCCACAGCCCGGGCCGGTCCTCGGGGTGGGTGGCGTCCATCCAGCCCAGCCCCAGGCTGCGGGCGTTGTCGAAGCCCGTCAGTTCCTGCCAGTAGGGGTTGGTCCAGTCCACATGGCCGGCGCGGTCGGCGGTCATCACGATCTGGGGGGCCACGCCCACCACCGCCTCCATGCGGGTCAGCGCGCGGCGCCGTGCCGCCTCGCGCGTCAGCACCGCATCCGCCATGCTGTCGAGGGCCGCGGCCAGGCGCTGGAATTCCCGCCCGCCGCGGATATGGCCCACGCGCGTGCTCCAGTCCTGCCGCGCCCAGTGGTTGGCGGCGCGCAGCATGCGCTGCACCGGCCTGTCCACCGCCGCGTTGAAGAAGACGAGGCCCACCACGAAGGTCAGCAGCAGCGAGCCCACCACCATCACCGCCGCCTGGACATTGGCGTCCTCCTGCGCGGCGATGGCGCTGGCGGTGTCGAGCCCCACCGCGACGAAGAGGCCCTCGGGCTCGATCTCCACCGGCAGGTAGGCCACGGTGCGGACCACGCCGTCGAGCGAGAGGGCCTCCATCACGCCCGGGGCGCGGGCATGGAGCATGGTCATCCCCTGGGCGCCGAGCGGGCGGCCCATGAAACGCTCCCGCGCGGCGGAGCGCGCGACGACGGTGCCCGCGCGATCGGCGATGACGGCCACGCCGCCCTCGGGCAGCAGCAGGGCCTGCAGTTCATCGTTCAGCCACCCGACGGAGATGGCCAGGACGAGCACGCCGGCCACCTCGCCATCCGCCCCCATCAGCGGCTGGCTCATGTGCAGCGAGGCCTGGCCGCTGGCCCGCCCCGTGGCGAATTCACCGAGCTCCATGCGGCCCGAGCGAAGGGTGCGCTGGAAATAGGGCCGGTCGGCCACATTGGTGGACAGCACCGCCGGGTTGGAGGCGCAGAGCGCATTCCCTTCGCGGTCGAAGACATTGGCCGTGGCATAGCGGGGGGCCACGGCCACCACGCGCTGGAGGAACAGGTCGCAGGCGGCGCTGGCCTCCAGGCGGCGCACATCCTCATGCGCGGCCATGGTGCGCAGCGTGTGGCGCGCGCTCTCCAGGGTGCTGGCCACCTGGCGGCCCACCAGGCTCGCCAGCTGCATGGCCTGGGCCTCGAGGTCCCGCGTGCGCGTGTCCCGCGCCTCGCGTTCCAGCTGCACCTGGACGATGCCGGCGGGAATCAGCGCGAAGAGCAGTCCAAGGAACGCAATGAGCGCGAGAGGCACTGGTGGTCATCTCCCGAATGCGGGCGCCGAGGGATGCCGGCGCCGCCTTTCGTGCGGCGGTATTCCGCCGTCAGTTGCTCTGGCCGCCCGGCGTGCCGTGCGGTGGCGGCACCGCCCTTGCCTGGACTTCCACGGTCAGAGGCAGCGGGTCCGTGGGGTCGCCCACGAAGCCGCCGGCCACAGGCATGGCCTGTGCGGGGGTGCGTGTCACCCCCACCCGGATGAGGTTTTGCCCGGCGATGATGCCATTCGTCGGGTCATATTCCACCCAACCGGCCCCCGGCAGATAGACCCCGCACCAGGCGTGGGTGGCGCCGGCGCCCTGGTTGGGGGCGTCCGGCTCCTCGTAGAGGTAACCTGTGATGAAGCGCGCGGCGAAGCCCAGGCTGCGCGCGGCCTCCATCATCAGCACGGCGAAGTCCCGGCAGGTGCCGCTGCCCATGGAGAGCGTCTCGGCCGGGGCCTGGGTGCCCTCCGCCTCGCGCCCCACATAGGTGAATTCCGCCTTGATGGCGCGCGTCATCTCCTCCAGCAGCTCCAGCGTGTGCACCCCGCCCTCGCGCGCGGCGAAGCGACGCGCCCAGGCATCCACCTGGCGCTCGGGGTCCGGCAGCTGGCGTTCGGTCAGGCGGGCCAGGTCCGGGATTTCATCGGCCGCGTAGGAGAAGGGGTAGAGCTCGGCCAGGGGATCCAGCGCCTCCCGCCGCAGCGAGGTTCCCGCGGGGTAATGGGTCAGCGACAGCTCCGAGACGATGCGCAGATGCGGCGTGCGAAGGTTCTCGTCCCATTCCAGGTGGCAGATGGAATTGCCGAAGACGTCATGCGCCCAGCGCGTGCGGGCGGCGGGCGGGTCCACCGTCAGCGTGGCCTCGTGCAGTCGCAGGTCGTGGCTGTCCTGGGGACGCAGCATGAGCCGGTGCGGCATGAGCCCTACCGGACGTTGATAGGCATATTCCGTTCGATGGCTGATCTGCACGTCGGGCATGGGAGGTCCTTGGCCGGGGTCGCGGGCGGCTGTTGTGGCGGGAGAGAAAGTGGTGTCGGCTGATGCAACGCGGCAGCCGGCGCGTCGTTGATACGGTATCATTCCGGTGGTGCGGTGGATGTCTCCGCCAGATCCCCCCCCACTCCCTCGTCCGGTTCGCCGGGCAAGGGAGGGTGGAGCCCCGCCCCGCCAGGTCCTCGCGGCTTTCCCGCGGGCCCGGTGCCGCCGGATGGTGCCATGTCGCCCCTCGTGGGCGGGCTTGGCGCAGGGTGCCGGTTTCCCCCCCTCCGGCACTCTCTCTCCTTTGGCCGGAACCCCCACGGGTTCCGGCCATTTTTTTCATCCGAAGTTTTCAGCCCACGGGCAGCGCCATGGCGCGGGTAAAAGCCTGGGCGAAGCGCACCGGATCGCGGTCGGTCTGGTTGCGGCCGGGCTCGTCGTCGATTCGCGCGGCGATCAGGTGCGGGCCATCGGTGGTCAGCGCCGTCTCGATCAGCGCGTCGAACTCCGCCTCATCCGCGGCCCAATGGCTCTTCGCGATGCCGCTGGCGCGGGCGATGGCCACCCAGTCCGTGCCCGACTGCGCGGCCGGCGTGGGTTGCCCGCCCGTGATCTGGTAGATGGCGTTGTCCCACACCACGATGATGAGGTTGCACGGCGCCCGTGCCGCGATGGTGGACAGGCAGCCCAGCTGCATCAGCAGGGAGCCATCGCCCTCCAGCGCCAGCACGCGCCGCTCGGGCTGGGCCAGCGCCACGCCCAGCGCGATGGGCGCGGCGAGGCCCATGCTGCCCAGCATGTAGAAATTCTCGGGCCGCGTGGGGTCGGCCGCCCAGAGGTCCCAGTTGGAATTGCCGATGCCGCCCACCACGGCCTCGCGCTTGTTCAGCTTGCCCACGATGCGCCTTGTCAGGGCGGCGCGGTTCATGACTTGCGTGTTCGGGCGGGTCATTGCGGCCTCGCGGTCAGCAGCGGGGACAGGATCAGGCAGGCGGGCCAGCGCGTCGCGAAGGCCTGGCGCAGCGCGCGGTCGGCCTGGAAGCCGCATTCGTCGAGCCGCGTCAGCGTGTGGTGCTCGATGCCCATGCTGTCCAGGATGGGGCGCATGGTGCGGCAGACGATGGCCTGGCCCGGGTTGAACTCACCCAGCGTGCCGCGTTCGCTCACCACCATCACCACCGGAAGCTGGAAGGCGCAGACCAGCGAGGCCAGGGCGTTGGGCAGGGTGGCGAAGCCCGAGGTCTGCATCAGGCAGGCGGCGCGCATCCCCGACATGACGGCGCCGGCCGCGATGCCGATCGCCTCCTCCTCGCGCGCGCAGGGGAAGGCGGTGAAATGCGGGTCGGCCTCGATGGCCGCGATCAGCGGGCGCAGGACGTTGTCGGGGACATAGGGCACCAGGCGCACATCCTGGGCCTTGAAGGCCGCGAGGATCTCGCCCGGCCAATGGGATGGCGCGGCGGTGTTCATGGGTGTTCCTCCTCTCCGGAGCGGCACGGGGCCGCCCGGCCCCCGAGGGGGCAAATGGGGGGGTGGCACGGATCGCCACGGATCGCCAGATGAGGGGAAAGTCGGGGCTTGAACGGGCCCTTGGGTCAATGCAAGGTTTTGCTGGCAGGACATGGCAGCGTTGCAGTATGAGCGCGCGGCTGTCCCGGGGAGTGCAAGCGTCATCACCACGTCATCAGAGCCGGGCGCGCAGGGCGCGCCCAGGGAATTCGGCCCGCATGCGGGGCCGGCGGCAGGGGTCCATGCCGGGCCCGAGAGCGCCGAGGCGGCGCTGCAGGCGGAACACCCGGTTCCCATTTCCGAGCTGATCGGCATCATCGCGCGCGACTGGCCGACCGAGCGCGTGACGCTGGGCGAGCTGATCGAATCGCTGGGCCCGCGCGGCTACGGCATCCTGATCGTGCTCTTCGCGCTGCCGAACCTGCTGCCGATCTACATCCCGGGCCTCAGCCCCATCTTCGGCTTCCCGCTGATGATCATCTGCGCGCAGCTGGCCTATGGGCTGCCCACGCCGCGCCTGCCCGCCTTCCTGACGCGGCGCTCCATGAAGCGGTCGGATTTGCGGATGATCACGAGCCGGGCGCTGCCCTGGCTGAAGCGGGTGGAACGCTGGGTGAAGCCGCGCCCCTCCATCGTCACCTCGCGCCTGGGCGACCGGATGATCGGCGCCTATGGCGTGCTGCTCTCCTGCATCGTGATCATCCCGCTGCCCTTCACCAATGGGCCGCCCTCGCTGGCCTGCCTCATCATGGCGATGGGGATGATGGAGGAGGACACCTTCACCATCCTGGGCGGAGCGATGTTCGGCATCGCGGGCATCGCGCTGGCCCTGTCCATCATCGGCAGCGTGGGCTGGATGCTGATGGCGGGGTTCAGCTGGATGTTCGGGATGTGAGGGGAGGGCGCTGGTGCTGCCGAAGAGGATTGAACTCTTGACCTCTCCCTTACCAAGGGAGTGCTCTACCACTGAGCTACGGCAGCGCGCGGTGGGTCTCTAGCGGCGAGGCGACATTCCCGCAAGCCCGCCCTTCACGGATAAGCTTCAGCCCTTCCGCATCGGCACCCGCGAAAAGGCGATCTTCTCCCCCGCATAGGATTCCCAGTCGCGCGGGGCCGCGCCGATGGTCAGGCTGCCGCGGCCGAAGCGCTGGTGCACCCGGTCGAGCGCCGCGCCCAGCCCGGCATTCGGTGGCGCCTCGCCTCCGGCCGGCGGGCCGGCGGCGAAGAGGTCGGGTGCCGCCGCATGCGCCCGCGCGGAGACGATCTCCGCCAGCGTCACGCTCACATGCCGCAGCCGCCGCGGCGCGCCGGGCCGGGTGAGCCAGCCGCGCCACATCGCCTCCACCGCCTCCAGCACCGCGCGCTCGTCATCGGTCGGGCGCAGCTTCAGGGCGGCGTGCAGCGTCTCGGTCACGGGTTCGGAACGCCCGGGCCGTGCCTCCAGCACCACGAGCCCGGCCAGGCACCCCGCCGCCCGCAGCCGGGCGGTGGCCTTCTGCGCCAGCAGCCGCGCCACATGCCGCGCCCCCTCGGGGTCGCGCAGTTCGGGTGGCAGGACGCGGGCATGGCCGAGCGAGCCGGGTTGGGCGGGCAGGGGCGGCTCGGGAATGTCCGCGCCGCGCAGCCCATACCAGAAGCGCTCGCCCTCCACGCTGTTCCACACGGCGCGGGCGCGCTTGGGGCCCATCTCCCACAAGCCGCGGACATCGGTGACGCCGCGGCGCGCCAGCCGGGCGGCCAGCCGCTCGCCGATGCCGGGGAATTCACGCAGGCCGATGGGCAGCAGGCGGGCGGGCAGGTCCTCGGGCCGCAGCGCCACCAGCCCGTCGGGCTTCTCCAGCTCGGTCGCGAGCTTGGCCAGCCGCCAGCTGGGCGCGAGGCCGATGGAGCAGCGCAGGCATTCCCCGACATGTTCCGCGATTCCCGCCCGGATGGCCCTTGCCAGCGCCATCGCTCCCGCCGGCCCGCGCTGCGCGCCCGAGAGCCGCACCGAGAACTCATCCACCGACCAGGCGCGGGAGACGGGGGCGTGACGCTCGATCGCGGCCAGCACCCGCTGGTGATAGGCGACATAGAGCGCATGGCGGGCCGGGCGCAGGGCGATGCCGGGGAAGAGGCGCCGGGCCTCGTGCACCGGCGTGCCGGTCCGCAGGCCCAGCCGCTTTCCCTCCAGGCTCACCGCGATGAGGGAGGTGTTCTCACCCTCCGAGGGCACGACGCCGACCGGGCGGCCGCGCAGGGCCGGGTCCTCCTGCTGCTCCACGCTCGCGAAATAGCTGTTGAGATCAAGGAAGAGCCAGCGCAGCGGGGCCCGCGGGTCGGGCTGCAGCAGGGGGTCGTCGGCGTGGGGATCGGGCGGCATCGGGGGCGGGACCAGGCCCTTCCATCTCGTGCCGGCCCGCCGGAAGGCAAGCCACGGCCACGCCCGCCGGGCGCCAGGGCCTTCACGGGAGGGGGAGTGTGGCCTAGACAGCGCGTCACGGAAAGCCCGCCCGGGCTTGCCACCCCTTGTTCGCAGGTCTTCTGAGGAGTTCCCCCGCCCATGGCGAAGATGCAGGCCAACCAGATGCGTGCCGGCATGGTCATCGAGTTCGAAGGCCAGCGCTACACCATCCTCAAGCAGAACATCATGATCCCGGGCAAAGGCAACGCGATCATCCAGGTGGACATGCGCAACATCAAGACGGGCGCCAAGAAGGATCAGCGCTGGCGTACCGCCGACGTGGTCGAGCGCCTGACGACCGAGGACAAGGAGTTCACCTACTCCTACTCGGATGGCGAGAACCTGGTGCTCATGGACCCCGAGACCTATGAGCAGACGCAGGTCCCCGCCGCCATCCTGGGCGACCGCCTGCCCTTCCTGCAGGAGAACATGGTGGTGAACGTCCGCCTCATCGAGGGCGACCCCGTCTCCATGGACCTGCCCGAGCTGGTCACGCTGGAAATCGCCGAGGCCGACCCGGTGGTGAAGGGGCAGACGGCCTCCTCCTCCTACAAGCCCGCTTTGCTGGTGAACGGCGTGAAGACCATGGTGCCGCCCTTCATCACGGCCGGCGAGAAGATCGTGGTCCGCACCGAGGACGCCTCCTACGTCGAGCGCGCCAAGGGCTGAGGCCCATTTGCCGGGGGCATCACCCCCGGCCCCCCACTTCACGCCAAGGCTCTCCCATGTCCGGTGCCAACTCCCCCCGCCTGTCGCCCGCGCTGAACGTGGTGGTCGCCGCCTGCCGCAAGGCCTCGCGCCGCCTGCTGCGCGACTTCACGGAGGTGGAGACGCTGCAGGTCTCGGCCAAGTCCGCGGGCGACTTCGTCTCCCAGGCCGATCTGCGGGCGGAGCAGACGCTGCGCGAGGAACTCTCCAAGGCCCGCCCGGGCTTCGGCTTCCTCATGGAGGAGAGCGGCGCCAGCGGCGACAAGGACTGGGAATGGCGCTGGGTGGTGGACCCGCTGGACGGCACCACCAACTTCCTGCACGGCATCCCGCACTGGGCCATCTCCGTCGGCATCGAGAAGCGCGTCAGCGAAACGTCCGGCGAGATCATGGCCGGCGTCATCTACAACCCCGCCTCGGACGAGCTGTTCTGGGCCGAGAAGGGCATGGGCGCCTTCCTCAACGACAAGCGGCTGCGCGTCTCGGGAAGGCGGGTGATGAACGAGGCGCTCTTCGCCACCGGCATCCCCTTCGCCTCGGTGCCGCGCAAGGCGGAATTCACCCACGCCCTGGTGCGGATCATGCCGCAGGTGGCGGGCGTGCGCCGCTTCGGCTCGGCGGCGCTCGACCTCGCCTGGACGGCGGCCGGCCGGTATGACGGCTACTGGGAACTCGGCCTCAACAAGTGGGACATCGCGGCCGGCCTGGTCATGGTGCGCGAGGCGGGCGGCTATGTCACCGCGCCCGATGGCGGCGACCCTTATGCCGAGGGCCATGTGGTCGCGGGCAACCCGAACCTCCAGGGCAAGCTGCGCGAGATCGTGGCCGACAGCATCGCGGCCGCCGCCGCCGGCCGGGGCCGCGCAGAGGTCGGCTGATGCGCGCGCGCCGGGCGCTGCTGGCCGCGATGGCGGGGCTGCTGGCGCGGCCCGTCGCCGCCCAGCCAAACCCTTCCTTGCCCGACCCCGCCCAGGCGCCCCCGCCACCCGTGCGCCTGCCCAGCTCGCCGCCGCCGGCCACCCCCTTGCCCCTGGCGCGGCCCGTGGCGATCGGCGGCCTGCTCAGCATGAATGGCGGCGGCTGGCGCCTGGCCTTCGAACCCGGCACCGAGTCCCCCACCGCCGCCCAGCGCCTGGGCCTGCTGCGGCTGGGCGGGCATCTGGCGCGGGAGACCACCGGCCGCATCACCCTCTGGGCCGAGGCGGCGGGGAATGAGGACGTCTCCACCACGCGCCGCCTTTCCCTGCGGCGGGGCCTGGCCGTGCGGGCGGGCCTCGTGGCCGGTGGGTTGCCGGAGACGCGGGTGGACATCCGCGCGCTCGGCCGGGTCGAGGCGGGACGGGACCTGGTGGACATCCTGCCCATGGGCGCCACGCGCGGATGAAGCCCGGCGGAGTCGCGGCGTAGTCAGGCAACCTCCAGGGGCGGCGCCGGCACGCGGCCGCGCCCCCTGGTCGCGCGGCGAGGCTTCGCTTGGTGCGGCGGGGCCCAGCCTCTACTCTCCCGCCCCATGACGCAGCCCTTGCAATATCTCTGGCGCATGCTGGGCTTCCTGGCCCTGGTCCTGCTCGCGGCCCTGCCGCTGGCCGGCACGCTCTGGACCGCCTTCCTGGCCAACCCCGCGCTGAATGGCGTGATCCTGGGCGTGCTGGCCATCGGCATCGCCTGGAACATCCGCCAGGTGATCCTGCTGCGCGACGAGGTCGCCTGGCTCTCCGCCTTCCGCAACGCCCGCCAGGGGGCACCCGCGCGCGAGGCGCCGCGGCTGCTGGCGCCGCTCGCCAGCATGCTGGCCACCCGCCGCTCCGACCGGCTGAGCCTCTCGGCGGGCGCCCTGCGCTCGGTGCTGGACGGCATCCTCTCGCGGCTGGACGAGACCCGGGAACTCTCCCGCTACATGACCGGGCTGCTGATCTTCCTCGGCCTGCTCGGCACCTTCTGGGGGCTGCTGCTGACCATCGGCGCGGTGGCCGACGTGATCGGCGCCATGACGCTGGGCGTGGGCGATGTGAACGCGCTGTTCGACCAGCTGCGCGGCGGGCTCGCGCAGCCGCTGCGGGGGATGGGGGTGGCCTTCTCCTCCTCGCTGCTGGGGCTGGCGGGGGCCTTGGTGCTGGGCTTCCTCGACCTCACCGCCGGGCAGGCGCAGAACCGCTTCGCGACCGAGCTGGAGGATTGGCTGGCCGGCCAGACCCGCCTCTCGGCCGGATCGGGGGGTGAGCTGGAGGGCGAGGTGGAACTGCCCGCCCTGCTGGAGGCCAATGCCCATAGCCTGGAAGTCGTGGCCGGCATGCTGGTCCGCGCGGAGGAGGGCCGCGCCCAGCACGAGGCCGGCCTGCACCAGCTGGCCGAGCGCATGTCCGTGCTCACCGAGCAGATGCGCGCCACCCAGATGCTGCTGGCGCGGCTGGTGGACCAGCGGCTTTCCACCGGCGAGGAGGCCAATCGCGGCCATCTGCGCGCCATCGAGGCGCAGCTGGGCCAACTCGTGCAGGAGCTGGCGCAGGGCCGGGCGCAATCCACCGCCGAACTCCGCGCCGAGATCCAGGAAGTCACGCGCATCCTTGCCGCCTTGGCCGAAGGCCCGCGCTGATGGCCCGGCGCGCGCGGCGCGGCGGGGGCGGGTTCGACGCCTGGCCCGGCTATGTGGACGCGCTGTCCACCCTGCTGATGGTCATCATCTTCGCGCTGCTGGTCTTCGCGCTGGGGCAGGGCTTCCTCTCGGCGGCGCTCTCCAGCCGCGACCGGGCGCTGGACGTGTTGAACCGCCAGGTGGCGGAACTCGCCGAGATGCTGGCGCTGGAGGAGGGCAGGGCGCGCGCCCTGCGTGGCGAGCTTTCCGCCGCCACCGCCCGCGCCGCCACGGCCGAGGAGCGCGCGCGGGATGAGGAGGCCGTCGCCGCCGCCTCGCGCGAGGAGGTGGGGCTGCTGGTGCGGCAGATCACCGATCTGCGCGCGCAGCTCTCGCGCCTGGCCGCCGCGCTGGACGTGGCCGACACGCGCGAGGCCGATGCGGCGGCGCGGATGGAGAACCTTCAGGCCCGGCTGGATGCCGCGCTGCTGGCCCGCGTCGAGGAATTGCAGAACTATCGCAGCGAGTTCTTCGGCCGCCTCTCCGCCCTGCTGGGCGAGCGGCCGGAAATCCGCGTGGTCGGCGACCGTTTCGTCTTCCAGTCGGAGGTGCTGTTCCCCACCGGCTCGGCCGAGCTGACACCCGCCGGGCAGGCGCAGCTGCGCACCCTGTCGCGCCTGCTGAACGAGATCGCCGCCAGCATCCCGCCCGGCGTGAACTGGCTGCTGCGGGTGGACGGGCATGCGGACCGCAACCCCATCCGCTCCACCCGCTTCGCGACGAACTGGGAGCTTTCGGCCGCGCGGGCCATCGCGGTGGTGAACCTGCTGATCGAGGCCGGGCTGCCCCCGAGCCGCGTGGCGGCCGCGGCCTTCGGCGAGCACCAGCCGCTGGACGAGGGCACCACGCCCGAGGCCTTCGCCCGCAACCGGCGCATCGAGCTGCGGCTGACCGACCGCTAAACCGCCCTTCCGGACGGCGTGATTGTAGGTTAACCGCGACGCATGGACTCGACCTTCCGCGTGCCGCGCCACGCCCTCCTGCGCGCGAAGCTGACCCTGATCCGCCGCCGCGAGACGGACAGCGCCACCTTCCGCCGCGTGCTGGCGGAGATGGGCGCCATCCTGACCGCCGAGATCCTGCGCGACCTGCCCGAGGCGGTGGCGGGCATCGAGACGCCCGTGGGGCCGATGGACGCGCCCGTGCTGGCCGCGCCCGAGCCTTGCCTGGTGGCGGTGCTGCGCGCCGGCCTCGGGCTGCTGGAGGGCGCGCGCATGGTGCTGCCCGACGCGCCGGTGGGGCATCTGGGCCTGGTGCGCGACGAGGCGACGCTCCAGGCCAGCGAATACGTCGTGCGGCTGCCGCGGGACCTGGCACAGCGCGGCGCGCTGGTGCTGGACCCGATGCTGGCCACCGGCGGTTCGGCCATCCAGGCCATCGCGCGGGTGAAGCAGGCCGGCGCCACCAGCGTGCGCTTCGCCTGCGTGGTCGCCGCACCCGAGGGCGTGCGGGCGCTCCAGGCCGCGCATCCGGACGTGCCCATCCTGTCGGCCGCGCTGGATGAGCGGCTGAACGAGCATGGCTATATCGTCCCCGGCCTCGGCGATGCCGGGGATCGGTGCTTCGGGACGGACTGAGGGGCGTCAACCCGGCCCGGGGATGCTCCCATGGGCCAGGAACAGGTCCAGCAGCTCCAGCCGGTCATTGCCGAAGAAGAGCTTGCCGTCGGCGATGGTGGCCGGCAGGCCGAAGATGCCGGCTTGCGCGGCGGCCTCGGTGTTGGCCTCCACCTCGGCCTTCCAGCGCGCGTCGTTAGTGGCGGCGATGATGGCGGCGCGGTCCAGCCCCACCCCGGCGCCCAGGTCGCCCAGCAGGCCCGCGTCATCAATCTGCGCGGCCTCGGTCCAGTAGGCGGTGAGCACGGCGCGGGCGAAGGCGCCGCCCTTTCCCTCGCTCCGCGCGAAGCAGCAGGCGCGCAGCGCGCGGGCCGGGCGCAGCGGGTAGTCGGGGTGCTGGCGCAGGGTCACTCCCGCTAGGGTCGCCCAGTCTTGCAAATCCTGCCGGTACCAGGCGACGAAGGCGGCATTGGCCTCCAGCGGGCGGCGGCCGTTGATCCGCTCCATCAGCCGCGCCAGGTGCAGCGGCACCCAATCCACCGCGCGGCCATGCCGGGCCGCGATGGCCTCGACCCTGAGCGAGGCCAGGAAGCACCAGGGGCTGTGCACGTCGAAATGGAAGGCGAGGGGGGTCGTCATGCCCCGCGATGAGACGGGCGCCGCCGGGCCCGGTCAAGACGTGGTAGGGGTGGCGCCATTGCCGGAGGAACCCATGCGCCACGCCATCATCGCCCTTGCCGTGACACTCGGCGCCTGCGCCACGCCGCCCGCCCCCGCCACGCTGACCGGCCCCGAATGGCGTCTGGAGAGCATCGCCGGCGCCGCCCCCGCGCGGCCTTCCACGCTGCGTTTCGAGGAGGGGCGGCTCGCGGGGCGCGGCCCCTGCAACAATTACGGCGGGTCCTGGCGCATGGAGGAGGGAAGGCTTCGCACCGGCCCCCTCATCGCCACGCGCATGCCCTGCCCCGAGCCGGCCATGGGGCAGGAGGGGGTGGTGCTGCGCCTCATCGAGACCGGGCGCATCGCGCGCCTCACCGGCGACCGGCTGGAACTGGTGGGCAGTGACGGCACGCGGCTGGTGGCGCGGCGCTGAAGGGTTCATTCTGCACGCAACAACGCGCTGAGAAGGCCCGCCCCATGAATTCTTCCGTCATCGAGACCGTGCGCCAATGGCAGCCCGAGCTGGCCGCCATCCGCCAGGACATCCACGCCCACCCCGAGCTCGGCATGGAGGAGGTCCGCACCGCCGCCCTGGTGGCGAAGGAACTCCGCGCGCTGGGCATCGAGGTGACGGAGGGCGTGGGCAAGCTCGGCGTCGTCGGCACCATCAAAGGCACGCGGCCGGGCCAGCGCGTGATCGGCCTGCGCGCGGACATGGACGCGCTGCAAATCCCCGAGGCCACGGGCAAGCCCTATGCATCGAAGCATGAGGGGCTGATGCATGCCTGCGGCCATGACGGCCACACCACCATGCTGCTGGGGGCGGCGCGCTACCTGTCGCAGCACAAGGATTTCGCGGGCACCGTCCACCTGATCTTCCAGCCGGCCGAGGAAGGCCGTGGTGGCGCCCGCGCCATGATCGCGGACGGGCTGTTCGAGCGCTTCCCGGTGGACGCCGTCTACGGGCTGCACAACAAGCCCACCATCCCCGCCGGCACCTTCGCCATCCGCAAGGGGCCGGCGCTGGCGGCGTCGGACCGCTTCATCGTCACCTTCAAGGGCACGGGCGGGCATGGCGGCTCCACGCCGCATCTGGCCACCGACGTGACCATCGTGCAGGCGCATTTCGTGCTGGCGCTGCAGACCATCATCGGCCGCAACGTGCCGGCGGTGGAGACGGCGGTGCTGAGCGTGGGCTCGATCCAGGGCGGCTCCCCCATCTCCGCCAATGTCATGCCGGCCGAGATGACGGTCACGGGCACGGCGCGCAGCTACACGCCGGCCATCCGCGACCTGCTGGAGCGGCGCATCGGGGAACTCGCGCACGGCCTCGCCACCTCCTATGGCGTGACGGCGGATGTCACCTATCGCCGCGGCACGCCCGCCACGGTGAACCATGACGAGCAGACCGACGTGGCCGCCGCCGCCGCCCGCGCGCTGGTGGGCGATGCGGCGGTGAACACCAACAACGCCCTGGTGACGGGCGCCGAGGATTTCGCCCTGATGCTGGAGCAGCGGCCGGGCGCCTTCATGTTCATCGGCGGCGGCAACGGGCCGGATGGCACCTCCGCCAACCTGCACACCCCGCATTTCGACTTCAACGACGACATCATCCCGCTGGGCGTCGCCTATTGGGTCAGCGTCGTGGATCAGGAACTGCGCGGCGCCTGAAAGAAGTGGTTCCTGCCTGACGCGATGCGTTAGCCTTTCCCGGGAGACAGATCTCGGGAGAGGCGGGCATGGACGAAAACGGTCTGCGCGAACTGATCGGCCGGGTGAAGCGCGGCACCCTCTCGCGCCGGGGCTTCGTCCGGCGCATGGCGGCGGTGGGCTTCACCGCGCCGATGGCGACGCAGCTTCTCGCCATCTCGGGCGTCTCGGCGCAGAGCGCGCCTGGCGGCGTGCCACCCTATCCAGGCACGCGGCGGGGCGGCGGCGGGCCGCTGCGGGTGCTCTACTGGCAGGCGCAGACCCTGCTGAACCCGCATTTCGCCGTGGGCACCACGAACCAGGATGCCGCGCGCGTCTTCTACGAGCCGCTGGCCGGCTGGGCGGCGGATGGCACGCTGCACCCCATCCTGGCGGCCGAGATCCCCTCGGTCGAGAATCGCGGGCTGGCGGAGGATGGGCGCTCCGTCACCTGGAAGCTCAAGCGCGGCGTGAAATGGCATGACGGCCAGGATTTCTCGGCCGATGACGTGGTGTTCAACTGGGAATATGGCCGCCACCCCGCGACGGCGGGCGTCACCTCGGGCAGCTATCGCGGCGTGAACGTGGTGAAGGTGGATGACCACACGGTGCGGGTGGAGTTCGAGCGCCCCACGCCCTTCTGGGCCGACACCTTCGTCGCCTCGCGCGGGATGCTGATCCCGAAGCACAAATTCCAGGATTTCGTGGGCGCCAATTCGCGCGACGCGCCGACCAACCTCCGCCCCGTGGGCACGGGCGCCTACCGCTTCGTGAGCTTCACCCCCGGCGACACGCTGCGGGGCGAGCTGAACCCGACCTACCACGCCGAGAACCGCCCCTTCTTCGACACGCTGGAGATCAAGGGCGGGGGCGATGCGGCCTCGGCCGCGCGGGCCGTGCTGCAGACCGGGGATTTCGACTTCGCCTGGAGCCTGCGCGTGGAGGACGACCTGCTGCGCCGCCTGGAATCCGCGGGGCGCGGCGTGGTCAGCTACCTGCCCACGGGCGGCATCGAGCACATCCAGCTCAACCGCACCGACCCCAATGTCGAGGTGAATGGCGAGCGCGCCCACGCCTCCACCCAGCACCCCGCCTTCCGCGACCCGGCCGTGCGCCAGGCCATCGCCCTGCTGGTGGACCGCGATTCCGTGCAGCGCTTCATCTATGGCCGGGGCGGCGTGGCCACGGGCAATTTCCTGAACCAGCCGCCGCGTTTCGCCTCGCCCAACACGCGGGCCGAGTTCAGCATCGAGAAGGCGAACGAGGTGCTCGACGCGGCGGGCTGGGTGCGCGGGCGCGACGGCATCCGCGCCAAGGATGGCGTGCGGCTGCGCTTCGTGTTCCAGACCTCGGTCTCGGCGCCGCGCCAGCGCACCCAGGCCATCGTGAAGCAGGCGGCGCTGCGCGCGGGCATTGATATCGAGCTGAAGTCGGTCGTGGGGTCGGTGTTCTTCTCGGCCGATGTCGGCAATCCGGACACCTACACGAAGTTCTTCGCCGACATCCAGATGTACAACACCACCATGCCGCAGGCGGACCCGCAGCTCTTCATGAACCAGTTCACCTCCTGGGAGCTGTCCACGCGGGAGAATCGGTGGCAGGGCCGCAACATCACGCGCTGGCACAGCGACGAATACGACGCGCTGTTCCGCGCGGCCGAAGGGGAGCTGGACCCGGTGCGGCGCGCGGCGATGTTCATCCGCATGAATGATTTGGTGGTGGGCAGCAACCACATCATCCCGCTGATGAATCAACGCCTGGTGAATGGCCATCTGAACAACCTGCGACCCGTGCTGAGCGGGTGGGAAAATACCCTCTGGTTGCTGCGGGACTGGCACCGCGTGGCCTGAGGCGCGCCTGCCTCGGCGCGCGGCATGTGGCGCCCAGCCTCTATGCAGGCGGGGCGCCGCGCGCCATCACGCGGTCTTCACAAAAGGGTGGTGCGCGCCGTGGGCGGTGCTATAGCCTTGGCGCAGGAAGAGGCGACCCCACCGACCGGCGACAAACCGGCGGCATGGGCAAGGCTGTGATCTGGGAGAGTTAAATGAGAGAAGATGATCTGCGCCAGATGATCGGGCGCGTGAAGCGTGGTTCGCTGTCGCGCCGTGGTTTCGTCACGCGCATGGTGGCGCTCGGCATGACGGCGCCGATGGCGACGCAGCTGCTGGCCATCGCGGGTGCGGGCTCGGCCCAGGCGCAGGCGGGCTCCATCCCGGCCTATACCCCCACGCGGCGCGGCGGCGGCGGGGCGCTTCGCATCCTCTACTGGCAGGCCTCCACCCTGCTGAACCCGCATTTCGCGGTGGGCACGACCAACCAGGAGTCGAGCCGCGTCTTCTACGAGCCGCTGGCCGGCTGGGCCACGGACGGCACGCTGGTGCCCATCCTGGCCGCCGAGATCCCCTCCATCGAGAATGGCGGGCTGCGCGAGGACGGCAGGGCGGTCACCTGGAAGCTGAAGCGCGGCGTGAAGTGGCATGATGGCCAGGACTTCACGGCCGACGACGTGGTCTTCACCTGGGAATATGCCCGCAACCCGGCCAATGCCACCACCACCAGCGGCAGCTACCGCGACGTGAACGTGGTGAAGGTGGACAGCCACACGGTGCGCGTGGAGTTCGAGCGGCCGACGCCGTTCTGGGCGGATGCCTTCGTGGCCTCGGCCGGCTGCATCATCCCGCAGCACCTCTTCGGCGGCTTCATCGGCGCCACCGCGCGCGACGCCCCCACCAACCTGCGGCCCGTGGGCACCGGCCCCTACCGCTTCGTCAGCTTCGCGCCCGGCGACAACCTGATCGGTGCGCTGAACCCGACCTATCACGGTGAGAACCGCCCCTTCTTCGACACGATCGAGGTGAAGGGCGGGGGCGATGCGGTCTCCGCCGCGCGCGCCGTGCTGCAGACCGGCGATTTCGACTACGCCTGGAACCTGCAGGTCGAGGATGAGCTGCTGGTCCGCCTGGAGGCGGCCAACCGCGGCCGCGTGAACATCGTGGATGGCGGCAACATCGAGTTCGTGCAGCTCAACGTCACCGACCCGAACCGCGAGGTGGATGGCGAGCGTTCGCACATCAGCACGCAGCACCCGGCCTTCCGCGACCCGGCGGTGCGCCAGGCGATGGCCCTGCTGATCGACCGCAACGCGCTGCAGCAGTTCATCTATGGCCGCGGTGGCCCGGCCACGGCCAACTTCCTGAACAACCCGCCGCGCTTCAACTCGCCCAATATGCGCCACGAGTTCAACGTGCAGCGCGCGAACGAGATCCTGGACGCGGCGGGCTGGGTGCGCGGCCGCGACGGCGTGCGCGCCAAGGACGGCGTGCGCCTGTCCTTCGTCTACCAGACCTCGGTCAACGCGCCGCGCCAGCGCACCCAGGCCATCTACCGGCAGGCGGCGCAGCGCGCGGGCATCAATCTCGACCTGAAGTCGGTCACGGCCTCGGTGTTCTTCTCGGCCGATGTGGCGAACCCGGACACCTTCCCGAAGTTCTACGCCGACATGCAGATGTACACGACCACCATGCCGCAGGCGGACCCGCAGCGCTTCATGAACCAGTACGTGTCGTGGGAAGTGTCGCAGCGCGCGAACAACTGGCAGGGCCGCAACATCGTCCGCTGGCGCAACGAGGAATACGACAACATCTTCCGCCAGGCCGAGAACGAGCTGGACCCGGTGAAGCGGGCCGAGATGTTCATCCGCCTGAACGACCTGATCGTGGGCAGCAACCACATCATCCCGCTGGTGAAGCGCCCGCTGGTCTCGGCCAGCCTGCGGAACCTGCGCCCGGTGCTGAGCGCGTGGGACAACACGCATTGGCTGCTGTCCGACTGGCACCGCGAGGGCTGATTTCCCCAAGTGACCCAATACCTGATCCGTCGCTTGATGATCGCGATCCCGAGCTTGCTCGGGATCAGCGTCATCCTCTTCACCGTGCTCGCGCTGGCTCCCGGAGATCCCTTCGAGGAGCTGGCGACGAATCCCGCCATCCCGCCCGAGGTGCGCCTGCAACTGCGCGCCTCGCTCGGCATGGATGACCCCATCTATATCCGCTACTTCCGCTGGCTCTTCGCCATGCTGCAGGGCGAGTGGGGCTTCTCCTTCGTCAGCCGCATCAATGTGGACCAGCTGATCCTGCAACGCCTGCCCACGACGCTGATCGTGATCGGCAGCTCGCAGATCCTGGCGCTGGCCATCGCCCTGCCCGTGGGCGTGCTGGCCGCGACCCGGCCCTATTCCATCTTCGACCAGGTGGTGAACACCCTGGCCTTCGTGGGCTTCTCGCTGCCCACCTTCTTCACCGGCCTGCTGTTCATCATGTTCTTCTCCATCTGGCTCGGCTGGCTGCCCTTCGTCTACAACACCAACATCACGGCCACGGGCTGGCAGTGGTGGTGGGAGCACATCCGGCAATCCATCATGCCGGTGCTGGTGCTGGGGCTGTTCCAGGGTGCCGCCTGGACGCGCTTCGTCCGTTCGGCCGTGCTGGACGTGATCCGTCTGGACCACGTGACCACGGCGCGCGCCAAGGGCCTGCCCGAGAGCCGCGTGACCATCCGCCACGTTGTCCGCAACGCGCTCATCCCCGTGGTGACGCTGGTGGCGCTGCAAATGCCCATCGTCTTCGGCGGCGCCATCGTGACGGAGCAGATCTTCCGCGTCCCGGGCATCGGCTCGCTGCTGATCACGGCGATCCTGGCGAATGACACGCCGGTGATCATGGCGGTCACCTTCGTCTTCGCCTGCCTCGTCATCTTCTTCAACCTGCTCGCGGACATCATTTATGGCTGGCTCGACCCCCGTATCAGCTACCGTTAGCGCCGGGGGCGCCCCGGGCGTCCTCGTGGCGCCCGAGGTCCGGCGGCCTCCCATCTCACCCTGGCAGGATGCATGGCGGCGCTTCCGCAAGCACCGGCTGGCGGTGGTGTGCGCGGGCATCCTGATCACGATGATCGTGGCGGTGCTCGTCGGCCCCCTGTTCTACCGTGTGCCGATTGACGGCATTGATTTCTCGGTGCGGCTGCAAGGCCCCTCCTGGGACCATCCGCTCGGCACCGATGACCTCGGGCAGGATCTGCTGGCGCGCATCCTCTATGGCGGGCGCATCTCGCTGGCCGTGGGCTTCGCCGCGATGTTCGTGGCGGTCTTCGTGGGCGTGCTGGTGGGCTCGCTCGCCGGCATGGCGGGCGGCAGGACCGACGCGGCGCTGATGTGGCTGACGGACCTCTTCCTCTCCCTGCCGCAGCTGCCGCTGCTGCTGCTCATCATCTACCTGTTCCGCGACGCGCTGACGGGTGTGGTGGGGCCGGAGATGGGCGTCTTCATCCTCATCGTCACCATCATCGGCCTGTTCAACTGGATGCAGGTGGCGCGCCTGGTGCGCGCGCAGTTCTTCTCGCTGCGCGAGAAGGAATTCGTGGAAGCCGCCCGCGCGCTCGGCGCCTCGCGCTTTAGGCTGGTGTGGAAGCACATCCTGCCCAACGCGCTCGGCCCCGTCATCGTCGCCGCCACCATCGACGTGGCGGCCGCCATCATCGCGGAGAGCACGCTCTCCTTCCTGGGCCTGGGTTTCCCGCCCGACATCCCGACCTGGGGGCGACTGCTGTTCGATGCCAAGGACAATCTCGACTTCGCGCCGCATTGGGCGCTGTTTCCCGGCCTCGCCATCTTCCTCACGGTGCTCAGCATCAACTTCGTGGGTGATGGGCTGCGCGATGCCCTCGACCCGAGGCGCGTGAAATGAGCGCGAGCACGATCCAAGCGCGCCCCGCCCCCGCGGCGGTGGGCCAGCGCCTGCTGGAGATCAGCGGCCTCAAGGTACATTTCCGCACCGATGACGGCATGGTGCGCGCCGTGGACGGCGTGGACATCGGCGTGGACCGTGGCGAGACGGTTTGCGTGGTGGGCGAGAGCGGCTGCGGCAAGACCGTGACCGCCATGACGGTGCTGAAGCTGATCGCCATGCCCCCGGGCAAGATCGTGGCGGGCAGCATCATGTTCGAGGGGCGGGACATCGTCCCCATGTCGCCCGCGCAGATGCGCGCCATCCGCTCCAAGCAGATCGGCATCGTCTTCCAGGAGCCGATGACGTCGCTCAACCCCGTCTATACGGTCGGCCACCAGATCGCGGAGACGGTTCGCCACCATGAAGGCCTGTCCAAGAAGGCGGCCTATGAGCGGGCGGCGGACATGCTGCGGCTGGTGAACATCCCGAGCCCGCAGCGCCGCGTGCATGACTACCCGCACCAGTTCTCGGGCGGCATGCGCCAGCGCGTCATGATCGCCATGGCGCTCTCCTGCAACCCGAAGCTGCTGATCGCGGACGAGCCGACCACCGCGCTCGACGTCACCATCCAGGCCCAGATTCTCGAATTGCTGACCGAGATGAAGGAACGCCTGGGCATGGCCGTCATGCTCATCACCCACGCCATGGGCGTGGTGGCGGAGACGGCGCAGCGCGTGGTCGTGATGTATGCGGGCAAGGTGGTGGAGGAGGCGCGGGTCGAGGACCTCTTCGCCAATCCGCGCCACCCCTACACCCAGGGGCTGATCCGCTCCATCCCGCGCATTGACCTCGCGGCCACCACCCACACGCGGCTTGAGGCCATTCCCGGCACCGTGCCTTCCCTGCTGAACCCGCCCAAGGGCTGCCGCTTCGCCGCGCGCTGCCGCTACGTGACCGAGGCCTGCCTCGCCGCCGAACCGCCGCTGGTCGAGAAGGCGCCGGGGCACAAGGCGGCCTGCATTCTGTGATGGATTCCCCCGCGCCCATGACCGAACCCCTCCTGCGCGTCCAGAACCTGGTGAAGAAGTTCCCGGTGAAGGGCGGTCTGCTGCGCCGCACCGTGGATCATGTGCACGCGGTCAGTGATGTCAGCTTCACCCTCAACCCCGGCGAGACGCTGGGGCTGGTGGGCGAGAGCGGCTGCGGCAAGTCCACCACCGGCCGCCTGATCCTGCGCCTGATCGAGCCCACCTCGGGCCAGGTCTGGTTCCAGGGCCAGGATGTGACGGCGCTGAACCATGAGCAGCTCGGCAGCCTGCGCCGGGACATGCAGATCATCTTCCAGGACCCCTTCGCGTCCTTGAACCCGCGCATGACGGTGGGCTCCATCATCGGCGAGGCGCTGGTGATCCATGGCCTCGCCAAATCCGCGCGCGAGCGCGAGGACCGCGTGGTGGAGCTGATGGAGACGGTGGGCCTGAAGGCCGACCAGATGCGCCGCTTCCCGCATGAATTCTCGGGCGGGCAGCGGCAGCGCATCGGCATCGCGCGCGCGCTGGCCGTCTCGCCCAAGCTCGTGGTCTGCGATGAGCCCGTCTCGGCGCTGGACGTGTCCATCCAGGCGCAGGTGGTGAACCTGCTGGAGGACCTCCAGGAGAAGCTCGGCCTCACCTACCTCTTCATCGCCCATGACCTGAGCGTGGTGGAGCACACCTCCGACCGGGTGGCGGTGATGTATCTGGGCCGCATCGTCGAGATCGCCTCGGCGCGGGACCTCTACACCAACCCGTTGCACCCCTACACCGAGGCGCTGCTCTCGGCCGTGCCCATCCCGGACCCCACGGTGAAGCGCAAGCGCATCATGCTGCAGGGCGACGTGCCGAACCCGCTGCGCCCGCCCTCGGGCTGCCATTTCCACACGCGCTGCCCGATTGCCAAGAAGCCCACGCCCTGCGCCGACACGGTGCCGGAGCTGCGCGAGTCCACGCCCGGCCACTGGGTGTCCTGCCACCTGCGCGGTTGAAGCCAGGCCCCGGCATGCCGGGGCCAGCCCACCAGCTCCATGCGAGTAACCAAGGCGAGGGCGCGGTCATGGCCGTGCCCTCGCCAAGGATTTGGCCCTCGCGACAAGACAACCGCAAGACATGACCGCTGCGGCTTCCCGGCTGTTGGTGGATTCGTGCCCGCCTGACTGGCCGGGGACGGGCAGGGGGCGCCGATTCCCGCGCAAGCCCCATCAGTTCAGCTTGCCTGCTGATGCCATGGGACATCGCGCATCTGCACGCTTTTCCGGCGCCGATGCGGACCTTTGACCAGATCATCGGCATGCCCTTGTCCGGCGCCCCATATTCGCCCGCGCGCCAGGCAAGACGCGCGTGGCACGCCCCCTTGCCCTCACGTACCGTTCCGGCATGCGAGGTTGGGAAATGCACGGCAGCGTCACGATCCGGTTGAACCGGGATGGTGACAACCGTCATGCTTCCCCCGCGCAGACGGCCGCATGTGCCCTCGGCGCATGAGGCTGCCTTCAACGTCTGGGAGTACACCAAAATGAAACTGGGACTCACCCTCCTCGCCGCCGCCGCGGCGATGGTGACGGTCAGCACCGCCGCCTATGCGCAAGCGACGCTGCAACAGGTCCGCACCCGCGGCAGCCTGAACTGCCAGGTGGGCCTGCCCACCCCGGGCTTCTACGCGCTGGCCGCGAACGGCACCTGGTCGGGCCTCGATGTGGACATGTGCCGCGCCGTCGCCGCGGCCATCTTCGACGACCCCAACCGCGTGCAGTACCAGTCGGTGACCTCGGCCGTGCGCTTCACCTCGCTCGCCAATGGCGAGAGCGACATGCTCTCCCGCACCACCACCTGGACGGCGGTGCGCGACACGCAGCTCGGCCTCGAATTCGCCGGCGTGAACTTCTATGACGGCCAGGGCTTCCTGGTGCCGCGCGCGTCCAACATCACCTCGGCCCGCCAGCTCGATGGCGCCACCGTCTGCGTGCTGACCGGCACGACGACCGAGCTGAACCTCGCCGACTACTTCCGCTCGCACAACATGACCTTCCGCGCGGTGACGAACGAGAACGTCAACGTGCTGGTCGAGACCTATCTGGGCGGCGGCTGCGACGCCTACACCAATGACAAGTCGGGCCTGGCTTCCCGCCGCGCCGCCTTCCCGAACCCGAACGACCACGTGATCCTGCCCGAGACCATCTCGAAGGAACCGCTGGGCCCCGTGGTGCGCCATGGCGACCAGAACTGGGGCGATATCGTCCGCTGGGTCCTCTATGGGATGATCGAGGCGGAGGAGATGGGCGTCACCCAGGCGAACCTCGCCGAGATGCAGCGTTCCACCAACCCCGGCATCCGCCGCCTGCTCGGCACCGAGGGAAATATCGGCCAGGGGATGGGCCTGCCGGCCGATTTCATGGTCCGCGTCATCCGCCACATCGGCAATTACGGCGAGGCCTATGAGCGCCATGTGGGCGCCAACACGCCCATCGGCATTCCCCGCGCGAACTCGCTCAACGCGCTCTGGACCAATGGCGGGCTGATGTACGCCATGCCGTTCCGGTGATCCGCACACCGCGACGCTGAAACGGGGCCGCGCGCCGGGCGCGGCCCCCCATTTCCGGAACAGGTCCCGCATGTCCAGCAGCACCAGCACGGCGCCGCCGCGCCCTTCCTTCCTCAATGATGCCGGCGTGCGGGCCTTCTTCTACCAGGCCGCGGTGTTCGTGGCGGTCACGGGGCTGCTCTACTACCTGATCTCGAACACCATCACGAACATGTCCCAGCGGAACATGTCCGCGGGGTTCGACTTCCTGGATGTCTCGGCCGGCTTCAACATCGCCTTCACGCTGATCCCGTATCGCGAGGGCGACAGCTATCTGCGCGTCTTCCAGGTGGGCATCGCGAACACGCTGCTGGTCGCGGTCATCGGCATCGTCTTCGCCACCATCATCGGCCTCATCGTGGGGCTGGCGCGGCTGTCCACCAACTGGCTGATCGGGACGCTGGCGCGCTGGTACATCGAGGTGCTGCGCAACACGCCGCTGCTGCTGCAGATCATCGCGTGGTATTTCGGCGTCTTCAACCTGCTGCCCCGCCCGCGCGAGAGCATCGACTGGGGCGGCCTCTTCTTCCTCAACAACCGCGGCTTCTACATGCCGGGCCCCGTGCCGCAGGAAGGGTTCGGCTGGACGCTGGCGGCCCTGCTGGTCGCGGTGCTGGGTGCCGTGCTGATCGTCATGTGGTCCAACCGCCGGCGCCGCGCCACGGGGCGCATCTTCCCGGGCGGCACGGTGGCGACCGCGCTCATCATCCTGCTGCCGCTCGCGGTGTTCTACGGCAGCGGCGCGCCGCTGGCCTGGGACTGGCCCACGCTGCGCGGCTTCAACTTCGTGGGCGGCGTCAGCGTGCCGCCGGCCTTCTGCGCGCTGGTGGTGGCGCTGTCCATCTACACCTCCTGCTTCATCGCGGAGATCGTGCGCGCGGGCATCCAGTCGGTGGCGCATGGGCAGACGGAAGCGGCGCGGGCGCTGGGCGTGAAGCCATCCCGCACCATGCGCTTCATCATCCTGCCCCAGGCCATGCGCGTGATCATCCCGCCGCTCATCAGCCAGTATCTGAACCTGACGAAGAACTCCTCGCTCGCCATCGCGATCGGCTTCCCCGACCTGGTGAGCGTGTGGATGAACACCTCGCTCAACCAGTCGGGCCGCGCCATCCCGATCGTGGCGATGACCATGGCCTTCTACTGCGTGGTGAGCCTCGCCGTGTCCGGCCTGCTCAACCTCTACAACCGCCGCATGCAGCTGACGGAGCGTTGAGCCATGGCCCCTGACCACACGCCCGCGCCGCCGCTCGTCTTCACGCCGCGCCCCTCGGCGCCGCCGCCGCCCAGCACGGTGGGGGTGATGGGCTGGCTGCGCGCCAACCTCTTCTCCTCGGTGCCGAACACGATCCTGACCTTCCTCGGCGCCTACATCCTCTATGTGTTCCTGGAGGCCATCATCTCCTGGGCGCTGATCAACGCGGTGTGGGACGCGCCCAACCGCCGCGCCTGCCTTGATGCGGTGGGGCGTTCGGGCGCCTGCTGGCCGGGCGTCATCGCCTGGCTGCCCAACCTCATCTACGGCCTCTATCCCAAGGACCAGGTGTGGCGCATTGACCTTGGCGCGCTGATCCTGGTGCTCTGGGCGCTGCCGCTGTTCCTGCCGCGGGTGAAGTCCAAGGTGGCCATCGGGCTGACGGCGGTGCTGGTCTATCCCTTCCTCGTCTCCTACCTGTTCCTGGGCGGGGAGAAGGGCTGGGTCTGGATGGTGCTGGTGGCCGGCAGCCTCGCCACCTTCTTCTGGGTCTGGCTGACGGCGATCAGCGAGATGCGCACGGGCCTGGGCTTCATCCCCCTCCTGGTCCGCACCCTGGCCGGGCCCGACCCCGTCCCGGAGCGTGCGCGCCTGGTGCGGCAGCTGGCCTGGGCGGCGCTGTTCGTCACGGCGCTGGTCATCGTCTCGCGCTGGCAACTGGTGGCGGTGCCGACGCGCCTCTGGGGCGGGCTGTTCCTGACCATGGTGATCTCGGGCATCGGCATCACCTTCTCCCTGCCGGCGGGCGTCATGCTGGCGCTGGGGCGGCGGTCCTCCATGCCGCTGATCCGCGGCTTCTGCGTGGCCTTCATCGAGCTGTTCCGCTCGGTGCCGCTCATCACCATCCTGTTCATGTTCAACACCATGCTGCCGCTCTTCCTGCCGGTGGGGGTGGAGGTGGACCGGCTGCTGCGCGCCATCGTGGCAGTCTGCCTCTTCGCCGCCGCCTACATGGCCGAGATCGTGCGCGGCGGGTTGCAGGCCATCCCGAAAGGCCAGTACGAGGCCGCCGCCGCCATGGGGCTGGGCTATTGGCAGTCCACCACGCTGATCATCCTGCCGCAGGCGCTGCGCATCATGATCCCGGCCATCGTCGGCAACTTCATCGGCCTGTTCAAGGACACGACGCTGGTCTCCATCATCGGCCTGTTCGACATGCTGAGCATGGCGCGCGCGGTGGGCGAGGACACGCGCTGGCTGGGCCTGTTCATCGAGCCCTTCTTCTTCATCACGATGATCTACTTCGTCTTCTGCTTCGCCATGTCGCAATACAGTATGAATTTGGAACGCCGGCTGGGCGGGGGGCAGCGCCGATGACGACACCCGCCATCGAACTCGTCGGCGTCAGCAAATGGTATGGCAGCTTCCAGGCGCTGAAGGAGATCAACCTCTCCATCGCCGAGCGGGAGCGCGTGGTGGTCTGCGGCCCCTCCGGTTCGGGCAAATCCACCATGATCCGCTGCGTGAACCAGCTGGAACGCCACCAACGCGGCGACATCCGCATCCATGGCCGCGCCTTCGGCGGGGGGGCGCGCGACGACGAGGCCATCCGCCGCGAGACGGGGATGGTGTTCCAGTCCTTCAACCTCTTCCCGCACATGACGGTGCTGGAGAACTGCACCTTCGCCCTGACCTGGGTGAAGCAATTGCCGGAGGAAGAGGCCAAGCGCATCGCCATGTCGCATCTGGAGCGTGTGCGCATCCCGGAGCAGGCGCTGAAGTACCCGTTGCAGCTCTCGGGCGGGCAGCAGCAGCGCGTGGCCATCGCGCGCGCGCTGTGCATGCAGCCGCGCATCATGCTGTTCGACGAACCCACCTCCGCCCTCGACCCCGAGATGATCAAGGAGGTGCTGGACGTGATGGTGGAACTGGCCAACACGGGCATGACCATGGTGGTGGTGACGCATGAGATGGGCTTCGCCCGCCAGGTGGCCGACCGCGTGGTGTTCATGGACCAGGGCGAGGTGGTGGAGCAGGCGCCGCCCGAGGAGTTCTTCGCCAACCCGCGCTATGACCGCACGCGGATGTTCCTCAGCCAGATCCTGTAGGATGATTGCTTCACGCCTTCGGTGACGTCAACGGTGACGATCAGACGCCGAGCGGCCTGGCCGGCACTCCGGCCACCACCGCGCCCGCCGCCACGTCGCGCACCACCGCCGCCCCCGCGCCGGCCACGGCACCAGCCCCCAGGCGGCGCCCCGGCGCCACCACCGCGCCCGCGCCGACCAGCGCGCCGGCCCCCACGCGCACCGCGCCGCAGAGCACGGCGCCCGGCGCGACATGGGCCCCCCTTCCACCACGCATTCATGCTCGACCACGGCCGCGGTGTTGACCAGGGCGAGTGCGCCGATCACCGCCAGCGGCCCGACCGAGGCGCGGGCCATCACCTGCGCGCCCTCCGCCACGCGCGCGCTGGGCGAGACCAGCGCCGCCGGATGCACCAAGGCGGGCAGGGCGAGCCCCGCCCGCCGCGCCGCCTGGCCCCATTCCAGCCGCGTGGCGTTGTCGCCCAGCGCGATGACGGCGCGCGTGGCGCCATGGGCGCCCAGCGACGCAAGCGGCCCCAGCACGGGGCGGCCGAGGATGGGCGCAGTGGCGCGGTCATCCAGCAGGCCCGCCACCGCCCAGCCCAGCGCGTCCAGCGCCTCCAGCACCACCAGCGCGTGGCCGCCGGCGCCGAGGACGAGCAGCCTCACCCGCCCGCGCCGTCCAGCGCGTCCAGCACGTGCAGGGAATAGGTCAGCGCCGCGCCGGCGTTCAGCGCGATGGCCACACCCAGCGCCTCCGCCACCTCCTCCTTGGTGGCCCCCGCCGCGCGGGCCTTGCGGGCATGGGCGTCAATGCAGCCCTCGCAGCGCGTGGTGACGGCGACGGCGAGCGCGATCATCTCGCGCGTCTTGGCGTCCAGGTGCTTCGTGGTGTTGCTGCCGCGGCTCAGCGCGCCGAAGCCCTTCATCAGCTCCGGATGCAGGGCGGAGAGTTCCTTCCCGCGCTCGCGCAGGCCGGCGCTGTAGCTGTCCCAATCCTCGATGCGGGTGTCGGTGGTCATGCGCTTGGCTCCCTAACAGAAAGGCCCCGATGGTTTCCCATCGGGGCCTCGCCGTCCATGGCGCCGTGCTGCCGGGCGGCTGATTCACGCCTTCGGTGAGTCCACCGAACGCGATCAGACGCCTGCTTATTCGGCAGTCTCGGGTTCCTTCTCCGCCTCACCATCGCCTTCGGGGCGGGGCAGGGCGGCGACGGGCGCCTCGGCCAGGTCGAAGGCCAGGGCGCCATCCACCAGGTTCACCTTGACCGCGCCACCCTTGGCCAGCTTGCCGAAGAGCAGTTCCTCGGCCAGCGGCTTCTTGATGTGCTCCTGGATCACGCGGGCCAGGGGCCGCGCGCCATAGAGCGGGTCATAGCCACGCTCGGCCAACCATTCCTTGGCGGCGGAGGAAAGCTCGATCGTCACGTTGCGGTCGGCGAGCTGCGCCTCCAGCTGCATGACGAACTTCTCTACCACCTGCGCCACGATCTCCTGCGTCAGCCCCGCGAAGGGGATGACGGCGTCGAGGCGGTTGCGGAACTCCGGCGTGAACATGCGCTTCACCGCCTCCTCATCCTCGCCGGTGCGGACGGGGCTGCCGAAGCCGATCGCGGGCTTCTGCATGTCGGCCGCGCCCGCATTGGTCGTCATGATGAGGATGACGTTGCGGAAATCCACGGTCTTGCCGTTGTGGTCCGTCAGCTTCCCGTGGTCCATCACCTGCAGCAGGATGTTGTAGAGATCCTGGTGCGCCTTCTCGATCTCATCGAGCAGCAGCACGCAATGCGGGTGCTGATCAATGCCATCCGTCAGCAGCCCGCCCTGGTCGAAGCCCACATAGCCCGGGGGCGCGCCGATGAGGCGGGAGACGCTGTGCCGCTCCATGTACTCGGACATGTCGAAGCGGATCAGCTCGATGCCCAGCGTCTTGGAGAGCTGCTTGGCGACTTCCGTCTTGCCGACACCCGTGGGGCCGGAGAACAGGTAGTTGCCGATGGGCTTCTCCGGGTCGCGCAGGCCCGCGCGGCTCAGCTTGATGGCGGAGGACAGCGCCTCGATGGCGCGGTCCTGGCCGAACACCATGGCCTTGAGGTCACGCTCCAGGGTGCGCAGCGTCTCCTTGTCGTCCGCGCTGACGGATTTGGGAGGAATGCGGGCGATCTTGGCGACCACCTCCTCCACATCCTTCAGCGTCACGGTCTTCTTGCGCTTCGTCTCGGCCACCAGCATGCGCGAGGCACCGACCTCATCAATGACGTCAATCGCCTTGTCGGGCAGCTTGCGGTCATGGATGTACTTGGCCGAAAGCTCCACCGCCGCGCGGATGGCCTCGGGCGTGTACTTCACCTTGTGGTGCTTCTCGTAGTTGGTCTTGAGCCCCTGCAGGATCTTGACCGTGTCCTCGACCGAGGGCTCGTTCACGTCAATCTTCTGGAAGCGGCGGACCAGCGCGCGGTCCTTCTCGAAATGGACGCGGTATTCCTTGTAGGTGGTGCTGCCGATGCAGCGCAGCGTGCCCTGGGCCAGCGCGGGCTTGAGCAGGTTGGACGCGTCCATCGCGCCCCCCGAGGTCGCGCCGGCGCCGATCACGGTGTGGATCTCGTCAATGAAGAGGATGGCGCCGGGCTGGGCTTCCAGCTCGCTCACCACCGCCTTCAGGCGCTCCTCGAAATCGCCGCGATAGCGCGTGCCGGCGAGCAGCGAACCCATGTCCAGCGAGTAGATGGTGGACTTGGCCAGCACCTCCGGCACGTCGCCTTCCACGATGCGCTTGGCCAGGCCCTCCGCGATCGCGGTCTTGCCCACGCCCGGATCACCCACATAGAGCGGGTTGTTCTTGGTGCGCCGGCACAGGATCTGGATGGTGCGCTCGATCTCCTGGTCGCGCCCGATCAGCGGGTCGATCTTGCCCTGGCCCGCCTTCTTGTTGAGGTTCACGCAATAGGTGCTGAGCGCGTCCTGGTTGCGGTTGCCCCCGCGCGGCTTCTCCTCGCGCTCATTGCTGCCCGAGCCTTCCTCGGGCGGCGTCTGCGCGCTGCCCTGCACGGGGCGGGGCTGGCTGCGACCGGGCGCCTTGGCGATGCCATGGCTGATGAAGTTGACGGCATCCAGCCGCGTCATGTCCTGCAATTGCAGGAAATAGACCGCATGGCTCTCGCGCTCGCTGAAGAGCGCCACCAGCACGTTCGCACCGGTCACCTCGTCGCGGCCGCTGCTCTGCACATGGATGGCGGCGCGCTGCACCACGCGCTGGAAGCCTGCGGTGGGCTTCGGGTCGCCCCCGCGGTCGGAGACCAGGCCGGCCAGGTCCTTGTCCAGGAACTCGCCCAGGTCGCGCTTCAGCTTGTCCACGTCCACGCCGCAGGCGCGCAGCACGGTGGTGGCATCGGCATCCTCGGCCAGGGCGAGGAGGAGGTGTTCGAGTGTCGCGTATTCGTGCCGGCGGTCATTGGCGAGGCCGAGGGCCCGATGGAGCGTCTGCTCGAGATTGCGGGACAGCATGTTCAGTACGCTCCCCAGAGGGTGGCGGGCCGCGGAAATGCGGCCCATCCGTTAAAGGGTAATGTGATGGCACTTCCCCCGAATTCACCTCCCCGGGCGAAAGTCTCCTGCAAGTCAGGCGCCGGGGTGTTGTTCCGCCGTGGTCCGGCGCACCGCCCTGGGGCGGCCGTCCCGAACCGAGAGTCCGGCGGGAAAGGTAAAGCCTGTATGGCCGGAAGGGGGGATTTTTTTCGCGTCACACGCGCTCCGGCTTCACTCTTTCTCAATCGTGCACTGGAGCGGGTGCTGGTTCTGCCGCGCCAGGTCCATGACCTGCGTGACCTTCGTCTCGGCCACCTCATAGGTATAGACGCCGCAGACACCCACACCGCGCCGATGCACATGCATCATGATGCGTGTCGCCTCGTCGCGATTCTTCTGGAAGAAGCGCTCCAGGACGTGGACGACGAACTCCATGGGCGTGTAGTCGTCGTTCAGCATCAGCACCTTGTACATCGCCGGCTTCTTGGTCTTGGGGCGCGGCTTGACGACGACGCCCGTGGCCGGGCCGCCATCGCCCTCGCGCTTGTCGCCATCCGAAAGGGTGATGCGCAGCTTGTCCCACGCCAGGGCGCGATCCTTCAGGAAATTCGTTCCGGGCTGCATGGTGGGCCGCTTGTCCGTATGCGTCATGATCGGGTGAGGATATCGGGTGCCGGCCGCCCAGGAAAAGGGCTTGCCTGCTCCGCACCGCACGCGGGTCGAAGAAAATGACGCGCGGCGCGCGAAGTGGAACGAAAAAGGCCCCGGGCTCCTGCGCGGAACCCGGGGCCTCGTCACGCTGATCCTCGCAAGCGAGGGCAGGGTGTCAGGCGGCCAGCGGCTTGCCCATCTTCTCCATCGCGACCGTCATGCGGGCGGCGATGGGCTCGATGGAGGTCTCGGCGACCTTCAGCGCGGTCTCCTGCAGCTTCACGCCGTCATTCATGGCGCGCTCCATGGAGGTCTTGGCGAAGGAGGCCTGGAAATCGGCGGCTTCCTTCAGGCTCTTCACGGAGGAGAGCGTCTTCATGCCCTCGATGGCCTGCTCCGACATCGTCTGGAACATCGCCATCGTCTGGCGGGAGAGGTCCTGCACGCCGGTCACATAGGCCTGCGAGGCCTTGGTGATGGCTTCGAGGTTGCCGCGGCTGAATTCCACCGCGTCCTCGGCCACCTTCATCATGTCGGCGGTCGCCTTGTGGGCGGCTTCCATGCTCTTCTCGACGGTGGCGCGGGCCTGGGTGGCGCCGTCTTCCATCATCTTCTTCGCCTGGTCGGCGCCGGTCTGGGCGGCGGTGGTCATCGCCTTCTTCATGTCAGCCTGGTTGGCCATCTGCGTCATCCTTGTCCAAGACCGCCTCTCGGCCTGGATGAGGCGAGGCGGCACGTTTTGTCGCGGCAAATCCACCACGACGGTTTTCGCTGCGAATGCAGCATGCGGCTTTTGCTGCGATGCAGCATGAGTGTGATCTAGCGGGCCGCACCGTGCATTTCAAGGAAAAATGGTGCAGCGCACAAAATTCCTGAAGGCAACGGAAAAGCCCGCTCCCGGCCCGAAACCGATGGACATCCCGCCGCATCGCTGATTGATTGCGCCCATAGGGATGCCCAGCCTTGGGGGAGGCCGCGTCCCTGACCGATCCGGGGGGATTGCTGCATGTCGTGTCGTTTCCAGGCCTTGGGCCTTGCCGTGGTGCTTCTGCTCGCGGCCATGGCGCCCGGCCGCGCCCAGGTGGCCGCCATCGAGCGGAGTGAGCGCTACGCCGCCATCGTCCTGGACCACCAGACCGGCAACATCCTGGTTTCGCACCATGCCGATGCGCTGCGCCACCCGGCCTCACTGACCAAGGCCATGACGCTCTACATGCTGTTCGAGGCGATCCAGGCCGGGCGGCTCGCGCTCAACTCGCCGATTCGCATGTCGGCCGAGGCGCAGTCCCGTCCGCCCTCCAAGCTCGGCCTGCCCGTGGGCACGCTGTTCTCGGTCGAGACGGCCATCCTGGCCCTCGTCACCCGCTCGGCCAATGACGTGGCGGCGGCTGTGGGTGAGCACCTGGCCGGCAGCGAGGAGGCCTTCGCCCGGCAGATGACGCTGCGCGCCCGCCAGCTCGGCATGACGCGCACCGTCTTCCGCAATGCCTCGGGCCTGCCCGACCCCGAGCAGGTGACGACGGCGCGCGACATGGCGCTGCTGGGCCGCCGGCTGCTGCAGGATTTCCCGCAGCACTACCATTATTTCAGCACCACGCATTTCCGGCACAACCAGGGCCTGATCCGCAGCCATAACGGCATGCTGGTGGACTATCCGGGCACGGACGGCATCAAGACCGGCTATATCCGCGCCTCGGGCTACAACATCCTGACTTCCGCCGAGCGGGGCGGGGTGCGCCTCGTGGGCGCCGTCTTCGGCGGGTCCAACTGGCGCGAGCGCAACGCCCAGATGGCGAGCCTCTTCGACGAGGGCTTCGCGCGCCAGGGCGTGCGCGGCGTCCCCCCCGCCGCCGCCGAGATGGCCGCGGCCGCCGCCGCCGGCCGGGTGCTGGCCGCCCGCGCGGTGGGCGGCGGGCTGCCCCCGCCCGTGCCCCCCGCCGTGGCCGCCCGTGCCGCCCGTCCGCCGGCCAGCGCCCAGGCCACGGCCCGCCCGCGCACGCCGCCCGCGCGTGCCCAGGCCGCCGCGCGTCCGGCCCGCGCCGCGCCCGCCCGCGCACAGGCGGCCCGCACGCCGCCCGCCCGCGCCCAGGCTGCCCGCACCCAGGCAGCCCGGGCCCAGCCCAGCCCGGCCGCCCGCCGCGCCCCGGCCAATGCGCCGCGCGGCACCCGCGCCACCCCGCCCGGCACGCAGCGCGTCGCCGGCACGCGCTGACCACATCCGGGGGCTGACTTGCCGGTAACACCTGGGCCGTGGCAACAACGGCTCGCACCGGTGAAGGAGCCCCCGTGATGAAGCCCCTCAAGAAGGCCGTCCTGCCCGTCGCAGGCTTCGGCACCCGCTTCCTGCCGGCGACAAAGGCCGTGGCCAAGGAAATGCTGCCCGTCGTGGACCGCCCGCTGATCCAGTACGCGGTGGACGAGGCGCGCGCCGCCGGCATCGAGCAGTTCTGCTTCATCACCGGCCGCGGCAAGACCGCCATCGTCGAGCATTTCGACATTGCCTATGAGCTGGAAAAGAGCCTGGAAGAGCGCAACAAGGCCGACATCCTGGCCGAGCTGCGCGGCCTGGCCGTCACCCCCGGCTCCATCGTCACCGTCCGCCAGCAGGTGCCGATGGGGCTTGGACATGCCATCTGGTGCGCCCGCGCCTTCGTGGGCGACGACCCCTTCGCCATCATCCTCCCCGACGACCTGATGCAGTGCGAGACCTCCTGCGTGGCCCAGCTCGCGGAGGCCTATCGGGAGACCGGCGGCAATGTCGTCGCCATCGAGGAAGTCCCGATGGAGCGCGTCAACAAGTATGGCGTGCTGGACATCGAGAAGGACATGGGGCGCCTCGTTTCCGTGAAGGGCCTCGTCGAGAAGCCGCCGGTGGACAAGGCGCCCTCCAACCTCACCATCATCGGCCGCTACGTGCTGATGCCCGAGGTGATGACGCACCTCTCCAAGCTCGAGAAGGGCGCGGGGGGCGAGGTGCAGCTGACCGACAGCATGGCCAAGCTCATCGGCAGCCAGCCCTTCCACGGGCTGCGCTATGAGGGGCGGCGCTTCGACTGCGGCGACAAGCTGGGCTTCCTGGAAGCGCAGATCGCCTTCGCCCTCGACCGGCCGGAGCTGGCGCCCGCGGTGCGCGGCTTCCTCGACCGCTACCGCTGACCCTTCCCCCCGCACCCGATCGGACGCCCCTGATGGACGCCTTCACCCACCGCTTCGACCCGACCTCGCTGCGCGAATACGACATTCGCGGCATCGTGGGCAAAACGCTCCATGGCGCGGATGCCTTCGCCATCGGCCGCGTCTTCGGCACCATCGTGGCGCGCGCCGGTGGCGGCCGCGTGGCGGTGGGGCGTGACGGGCGGCTCTCCTCGCCCGAGCTGGAGACGCACCTCGTGGCCGGCCTCGTGGCCTCGGGGATGGAGGTGGTGCGCGTGGGCTGCGGCCCCACGCCCATGCTCTATTTTGCGAGCTACGACCAGAAGGCCGATGGCGCGGTGATGCTGACGGGCAGCCACAACCCGCCCGACTATAACGGCTTCAAGATGATGATCGGCAAGAAGCCGTTCTTCGGGAAGGACATCCAGGAACTCGGCCGCATGGCCGCCGCCGGCGACGTGGTGCCGGAAGCGAAGGGTTCCTCGCGTGAGGTGGACGTCTCGGCCACCTATATCGCGCGCATGGTCCAGGATTACGGTGGGGGCGCCAAGAAGCTGAACGTGGTGTGGGACCCGGGCAATGGCTCGGGCGGCGCCATCACGGAGCGCCTGGTGCGCGAGCTTCCCGGCACCCACCACGTCATTAACGCCGAGATTGATGGTCGCTTCCCCAACCACCACCCCGACCCCACGGTGCTGAAGAACCTCGCGCAGATCATCGCGAAGGTGAAGGAGACGAAGGCCGACCTCGGCATCGCCTTCGACGGCGATGCGGACCGCATCGGCGTGGTGGATGGTGAGGGCAACATGCTCTTCGGCGACCAGCTGCTGGTGGTGCTGGCGCGTGACGTGCTGAAGGCGCATCCGGGCGCCACCATCATCGCCGATGTGAAGGCGAGCCAGGTGCTGTTCGACGAGATCGCGGCCGCCGGCGGCACGCCGCTGATGTGGCGCACCGGCCACTCCCTCATCAAGCAGAAGATGGCCGAGACCGGCTGCCCGCTGGCCGGCGAGATGTCGGGCCACATCTTCTTCGCCGACAAGTGGTATGGTTTCGACGACGCGCTCTATTCCGCCGTGCGGCTGCTGGACATCCTGGCCCGCAGCGAGCAGAGCCTCGCCCAGATGCGCGCGGGCCTGCCGCAGGTGCTGAACACGCCGGAACTCCGCTTCAACTGCGAGGACACGCGCAAGTTCGAGGTGGTGCGCGAGGTCGCCGCCCGCCTCGACGCCGAGGGCGCCGATGTCTCCGCGGTGGATGGCGTGCGCGTGAACACGCCCGATGGCTGGTGGCTGCTGCGCGCCTCCAACACCCAGGCCGTGCTCGTCGCCCGCGCCGAGGCTTCCAGCGCCGAGGGGCTGGAACGCCTCAAGGCGCAGCTCGCGGCGCAGATCGAGGCCTCGGGCCTCGCCGCGCCCGACTTCTCGGGCGAAAACGCCGGGCATTGACGGGCGCGCGGCGGCGCGCCCACCCTCCCTCCATGCGCCGGGCAGCAACGACCCGGCGCCGCTGGAGGAACGGAACATGCTCAACCGCCGCACGCTCGGCCTGGCGCTTGCCGGGCTGCCCGCCGCCCCCGCCATCCTGCGCGCCCAGTCCTGGACGCCGAGCGGGCCCATCCGCATCGTCGTGCCCTTTCCGGCGGGCGGCACCACCGACATCCTGGCGCGCATCTTCGCCCAGCGCCTGGGCGACACCCTCGGCCCCGCCGTGGTCGAGAACCGGGGCGGCGGCGGCGGCTCCATCGGCGCCGACTATGTGGCCAAGGCGCCGCCCGACGGCCAGGTGCTGCTGTTCCACAACCTGACCTTCTCCACCACGACCGCCGCGCTGGAAATCGCCGGCCGCGCACCGCACCGCATCGAGACGGATTTCGCGCCCATCACCCTGGGCGCCGCCGTGCCCATGATCCTGCTCGCCAACGCACAGGTGCCGGCGCAGGACCTGACGGAATTCGTCGCCTGGGCGAAGACCCAGAACCCGCCGCCCTTCTACGGCTCCACCGGCCCCGGCAGCACCATGCACATGATCAGCGAGGTGCTGAAGCGCGACGGGCAGTTCCAGATGGAGCACATCCCCTTCCGCGGCGCCGCCCCGCTGGTGCAGGACCTGCTGGCCGGCCGTGTCGTGTTCGGCGGTGACCAGCTTTCCTCCTCGCTCCAGCACATCCGCGGCGGCGCGCTGCGCCCCATCGCCACCCTGGCCGACCGCCGCCCGCGCGTGCTGCCCGAAGTCCGCACCGTGCGCGAACAGGGCTTCCCCAACGCCGAACTCCTCGGCTGGAACGGCTTCTTCGCGCCTGCCCGCACGCCGGCGCCCGTGCTGGAACGCCTTCACCGCGAACTCGCCGCCGCCGCACGACACGAAAGCGTGGCCAGCCGCATCCTGGAACTGGGCGCGGAACCCGGCGGGAACAGCGCCCAGGAATTCGGCGCCTCCGTCCACAACCAGATCGCCGCCGTGCGCCCGCTGGTCCAGGCCCTGAACATCCAGATGTGACCAGGGCCGCAGGCGGGGAGGGGGGCCGCGGCGTCTCAGGCCGCCCTCCTCGGTGGCCGCGTTCAGTCCGCGAAGCCGACGGGCGTGTTCAGCGCCGGGTCCTCATGGCGCCGCCAGTACAGGTCATGGATGCGGCGCGTGATCGGCCCGAGGCGGCCATCGCCCACGGGGCGGCCCTCATACCAGGTCACCGCGTTGATCCCGCCCGCGGTGGTGCTGGTGAAAATCTCGTCCGCCGCCAGCACCTCCTCCGCGCGCACGGCGCGGATTTCGCAGCGCAGCTGGAGGTCGGCGGCGATCTCGGTGACGGTGCGGCGCGTGATGCCCTCGAACATCCCCCGCGCCGGCGTCGCCAGCACGCCATCCTTCACGATGAAGATGTTGAAGCCCGGGCCTTCGGTGATGGTGCCGTCGGCGGCGGGCAGGATCGCGACGGTGGCGTCGCGCTCATAGGCCTCGAACAGCCCCATCGTCAGGTCGAGCCAGTGGAAGTTCTTGATCCGCTGATCGAGGGATTCGGAGGGGATGCGCTGCGTCCGCGCCAGGATCATGCGGAAGCCCTCGGCCTGCTGGCGGGGCTCGGCGATGTTCATGAAGGGCTGCGCCCAGGCATAGAGGCGGTTGCGGCACAGCCGCGGGTCGCGCGTGCCGGGCGGGGGCACCCCGCGCGAGCAGATCACCATGATGAAGGCGTCGCGGAAGCCGCTGCGGCGCACGCATTCCTTCAGGATGGCGGCGATGTCCGCCCCGCTGTGCGGCAGGGACATGCGCAGGCCGCGCATCGAGGCCTCGAAACGCGCGATGTGGTCATCGAGGCGGAAGATGCGGCCCTTCCAGGCATGCAGCGCATCATAGGTCACGTCCGAGCGCACGAAGCCGCGGTCCACCACCGGGATCGCGGCCTCGGCCAGAGGGACGAAGCGGCCATCCATATAGGCGACGCCCCGGATCGGGGCGAGTTCCTCCTCGGGCGTCATGCGCCCGCCCTCCGGCCCTCGAAGCCGGCGAGGGCGGTGCTCACGCAGCGGGCGATGGTGCCGATGTTGTAGCCGCCCTCCTGCACGATCACCGTGGGCAGGTCGAGGGCGGCGAGCCGCGCGCCGATGCGCCCGAAACCGTCATGGGTGATGGCGAGGCCCTGCGTCGGGTCCTCCTCATGCCCATCCACGCCGAGCGAGACCACCAGCGCCGTCGCGCCATGGGCGGTGATGCGCGTGCAGGCGGTCTCGAGCGCGGCCAGCACCGCCCCATCGCCCAAGCCCGCGGGCAGCGGCAGGTTGAGGTTGCACCCCATCCCCGCGCCCGTCCCGCGTTCCTGCGCGTGGCCGCAGAAGAAGGGGTGGTAGTCCACCGGGTCGCGGTGGAGGGAGGCGAAGAACACGTCGTCGCGCGCATAGAAGATGGCCTGCGTGCCGTTGCCGTGGTGGACATCCACATCCACCAGCGCGACGCGGGCATGGCCGCGGCGGAGGTATTGGGCCGCGATCGCGGCATTGTTCAGGTAGCAGTTGCCTCCCGCCATGTCGGCGAAGGCGTGGTGGCCCGAGGGCCGGCACAGCGCATAGGCCATGGGCGCGCCGGCCAGCACCTGCGCGGCCGCCTCCACCGCCAAATTGGCCGAGGCCATGGCCACGGCGCAGCTGTGCTCGCCGATCGGCGCCCAGAGATCCTGCGCGTGCCAGCCCGCGCGCCCGGCGACCGAGGTCGGGTAGGCGTGGTCCATGCCGCGCACCGGGAAGACATAGGGCATGACCTCCTCCGCCGCGCCCTCGATGCGCTGCCACTCGGGCCAGGCGGTGGCGAGGAAGTCGAGGTATTCCGGGGTGTGGATCGCGGCGACCGGGGCGGGGCCATGGTCCGGCGCCTCGCGGATCACGTGGCCGTCGGCGCGCAGCGCGGCGAGGATGTTGTCCGCGCGCGCCGGCACGTCGCGCGTCGCGACGAAGCGGCCATGGCGCAGGAACTGGCGGGAGTGGTGCCGCGCCTGGAGCGGCGAATGAAGGACGAGCACGCGGAGACCCCTGGCTGAAACTCGAACAGGACCGAGTTTCGGAAGGGTCACATGCGGGGCCGCGCGGGGCAAACAAATTCGAAAATTCCCGAGTTTGCCGCGAGATCAGGCGGCGGGCTCAAGCGGCCTGGCCCGCTTCTCCACATATTCGCCGACATAGAGCCGCAGATAGGCCAGCCGCGCGCGAAGCGCCTCGCGCGCCATGGCGGGCTCCACCTCCCCGGTCCGCGCGAAGGACATCGCCCAGATGGCGTCCGAGATGGAGACGGCGATGACCATCGCCTGCTCCAGCGCCGCGCTCTCGGCCACGGCGAAGTGACGGATCAGCTTGCGGTAGTAGATGCCGCCGATGCGCCGGTTGGCGGCAAGGTCGGCGTGGCGGATCTCCCAGCCGCTCTCGGGGCCGAGGAAGAGGCGCATCGCCACCGGATGCTCATGGTAGAAGCCCAGGGCCGTCTCGGCATGCCGCGCGCAGAGGTCGCTCCAGGAGGTCAGGCCGCCATGGTCCATCTCGCGCGCGGCCAGCGTCTCGAAGACCGCGATGTAGCGCTGCGCGAGGCCGGTCAGCAGCGCCTGGGGCGTCGGGAAGTAATGGTAGAGCGATGCGGGCGGGATGCCCGCCGCCTCCGCGACCTGCTGGAGGCTGAGGCCCACCTGCCCATCGCGGCGGATCAGCCCGTCGGCGGCATCGAGGATGCGCCCGGCCCGCTGCCTGCCGCGCGCCTGCCGCTGCGGTTCCGCCTCGCCCGCCATGCCGCCTGTTCCCTCACGACGCGCCGCCGATCGGCGCGGGACCGAGGATAGGTGAGCCCGTCGCCCCGGCAAGCCGCCGCCTGGCGGGCTCAGCCGAGCGCCTTGGGGTCGTGGACCGGCGTCGGCAGGCCCAGCATCCGCGCCTGGATCTGCAGCGCGAGGATGCGCGAATAGGTGCGGACCTGCTGCAGGTTGCCGGCCTGCAGCCAGAGGCCGGGCTGGCGCGTCGGCTTCCACATGTTGCGAAGCTCGCCCACCCAGGGGCCGGGGTCGCGCCGCGTCCCGGAGCCAAGGCCCCAGACAGGCCCCACGCGCGCCGCGACTTCCGGCGAGATCAGCTCCGCGATCACGCTTTCCATCGGCTGGTAGCCGGTGGCATGGACGATGAGGTCGGCGGGCAGCAGCGTCCCGTCGGAAAGCTCCACGCCCTCCGGCCGCAGCCGCGCCACCTCCACGCCGCTGCGCAGCGCCACCTCCCCGCGCGCGATGAGGCCCGAGGCGCCCACATCAATGTAATAGCCCGAGGCGCGGCGGAGATACTTGAGCGAAAGGCCGGTGTCGTCCTCTCCGAAATCGAGCATGAAGCCCGCGCGCGCGAGGCTGTCGTAGAACTCGGCATCCACCTCGCGGATGCGGCGGTAGAGGCCGCGGTGCAGCTCCGTCAGCATGGCGAAGGGGCGGGAGGCCGCGATGTCGTCGGCCTGCTCGGTGCCGATGCCCGCGGCCAGCGCGTCTTCCGAGAACAGCCGGCTCGTGATCTCGCGGAACAGCGTCTCGGCGCGCACGACGAGGGTGGAGGAGCGCTGGACCATCGTGACGGAGGCGCCCTGTTCCCAGAGCTCGGCGCAGATGTCGTGCGCGGAGTTGTTCGAGCCGATCACGACGGCGCGCCGGCCGGCATGGCCCGGGCCGCCCTCGAAGGCGCTCGAATGGCATTGCACGCCACGGAAGGTCTCGGCGCCGGGAAAGCGCGGGATCGCCGGCGCGCCGGACAGGCCGGTCGCGATGACGAGCTGCCGCGGGTGCAGAGTGCTGGCCACGCCCTCGCGCTCGACCTCGACCGACCAGCCCTGTCGCGCCTCATCGAAGCGCGCGCGCCGCGCGACGGTGCCGCCCTGGAAATCAATGTCCATCAGGCCGGCATAGGCATCAAGCCAGTCGGCCATCCGGTCCTTGGGGATGTAGACCGGCCAGTGGTCGGGGAAGGGCAGGTAGGGCAGGTGGTTCGCCCAGATGGGGTCGTGCAGGCAGAGGGAACGATAGCGCCGCCGCCAGGCATCGCCGGGGCGCGCCAGGCGGTCGAGGACCAGCGTCGGCACGTCGAGCCGGCGCAGCCGTGCCGCCAGCGCGAGCCCGCCCTGGCTGCCGCCGATGATCAGGCAATAGGGCTGTTCGCTGCGGCCGAGCGCCTCGGCCTGCCGCCGGCGCCGCTCCGTCCAGGTCTCCGCGTGCCGTGCGGGGCCGGGCGGGGCGCCGCGTTCACGCCGCCGGCCGGCGCGTTCCTCATGCCCGATGATGGCGCGGGCCGTGGTGAAGAGCGTCTGGCAGCGCCCCTCGCGCAGCCTCAGATGGCCGCGGGCGCGCAGCTGCGAGGTCTCCAGCGTGAACCAGGCCTCGACCAGGCCCTCCGTGTCGCGCGCGGTGCCGGGCTCGAGGGCCAGGTGGCGCGGAGCGGCCTGGGGCAGGCAGCTCGCCAGCATGGCCTCGATCTCCGCCCGGCCCTCGAAGGTGGCGATGGACCAGGTGAAGCAGAGCAGGTCGCGCCAGATGCCGTTGGTGTCGAACAGCTCGGCGACGGCGGGCGCGTTCCCCGCGCCAAGCGCCACGGAGAGGCGCGTGAGCCAGGAACGGGCCTGATCCTCGGCCGTCAGATGCAGCATGGAAGCTCTCCCCCGGCGCGGGCCGCGCGGCCGGCGCCCGGGGCGACCTTCGCACCCGGGCGCGATGTCGTGCAAGCCGCCGAAACCCGGAATAAATCGAGTACCTGCCTTGGCCGGGTCGCAGCTTCGCGGCGCGGATGCGCCTGGTGCTGGAGGGCGCGCCTCGGGCCGTGCCCCGCCCTGGCACCATGCCCAGGGTTTCGGCGAAGGGAGCAAGGCGGGTGACGGTGCCGGCCTCAAGCCGCGCTCATGCGTTGAACCTTCGTCGCAGCGTTGGAGGTGACCCGTGGCGTCCTATGAACTGCTCTACTGGCCCGGCCTGCAGGGGCGGGGCGAATTCGTGCGCCTCGCGCTGGAGGAGGCCGGCGCCGCGTATCGCGACGTCGCGCAGGAGGGGGCGGAGGGCAAGGCCTCGCGCCTCGTGGCCAAGGGCCTGACCGAGGCCGGCCTCGCCACCCCGCCCTTCGCCCCGCCCTATCTGCGGCATGGCAGGCGGGTCATCGGCCAGACCGCCGCCATCCTGCTCTACCTGGGCGACCGGCACGGGCTGGCGCCGAAGACCGAGACCGGCCGCCTCTGGACGCACCAGCTCCAGCTGACCATCGCCGATGCGGTGACGGAGGCGCATGACACGCACCACCCCGTCGCGTCGCAGCTCTACTACGAGGACCAGAAGCCGGAGGCGAAGCGGCGCGCGGAGGATTTCTGCCGCCACCGCATGCCCAAGTTCCTCGGCTGGTTCGAGACGGTGCTGAAGCGCAATCCGAAGGGCGGCGGGCACCTGGTGGGCGCGCGCATCTCCTACGCGGATCTCTCGCTGTTCCAGCTTGTCGCGGGGCTCGGCTACGCCTTTCCGAAGGCGACCCGGCGGGCGCTGCGGCGCACGCCCCAGGTGGCGGCGCTGGCGAAGGCGGTGGCCGCGCGGCCGCGCATCGCCGCCTACCTGGCGAGCGAACGCCGCATTCCCTTCAACGAATACGGCATCTTCCGGAACTACCCGGAGCTTGACCTGTAGGGCCGCCGCCGGCTTCAGGAATTCCCGGCCGGATAGGCCAGCGCCGACATCAGCGCCAGCGCCGCCTGCCGGGAATCCAGCCGCGAATGCTGCACGATGACCGGCACGTCGGAGCGGAGCAGGCTCGCGTAATCCGTGTCGCGCGGCACGCGCTCGGGCTCGGACAGGTCGTTGAAGCGCAGATGGCGCGTCCGGCGCGCCGGCACCGCGACGCGATAGGGCCCGACCGGCTCGCGATCCGCGAAGAAGAGCGTCACCTCGACCATCGCGTCGCGGTCATTGGGGTTGAGGATGCAGGCGGTCTCATGGCTCTCCATGGCGCGCCCCTCGCCGGTGCTCTCGGAGGGGATGTAGCCCTCCGCGATCGCCCAGGTCGTTTGCCCGATCATGCACGCTCCTCCTCTCGTCTTGGCCGTTCCTGCCTGGCCGTCGCATCCTCCCGCCGCGCGGCGATGCGTCCGGCGCGGTCCGCATGCGTGCCCCGCAGCGCCTCGGCCCCGCCGGCCTCGTAGAGATCCAGCATCAGCGCCGATTGCAGCAGCGCCAGGTGCGTGAAGGCCTGCGGGAAATTGCCGAGGAAGGTCCCGTCCGCCTCCATCTCCTCGGAGAAGAGGCCAAGGTCATTGCCCAGCGCCAGCAGCGCCTCGAAGCGCGCGCGCGCCTCCTCCCCGCGGCCGAGGACGAGCAGCGCATCCACCAGCCAGAAGGCGCAGGCGAGGAAGCTGCCTTCCTCGCCGGGCAGGCCGTCCTCGCTGCGATAGCGCCAGACCAGCGGCCCCTCGCCGAGTTGCCCGATCACGGCGTCGACTGTCCGCTCAAGCACCGCGTCCTCGACCGGAAGGTGGATCATGGGCGCGAGCAGCAGCGCGGCGTCCACATCCTCGCCATCCAGCACCTGGGTGAGGTAGCCGCCCTCGGCGTGCACGCCGCGCGTGCGGATGTCGTGCAGCAGGCCGCGCCGTGCTTCCTCCCAGCCGGGATGGGGGCCGAACAGGTCCTGCGCGCGGTCCAGCGCCGCCCAGGCCATCATGGCGCTGTGGGTGTTGCGGCGCGGCGGCAGACGGGGCTCCCAGATGCCGTGGTCGGGGTCCTGCCAATGGGCCGCCACATGGTCCGCCAGCGCCGTGCCCACGCGCCGCAGGTCGCCATTCAGCGGCTCGCGGCCGCGGGCGTGCAGGTGCATCAGGTCCAGCAGCTGGCCATAGACGTCCAGCTGGTGCTGCTCCGCCGCCTCGTTGCCGAGCCTGACGGGGCGGCTGCCCATGTAACCCTCGGCCTCCTCCACGGTGCGCTCCTTGTGGCAGCGCTTGCCATCCAGGCTGAACAGGGGCGGGACGCTGGGCAGGGTCCCTTCGGCGGCCTCCAGCAGGAAGCGGAAGAAGCCCTCGGTTTCCTGCCGCAACCCCAGCTTCTGGAAGGCATAGAGGACGAAGCAGGCATCCCGCGGCCAGCAGAAGCGGTAATCCCAGTTGCGGCAGCCCCCCAGCGCCTCGGGCAGGGAGGTCGTGGGCGCGGCGACCATCGCGCCGGTGGGCGCGTAGATCAGCAGCTTCAGCACGAGGGCGCTGCGGACCACCGATTCGCGGTAAGGGCCGGCATAGGTGATGCCGCGCACCCATTCGCGCCAGAAGGCCTGGGTCGCGTGGAAGAACTCGGCGGCGGTGGCGGCGGGGTCCGCCACCTCCGCGCCGGCGGGCGCCAGGACGAAGGCGCGCCGCTCCCCCGCGCGCAGGGTGAAGGACGCGACCGCGGTGACGGGCGCCCCTTCGCCCGCGCCCGGGTGCAGCGCGAAGGGGGTGTCGGCGTGCAGCGTGGGGCAGCCCTCCGGCAGCACGCAGCATCCATCCCGCCCCAGCCGGATGTCAGGCTGGGGCGCGCCGAGATCCACGATGGGCTGATGGCTGGCCCGCATGGCCACCTCGCCGCGCCGCCCCTCCACCAGCCGCACGATCCAGCCGGCGGGGCCCGCGCTGCCATCGGGCCGGCTCGCGATGGGCATCAGGTCGGTGACGACGACGATGCCGGTGCCGGTCTCGAAGCTGGTCTCCAGCAGCGCGGTCTCTTCCAGGTAGCGGCGGCGAACCACCGTCACCTCGCCCTCCGGGCGAAGCTGCAGGAAGCCGCCCCGGCGGCGGTCGAGCAGCCGCGCGAAGCTGGGCGGCGCGTCGAAGCGCTCGAAGCAGCACCAGTCCATGGAGCCGTCGCGGCCCACCAGCGCGGCCCCGTGGCCATCGCCGATCAGCCCATAGGCGCTGATGGGCAGGAAGTCGCGCTCGGCCTCGCGGCCCGGCGGGGGCAGGGCGGCCAGCCCGTTCGGAACCGGCATCGGTCAATCCACTCCCATCGGGGGGCGGATGGGGCCGACGCGGCCCTCCTTGCGCTCCTTCGCGATGGATTCCTCCGGGCCGAAGGGGTGGCCGCCGAAGCCGTGGCGCATGGCCATGATGGCGCGCGCCCCATCCCGTTCGGCCGGGGCGCGGCGGGATTCGAAGAGCCGCATGACGGATTGCGCGATGACCGGCACGGGCACCTCCATCCGCATCGCGTCCATCACCAGCCAGTTCACCTCGCCGGTGTCCTCGATGTAGCCGCTTTCGGCACGGCCGAGGCCGGGGTCCCCGCGATGCGCCTCCGCCAGCAGATCCACCAGCCAGGAGCGGATGACGGAGCCATGGCGCCAGGCCTCCAGGGTGCCCTGCAGGTCGAGCTGCTTCTCGTGGTGGCGCAGCAGCGCGTAGCCCTCGGCGATGGCCTGCAGCATGCCGAACTCGATCCCGTTATGGACGAGCTTCACGAAATGCCCCATGCCCGGCCCGCCCGCATGGACGAAGCCACCCTCGACGGCGAGCGCCCGGCAGACGGGTTCCAGCCGCTCCACCGCCTCGGCCTCGCCACCCGCCATGAAGCAGGCGCCATCCCGCGCGCCGGAGAGGCCGCCACTCGTGCCCAGGTCCACGAACCGGATCTGCCGCTCACGCAGGCGCGCATGGCGCGCGATGGAATCGCCCCAGTAGGAATTGCCGCCGTCCACGAGGATGTCGCCCGGCTCCAGCGCATCGGCCAGGGCGTCCAGCATCTGGTCCACGATGGGGCCGGCGGGCACCCAGAGGAACACCAGGCGTGGCCGGCTCAGCGCCGCGCGGAACCCCTCGGGGTTCTCGACCACCTCCAGGCCGGCCTCGACCAGTTCCGGCGGCGCCTCGCCCTTGGTCTGCCCCACGACGCGGAACCCGGCCTCCAGGGCCTGGCGCGCGATGTTGCCGCCCATCTTGCCCAGGCCGACGATGCCGATCTCCCGTGGACCGGCCGATGGCTGTTGGTCGCGCATGGTCCTTCCCTCCTGCCATTCGTTCCAGGATGAATGCGGGGGTTGCCGGTGGGTTGCGCCGGTGTCATCCGGCGGGGCCCGAAAGCCTCAGCGACGGCCGCGCAACAGCCGCCGGCCGAGCAGGGAGGCGCCGCCCACCGCACCCGCGCCCAGCAGCGCCCCCGCCACGCGCAGCGCGGTGGGGTTGAAGGCACGCACATGGTGCTGGGCCTCACCCGCGAACCTGCCATCGGCCGCCTGGTTCCCCGGCGCCGGCTCGAAGAGGTTGTCGGGCGCCATGGGCTTCGGCTCCTCGCTCATCTGCCCGTCATGCGCGGTGTGGGCCATGTAGCGGTCCAGCAGGCCCGGCCCGGCGAACTGCCCGAGGATGCCCTGCACGGTGGGCCCGCCGACCCAGATTTCGCGCGGGGCCTGGAACGCGGCGTCGCGGATGTGCTCGGCCACCGCCTCGGGCGTGAAGACGGGGGCCACCGGCCGCGGCCGGTGCGGCATGTGGTTGCGCGCCCAGTCGAACTGCGGCGTGTTCACGGCCGGCAGGTGCACCATGGTCAGGCGCACGGCGCTGCCCGCGTGGATCAGTTCGCTCCGCAGGGAATCCGTGAAGCCCCGCAGCGCGAACTTCGCCCCGCAATAGGCCGATTGCAGGGGAATGGCGCGATAGGCGAGGGTGGAGCCGATCTGGACGATGGTGCCGGCGTCGCGCGGCTGCATGTGCCGCAGCGCGGCCATGGTGCCATGCACCCCGCCCAGATAGGTCACCTCGGTGACGCGCCGCACCTCCGCGGGGCTGATCTGCGACACCGCGCCCAGCACCGTCACCATGGCGTTGTTGACCCAGACATCCATGCCGCCAAACCCATCCAGGACCTGCCTGGCGGCGGCGAACACCGCATCCGCATCGGCGACATCGGCGGAGATGGCCAGCACGCCGGCCGCTCCCGCCTCGGTCATCTCGGCGCGCGCGGCCTCCAGCCGTTCCCGCCCGCGCGCGATGAGCGCGACATTCCAGCCCAGGCGCGCGAAGGCACGCGCCGTGGCGCGCCCCACCCCCGCGGATCCGCCCGTGACTACGACCGTGCGTGGCTTCGGCATCGCGCTGTCCTTCCGGGGCCGCCCCGGCTGCGGTGCGCGCCCTTCTGTTCGGCGTGGTGGCCCATCTCGCGGCGATGGGCGGCGTCAGCGGGATTAATCGCGGATGGCGCCGCCGGGTTGCGTGAAGATGCGCCGCCCCGCGTGCTGTTGGACGCGCGTCAAGCCTGTGCAAGAGGGGCTGTGGGAAGCCCCGCCTGGGGCCAGCTCCGCGAAATCGCCTGTTTCCTCTGGATCGAGGAAGGCTGCCCGGACGGGCGCGCGGGGGCGCATGGGATGATGGCCTGCGCCAAGCTCAGCGGGCCGCCGGCCCCGGCCAAGCCCTGACCCCGCCGCGCCGCCGCCAACTCAGGCGCAGCAGGCATCGCCCGCGGTGACCAGGCGCGAGGTGCGCAGGATGCGCACCTGGCCCAGATCGCCCCGCAGCGGGTCGTCGAAGCGGCCATTCGGCTCCGGCAGCAGCTCGACCGCCAGGAAGGTGAGCGGTGTGTTCTCGGGCAGCCCGAAGATGGCCAGGCGCTGGCGCAGCTCATCCTGCGTCCAGGCCGCGGTGCCGACCACCCCGCCCGCGAGGTTGGAGGCACGCGCGCGCCGGCTGCGCTGCGGCGCCGCCCGGCGCTGCGCGAGCTTCACGTTCCGCCAAGCCGTTCCATCCGCCTGGCGCAGCCGCGCATAGGCGACGAGCCAGAGCTCCGTCGCCGGCTCGCGCGGGCCGAGGTCCCGCCCGTCCCGCACCGCCCGCGCGAAGCCGGCGGACAGCTCGATGCGGCGGCCCGGCTTGTCGCGATAAATGTCGAGCGCGAGCGGCGGCGGCGGGTGCTGCACGCCTTCGAGCACCAGCGGCGGGCCGAAGCGGCCCTGCGCCGTGACCCAGAGCGGCGCGTCATGCCCCACCGTCAGCTCGTAGGTGAAGAAGCCGAACAGCTCCGGCGCATGAGGCGTGAGCGAGGGCGGGATGCGCAGCAGGAAGTGGCGCGGCGCGACGCCGGGCGGCGTGGCGCAGGGGATCAGCCGCTGCGCGATCGAGAGCCCCGCCTGGTCGCGCACCTGGCCGGGGCGGATCACCCGGACCAGCTCCGGGTCGAGCGGCGGCTTGTCATAGGCGGGCGGGTCCGCCAGGGGCTCCGCCGCCGGCATCAGCATCGGGTCGGTCGTGCCGTGCAGCAGCCGCGCGAAATAGGCGTCGCGCGGGTCGCGCAGGGGCTCGGCCATCTCGATCCACAGCACGCGCTCGCGCGCCGCCGTTTCCTCGTAGTCGCCGATCACCTGGTAGTCGCTGAAGGCATGTCCGGTCGCGACCACGCGCGGCACCTGGTCGGGGGGCATCGTGACCGGCAGGCGCGTCTCCACCGTGAAGACCTGCTCGGGCCCCGTGCGCAGCCGCGCGCGGATCTCGTAGCGGACGTCCAGCTCATAGGGCAGGCCGTCCGCGCCCAGCATCGGCTCGAAGGCGTCCAGGAGGCAGAGGTGGAAGCGGTCGCGCTGCACGGCCCCGCGCACCGCCTGGAGACCCACCGTGTTCTGGATGCCGATGACGCCGAGCTGCCGCTGCCGCACCTCGCCGGTGCCGACCAGCGAGATGGTGCGTGTCACCACGAAGGCGCCGTCCTGGTAGCCGAGCCAGCTCCAGTCCCGCTCGATGTCGAGGCGCAGCACGCTCACCAAGCGCCCCGGCAGCTCGCCGAGCGAGGTGAGCTGCAGGCTGGAGAGATCGGGCGCCAGCGCGTGCTTCAGGCCGTGGCAGGCGAACAGCGTCCGCCGCCCCGGCGCATCCAGCAGCACCGCCTCGTCCTCGACGAGCCCCACCGCGCCCGCGAGCCGCGTCGCCAGCACGGCGGAGGGGCGCGCCTGCACGACCGGCGCCTCCGAGCCGTTCTCGGAGACGGGGTCGGGCCGGAGCAGCACCGTGGCCAGGGCGGCCGCGGGCTGCACGGGGCGGAAGAAGGGCGCGGCCTCGGCCGTCGCGTTGCGCCGCAGCGGCTGCGGCGTCAGCAGGGCGACGTCGCCGAGGGCCGCGCGCGCATCGCCGAAATAGGTGGCATCGGCCCGGCCCATGGCCCGCGCTTCCACCCGCACCGCGCGCGCGGTCGGCAATGGCAGCGGGCCCGTCACGCTGCCGGCGGGCGCCGCGGGGTCGGGCCAGGCCACGTCCGACAGCCGCGCGCAATCCACCCAGTCGAACCCGATGTCGAGCGGCCCCGTCTCCTCGCCCCCGGCGTCGAGCGCCGGGAAGGCGCGGGTGGTGCGATAGAGTTCCACATAGCCGGCATCATCGCCGAGCGGGTCGAAGCGCGGATGCAGCACCAGCACGCGGATCTCGACGAAAAGGGCGTCCGGGTCGGGCAGGCCGAGCGGCGCGACGACGCCGCCCCCGCGGTTCGCCCGCGCCTGCGCGGCCAGCCGCGCCGCCGCGTCCACCGCGCCGGCGAAACCCGCCTGGGGCCAGCCGATGCGCGGGCGGGTCAGCGCGAAGCCCGCCGCCGGCGTCGCGCCGCGCGCCGCGACGCCGAGCGCGCCGAGGGGGACGAAGCGGCGGAAGGGCAGGGCGGCCACCGGCGCCTCGCCCTCATGGAAGGGCGCCTCGTCCGGCCCCGGGCCGCCGCCGGTGATGTCGGCCATGCGGACGCGGAATTCGTAGCTCTCGCCATAGCGCAGCGGCAGGGGGCCGGGCTGCGCCGGCTCATAGGGCGGCTCCGAGACGCGCTCGGGATCGGTGATGTCGCGTTCGTCGCGGCTCTCCGCCACCAGCGAGCCGCCGCGCCAGCGCGTGTACCAGGGCGGCACCCAGAACTGCGTGCCGAGCTGGCTCGGATGCACCTCCACCAGCAGCTCGCTGCGGAAGGGCGGGATCATCGCCGCGCCGACCATGAGCCCGGCGCTGTCAATCAGGTTCAGCGAGGTCCAGGCCCCGCCGCCCCGCGGCCGCACATCCACCCGGAAGCCGGCCGCGCCGGTCGGCGCATCGGGCAGCGGGGCGCCCTCCGGCGTCTCGGTGGAGAGGCCGCGGTCCAGCCGTTCCACCACGCTCTCATCGTCCCAGCCGAGGCGCACGCCCTCGTCACGCAATGGCAGCGGGAAATCGTCGTTCGCGTCATCCTCGCCATGGTCGGCGGTGCGCGCCTGGCTGGCATGGACGATGCGCGCGAAGCCGTCATCATAGGCGACCGCCTCCGGATAGGCCTTGTCGAGCGGCCCGAAGGCGGCGGCGGCGGCGGCGTTGGCCGCCACCGGGAACAGCACGGCGGTGAAGACCGGCCGGCGGCCCCCCAGCGCCGGGATGCGCGTCGCGAAGCTGCGCGCGAAGCCGGCCGAGGCCGCGGCCTGCGCCTGGAAGGTGCCGCCCGGGGCCAGGCGGAAGAACAGCCAGCCGCCCGCCGCCAGCGTCGTGCCGACATCGAGCGTCACGGTATGGATCAGCCCCGCCGCGCGCGCCACGCGGGGCTGGCGCAGCAGCATGGCGAAGACGTCGCCCCAGCTGATCCTGGCCTCCCACGGCGCGCCGGGCGGCGTCGCCTCGGGCGGGCAGCGGCGGGCGCAGTGATAGCTGTCATCCGTGACGGCGAGCGCGGTGGCCGGCGCGGTGAAGCCGAAGGCCTGGCGGTAGGAGGTGGGCAGGTATTTCTTGAGGTTGGCCCGGCCGCTGCGCACCGGCGCATCCTGGCCCGCCGTCACGTCATAGGCGGCCGCCATGTGGCGCAGGATGGCGTCCTGCTCGGCCGGCGGGGCGAGGGTGAAGGTCACGGGCCCGGCCGGCACGTCGGCATCGGTGGGGGGCCGCGTGGGGTCGGTGCCGAGATGCGCCACGACGTCCAGCGTCGCGCCCGCGAAGGGCGGGCTCGCCGGCACGCCCGGCCAGCCCTGCGAGAGCGGCGCGAAGGGGTCGCCGACCGGCACCACCAGGATGTTGACCGAGAGCCGCCCCGCATCGGGGTCCCAGCGGTCCAGATAGGCGGCGAGGGTCAGGCGCGCGGGTGCGGTGCTCATCGCTGGCTCCCCATTCTCAATCCACCTTCTTCTCGTCGCTGACGTCGGCGGACATCTTGATCGAGATGATCATGAAGAAGGACACGTTGATGCCCACCGAGCCGCTCCAGCGGTGATACTTGCCGTCGGGCTTCTCGATCTGCAGGCAGGCGAATTCGCCGGTGATCTTCAGCTTCACCACCGGATCGAGCTTCGCGTTGATCTCGAGGAAGATGAAGCCGCCGATCCCCATCTCGCTGCCGCGGATGATGATCAGCCCGGCACCGGTCGCGACCGTCGCCTTGAAGGGCCCGAGGTCCTTGCCGAAGGCGAGGCCGATATAGATGCGCGCCTCGATCAGCCCCTTCGTCTTCCCGGCATCCGGCCCCTTCAGGTAGACCTTGCCGCCCAGCGTGATCTGCCAGCCGAAGATCACCGCGACCGGATAGGGCTCGATCGGGAAGCTGAAGCGCGCCTCGTAGCCGGTCTTGGCGCCGAGCGAGACGGCGGCGGGGCTGCCGGACTTGATCTCCTCCGCGAACTCCAGCAGCGCGTAGAGCCGGATGGCGACGTAGGGCGGCGCCTCCAGAATGGTGTCGAGCCCGGCCGTGAACTTGCCGCCGACCTTGAGGTTGGTGGCGCCGAGGTCCACCGGGCCGTGCGTGCCGCGGTTGCCCATCATCGGCAGCGCGTTGAACAGCCCCTCCAGCACCGGGCTCATCAGCGTCTGGATGCGGTCGAGCTGCGCGCGGCGCCCCGTTCCGCCCTGCAGCTTCAGGCGCGTCCCGCTGAGCTGCGGCACATCCGCCGTGTCGGTCCAGAGCTCCAGCCGGTCGAACTCCAGCGCCCAGTCGGTGGGGCCCAGGCTGAAGCGCAGCCGCGACCCGCCATAGGCGATGCGGAAGGCGTCCGCCACCGTCTCGGACATCACCAGGTCGGGGCGCGGCGCGGTGAGATCCACGGCGGGCTGCAACGCCAGGAAGCCGGTGCCGGGCTGCACCTCCAGCCGGTAGGGCCGGTCGGTCAGCTGGATCGCGTTGGCGATGGGCGGGAAGAGGCCCTTGGACGAGGTGGCGGCGAAGAAGTCCACGAAGGCGGGCGGCAGCGCGGATTCCAGCCGCCGCGTGCCGGCCGGCAGGATGGGCCGGCGGAACAGGAAGCGGTGCGTCGTGTCGCCCTGCAGCAGGCCGTAATCGGTCGCGGGGCTGGCCCCGGCGAAGAGGTCGGCCGGGTCGGCGAAGCGGTAGGGGCCGGTCAGCGGCGCGTTGATCACTTGGCTGTCCCCGGCCTGGGCGCGGCCCTCGCGCAGCACGGGCAGCCCGTCCTCCACGGCGCTCGCATCGCCCGGCGGGCCGCCGGCGGGGCCGGGCAGGCGCACGACGGACCAGGCGCCCGCGGGGCCGAAGCGCGGCGCGCCACGCACCGCGCCGACGAAGCGGAGATTGCCCGCCGTCTCCGACAGCCCCACCTCGATGCGCAGCGCCCGCAGCACGAAGCCCGAGCCGCCGACATCCACCAGCGCGTCCACCGGCCCGCCGATGGCGCCCTGGTGGCGGATCAGCGCGGCCAGCGCCGCGGGCGTGATGGGGCTGCCGACGGGTGCCACATGCAGGTAGCCGACGAGGCCCATGGCGCGCGTGCGCCCCGGCCCCTGCAAGCCTTCCAGCGCCACCTCGGCGTCGAAGGCCATGGGCAGCACCGCGCCGCCGCCCGGCAGCGGGATGGCCGCATTCGCCAGCGGGCGCACCCGCTCGACCGCGTGGATGCCCCGGATCAGGCCGGGATGGATCTCGTAGGGCTGCGCCGGCAGGGTGTCGGTGGTGAAGTCGAACAGGCCCGGCGTCTGCGCCTGCCAGCCGCTGTCGCGCCGCAGCACGCCGCCGCCGCCCCGCCGCTCGATGGTGACGGAGCGCGTCAGCCGGATGCCCCAGGGGTAGAGCACGCTCGCGACCTTCACCACCTCCAGCGCGGTGCGGCCGACCATCACCTGGAACTGCGCGCGCGTCGTCTCGGCGAAGCTGCCCTTGGGGTTCGCCCAGTCGCTGAAGGTGGAGGCGCCGTAGCCCGAGATGTCGTAGCGCGTCACCGGCACGCGCGGGCGGGCCAGGGCGAATTCCTGGTTGAACAGCGTCTCGACCGAGCCCGCGCTGCCCGCCGTCGCGCCCAGCACGCTGATGTCGAGCGGCGCGCCGGTGAACAGGTCCACGCCGTTCAGCGTCTGCACCGCGAGGCCGTCGAAGGAGGGGCTCTCGGCGCCCGCCACCCCCCGGCCGCCCTGCGCCTCGAGCGCGAGTTGCAGCCCGCCCGAGAGCGGCAGCGCGCCGTCGAAGCTGGGGCGCACATAGCTCGCGGTGTCCGCCGCGCGGCCGCCGGTGGCGCGCGGGCGCAGCCGCACCAGCGCGCGCAGGCCGAAGGGCAGGGTGGTGACCACCGTCATGCCCTCCCCGCCCTCGAAGGCCGCGAGCGCGCCGTCCAGCGCCAGGTCGGGGATCGCGGGGGCCAGGGCGGCGGCATTGGCCGTGATCACCGTCGGCCCGCCATCCGTCGCCGAGGCCAGCGGCGTCGGGAAGAGACCGAGCGTGACCGGGTCCTGGTCAATGTCCAGGGTGCGGACCGGCTCCCACTGGATCTGCGGCAGGGCGAAGACGCGCAGCGCCGACAATAAGGTGCCGAGCCGCATGCCCTGCACCAGGAAGCGCGCGGCGGTGGGGGGCGGCGCGGACACGCTGGCAAAGGTGTCGCCCGCGACCAGGCTGAGCGCCACGCCGATCTGATGGCGGGCGGTCGAGACGTCGAGCAGCAGCGCCGTGGGCCCGAGCCGTATCTCCGCCAGGTTGCGCTCGAAGATGGCGTTGGCGGCGCGGGAGGCCTCGGCGGGCTGGCCCGGCTGGGGGCGCGCCGGCGCGGCGCTGACGCGCTCGTCGCGGATCCCCTTGCCCTGGGCGATCCGGGCCCCCTGCGCCGTCTGGCCGCGATAGGCCGGTTCGCCGTCGCTGCCGCGCAGGGGCCGGGTGCCGCCCTTGGAGGGGTTGCCCTGGCGGGCGGTGGGCGTGCCGAGCTGGCCGTTCAGCGTGAACTCGGCCTCGCCCGCCTCCCAGGCGAAGAGGCCGAGCAGGTTCGCCACCACCTGCCGCCCGGCGAAACTGCCCTGGTCGGGGTCCAGGTTGTCCACATAGGGGTCGGGCAGCGTCGGGATCCAGCCGAGCACCGGCACCAGCAGGCCGGTCCGCGCGTCCCGCACCTCGGTGCCGCCGTGAAGCGCGCCGGCCATCCCCACGAAGCGCAGCGCGCCGGCGGCCAGGTAGGCGTTCTCCAGCACCAGCATCCGCCGCGAGGGTGCGACGCTCCGGCCGAGATCGGTCGCCGCGATGCGAAGCTGCCGGCTGTCACCCTCGCCGAGGATCTGCACCCGCACCGGCTCGTCCACGAAGGGCACCGGCGCGCCCATCGCGTCCACCGGCCGGTCCAGGCGGCCTGAGAGCAGGCCCTCGAAGGCCACGAACTCCCCGCCCTCCGCCGTCCAGCCGGTCGAGAAGGCGAAGGGGGCCGTCAGCGTGACCGAAACGGTGGCGCGGTGCGGCCGGCCGGGCAGTTGCCAGAGCTGGAAGCGGTGCCGGTCGCCCGCCGCGCCGGGCGTGGCCTGGTCCTGCAGCAGGAAGGAGCCTGGGGCGATGGCGAGCCGCGCGGCGGCAAGGCGTGCCGGCGTCGCGGGGCCACCGGGCCAGCGGGCGGTGACCGCGTCGGCGAAGGCGACGGTCCAGGCGAAGAGGCCGGCGGCCTCCGGCAGGCTGAGCGGATCGGCCGTGGTGGTGATGGGCACCGCCCAGCCTGGGCTCGCCAGCCGCGTGGCGCCGGCGAGTTCCGCGCCGCCCAGGGTCAGCGCCGCCGAATCCAGCCGGTCGGGCGCCACCGTGCAGGCCCAGGCGATCTCGCCCCGCGCGGCGTCATGGCGCAGCCCATGGGCCGGGGAGAAGGCCAGGCCCACCGCGCCGACCGTCACCGTCGTCGCCGTCAGCCCCGCCGCGACCCCGCGCGCGGCCCAGTCGAGCGTCACCTCCGCGGGCGGGGGGCGGTGACCTCGCCCGTCGGGCCCGCGGGCTGGCGGAGCGTCAGCCGCAGCCGGCCGCGCCGCTGCCCGCCGAGGATCAGGTCATCGCCGTTGATGGTGGGGGCCGAGGGCAGGTCCAGCGTGCCGCCCTCGACGAGCAGCCCGACATAGCCATTCGCCGGCGCCCCCCCGACGAGGGCGCTGGCGGCGATCCAGACCGTGCCGGCGCGGATCGCCACGGAGGTCTCGCCCGCGCGCGGCAGCCTGGCGCGCGTGAACAGCAGCCAGGGCGGTGCCGCGGCGCTGGTGCGAAGGGTGATCTTGCGGACCGGCCGCAGCACGTCGATCACCACGTCGCGCCCCAGCCGGTCGCGGAAGGGGCCGAGCACCTCCGCGGGCTGGAGGTTGCGGATGGCGGGGTCGGCGCGCGCGGCGTCGAGCAGGCGCGGGCCCGCCTCGTGCCGCAGCAGCGTCACGGGGCCGGCGGGGCCGCGCCCGCCCAGGGGCGGGGTGCTGACGGCCGGCGTGGGGACCAGGTCCTCGATGCCGCGCGCGGCCTCGGGCGCCTCGGGCAGCGAGAGGTTCGATGCCTTCGCGGCGCGACCGAGCAATTCCTCCAGCGCACGCAGCGATGCGGCGGAAGTAACGTCACGTGCGCTGAGATCCTCGAGCAGGATGCGACGCAGAGCGGTCAAATGATCATCGGACATTGCGCGCTCTCCGCCCTGCTCATGCCGTCACTCTGGCCGTTCAGCCTGCCGATCAGCCGGGGGAGCGGACACGAGGCGGAGGAGAAAGTTCAATGTTTTTCTTTTGGACGCAGCGCATATCTCAAGTCACGATGCAGGCGTGAAACTTGATGCTTTATGCCGTGAAGTATCGCCTAGCGAGATGTTTCAACTCTTCGTTACGCCGGCGTGCGGGGGGCGCCATTCGGCCGGCGCCTGCCGGGGATGGCCACCCAGGGTTTGCGGCGGCGCCGCCAACAGGCGCGCCCGAGCGATCCAGGGGTTGGCTGCCGACGCCGGAGCGGTCCCGCGAAGCCGCGGCCTTCGCACACCCACCGCAAGCGGACGGTCACGGCACATGACGCCGTTCATGCACGGGGCCGACCGGGCGGTGGGCCTCGTGTCATCCCCCTGGCGGGGTATGGAAGGCCGGTCGCTCGCGCCTCAGGCCGCCAGCATGCGGCCGCGGTTGCGTTCGGCGAGCAGGGGGCGGACCAGGCGGGCGAAGCGGGTCGCTTCCTCGTCGTGCAGGTAGCCGGAGAGGCAGAAGGAGGTGCAGCCGGCCTCGATGAACTCCTGCAGGGTGGACGCGCATTGCTGCGGGTTGCCCACGACCATGATGCCGGCCCCTTGGCGCGCGCGGGTGAGGCCGGACCAGAGGTGCGGCGCGATGAGGTCGCCATGCTCGCGGGCGAGTTGCTGCACGCGCTGGTTGGCGGCGGAGCCCGCGATGTTCTCCTGCACCTTGCGGGTCTGTTCCGCGGTCACGCCGCGGACGAGTTCATGCGCGGCGTCCCAGGCCTCGGCTTCGGTGTCGCGGCAGCAGATCTGCAGGCGCATGCCGAAGCCCAGCGCGTCGCGGCGGCCGTGGCGTTCGGCCATGTCGCGCAGGGTGGCGATGTTGCTCGCGATGGTGGCGGGCGTGTCGCCCCAGAAGAGGTGAACGTCGGCGTGTTTGGCCGAGACCTCCCAGGCCTCCATGGACCCGCCGCCGAGATAGAAGCGCGGACTGGGCTGCTGGAGGGTCTGCGGCGCGATGCGCGCGCCTTCCAGGCGGTGGAAGCGGCCATGGAAGGTGACGGGGGAGGGGCTGCTCCACAGCGCCTTCATGATGGAGACATCCTCCTCCATCATCGCGTAGCGGTCTTCCTTGGCGAGGTTCACACCCTCCGCGCGGTTCTCCGCCTCGCTCTGCCCCGCGATGAGGTTGACGGCGATGCGCCCGCCCGAGAGCTGGTCGAAGGTCGCGATCATCTTCGCGAATTGCAGCGGCGTGATGTAGCCGGGGCGCGCGGCGACGAGGGCCTTGATGCTCTTCGTCTTGGCCACCGCCATGGCGCTGGCGGTGAAGGCCTCCCAGCAGGGGGCGGCGACGGGAACCAGGAAGTATTCGAAGCCCGCCGCCTCGGCCGCCATCACCACCCGGTCGAACATTTCCGCCGAGGGCGGGATGTCGCTGCCGCGGTCGCCATAGCAGACCGTGTCGCCCGAGGTGGGCAGGTACCAGCCGAATTCGAGGCGGTCGGACATGGGGGGTTCCTCCTGGCGGGAAGGCTAGGCGCGGCGCGCGGCGCCGACAATGCCAGGTGCTATTTCGTCGCCACCAGCAGGCTGGTCAGCATGGGCGTGCGGGTGCGGACGGGGCGGCTGGTGCTGAACCCCGCCGCCGCGAGCATCCGCTGGAGTTCGTCCATCCGGCGCGGCCGTCCCCGCCCCATGGCCAGGAGATAAAAGCCGAAATAGGCCTCGCCGATGGGCTCGGCGCCGGGCGTGCCGGACATGGGCTCGGCCAGCAGCAGCGTGCCGCCTGGGGGCAGGGCGGCATGGGCGCGGGCGAGGATGCCGGCGGCCGCGTCATCGTCATGGTCATGGATGACGCGCACGAGCGAGATGACGTCCGCCCCCTCGGGCAGCGCATCGGTGTGGAAGCTGCCGCCATGGGTCGTGGCGCGGTCCGACAGGCCTTCGCTGGCCAGGCGCGCGCGCGCGCGTTCGGCGACGGCGGGCAGGTCGAACAGCATCAGGCGGAGCTGTGGCGCGCTGTGCCCCGCGGCGCTGAGGAAGGCGCCCTCGCCCCCGCCCACATCCATCAGGCAGCGGTGGCGCGCAAGCGGGTAGGCGCCCAGGATTTCGGCCGCGATCATGGGCTGGGAGGCCGCCATCAACGCGCTGTATTCGCCCACCGCGCCGGGATCGAGCGCGGCCGCGCCGTCATTGCCCGCATAGGCCCAATAGGCCGCGAGCCTCGTGCCCCCGCGCGGGCTGCGCAGCAGGGCCACGGGGTCGGCCAGGTCGGCGTAGAGCATGGCATGGTGCTCGACCATCGCGACCACGCCTTCATTGTCCACCAGCGCGGCGCCCAGCGAGCCCAGGCCATAGCGGTCACCGCCGCGCGCCTCGACCAGGTCCAGCGCGGCGGCGGCTTCCATCAGCCTGAGTGTGGCCTCGGTGGAGAGGGAGAGCTTCACGGCGAGATATGCGACCGAACGCGGCCCCTCGCGCAGCGCGTCGAAAACCCGCAGCCGCACGCAGGCGGTGAGGATCTGCGAGTAGACGAAGCCCGCATTCAGGTCGAACAGCGCCCGCGCGCGCCGGCGGGCCAATGGCCGCGTCAGCGGGAAGCGCGCGGCCCAGGCCCGGAAGCGCGGGCTCGACACCATGCGGTCGCGAAAGGCGAGGAAACGGTCCCGCAGCGAAAGGGCAAGCGGGGCTTCGGCCACCTGGTCGCTCATGCGAAAATTCCTGCGGTCTTCATGCGGGGAGGATAGCCCAGCGACTTGCCTTGTCACCAGCATTGTCAGGATGGATTGACAATCAGGGCCGGGAAGGGGTCACTCGGGGCATGACGGGGCGGGACAGGCGCGTGGCCATCGTGGGGGCCGGGGTGGGGGGGCTGGCAGCTTCCATCCATCTCGCCGCGCGTGGCTGTGCCGTTTCCGTGTTTGAAGCCGCGGCCGCACCCGGCGGCAAGCTGCGCGCGGTGGAACTTGGCGGCGTCGCGATGGATGCCGGGCCCACCCAGCTCACGCTGCGCCCGGTGTTCGAGGCGCTCTTCGCCATGGGCGGCACCTCGCTCGCCGCGCATCTGGATCTCACCGAGGCGCAAACCCTCGGCCGCCATGTCTGGCCCGATGGCAGCACGCTCGACCTGCACCGCGACGAGGCCCGCAACGCCGACGCCATCGGTGCCTTCGCGGGTGCCGCCGAGGCGCGCGGCTATCGCGACTTCATGGCCCGCGCCCGGGATGTGCGCGCGGCGCTGGACGCGGCCTTCCTGCAACGCGCGCGGCCCACCGCGCTGGGGCTGGCGGCGGAACTCGGCATGGGGCGGCTGCTCGGCCTTTCGCCCTTCGCCCGGCTGGATGACGCGCTGGGCAAGCATTTCCGCGACGCGCGGCTGCGGCAATTGTTTGGCGGCTACGCGACCTATGTCGGCGCCTCGCCGCTGCGCGCCCCCGCCACGCTGATGATGGTGGCGGCGGTGGAGCAGGAGGGCGTCTGGCGCGTGGCGGGCGGTGTGCATCGCCTCGCGGCGGCGCTGGCGCGGGTGGCGGAGGGCATGGGCGTGCGGCTGCGCCGCGACGCGCCCGTGGCGGAGGTGTTGGTGGCCGGCGGCCGCGCCTCCGGGCTGCGCCTCGCGGATGGCGAGGAGGTCGCGGCCGATGCGGTGGTAATCAACGCCGATGTGGCGGCCCTCGGCGCGGGGCTTTTCGGCGCGGCGGCCGCGGGCGCGGTGGAGGCGGTGCCGCCGCGACAGCGCTCCTTCTCGGCCGTCACCTGGCTGCTGCGTGGGCGCGTCACGGGCCGCCCGGCGCTGCCCACCAATGTGGTCTTTCCCGCGCCGGGCGGCGAATATGCCGTGCTGGATTTCCGCGCCCGCATCCCCGCCGCCTCCACCCTGCACCTGACCGCGCTCGACCGCGGCGATGACGGCGCGGCGCCGGCGGGCGAGGAGGGCTTCCAGCTCAACCTCACCGCCCCCGCGCGCGGCGCGGAAGCGGTGCCGGATTTGGCGGCGCTGACGGAGACGCGCCTCGCGCAGCTCGCCGCGGCGGGTTTCGCGCTGGAGGTCACGCACAGCCACGCCACCAGCCCCGGCGGCTATGAGGCGCTGTTCCCCGGCACGGGCGGTGCGCTCTACGGGCCCGCCATGCAGGGCTGGAACGCCGCCTTCGAACGCCCGCGCGCGGCCACGCGCCTGCCCGGGCTGTTCCTGGCGGGCGGCGGCACACATCCTGGCGCGGGGCTCGCCATGGCGGCACTTTCCGGGCGGTTCGCCGCCGAGGCCATTCTTGAGGAGCGATGATGAGAGGTTGGGAATTCGACCGGCATGTGCCCGAGCGCGGCTATGCCTGGTGGTATGTGGACGCGCTGTCCGATGACGGGGCGCATGGCATCACCCTCATCGCCTTCATCGGCACGGTGTTCTCGCCCTGGTATGCGGCGGCGCACCGGCGGGGTGCGGCCGACCCGCGGAACCATTGCTGCCTGAACGTGGCGCTCTATGGCAGCCCGCGCCGTTGGGCCATGACCGACCGCCGTCGCGGGGCGCTCTCGCGCGGACCGGATCATCTGCAGATCGGCCCCTCGCGCCTCGACTGGGATGGCGAGACGCTGACCATCCACATCAACGAGGTGACGGCGCCCATCCCTTCGCGGATCACAGGCACGGTGCGCGTGCGGCCGCGCGCGCTGGGCCAGCGGGAATTCACGCTGGACAGCCATGGGCGGCACCGCTGGCAGCCCATCGCCCCGCGCTCGCGCGTCGAGGTGGAACTCACCAGCCCCGGCCTGCGCTGGTCCGGCCCCGCCTATTTCGACACCAACCACGGCGCCGCCCCGCTGGAGGAGGATTTCCGTGAATGGGATTGGTGCCGTGCGCCGATGAACGACGCGACGGCCATCCTCTACAACGCCGAACGGCGCGACGGGTCGAAGCAGTCCCTCGCGCTGAAGGCGACGGATGACGGCGCGGTGGTGGACATCGCCGTGCCGCCGCCGGCGACCATGCCGCGCACCCTGTGGCGCATCCGCCGGCCCACGCGCTCCGAGACAGGCCATGCCCGCGTCGTGCGGACATTGGAGGACACGCCCTTCTATTCCCGTTCCGAAATCCGCACCACGCTGCTGGGCCAGGAGACGACGGCGGTGCATGAAAGCCTGGAGCTGGACCGCTTCAAGAACCCGGCCATGTACGCGATGCTGCCGTGGAAGGTGCCGCGGGCGTTCCGTTAATCCAGGCGCTCGCCTTCGAACCAGCCCACATCCAGCGTCGCCACCTCGCCGAAGGGCGCCTTCTTCCGCATGGCGAGGCGGATGATGGGCCAGGTGGTCCAGGTCATGGTCAGCGCGGGCATCGGGTCGCGCCGGTCGAAGGTGACGTCCCGAGTGCCGAGCAGTTGCCGCAGCACCGCGAAATAGCCCCGCCGGAACATCACGCCTGAGAGCGCCGTCAGCACCGAGTAGAATTGCTGCAACCTTGCCTCGGCACGCGGTGTGGCGGGCGTGTTGTCCAGCACGGCGCGTGCGATGGTGGGGTTGTCGAAGAAGTGGATGCCCGAGGTGGTGCGCGGGTTGCACTCGATGCCCCAGACCTCGCCCGCCGCATCCTGGATCAGGTCGAAGGAGATGAAGCCGGTGTGGCCGGCGGCGGCGACGAAGCGGGTGATCCATTCGGTCAGGCGCGCATCCTCCACGCGCTCGAAGAGGATGGCGACGGAGCCCTGGAACATCGCGCCCCGGTAGAGGATGTTGCCCAGGATGCGCCCCTCCCGCGCGATGGCGCAGGAGGAGAAGATGTTGCCTTCCACGAAGCGTTGCACCACGCAGGGCACGTCGTCGGCGGGTAGGGGCTGGCCCGCTTCCAGGATGCGCACGCCACGCCCGGCGCAGGAATGGATGGGCTTCACCACCACCTTGCAGCGCGCCGCCAGCGCCGTCGCCTCGGGCGTGCCGAGCATGAAGGTCTCCGGCGCGCGCACGCCGTACTCCGCGCACAACCGCGTGAAGCCGTGCTTGTCATAGAGCGGCAGCAGCGCCGCGGGCGGGGGCGTGAAGATCGTCACATGCTCCGGCACAAGGTCACGCAGGAAGGTGACGTGCATCGTCTCCTCGGAGATGGGGATGACCCAGTCCACGCCCTCCTCGCGCACCACGCGGGCCAGGTCCTCCAGATATCCGCGCTTGCCCGCGCTGGGCGGCCGCACCACCACGGATTTCGCGACCGCGCGTGAGGCGCCGACCAGATGCCGCGAGAAGGGTTCCGCCACCACCACCCGGCAGCCCGCGGCCGCGAAGGACCGCGCCACGTCCAGCCCCTTGGGCAGCCGCCCCAGCGTCAGCAGGATGGTGGGCGCGCTCATGCGCCCGCGCGGCTCACGGTGCAGAAGATCTGCTCGGTGGGGCGGGTGGTGAGGCGGGCGGCGGGGCGCACGCGCTCCGGCGCCTCGATGTGGAAGTCGAAGCGGCGGAAGAGGCGCGCGATGAGCAGCACGGCCTCGGTCGTGGCGAAGGCGGCACCGGCGCAGACGCGCGGGCCCTGGCCGAAGGGGATGTAGGTGCCGGGGGTGATCTCGCTTTCGCGCTCGGGGCTGAAGCGGTCGGCGTCGAATTCGTGCGGGCGCTTCCAGTAGCGCGCATGGCGGTGCAGCACCCAGGGCGCCACCATCACCAGCGCCCCGCGCCGCACCTTGAGGTCGCCGATGGTGGTCGCTTCCTGCGCGATGCGCGGCAGGAAGGTGATGGGCGGGTAGAGGCGCAGCGTTTCCCTGAAGATGTTTCGCACGAAGGGCAGGCGCTTGGTGTGTTCGAATTCCACGGGGCCATCGCCGCAGACCTCGCGCACTTCGTCACGCAGGCGCGCCACCAGCGCCGGATGCGTCGCCAACAGATAAAACACCCAGGTCAGCGCGCTGGCGGAGGTCTCATGGCCCGCGAGGAACAGCACGCCCAGCTGGTCGATCAGCTCCTCCCGCGTGAAGGGGGCATCGGTGTCGGGGTCGCGGGCGCCCAGCACCGCGGTCGCGATGTCGTCGAAGCGGGCGGCGTCCTCGCCGATGTGGGTATCAATCAGCGCGGCGAGATGCGCGCGGATGGTGGCGCAGGCTTCCAGCACCTCGGGCTTTTGCGGCGCGCGGGTCCAGGCCGGATCGAAGATGAGGCGCTTGATCTCCACCTGCGCCACGCTGCGTTCGAACAGGGTGAAGGCCTCGAAGACGTCATGCGCGGCCTGGTGCTGGAGGTTCGTGGAGAACACGGTGCGGCAGATGATGTCCGCCGTCAGGTGGCTCATGGCCAGGTCCAGGGACAGGCGCGTGCCGTCGCGGGCCGCCTGGTCCAGCGTGGCCTCCGCCGCCTCGCAGCCCGCCACCATGTCGGGATAGGCGTTGTTCACCCGCATCATGCTGAGCGAGGGGTCGATCATCCGCCGCTGCCGCTTCCATGTGGCGCCGGAGGAGACGAAGATGCTGTCGCCGATCAGCGGGTCCAGCGCCTCCACCATCAGGTCGCTCTTGGGGAAGATGCCCTCGGGGTCGGACAGCACGCGGCGCACCTGGTCGGGGCGGTTCACGATGACGGTCTGCCGCCGCGACCAGCCCAGATGCCCGATCTCGGTGCGATAGGCCGAGGCCGGCAGCAGGGAGAGCAGGTCGCCATCGCCGCGCAGCACCACGCGGAGCAGGGCCACCAGCGCCGCGAAGGAGGTGGGCTTGGGCGGGGTGAAGACGCTGTTCATCGGTAAGGCCATTGCCGCGCTTTACAGCCAAAACTGTCAAGTGGCATTGTCAACTTCGGCACAGGCAGGGCCAGGCGCATGGATCTCTTTCACACCCTGGTGGCACTCCACATCGTCACCGGCAGCATCGGCGCCATCGCTTTCTGGGTGCCGATCGCGGGCAGGAAGGGCGGCGTCAGGCACAAATCCTGGGGCAAGGTGTTCAACGCCTGCCTGCTGGTGACGGGCCTCTTCGCCGTGGGCATGAGCATCCTGACCCTGCTGGACCCGCTGGGCACCCACCCGCATTTGGTGGGCATGTTCGACGCCGAGTTCATCCGCGGCATCTTCGGCTGGATGATGCTGCACAACGCCATCCTGACCGTGAACCTCGTCTGGTATGGCTGGATGTGCGTGTGGAACCGCCGCGACCACGCGGCCAACCGCACGCCGCTGAACATGGCGCTGCAATGGCTGCTGCTGGCCGCCGCCTTCGCCTGCGCGCTGGACGGCTGGATCATCGGCCAGCCACTGATGGTGGGCATCGCGCTGGTGGGCTTCGCGACCTTCGGCACGAACATGTATTTCATCCTGAATCCGCGCCCCGGCCAGATGGACTGGCTGAAGGAGCATCTGAAGGGTCTCGTGGGCGCGGGGATCAGCGTCTACACGGCCTTCTTCGCCTTCGGCTCGGTCCGCGTCATGCCCTGGCTCGCGCTGCACCCGGCCATGTGGGCGGTGCCGCTGGTCATCGGCGTGGGGCTGATCATCTGGCACCGGCGCAAGATCGACCTGGGGCTTCGGGCGCGGCGCGCGGCGGCGGCCGCGGCCTGACCATGCGTGTCATCGTCGTGGGGGCGGGGATGGGCGGCCTCGCCGCCGCCGCCGATCTGGCGCGCCAGGGCTGCGAGGTGACGGTGCTGGAGGCCGCCGCCTCACCCGGCGGGAAGATGCGCCATGTGGAGGTGGCCGGCCGCGGCGTGGATGCCGGGCCCACCGTCTTCACCATGCGCTGGATCTTCGAGGGGCTCTTCGCCGATGCGGGGCAGCGCCTCACGGACCACCTGACCATCGCTCCCTCCGACCTGCTGGCGCGCCACGCCTGGCGGGCGGGCGGGCGGCTCGACCTGTTCGCCGACATCGAACGCTCGGCGGAGGCTATCGCGGAGTTCGCCTCGCCCGCCGATGCCCAGGGCTATCGCGATTTCTGCGCGCGCAGCGCCGCCATCCACGACACGCTGGTCGAGCCCTTCATCGCCTCGGAACGGCCCTCCATGCTGGATTTGGTGCGGCGGGTGGGCGACCTGGGCGCGCTGTGGCGCACCATGCCGATGCGGACGCTGCATTCCGCGTTGGGCGTGCATTTCCGCGACGCGCGGCTGCGGCAGCTCTTCGCGCGCTACGCGACCTATGTGGGCTCCTCGCCCTTCCTGGCGCCGGCCACGCTGATGCTGGTGGCACATGTGGAGCAGGATGGCGTCTGGCAGGTGAGGGGCGGGATGCGCGCCGTGGCGCTGGCGCTGCACCGTCTGGCCGAGGGGCAGGGGGCAAGCTTCCGCTTCAACGCGCCGGTGGAGCGCGTGCTGGTGGAAGGCGGGCGCGCGGCCGGCGTGCGGCTGGCCGGCGGCGAGGAATTGCACGCCGATGCCGTGGTGTTCAACGGCGACGTCTCCGCCCTGCCGGCATTGGGGGCGGGCGGGGTGGCGACGCCGCGCGCGAAGCGTTCCCTCTCCGCCATCACCTGGTGCGTGAACGCGCCGACTTCGGGCTTCGACCTGGCGCACCACAACGTCTTCTTCGCCGAGGATTACGCCGCCGAATTCGACGCCGTGTTCAAGCGGCGCCGCGTGGCCGAGGCGCCCACCGTCTACATCTGCGCGCAAGACCGCGGCGCGGTGGGCGAGGCCCCCGTGCCCGGCGCGCCCGAACGCCTGCTGGTGCTGGTCAACGCGCCGCCCGATGGCGATGTGGCGCGCTTCGATGCCTCGGCCGAGGAAGCGCGCGCCTTCGCCCTGCTCGAAGCCTGCGGCCTGGAGGTGGAACGTGAGGGCATGGTCGCGACCACGCCCGAGGGCTTCCACGCTCTCTTTCCCGCGACCGGCGGCGCGCTCTATGGCCGCGCCAATCACGGCATGGCGGGCAGCTTCGCCCGGCCGGGCGCGCGCGGGCCGCTGCCCGGGCTGTATCTCGCGGGCGGCTCCGCGCATCCGGGGCCGGGCATTCCCATGGCGGCGATGTCGGGGCGGCTGGCCGCCGCGCGGCTGCTGGAAGACCGCGCCGGCCGTTCGCGCCCCGTGCAGGGGCTGGGGCTTCAGGCCCGCACGCGCTGAAAGCTGGCCGCGTCCGGCACCACCTGGTCCAGCACCCGCGCCGAGGCCACCACCCCCGGCACCCCCGCCCCCGGATGCGTGCCGGCACCGACCAGGAAGAGGTTGCGCGCCTCCTCGCTGACATTGTGCGGGCGGAACCAGGCCGACTGGAACAGCTGCGGCTCCATGGCGAAGGCGGCGCCGTCGCGCGCGTTGAGGCGGTGCTGGAAGTCGAGCGGCGTCAGGATGCGTTCCGTCGTGATGTGGCGGCCGAGCCCAGGCAGCACCGTCTCCTCCAGCCGCTTCAGCACGCGGTCGCGATAGGGCTTGGCTTCGCGCGCCCAATCCGTGCCGCTGCCGAGATTGGGCACGGGCGAGAGGACGTAGAAACTGTCGCAGCCTTCCGGCGCCAGTGAAGGGTCATTCGCCGTCGGGCGGTGCAGATACAGCGAGAAGTCGTCCGTCAGCTTCTTCCTGGAAAAAATGTCGCGCAACAGCCCCTCATAGCGCGGGCCCAGCACCATCGTGTGGTGATAGACGTCGTCGAAGCGGCGGTCGGTGCCGAAATACCAGACGAAGAGCCCCATGGAGTAGGCGGCGCGCGAGAGCTTGGCGTCCGTCCAGCGCCGCCGCTTCGTGCCGCCCATCAGCTTGCCATAGGTCCAGGCCGGGTCGGCGTTGGAGACGACGACATCGGCCGCCAGCACCTCGCCGGAGGCAAGGCGCACGCCGCTGACCGCGCCTTGCTCGGTCAGGATTTCCGCGACCTCGCTGTTCATCCGAAGCTGGCCGCCCTGGCGCGTGATGAGGTCGCACAGCGCGCGCACGATCGCCCCCGTGCCGCCCATGGCGTAGTGCACGCCGTGCAGCTTCTCCAGATGCGCGATGAGGCAGTAATAGGCCGTGGTGCTGAGCGGATTGCCGCCGATCAGCAGCGGGTGGAAGCTGAAGGCCACCCGCATCTTGTGGTTCTTGAAGTTCGAGGCGACCTTGCCGAACACCGAGCGATAGCCCTGCAGCCGCACCATGTCCGGAATGGCGCGCAGCATGGTGGCGAAGCGGTGGAAGGGCTTGTCCGCCAGCTCCGCGAAGGCGACGTCGTAGATGGCCTTGCTGGCGGCGATGTGGCGGTCGAAGCCCTCCACATCCTCGGGTGCCAGGCGCGCCACCTCGGCGCGCATCTTCTCCACATCGGCGCTGGCGCGGAACTCGGTGCCGTCGTCGAAGCGGATCACGTAGAAGGGGTCTATCGCGCGCAGATCCACCGCGTCCTGCATGCGTTCGCCGTGCAGCGTCCAGAGTTCCTCCAGCAGATAGGGGGCGGTGATGATGGTGGGGCCCGCGTCGAAGACATGCCCGTCCTGGCGGAAGGTGTAGGCGCGGCCGCCCGGGGCATCGAGCTTCTCGACCAGCGTGACGCGGAAGCCGCGCGCCAGCAGCCGCACCGCGGCCGCGAGCCCGCCAAACCCCGCGCCGATCACGACGGCCTCAGGGCGGGGCGGGGAGGAGATGACGTTCATCGTGGCGTGTTCCTGCGAGTGCGCCATCATCGCGCATCGCGCGCGCTCAGGCCAAGGGAAAGCGCGGCTTTCAGACGAAACCGAGCGTGATGAGCGCGAGCACGACATAGCGCCCGGTCTTTGCGATGGCGACGAGCAGCACGAAGCTCCAAAGCGGTTCGCGCATGATGCCCGCCACCACCGTCAGCGGGTCGCCGATGATGGGCGCCCAGCTCAGCAGCAGCGACCAGCGGCCCCAGCGATGATACCAGCCCTGCGCGCGGTCGAGTGCCGCTTCGCTCGCAGGGAACCAGGACCGGCCGCGGAAGCGCTCCACCAGCCGCCCCAGCACGTAGTTGATGACGGAGCCGAGCGTGTTGCCGAGGCTCGCCACCGCCACCAGCAGCCAGGGATCGATCTCGGACGCCAGCAGCATGCCGACCAGCACGGGCTCGGACGCCATGGGCAGCAGCGAGGCGGCGCCCAGCGCCACGAAGAACAGGCTGAGAAGGGCAAGCAGAGTTGTCATCGGCACCGCAAAGGAAAGGGGCGGAAGGCCTGCGCCCTCCGCCCCTTCGGTCTAGCACGGCGTACCGCTCAGTTCAGCGCGGGCGCCGGTGCCGCGGCCGGTTGCACGGGGGCCGAGGGGTCCGCCGCGGGGGCCGAGGTCTGGGTGGGCAGGACCAGCTCCGGATAGTTCCGCAGCATCGCCGCGCGATAGAGCGGCTGGTAGACGCCCAGGTGGCAGGTGGAGCAGTTCACCTTCAGCGTGTCGCCCAGCGGGCCCAGGCGGTTCGGCGGGAAGCGTTCACGCAGGCTCTCGATGTAGTCGTTGTTGATGGCGCGCACCATCCGGATCCCGTGCCAGGCCGTCACGCGCTGCGGCGTGCTGCTGTCCCAGGAAGCGAAGGAACGGCTGTTGTGGCAGAAGGTGCAGTTCACGCCGAGCGACGTGGACATGTGCATCATCAGCCCATAGGTCCATTCGGTTTGCAGGATGCTCTGGTTGTTGTTCCGCTCGCGCGCGGAGCCCGAGATCACCCGGATTTCCTCGTCACCCCAGAGGTAGGGGGTGAAGGGGTCGGTCGGCAGGGTGGCGTAGCCGGTGGCCGAGACGGGCCGGTTCTGCTCGCCCGCCACCGCCCACATGCGCGAGGGCGCGGCGTTGGAGGGAAGCTGCGACCACACGGCGGCCGGCACGGCCTGGCCACGGTGGCAGGTGTAGCAGGTGACGCCCACCTCGCCATTCGCGTTCACGTGGTTGCTGAAGGTGGTGTTGATGGTGTGCACCATCTGCAGCATCCGCCGCGCCACATGCTTGGTGTAGATGTCCTCGGAGGCGAAGTTGCCGGGGACGTGGCAGCCATTGCAGCTCTGCGCGGGATCCTCGGCGTTCGGATAGATCCACTCGCTCATCGCGAGCATGATCCGGCCGAACTGCTCCACGCTCAGATGGCCCAGGATCTGGACATTCTCGTAGATCTCGGAGGCCCGGGGGCTTTCGGGATCATTGGGAATGGCCTCGTCCATCTCGGGCACCGTGTTGCGGGCGGCCACGGCCGCGATGGTGCGGGTGTTGTACACCTGCCCCATCGAGGTGCCGCGGAAGCCGGACTGCACGGTCTGCACGGTGGGCCGTTCGAAGGTGACGACCAGGAAGGCCGCGGCGGCGAGAGCCACCACCGCGGTGCCGAAGAGGAAGTTGAACTTCCTGAAGAACTCGGGCTTCATTTCGCTCCCTCCCTCAGCGCGTCGGGTCGATGATCGGGCCCCACACGGCCGGATAGGCCGGCGCGAAGCGCTTCTCGATCGCCCAGAGGTACCAGTTGTCCACGACCGTGCCGGTCAGCAGGATGCCGATGCCGCCGGTCAGTGGCGTCAGCACCGCGAACCACCAGGCCCAGCGGTGGATGCTCTCGTAGGTGGCGTTGAAGCCCATGGTCCAGCGCCAGAAGATGCCGGCGCGTTCGGCGGCGGTGCCGCGGTCCATGGCCTGGTCCACCTCGCGCTCCCCGCCGAAGCGGGCCACGGCCAGGATCGTGGCGCCGTGCATGGCGAACAGCAGCACGGAGCCGTAGAGGAACACGATCGAGAGCGCGTGGAACGGGTTGTAGAAGAGGTTCCCGTAGCGGATCGAGAAGGCGGCCGTCCAATCCAGGTGCGGGAAGATGCCGAAGGGCACCGCCTCGCTCCAGGAGCCCATCCAGAGCGGGCGCAGGAAGCCCAGCACCAGGTAGAGCCAGATGGCCGCCGCGAAGGCCCAGAAGGTGTGCTGGCCGAGGCCCAGCTGGTCCGCCCGGCGCCAGGTGCGCGCAAGCCAGAGCAGCACGGAGGCCGTCAGGAAGAAGCCGGCCATCAGCCACCAGCCGCCCTGGTTCAGCGGCGGGATGCGCAGCCCCCATTGCGGGCCGGGGGGCTCCAGCGCCAGCCAGGGCAGCAGGCGGATGAACTCCACCACGTTCCAGTTCACCGAGGCCAGCATGTTCAGGCCGATGATCTCGAAGGCGATGAAGCCGCAGGCCACCGAGAGCAGGCCGAGCCAGCCCAGGTAGAAGGGCCCGATCTGCGCGTCGGCGAAGAGGCCGAGCAGACGGCTGTGGCGCGCATTGCCCACACGCACCTGGTTGTCACGCGGCAGCTTCACGCCCGGGTAGGAAGGCGGGTGCGGCTGGACCCGCGTGAAGATGAATTGATATTCCATCGTCGCGTCCCTCCCTCAGTTCCAGATCGGCAGCTGAAGCCACCAGTTCCACCATTCGGGCCAGCCGCGGGTCCAGAAGGGGCCGCTGATCACGATGCACACCGCGCTCCAGAACCCCGCCGACAGCGCGATGAACAGGCCGAGGCGATGGATGCCCAGCGTGCCGATCGAGTAGCCGATGAAGTCGCGGTAGAAGGTGTTCTCGTGCTCGGCGGTCTTCACCGTCTCACCCTTCTTGGGGTTGATGGCGGCGAGCACCAGCGAGGCATGGAGCGACAGCGCGAGCGTCGTGGTGAAGAAGAAGGTCACCGCGATCATGTGCGCCGGGTTGTAGTGGAAGTGGAGGTACTGGTAGCCGACGTTGCTCACCCAATCGAGGTGGCTGAAAATCCCGTAGGGGAAGGCATGCCCCAGGCGCCCATCAGCACCGGGCGGATGACCACCAGGGTGATGTAGGCGAAGACCGCCATGCTGTAGGCCCAGGGAATGTGCATCCCCATGCCGAGCTTGCGCGAGATCTCGGCCTGGCGGAGTGCCCAGGACACGAAGGCGCCGATCGCGCAGATGGTGATCATCTGCCACAACCCGCCCTCGCGCAGCGGAGCAAGGCCCAGGCCATAGCGAAGATCCGGCGGCGCGATGTTGATCAGCCACGGATTCCACGTGCCGCCGATGGCCGCGCCGTAGAGGATCAGGGCCGTGCCCACCAGCGAGAAGAAGAAGGTCGTGAGGCCGAAGAAGCCCACGTAGAAGGGACCCACCCAGAAATCGAACAGGTTCCCCCCGACGAGGGTGCCTCCCCGAACACGATATTTGGCTTCGAAAGTCAGCATCGCCATGGCTTGATGCTCCTGTCATGGCAGGCGCGGAACCTGCCCCTGTGTGTCGTCATCCGCGACAGCGGGCGACGCCCGCTGCGCTTGCTTCGCCCACTGCCGTGGAGCGACACGGCCTGTGCCTACCGGACGCCGGCGGGCGTACGGGCCACGGGCTGACCCGCCGTGTAGGCGAGGCTTTCCGAGCACCAGCCGAGGTGGTCGCAGTAACGGGGCGAGCTGAGGACCACGAAGTGGATCACCGCCGCGATGCCGATGACGCCGACGGCGCCCAGCATGCCGAGACGGAGCGGGTTCGCCACCATCCAGATCTTATGCATGTGTTGGTCTCCTGAATGAGAACGTGAGGTGCAGGCCGCCCGCGGACGGGCAGCCTGCGCGCCTCAGTTGATGAAGAAGCGCCAGTCGGGCGGAACCACCTGGCTGCCGTAGACGAGCGGCCGCCACATCCACACCAGGATGTGCGCGCCCATCGAGGCGAAAACCGAGAAGATCCAGCCCTGCATGACGAGGCGGTGGACTTCACGCGCTTCGGGCTCGGTCAGGCCTGCCCTAGCAATCACTTCGGCCATGTGTTGACCTCCATACGACCTTGCGGCCGGTTACCGCGCAAATCCCGCGCAGCAGGGTCGTGCAGGGCGAGGATCGCCCGGCACATCTGTCTTCCCGGCGAGGCCGGGCGGGCAGTGGGTTGGGCCGGATGCGCGGTCATGCCGGCTGCATCTCGGGGGCAAGGATGGTGCGCGCGCGCTCCAGCGTCACACGCGGCTCACCGGCATCGCGCGCCGCCTGCTCCACCTGCTCGCGCAGGCGCTTGGCGGCCGAGATGCGGATGAGGAAGGGCTCGCGCTCCACGCGCGCATCGAGCAGCGCCTGCGCCGCCTCCTCCCACACGTCGGAGGCACGCGCGGGCGTCGCCGCGATCTTGTCGAGCTCGGTGCCCAGCGGAAGGATGTGGAACAGCGCGTCGAACAGCGCGTTGCAGTATTCCTGGATGATGTAGGTGGCACCCGCATAGCCCATGAAGGGCGTGCCGGTGGCGCGGCGGATGATGGCACCGGGGAAGCTCGCCGGGATGTAGGCCGCCTTCTGCCCGGCCTCGGCCATGTACATGCGTTCGTTGAAGCTGCCGAAGACGACGAGGCCCGGCGCCTTCATCGCCTCGCGCGTGGCCGCGTTGTCGGGCTTCTGGCCCGCCTGGCGGCTGGCGGCATAGGCACAGGGAATGCCCATCTCCTCGGTGAGGAACTGCGTCAGCCCATGCGTGTAGGTGTGCGTCGCCACGACGGAATAGGGCGCGGAGGCGAAGAAATCCTGCGTCACCGACCGCCACAGATCCCACAGCGGCTTCAGCGTGGTGTGCTTCTCGCGCTCGATGAAGGGCTCGGGGTCGAGGCCCGTGAGTTCGCCCAGCTTGCGCAGGAAGTTGGTGGTCGCGAACATGCCGATGGGCGCCTGGAGGTAGGGGCGCTCCAGCTCCTCGCAGAGCTTCCGGCCGAACTCGCGGTAGAGGCAGATGTTCACATCCGCATCCGGCAGCTTCGCGATGTCCTCGATGTGACTGCCCAGCGGGAAGACCAGGTTGATCTCGCAGCCCATGCCCTCGACCAGGCGGCGGATTTCGGCCAGGTCGGAGGGCATGTTGAAGGTGCCGTAGATCGGCCCGATGATGTTGACGCGCGGCTTCTCGCCCAGCTTGGGGTTGCGCGCGCGCACCTTGCGGCCCCGTGCGCCGAACTCGGTCCAGAGCCACATGATGGCGCGGTCCGCGGCCTGCCACTGGTCCTCATCAATGGTGCGGCAGATGAAGCGCTGCAGGTTCGAGCCCTGCGGCGTGACGCCGCCGCCGATCATCTCGGCGATGGAACCCGTCACCACCACGGCGGGCAGCTCGGGGTCCTGCGTGGCGGCGGCGCGGCGCATGTTGGGCTCGGTGCCGTTCTGGCTGAGGCTCTCCTCATCGAGGCCCGTGACCACGATGGGCAGCTCATGCGGCGGCAGCGCGTCGGTGTAGTGCAGCACGGCGGTGACGGGCAGGTTCTCGCAGCCCACCGGGCCATCAATCACCACGCGCAGCCCACGCACGGCCGAGAAGGCATAGATGGCGCCCCAATATCCACCGGCGCGGTCATGATCGAGAACCAGCATGGCCTAGGTCCCCACCGCTTCGAGGGCCTTGGCCTGCGCGGCCCGCAGCTTGCGCTGGCGGTCGCGGAAACCGGGCGGGTCAATGGGCTTGCCGGCGAAGCCGTAGCCCGCGCCGTCGGGGGTGCCGACACCTTCGAAGAAGCTGACCATGCGGCCGAAGCGCTCGCGGCCCTTGGTCTGCGCCGCGACGATCCCGGCCATGGAGGCCGCGCCCGCGATGCCGAAGAGCGGCCGGGCGCTGACCATGTTGGTGAAGTAGAGGGCGGGCGTGCCCATCTCCTTCGCCTTCTGCACCAGCGGCGTGGTGCCGAGCGCCAGGTCGGGCTTGGCTTCCTTCATCGCGGCCAAATCCTGTTCCAGGCTCGCGCGGTATTGCACGTGGCAGCCATGGGCCTTCAGCCATTCGGCATCGGCCGCGGACCATTCGGTGCGCGGGCAGGCGGTGCCGACATAGGGAACCTCGGCGCCGGCCTCGATCAGCAGGCGCGCCACAAGCAGCTCGCTGCCCTCATAGCCCGAGACGGTGATGCGCGCGTTCACGCTGTTCTTCGCCAGCACGCCGCGGATGGCCGGGATCACCGCCTGGCGTGCGGCCTCGCGCTGGGCGGAGGGCACGTCCGCCGCGAGCCCGATCGCCTCGATCCACTCCGCCGTGCCCTCCACGCCCACGGGGCCGGAGCCCACCACGCGGCGCCCGGCCGCATGGAACTCACGCACGCTCGCCGTGTAGAAGGGGTGCAGGGCGGCCACCGCCGCGCAGTCCAGCGCGGCATACATGTCGCGCCATTCGCGGCAGGGCGCCTGCGCGCCGGCGGCGAGGCCCATGGGCGCCAGCACCTGCCCGATGCCCACCGGGTCGGCGGGGAACAGCTCGCCGATCAGCGTGACGCGGCGCGCATCCGTCATATTGCGCGGGCGCGCGACGGGGCCGGCCTCGGCCTCGTTGCGGGCGTAGCGCAGCATGGCACCCGCCAGCACGTCCTTGGCCTCCGCATGGGTCGGCACGCCGAAGCCCGGCACGTCAATGCCGATGATCCGCACGCCATTGATCTCCTTGGGCAGGAGTTCCAGCGGCACGCCCGAGGCGGTGGGCACGCACAAATTCGTGATGACGACCGCGTCGTAATCCTCGGGCTTCGCCATCTCGTGCACCGCGTCGCGGATGTCCTCAAACAGCTTGCCCGTGACCAGCGTCTCGGAGTTGAAGGGCACATAGCCCACGGTCCGCTTGGCGCCGTAGAAGTGGCTCGTGAAGGTCAGCCCATAGACGCAGCAGGCGCTGCCTGAGAGGATGGTCGCCACCCGCCGCATCCGCAGCCCCACGCGGAGGCTGCCGAAGGCGGGGCACATGCTCTGCGGCTGGTCATGGGGCCCGCGCGGGTAGTCGGCCATCAGCTGGTCCATCACCGCCGTCTTGCCGGCGGCGCGCGCCGCCGCGTCCAGCGTCTCGCGGCCGCCATGGCAGCCCGAGCCTTCCGTCGCGCGTGGGGGGAGGGCGTCCATGCCTCAGACCCCCTCGTAGACCACTTCGAGCGAGGGCTTGTTCAGAACCTCGCTGCCACACATGTCCTCCATGGTGGCGGGGTCGAGCACCACGCCACGGCCCACCGCATCGCCCTTGAACAGGTTCAGCAGGTTTTCGTGGGAGAGGGGCGTGGGGCGCAGCGGCGGCGCTTCGGCCACCTGCACGCCCAGCGCCTCGAACAGCGGGGCCCATTGGCCGCCCGGCGTGCCCACGATCTCGTAATTGGCGCTCTTGCGGCGGATGTCCTCATCGGCCGGGATGGCGGCCAGCACGGGAATGCCCACGGCATCCGCGAAGGCCTGCGCCTCGCCCGTGCCGTCATCCTTGTTGATGACCAGGCCCGCCACGCCGACATTGCCGCCCAGCTTGCGGAAGTAATCCACCGCCGAACACACATTGTTGGCCACATAGAGCGACTGCAGGTCGTTCGAGCCGACGACGATCACCTTCTGGCACATGTCGCGCGCGATCGGCAGGCCGAAGCCGCCGCAGACCACGTCGCCCAGGAAGTCGAGCAGCACGTAGTCGAAATCCCACTGGTGGAAGCCCAGCTTCTCCAGCAGCTCGAAGCCATGGATGATGCCGCGCCCGCCGCAGCCGCGGCCCACCTCCGGCCCGCCCAGTTCCATCGCGAAGACGCCGTCGCGCTTGAAGCAGACATCGCCGATCTGCACCTGTTCACCGGCCGCCTTCTTCTTGGAGGAGGTCTCGATGATGGTGGGGCAGGAACGCCCGCCGAACAGCAGCGAGGTGGTGTCGGACTTCGGGTCGCAGCCGATGAGCAGCACGCGCTTGCCCTGCTGCGCCATCATGTAGCTGAGATTCGCGAGGGTGAAGGACTTGCCGATGCCCCCCTTGCCATAGATCGCGATGATCTGTGTTTGCTTCACGGCCGGCGGCGCCTCGATCGAGGCGGCGTCGGCGGAAGACGAAGGCTGCATGTTCCCGGACACAGCGTTCATTCGAACTTCCTCCAATCAAGAATCATCTTCAGGCAGCGCGCATCGCCGAAGGCGGTGCGATAGGCATCGGGCGCCGTCGCCGCGGGTTCCCGATGGGTGATGAGACCGTCCAGCGAGAGCTTCCCGGACGTGATCAGCGCGTTCAGCGCGACCATGTCGGCGGGGTGCCACTCGGCGGCGATGCGGATGCGCGCCTCGCGCATGAAGGCGGGCGCGAAGGCGAAGGAGAGGCGGTCATAGAAGCCCGCCAGCGTGATCTCGCCGCCCGAACGCAGCCGGCCGATCAGCATGTCCAGGATGTTCGCGTCGCCGCTCGCATCGCAGATGCGGCCATAGTCGCGGCGGTTGTCGCGCTCGGCGTCGAGCACCTGGTAGCCAACGGCATCCGTGGCGCGGTGGGCGCTCGTCTCCCACACCATGGGCGCGGGCGCGCCGATGGCGAGCGTGATGCGCGCCAGCAGCCGCCCCAGCACGCCATGGCCGATGATGAGTTCGGGCGGATGCTCCGCGATGGCGTGGTAGGCGGTGGCGGCCAGCGCCAGCAGCACCGCGCGCTCACCCAGATCCTCGGCCACCGGCACCACGCGCTTGCCGGAGGAGACGAGGCGGCCGGCCGCGCCGCCGAACAGCCCGCGCACATCGCGGAAGCCGCGCGATCCGGGGATGAACACCCGCGACCCGACCGCCTGGCCCGAGGCCGGGCCGGCCTGGACCACGCGGCCCACGCTCTCATAGCCGGGCACCAGCGGGTAACCCATGCCGGGGAAGTTCGGCATGCGGCCGGTGTAGAGAAGCTTCTCGGTGCCGGTGGAAATGCCCGACCACTCGACATCCACGACCACATCCTCATCGCCCGGCGCGACGAGGCCAACACGCTGCAGGCGCAGGTTCTCGGGCTCGGTGAGGATGACGGCGATCGTGTCCATTTGGACGGGACTTCCCCCAGGAAGATGTAGGGTCACTGTAAGGTGACGATGACAGGTGTCAAGTAAAATGGACATATACCCATGGTGTCGGGAAGGTCACATCGCTCCGGCGGGCAGGGTCTTGGGCAAAAGGCGGCGCGCGCCCTCGCGAATCAGGGCGCCCAGCGCCGCCCGGCCACGGCAGGGCGGCACGGCGGCGGCAGCCGCGTCGGCCAGCGCCTCGAGTCGCGCCACGGCACCCCGCAGCCCCAGCTCGCGCACCGCGCTGGGCCGGCCCAGCGCCGCGTCCCGGCCCACGGGCTTGCCCATCTCCTCGGCGGCCGAGATTGCGTCGCCGATGTCGTCGGCCACCTGGTAGGCCTCGCCCAGCCTTTCGCCGACCGCGCGCCATTCCTCGATGGGGCCGCCCGCCGCCGCGGCGCCCGCCATGCTGGCGCCGGCGAAAAGGGCCGCCGTCTTGGCGCGGTGGTAGGCCGAGACATCCACATGGGTCTCGCATTCCCAGGCCTGGCCGGCGACGATGCCGCTCGGAGTCCCCACGGAATCCGCCACGATGCGCATGACCTGGGCGCTCCGCGCGGGGTTGCGCGCCGGGGCGCGCAGCACGGTCTGGAAGGCGAGGACGATCAGCGCATCGCCCGCCAGCAGGGCCAGCGGCTCGCCGAAGGCGCGGTGCACGGAGAGCCGCCCGCGCCGTGTCGCGGCATCGTCGAAGCAGGGCATGTCGTCATGCACGAGCGAGGCGCAGTGCATCAGCTCGATGGCGGCCGCCGCCGCCTCGGCCAGTGCCGGGTCATCGCCGCCACAGGCCTCGGCCGCGGCCAGGCACAGCCGCGGCCGCACCCTTGCCCCGCCGGGAAAGACGGCGTGCTGCATGGCCAGGTTCAAGAGGGGCGGCGTCGCCCCGGGGGCGAGGGCCGTGTGCAGGCTCCGCTCGATCCGCGCGGTGATGTCCATGGGGCGTCTCCCTTCCGAAGGGAGAGCATGACACCGTCAGCCCCTATGTGTCACGCGAAACTGACACAAGAAAAATGTCCAGTCGGCAAGCAGGCCTTACATCATGCCCAGAACGGCTTCCGCCGCCGCCTCGCTCGGCAGGCCCTGGGCGGGGCTGAGGCGGGCCAGCGCCTCGGCGAAGCCCGCCCGCTGCGCCGCCGCCGCCTCGCCGCCCGCGAGCAAGGGACGCAATGCCACTGCCAGCTTCTCGGGCGTGCAGTCCTGCTGGATGAATTCCGGCACCACCTCACGGTCGCAGAGCAGGTTCACCAGGCTCGCGAAGCGCACCCGCACCAGGCGCCGCGCGATGGCCGCCGTGATGGGGTTCACCCGATAGGCCACCACATGCGGCAGCCCGGCCACCGCCGCCTCCAGCGAGGAGGTGCCGGATTTGATCAGCCCGGCCGTCGCGGCCGCGAAGGCATCGGCCTTCTCGCGCGGTTCCCGCACGAAGCGGACGGGGCGGCCGAGGCTTGCGGCCTTGGCCTTCACCTCCTCCGCCACGGTGCCGGCGAGGCCCAGCACGGGCACCACCTCCGGCGGCAGGGCGCGCAGCGTTTCGGCGAAGATGGGCCAGAGCCGCCCCACCTCGCCGCGCCGGCTGCCGGGCATGACCACCAGCCCCGGCCCCTCCAGCGGGAAGCGGGCGGCATGGCCTTGCGCGGCCTCGCTCTCCAGGATGGGGTGGCCCACGAAGCTCACGGGGATGCCCGCGGCCTCGAAGAGCGGCGCCTCGAAGGGCAGCAGCGCGAGGATGCGATCCACCCGCTGCGCGATCTTCTTCACCCGCCCCGGCCGCCAGGCCCAGATCTGCGGCGCCACGTAATGCACCACCGGGATGCCCAGCGGCCTGACGCGTGCGGCGAGGCGCAGATTGAACCCGGGGCTGTCTATGGTCACCACCAGGCGCGGGCGGCGGCGCGCGATGTCGGCCACCGCCTCATCAAGCCGCCGCGCGAGGCGCCGCAGGCTGGGCAGCACCTCCAGGAACCCCATGAGCGCGAGTTCGCGGATGGGGAACAGGCTCTCGAAGCCCTGCTCGGCCATGCGCTCCCCGCCCAGGCCGGCGAATTCCAGATCGGGCGCGCGGGCATGCAGCGCCGTGATCAGCCGCGCGCCCAGCACATCGCCCGAGGCCTCGCCGGCCGAGAGGTAGATCAGGCTCATGCGAAGGGCAGGGGGGCGGGGGGCGGCACGGCGGCAGGCCAGTCGCGATGGTTCCGCACCGCGCCATCGGCCCGCACCGCGTCCAGCCGTGCCGGGTCCAGGTCCGCGAAGACCAGCCCCGGCGCATCCAGCACGCCCGCCGCCACCACGCCATCCTCCGCGAAGCCGCGGTCCACCGGGCCGAAGACGCTGGCCGCGCCGTGGTTCTCGTCCAGCGCGGCCGAGGCCGCGAAGCCGCCCACCGTCGGCGCCACCGCCACGAAGCACTGGTTCTCCATGGCGCGGGCGGCGGCCGCGATGCGCACGCGGTGCCAGCCATGCAGCGTGTCGGTGCAAGAAGGCATGAGGATCAGCCAGGCCCCCGCCTCCACCTGCGCCCGCACCAGGCCGGGGAATTCCCCGTCATAGCAGATGGACAGGCCAAGCCTGCCCCAGGGTGTCTCGAAGACGCCCGGCGGCGCGCCCGCCTCGACGCCCCAGCGCTCGGCCTCGAAGCGCGTCATGCGGAACTTGTCCTGGAAGGCGATGCGCGCCTCGGGCGTGATCAGCGGCGCGCGGTTGATGATGCGCCCGCCCATCGCCACGGGCAGCGTGCCGGGGGCGAGCCAGATCCCGTGCCGCATCGCCGCCCGTCGCATGGCGTCCAGGATGGCGCCGCTCGCGGCCACCATGGCGCGGAGTTCGGTCGCCTCATCCGCCTCGCGATTGCCGGCCAGGGCGGCGCCCAGCTCCACGCAGGCATATTCGGCCGTCAGCAGCAGATCGGCCCCGCCGGCGCGGGCCTCGCCGCACCAATGATCGAGCTTGGCGGCATAGGCCGCCACATCGGGCAGCGGCTCCACCGGCCAGGCCAGGGTCGCGAGCCTCACGCCAATTCCTTCACCCAGAAGGAGAGGGTGTGCGGCGTCTCCCGGTCATCCTCCAATTCCCGCCAGCGCATCACGCAGGAGAGTTCCGGATGATGGACATAGCCGCGCTTGCGCCAGAACGCGTCGAGCGGCGTGTAGTCCGCGGGCCGTCGCGGGTCGTTCGGGTTGCGGACCACGGCGCAAAAGGTGGCGATGCGCAGGCCCAGCGCGCGCGCATGCGCCTCGCGCGCCGTGAAGAAGCCGACGCCGATGCCCTGGCCGCGATAGGAAGCCCGCAGCACGGATTCCCCGAAATAGCAGCTGGCCGCGATGTCATGGCCCGAGCGTGCGAAAGCCTCCCGCACCTCGCCATGGGTTTCCGCCATGGGCTGGCAGGTGGCGGCCCCCACCGCCGTCTCGCCCTCCAATGCGACCACGATGGCGGCGCCGCGCCCTTCGGCATAGGTGGCGAGGTAGCGGGCCTCCTCCTCGCGGTCACCCGCGTAGAGATAGGGGTATTCGGCGAAAACCTCCGTCCGCAGCGCGGCCAGCGATGCGAGGTGCGGCCGCGCGGCGGCGCCGGCCAGCGTTTCCAGCCGCAGGCTCATGCCGCCGCCTCCAGGAAGGCGCGCAACCCGTCCTCCACCACCTTCGGCTCCAGATCGCGCAGGATGAAGACGAGGCGCGAGGACCGGTCATCCCCCGCCGGCCATTCCGCCAGGCGCTGGGGCGGGTGGAAGCTGTGCTGCACGCCGTGCATCACCACGGGCCCGGCCTCGCCCTTCAGGTTCAGGATGCCCTTCACGCGCAGCATCCGCTCGCCCTGGGTCATGGCCATCATTTCCAGGTAGCTGGCGAGGCTCTCCCAGGGCAGGGGGCTGTCGAAGCGCAGGCACAGCGCGCGGATGCGCGCATCATGCCGGTTCACGTCGTGGTGGTGATGGTGGTGGTGGTGCCCGGCGGCGGCGATCCAGCCCGTGATGTCGGGCAGCTTGCCATCGGCGCCGAAGGGCCCGGCGTCGAGCAGTTCCTCGACGGTTGCCGTGCGCGCATCCAGCACCGGCGCCACCGGGTTCAGCGCGGCGAGGCGTTGGCGCAGCGGCGCGGGGTCCGCGAGGTCCGTCTTGCTGATCACCAGCCGATCCGCGACCGCCACCTGCCGCCGCGCCTCCTCCTGGGCATCGAGCGTCGCCATGCCCGCGACCGCATCCACCAGCGTCACCACGCCATCGAGGCGATAGTCGCGCAGCAGCAGCGGGTCGCGCATCAGGGTGTGCAGGATGGGGGCGGGGTCGGCCAGGCCCGTCGTCTCGATCACCACGCGGCGGAACTCGCGCCCCCGGGCGGCCAGGTCACGCAGCGCGCGCGACAGGTCGCCGCGGATGGTGCAGCACAGGCAGCCCGAGGCCAGCAGCACCGAATCCTCCTCCGGCGCGGAGATGAAAAGGTGGTCCAGCCCCACCTCCCCGAACTCGTTGATCAGCACGGCGGTGCCGGCCATGGCGGGGTCGTGCAGCAGGCGGTTGAGCAGCGTGGTCTTGCCCGCGCCCAGGAAGCCGGTCAGCAGCGTAACGGGGGTGCTCATGCGCCATAGAGCCTTTCGGGGCTGATGAGGGGGGCCATGATTTCGGCCAGCTCGCCCTCGCGCGGGGCCAGATAGAAGCAGCTGCGCCTTCCGGTGTGGCAGGCCACACCATGCTGGTGCACCAGCAGGAGAATGGTGTCGCCATCGCAGTCGAGGCGCAAATCCCGCACCTCCTGGTGCTGGCCGGAGGTCTCGCCCTTGCGCCACAGCCCGCCGCGGCTGCGGCTGTAGTAGCAGGCGCGGCCGGTGGCGAGCGTCTCGTCCAGCGCCTCGGCGTTCATCCAGGCCATCATCAGCACCTCGCCCGTGTCGTGCTGCTGGGCGATGGCCGGCACCAGGCCGCGCATGTCGAAGCGCACCGCGGCCAGGATGCGGGCGCGGGCGGCCGCATCCTGGAGAGGGAGGGGGGAGGGGGTGTCCGTCATCGTCCGACACTATATGTCAGAAGCGGCAGCGCGATGAGGGGCGGATGGAGCTGGACACCATGCTCGAACAGGCGGCGGCGCAATGCGCGAAGCGCGGCGCGCAATTGACGCCCCTGCGCCGCCAGGTGCTGCGCCTGGTGCTGGAGGCCGAGCAGCCCGTGGGCGCCTACGCCCTGCTGGACCAGTTGAAGGCCCAGCGCGCCGGCGCCGCCCCGCCCACCGTCTATCGCGCCCTGGATTTCCTGCTGGAACAGGGGCTGATCCACAAGCTGGAGCGGCTGAACGCCTTCACCCCCTGCATCGAGGCCGGGCACGACCATGGCGCCCACAGCCACCCCCACCAATTCCTGATCTGCCGCCGCTGCGGCACCACCACCGAACTCACCGACCACGCGGCGGCGCACGCCCTGGAAGCGGCCGCCGCCCGCGCGGGCTTCCGCGTGGAGCGCATGACGGTGGAACTGGAAGGCCTCTGCGCCGCCTGCGCCAAGCCCTGAACGACCCCGAGAGAGAGACGAGCATGGACATTGCCACCCCCATCGCCACCACGAAGCAGGAGGCGCTGACCGCGCGCTATGGCGCCGCCACCCCCGCTGCCGGGCCGTGGAACGAGCATATCGCGCTGCTGCTCTCCCACCGCTCCATCCGCGGCTACCGCCCCGACGCCCCGCCCGCGGGTACGCTGGAGACGCTGGTCGCCGCCGCGCAATCCGCCGCCACCAGCTCGAACCTGCAGACCTGGTCGGTCGTCTCGGTGACCGACCCGGCCAAGCGCGCGGCCATGGCGAAGCTGGCCGGCAACCAGAAGCATATCGAGCAATGCCCCATCTTCCTGGTGTGGTGCGCCGACCTCTCGCGCAACGCCCGCATGGCCGAGGAACAGGGCAAGGTGCTGGAAGGCCTGCCCTATCTGGAAAGTTTTCTGGTGGCGGCGATTGATGCCGCGCTGGCCGCGCAGAACGCCGTGGTCGCCGCGGAGTCCCTGGGCCTCTCCACCGTCTATATCGGCGCGCTCCGCAACGACCCCGAGCAGGTGGCGCAGTTGCTGGCCCTGCCGCAGGGCGTCATGGGCGTCTTCGGCCTCTGCGTGGGCTATGCCGCCGAGGGTGTTGCGAACGAGGTGAAGCCGCGCCTGCCCCAGGCCAGCGTGCTGCACCACGACCGCTACGCCACGCAGGACGAAGCGAGTCTGCGCGCCGCCTATGATGGCGAGATGGCCGCCTTCTCCGCGCGCCAGGGCATGGACAATGACAACTGGTCGGGCCGCGTCCTGCAACGCATGGGCAGCATCCGCGCGCTGAACGGGCGCGACCGGCTGAAGGCGGCGGTGCGCGCGCTGGGCTTCCCGCTCAAGTAGAGAAAGGGGTCAGCCCTTCTCCTTCACCCGGCCGGCCTGGAAGCCCGGGCTGGCCCGCAGCGCCTCGGTCGTGTCGAAGTCGCGCAGCACGCCATCATCGGCCACCTCGACCTCCACGAGGCGGTCGGCGTGGCGGCCCACCAGTTGCCGCGCGCCCACATCGCCCGTGATCTCCATCATGGCCGGCACGAATTCCCGCCCCCAGAGCACGGGGTTGCCCTGCTTGCCGCGGAAGGTGGGCTGGACGATGGCGCGGCCCTCCTCCGGGTCGAAGGCGGAGACGAGGCGCTGGATCACGCTGGGCGTCACCAGCGGCATGTCGCCCAGTGCCACCAGCACGCCCTCCGCGCCCTCGGGCAGGGCGGCGAGGCCGGCGCGCAGGCTGGCCGACAGCCCCTCCGCGTAATCCTCGGCATGGGCGAAGATGACGGGGCGGCCGGTCAGCGCCTCCTGCACCCGGTCGCGCTCATGGCCGGTCACGACCAGCACCGGGCGCACGCCGCTCTCCAGCACGGAATCCACCACGCGGGCGATCATGGCCACACCTTGCGCGTCGGCCACCAGCAGCTTGTTCAGCGGCGCCATGCGGCGCGAACGTCCGGCGGCGAGAACGAGGCCCGCCACCTGGCGCGGCCGGCGCGGGGCGCGGGCGGGGGGAGGGGTTGCCGGCGCCTTCTCGCGCGGCAGGGGCCGCGTCTCGATCTCCTTGAGCAGGCCTCCCACGCCCATGGCCATGATGTCGCGCGCCCGCACGGGAATGCCGGCGAAGAGGCGCTGCAACACCCAGTCGAAGCCGTTGAGCTTGGGGCTGCGGGCGCAGCCGGGCAGGACCATGGCCGGGATGCCATCCACCTCGCCCAGGCAGATCAGATTGCCCGGGTCCACCGGCATGCCGAAATGCTCGATGCGCCCGCCCGCCTTCACGATGGCCGCGGGGCCGACATCGCGCCGGTCCACGGTGGCCGAGGCGCCGGCGATGAGCAGCATCTCCGCCCCCTGGCGTTTGAGGCGCATCAGCGCATCGGCGGTGGGCCCGGCCTCGTGCCGCGCGCGCTCCACCGGCAGCAGCGTGCCCATCAGGGCCTCCACCCGGGCGCGGGTGACCTCCACCGCGCCCTCCATGGCGCTTTCCTTGACGCCCGGCAGCTCGGTCATCACCAGCCCCACCTTCATGGCGCGGTAGGGGTGCAGCGACAGGGCCTGGCCGCCGCGCAACAGCGCCTCCGCCACCGCCAGCGCCGGGCCGGGCACGGCGAAGGGGATGATCTTGATGGTGGCCAGCATCTCCTTGGGGCTGACCTGGCTGTAATTGGGCAGGGTCGCGATGGTGATGCTTTCGTCCAGCGTGTTCAGCCGCTCGATCAGCGCGGCATCCAGCACCAGCAGCCCCGCGCTCTCCGCCAGCAGGTTCACCCGCCCCGTGGCCGACTTGCTGCGCGCGATCAACGGGCGCAACGCCGCATCGGCGATGCGCGCCGCGGCCTCGTCCTCCGGCACATCGCCCGGGGCCATGCGGGCGGCCACCACCTGGGGCTGGCCCGCGGCGCGCAGCGCGGCCACGGCGTCGGCGTCCAGCACCGTGCCCTTCTTCAACACGCGGTCCTTGAGGCGGATGGTGTGGGCGAGGATGGCGCCCTCGGCCTCGTCCAGGGGCGTGGGACCAAAGATCATTTGCCGCGCCTCCGCGCCACCACTTGCGCCATGATGGACAGCGCGATTTCAGGCGCCGTCACGGCGCCGATGTCCAGCCCCACCGGGGCCGCGATACGGGCGATGGCGGCATCGCCATGCCCCAGTTCCTTGAGGCGGTCCACGCGCTTCGCATGGGTGCGCCGGCTGCCAAGTGCCCCGATGTAGAAGGCGGGGCTCTTCAGCGCCACATCCAGCGCGGGGTCGTCGAGCTTCGGGTCATGCGTCAGCGTCACGATGGCCGTGCGCGTGTCGGGCGAGAGCGCCGTCATCGCCTCGTCTGGCCATTCATGGTTGAGGGTGACGCCCGCGAAGCGTTCCTCGGTGGCGAAGGCGCGGCGCGGGTCCACGATGGTGACGTCAAAGCCCATCCCCGCCGCCATGGGCGCCAGCGCCTGTGCCACATGCACGGCGCCCACGATGACGAGGCGCAGGGGCGGGTTGTGCGGCTGGACGAACCAGGCCTCGCCCTCGCTCTCGATATTCGCGGTGCGGTCGGAATCCAGCGCCGCCTGCGCGGCCTCGGCCAGCGCACCCGGCAGCGCCTCGTCGGGCCAGAGGCATTGATGGCCGTCGGAGAGGCGCGTCAGCAGCACCACGGGGCGACCCGCCGCGCGGGCGGCGCGCAGGCTGGCCAGCAGGGAGAGTTTCACGCCAGTTTCTCCACGAAGACCTTGAGCTTCCCGCCGCAGGCCAGCCCCACCTCCCAGGCGCGCTCATCGCTGATGCCGAAATCGAGCAGTTGCGGCTGGCCGGTGCGCATCGTCTCCTGCGCCACCTCGGCCACCGCCCCCTCGATGCAGCCGCCCGAGACCGAACCCGCCATCCGCCCCGAGGCGGTGACGACCAGCATGGACCCCGCCGGCCGCGGCGAGGAACCCCAGGTTTCCACCACCGTCGCGATGGCCACCTGCTCACCGGCTTCGGCCCAGGCGGCGGCGGTTTCCAGCATGTCCTCGGTCATCGTCCGTGCTCCCGCTTGGGGGTTTCGCTCAGCGCATCCACCAGCGCCTTGAGGCTGGCGAGGTTGTGCACCGGGCGGAAGTCATGGACATGGGGCAGCATCGCCCGGATGCCCTGGGATTTGGGTTGGAAGCCGGCGTAGCGCAACAGCGGATTCAGCCAGATCAACCGCCGGCAGGAGCGTTGCAGCCGGTCCGTGGCCTCGGCCAAGCCCCGCCCGCCCTCGCGGTCCAGCCCGTCCGTGATCAGCAGCACCACGGCTCCCTGGCCCAGCACGCGGCGGCCCCAATCCTGGTTGAAGCGTTCCAGCGCCTCGCCGATGCGCGTCCCGCCCGACCAGTCGGGGACGATGTGGCTGATCATCTCGAAGGCGATCTCGGGGTCCTTGTGGCGCAATTGCCGCGTGATGTTGGACAGCCGCGTGCCGAAGAGGAAGCTGTGCACCCGGTCGCGGTCCGCCGTCACGGCGTGCATGAAATGCAGCAGGATCTGCGCGTAGCGCGCCATGCTGCCCGAGATGTCGCAGATGGCCACCAAGGGCGGCGTCCGCTCCACCTGGCGACGCCGGGCGATGGTCGCGATCTCGCCGCCCGTGCGCGTCGCGGCACGGATGGTGGCGCGGATGTCCACGCGCGGGCCCAGGGGGTCCGGGCGGAAGCGGCGGGTGGGGCGGGCGTCCAGCGGCAGGACGAGCTTGCGGATCTCCTGCTTGGCCTGGCTGATCTCGGCGGCGCTCATCGCCTCGAAATCCATCTGCTGCAGGCGTTCGCGCTCGGACACCGTCATGGAGGCGTCCAGCTCGCGCTTTTCCTCCTCCTCCGGAGGCGGGGGCTTGGGGCGGTCGCCCGCCATGGCCTCGGCGAGGCGCCGCCCTCCCGGCTTCGCGCGCTCCTCGGGCTTCTGGGCCTCCATCAGCGCCATGGCCGCACCCGCCCGCGCGCGCTCGGGGTCACGCCAGAACAGTTCGAAGGCGGCGTCGAAGATGTCGTTCTGCTCGTGCTTGCGCAGCAGCGTGGCCTTGAGCGCGGCGCGGAAGCCCGCCCGGCTGTCGAGCCCCGCGATGCTCAGCGCCTCCATGGCCAGCAGCGCATCGCCGGGGCCGACCTGAAGGCCGGCCCGGCGCAGCAGGCGCACGAAGGCCTGGATGTTCGGCGCGAGGGCGGCCGCCGGCCTGAGCGGCGCCGGCGGAACCTGCATGGATTCGCGCGGCGGGATCACGCCCGCGCGCCTTCCTTCGCCTCCGCCACCAGTCGCGCCGCCTCCTCGCCGCGCAGCTTCGCGATGTCGTCCTGGTATTTCAGCAGCACGCCGAGCGTGGCGTTCACCGCGCCGGCCTCCAGCTCCCGCGCATCCAGCGCCGCCAGGGCGTTGGCCCAATCAATGGTCTCGGCGACACCGGGCAGCTTGTAGTAGTCGCCCTGGCGCAGGCGCTGCACGAAGGCCACCACCTGGGCCGAGAGCGTCTCCGCCACCTGCGGCGCGCGCAGCGCCAGGATGGCGCGCTCGCGCGCCGCGTCGGGGTAGTCCACCCAGTGATAGAGGCAGCGCCGACGGATGGCGTCATGCACCTCGCGCGTGCGATTCGACGTGATGATGACCACGGGCGGCGTGGCCGCATGGATGGTGCCGAGCTCGGGCACCGTGATCTGGAAGTCGCTCAGCACCTCCAGCAGGAAGGCCTCGAAGGGCTCGTCCGCGCGGTCCAGCTCATCAATGAGCAGGACGGAGGGCTCGCCCTCCAGCGCGCGCAGCAGGGGCCGCGCCTCCAAATAGCGGCGTTCGTAGATGGAAGCTTCGAGATTGGCCGTCTCGCCCCGCGCCTCGGCCATGCGGATGGCCATGAGCTGGCGCGCATGGTTCCACTCATAGGCCGCGGCCGAGAGGTCCAGCCCGTCATAGCATTGCAGCCGCACCAGGCCGCGCGGCAGTTGCGCGGCCAGCACCTTCGCGATCTCGGTCTTGCCGGTGCCGGGCTCGCCCTCCAGAAAGAGGGGGCGGCCCATGCGCAGCGCCAGGTGGACCGTGGTGGCCAGCGCCGCATCCGCCACATAGCCGCCCGCCGCGAGCAGCGCGGTGGTGGCCGCGACATCGGCCGGCAGCGTGGCGGTCACGTCAGGAAGATCAGGAACAGCACGAAGAGCATGGCCGCGCTGCCGATCCAGAAGACGAGAGGCATTCCAAGGAACTCCGAAGGGATGAGGGAGAAGACCGAGATCGCGGCGGGCGCGGGCGCGGGGGCCGGCGGGGGCGCCGCGCCGGGCATCGCCACCACATGGGCCTTGGGCTCCAGGTTCGCCTTGAAGCGGTCGAAGAACTGGTCGGCCATCTGCTTGGCGGTGCTGTCAATGAGCCGCGCGCCGAGCTGCGCCATCTTGCCGCCCACCTGCGCCTTCACATGATAGCGCAGCAGGGTCTCGGTGGGGCTGACCTCGTCCAGATGGACATCGGCGCCGCCCTTGGCGAAGCCCATGGCACCGCCATTGCCCTCGCCGGTGATGGTGTAGCTGGCCGGCGGGTTGAGGTTGTCGAGCTTCACCTTCGCCGAGAACTTCGCGGCCATGGGGCCGATCTTGATGGCCAGCCGGGCCGCAAGCTCGGTCTCGGACAGTTTCTCGATGCTCTCGCAGCCCGGGATGGCGGCCTTCAGCGCCTCGGGGTCGTTCAGGGCCGCCCAGACCTCGGCGCGGGGCGCCTCGATCCGGCGCTCGCCGGACATTTCCATGGGATATCTCCTAAGCTTGTCGCGTTATTAGGGGCCGGGGCGCCCCCACGCAAACCCCCCGGTGCGCCGGGGGGTGTCCCAAGGGCTGGAAACCGTGGTCGTTCTGTTGACGCGCGGGGTTTTTTGGGGAAAGCCTTGGCCGCTTTTTCCAGGGGGTGGCCTTGCGTCCGGTTCTGATCGCGCTCTTGCTCGCCTGTGTCGTCACCCCCGCCCATGCCGCGTCCATAGATGGCAGCCAGATCGGATTGATCTGGGGCCTGCCCTTCGCGGGCATCCTGCTCTCCATCGCGCTGATGCCGCTGCTGGCGCCGCATTTCTGGCACCACCACTACGGCAAGGTGGCGGCCGCCTGGGGTGCGGCCTTCCTCATTCCCTTCGCCGCCCTCTTCGGTGTGGGGGCCGCGGCGAACGAGGTCGCCTTCGTGCTGGTGGACGAGTACATCCCCTTCATCGTGCTGCTGCTGGCGCTCTACACCACGGGCGGCGGGGTGCTGCTGCGCGGCACGCTGGTGGGCACGCCGCTGACCAACACGGCCATCCTCGCCGTCGGCACCATCCTGGCCAGCATGATGGGCACCACCGGGGCCTCGATGCTGCTGATCCGCCCGTTGCTGCGCGCCAATGCGGACCGCACGCGCAAGGTGCACAGCTTCGTCTTCTTCATCTTCCTGGTGTCGAACATCGGCGGCAGCCTGACGCCCATCGGCGACCCGCCGCTCTATCTCGGCTTCCTGAAGGGCGTGTCCTTCTTCTGGCCCACCATCCACCTCTTCCTGCCCTTCGCCGTCTGCGCCGTGGTGCTGCTGGGCATCTACTTCCTGCTCGACACCTGGCTCTACGCGAAGGAGCCGGTGAAGCCCGGCTTCGAGGGCGCGCGCGTGCGCCTGTCCATCGAGGGCTGGGTGAATGTGGGCCTCATCCTGGTCGTGGTCTTCGGCGTGCTGCTCCAGGGCATCTGGAGCCCCGGCACCACCACCGTCCTCGGCCAGACCGTGGGGATCGAGCGGCTCGTCGCCATCGCGATCTTCCTGGCCGTCACCGCCGTCTCCATGCTGCTGACGTCGAAGTCCCTGCGCGAGGCGAACGGCTTCACCTGGGGCGCCATGGCGGAGGTGGCCAAGCTCTTCGCCGCCATCTTCCTCTGCATGGGCCCGGTCATCGCCATCCTGAAGGCCGGCCCCGCGGGCGCCATGGCGCCGCTGGTGGCGCTGACCTCCGATGGCGCGGGCGCGCCCATCCCCTGGGTGTATTTCTGGCTGACCGGCGCGCTGTCGAGCTTCCTCGACAACGCACCCACCTACCTCGTCTTCTTCAACCTGGCGGGTGGTGATCCACAATTCCTGATGACGCAGGGCGCGGCCACGCTCGCCGCCATCTCGGCCGGCGCGGTCTTCATGGGCGCCAACACCTATATCGGCAACGCGCCCAACTTCATGGTGAAGGCCATCGTGGAGGAGAACGGGGTGCGCATGCCCTCCTTCTTCGGCTATTTCGGTTGGGCCTGCCTGTTCCTGGTGCCGCTCTTCGTGCTGTGCACCTTCCTCTTCTTCCTCCACTGACGGGAGCCCTGCCATGCCCTATGTCATCGGCGCCGACCTGCCCGACCGTCCCGCCGGCGAGCGTTTCCGCGCCCTGCTGGACCGCCCGAACATCCTGCAGATGCCCGGCGCGCATCTCGGCCTGGCCGCGCTGCTGGCGCAGAAGCAGGGCTTCGAGGCGCTGTATCTCTCGGGTGCCGCCATGTCGGCCACCATGGGCCTGCCCGACCTCGGCATGATCACGGTGGAGGATGTCTGCTTCCACATCCGCCAGGTGGCGCGCGCCACCGGAATGCCGCTGCTGGTGGATGGCGACACCGGCTATGGCGAGGCGCTGAACGTCATGCACATGGTCCGCGCCTTCGAGGATGCGGGGGCGGCCGCGGTCCACCTTGAGGACCAGCACCTTCCCAAGAAGTGCGGCCACCTGAACGACAAGAAGCTCGCCTCCGTGGACGAGATGGCCGCCAAGGTCGCCGCCGCCCGCAAGGCGCGTCGCCACCTCTACGTCATCGCCCGCACCGACGCGGTGGCGAGCGAGGGCATGGACGCCGCCGTGGACCGCGCCAAGCGCTACCTCGAAGCCGGCGCCGACGCCATCTTCCCCGAGGCGCTGGTCACCCGCGACATGTTCATCGAGTTCGCGCGGCGGATGCCGGGCGTGAAGCTGCTCGCCAACATGACCGAGTTCGGCCGCACCCCCTTCTTCACCGCCGCCGAATTCGAATCCATGGGCTATTCCATGGTGATCTGGCCCGTCTCGCACCTGCGCATCGCCGCCAAGGCCTGGGAAAAGCTCTACGCCCAGATCGCGGCCGAGGGCGGCACCCAGGGCGCGCTCGACCGCATGCAGACCCGGGCCGAGCTCTACGCCACCATCCGCTACCACGAATATGAGGAGCTGGACGCGAGCCTCGTTCGCACCATCATCCCCGAGGGCATGCCGCAAAGCTCTTGAGCCGCCCGCTGCTGGTGGGCAGCGAGATCTATCGCCGCTCCACCTATGGCCCCAAGCACCCGCTGGCCATCCCGCGCGTCTCCACCACGCTCGACCTCATCCGGGCGCTGGGCTGGGTGGAGCCCGCGCAATACCGCGACAGCCCCATGGCGGATGTCGCGGCGCTGACCCGCTTTCACGACCCCGGCTACATCGCGGCCCTGCAGCGCGCCGAGGAAGCGCAGGCGGTGACGCCCGAGGACCGCGAGCGCTATCGCATCGGCGCCGACGGCAACCCCGTCTACCGCGAGGTCTTCCGCCGCCCCGCCACCAGCGCGGGCGGCGTGCTGCTGGCCGCCGAACTCACGCGCCAGGGCGGCGTGGTGCATGTGCCGGGCGGCGGCACGCATCATGGCCGGCGCGATCGTGGCTCCGGCTTCTGCTACGTGAACGACGCCGTGCTGGGGCTGCTCGCCTGGCTGGACCAGGGGCTGACGCGCCTTCTCTACCTCGACGTGGACGCGCATCACGGCGATGGCGTGCAGGACGCCTTCCAGGACGAGCCGCGCGTGGTCACCGTCTCCATCCATGAGGGCGCCCGTTGGCCCTTCAGCGGCGCGGCCGAGGACATGGCCGGCGGCCAGGCCCTGAACCTGCCGGTGCCGGCGGGCTTCCATGACACCGAGATGCGCGCGCTGCGCGAGGGGCTGATCGAACCCCTCATCGCGCGCCTCCGCCCCCAGGCCATCATGCTGCAATGCGGCTCCGACGCGCTGCTAGAGGACCCGCTTTCGCGCCTCGCCCTCTCCAACAATGCGCATCGGGACCTCGTGGCTTCGCTGCGCGGCGCGGCGCCGCGGCTGATCCTGCTGGGGGGAGGGGGCTACAACCCCTGGTCCGTGGCCCGCTGCTGGACGCTGGCCTGGGCGGAGCTGAACGGCATCGCCCCACCGCTGCGCCTGCCGGACGCCGCCGAACAGGTGCTGCGCGGCCTCAGCTTCCACCGCGCCGCCGGCCGCAACCCCGCGCCGCACTGGTTCACCACCTTGCTCGACGCCCCGCGCGAAGGCCCCGTGCGCGCGGAGGTGCGCGCCCTGCTCGCCCGGGGGCTGCCCGAAAGCCTCTTCGCCATGGCATGATGGCGCCATGAAGAAGCGCCCCTTCCTGCTCGCCCTCCTGCTGGCGCCTTTCATGGCCGCCGCCCAGCCCGGCGTGGACCGCCCGCAGCCGCGCCTGCCCACGGAGCCCCTGGTCATCGTGACCCGCGACGGCGCCCGCCACACCTTCCGCACCGAGATGGCCCTCAGCCCGGACCAGCAGATGGTCGGCATGATGTTCCGCAGCAGCATGGAGCCGGATGAGGGCATGCTCTTCGACTGGGGCGCGCCGCGCGAAAGCTCCATGTGGATGCGCAACACGCTCATCTCGCTGGACATGGTGTTCATCCGCGCCGATGGCCGCATCCATCGTATCCATGAGCGCGCGACACCGCTCAGCCTCGCCACGATAGACAGCCGCGGCCCGGTGCGCGCCACGCTGGAATTGCAGGCGGGGGCCGCCGAACGCTTCGGGCTGCGCGTCGGAGATCTGGTCGAGCACCGCATCTTCGGCACCGCCCGCTGAACGTCACCACACAAGGGAGAGAGAGATGGACCTCGGCATCAAGGGGCGCAGCGCCATCGTCTGCGCGGCCAGCAAGGGGCTCGGCCGGGCCTGCGCCTTCGCGCTGGCAGGGGAGGGCGTGCGCCTCGTCATCACCGCGCGTGGGCGTGAGGCGCTGGAGGCCACCGCCGCCGAAATCCGCGCCGCCACCGGCGCCGAGGTGACGGCCGTCGCCGGCGACATCACCACCGAGGAAGGCCGCGCCGCCGCACTCGCCGCCTGCCCGGAGCCGGACATCCTGATCAACAACGCCGGCGGCCCGCCCCCTGGCGATTTCCGCGACTGGGAGCGCGACGCCTGGATCAAGGCGCTGGACGCCAACATGCTGACGCCGATCTTCCTGATCCGCTCGGTGGTGGATGGGATGATCGCGCGGCGCTTCGGGCGCATCGTGAACATCACCTCCGCCTCGGTGAAGGCGCCCATCCCGGCGCTGGGCATGAGCAATGGCGCGCGGGCGGGTCTGACGGGCTTCGTGGCGGGGCTGGCGCGCCAGGTAGCGGCGCACAACGTGACCATCAACGGGTTGCTGCCCGGCCCCTTCCTGACCGACCGGCTGCGCGGCAATGCGGCCGCGGCCGCGGCGAAGAGCGGCAAGACGGCCGAGGAGGAGCTGGCCGCCAACGCCGCGCGCAACCCCGCCGGCCGCCTGGGCGACCCCGACGAATTCGGCCGCGCCTGCGCCTTCCTGTGCAGCGCGCAGGCGGGCTTCATCGTGGGGCAGAACCTCGTGATGGATGGCGGCGCGTTCAATTCCTCGATGGGCTGAACACGAAAAAGCCCCCGCCGTTTCCGGCGGGGGCTGCTGGCCAGGCGCCTGATCCGCGGAGGCGGAATCGCCGGAGCGGTGAATCAGTCGCTCAAAAACGTATCAGGCCAGGACGAACATCGGCACCGGGGCGCCATCGCCCTCGGTCGCCTTGAACTTCACCTTCACCTTCTGGCCGCACTTCAGCGCGTCCAGGTCGCACTCGATGATGTTGGTCAGCATGATCGGACCTTCATCGAGCTTCACATAGGCCACGCAGAACGGCTCCTTCCCGCGCGCGACGGACCAGGAATAGATCTCGCCCGTGCCCTTCGCCTCGACGAACTCGACATTGTTCGAGAGGGTGAAGGGCGAGACATGGCGCGGGTAGTGGAACAGCTTCCCCGTGTCCTTGCACTTGCCCAGGATCAGCTTGCCTTCGCGGCAGCCGTCGAAATAGGGCTTGTTGTCGGGGCTTTCCGCGGGCGCCTGGGGCGTGCGGTCAAAGGCTTGCGTTGCCATGAGGATCACTCCCTCTCCAGGATGACGGTGCCGCAGCCATGCCGCGTGCCGAGGTTGCCGCCCTTGCCGTTGGCGAGCACGAGGTCGGCGTTCGGAACCTGCACCTTCGGGTGGGCCTCGCCGCGCGCCTGGCGCACCGCCTCGATCACCTTGGTCATGCCGCCGCGGTTGGACGGGTGGTTGTTGCAGAGCCCGCCGCCATCCGTGTTGAAGGGCAGCTTGCCCACGCCCGAGATCAGGCCGCCATCCTGCACGAACTGGCCGCCCTTGCCCTTCTCGCAGAAGCCGAGGTCTTCCAGCTGCACCAGCACCGAGATGGTGAAGCTGTCATAGATCGAGGCGTATTTGATGTCGGAAGGCTTCACCTTGGCCTTCTCATAGGCCATCGGCCCCGACATCGCGGCGGCGGAGTAGGTCAGGTCGATGCCGCCGGAGTTCTGGTGCTTGTAGGCCTCGCCCCAGCCCTTCACGCCCACCTTGGGGCGGTTCAGCGACTTCGCGATCTCGGGCCGCGCGACGATCAGCGCGCCGCCGCCATCGGAAATCACGCAGCAGTCGAGGCGGTGCAGCGGGTCCGCCACCATGGGCGAGTTCACCACATCCTCGACCGTCACCACCTTGGGCAGCATGGCGTGCGGGTTGTACTGCGCATGGGTGGACGCCGCGACCTTGATCCAGGCGAGCTGTTCGCTGGTCGTGCCGAATTCGTACATGTGCCGCGTGGCGACCATGGCGTGCATGGTGGCGATGGTGCGGCCATAGGGCAGCTCGAAGCTCTCATCGGGCACGCCCGCGCCGAAGCTGCGCACGGCGGTGCCGGTCTGCATGCCCTCGGCGCGCGGACGGCCGGCCAGCGTGATCAGCGCGACATTGCACTTGCCCTGGATGATGGCCTCGACCGCATGGCCCACATGGATCACGTAGGAGGAGCCACCGCTCTCCGTCGTGTCATAGTGGCGCAGCTTGTTGAGGCCCATGTAGTCGATCATGGACAGGCCGCCCATGCCGGGCGCGTCGCCGGCGCAGAAATAGCCGTCGATGTCGGAGGCCTGCAGCCCCGCATCCTGCAGCGCGCCATAGGCGACTTCCGCATGGAGCTGGGCGGTGGACTTGGTCTCGGCCTTGCGCGTCGGGTGCTCGAAGGCACCGACGATGTAGGCGGGATTCTTCATGGGCGTTTGGCCCCCTTTCTGGCGTGTGGCGTCATCGCGGAATTCAACTCCCCCCGGGATCGGCGTCAGCATTCATGCCGCGAGCGATCATCGCGGGCAGAGGGTTGCCCCCACGCCGCGATCCGTCAACCGCATGGCCGATGAAATGGCCCGCTTTTCCGTTCGCGCCCTCAGCCCAGGCCGAGCCGCCGCGCGATGTCGCGGTAGAGGGTGATCTGCGCCAGCACATGCGCCCGGGCGCCCGCGCCATCGGTGATGATGGGGCGGCTGCCCTCGGCCTCGGTCTCGCGGACCCAGCGCGGGTCGGCGCCCACGCGCTGGATCACGCCCTCCCACTCCCGGGCCAGCTCATCGGGCAGGCCGGCGGGGGCGGCGATGGCGCTCCAGCCCGACAGATGCGCCATGTCGGGCAGCCCCGCCTCGGCGGTGCTGGGCACCTGGGGCAGCAGGGGCAGCCGCGCATTCCCCGCGATGGCGAGGGGCCGCACGCGCCGCGCGCGGATGGCCTCCATCATGTCGCCGAGGTTGCCGCCGAGAAAATCCGCCTCGCCCGCGAGCATGGCGGCCAGCGCCTCGCCCCCGCCGCGCGTCGCCACCGCCTCCGCCGCGTCAATCGGCAGGCCCGCGAGCACGAACATCTTGCGGATGCCAAGGTCGAGGATGGTGGCCGGCCCGCTGGTGGCGAAGCGCAGCGGCGGCTGGGCGGTGTCGTGCAGCCGGGCCAGCAGCGCGGGAAGGTCCGCGAAAGGCGCGCCCGCCGGCACGGCGATGACGAAGGGGTTGGCATCGAGCAGGCCGAGCCAGGTGAAGTCATCCAGCCCATAGGCCGTGCGCGGGTCGGTGGCGGGCAGGATGGCGGAGGAGGCGACGCGCGCCAGCAGCAGCGTCTCGCCGTCTGGCGCCGCGCGCGCCACGGCGGCCGTGCCCAGCGCGCCCGAGGCGCCGGGCATGTTCTCGACCCGCAGCGGCAAGGCGCCGGCGCCACGATGGCGCACGGCGTGGCGGGCGAAGCGGCGGGCCGCGATGTCGGCGACACCCCCCTCCGAGAAGGGCGTGACGAGGCGCACCGAACCCGGTGTTGCCGTCTGGGCACGCGGAGACGACAAGACGGTGGCGCAACCAAGCGAAGCAGCGGCAGCGGTCAGCAAAATGCGGCGGGAATTTGGCATGAAATTACCTTCCTCCTGCATCAGATGGGGCAGTCCTGGCCTCAGGAAAACCACTTGGGTTGCCCTTTCGCGTCACAGCATGCTACGCGCTGTTTCATGTTGGACGGGCATCACCTTCCCACGGCAGCGCCGGATCGGCGTGCACCCTGGGGCCCCCGCATGGCGTACAAGCGCTTTGCTTTCGCAATACTTGCCGGCTGCGTCCTCGCGGTCGGCTTTTCTGTCGCGCCAAGTAGTGCGCGAGCGGACCAGCCGCGCATGCGCGACGCCCCGCAGGAGCTGCTGCCGGCCTTCGACCCGCAGTTCCGGGGCGCCACGCGCGGCCCCCGGGCCGCCTGCCTGCTGGCCACCCGCCGGGCCGAGGACATCCACGGCCTGCCCCGCGGGCTGCTGACCGCCATCGCCCTGTCGGAGAGCGGGCTGCACGCCCATGCGCTGTCCATCCGCGGCACCCCCCACTATCCGGCCGACCTCGATGAGGCGCGCCAACTGCTCCGCCAGGCGCGTGGCAGCGTCATGGCGGGCTGCATGCAGGTGAATGCGCGCGTCCATGCGCGCGGCGAGGACTGGCCGCTCGATCCCTTCACCGCCGCCGACTGGGCGGGCGGCGTGCTGGCGCGCTGGGCACGGGAGAACAACGGCTCCTGGACCGAGGCGCTGCGCCGCTGGCATGGCGCGAGCCCGGGCAACACGCGCAGCCTGGTCTGCCGCGTGCGCGCCAAGCTGGAGGTGACGAACCCCGGCAGCGACCTGTTCCAGAGCACGCGCTGCCCCGAGGCCACGGCCCAGCGTCTGCGCAATGACGCGGAGGCCCATCTGCAGACCGCGGAGGCCCAGGCGGGCCGCCGCGGCGTCGCGAGCGCCGCCGCGGGTTTCTGACCCACGGCGGCCGCGCCCTACAGGCGGGAGACCTCGGTCTCCTTGCTGGTGATGAATTCGAGCAGCGCGGGCACGCCGTTGCGCGTCTGCTCGATGCCCCGCTGGATGGCGGGGATGATCTGCGCCACCTCCGTCACCCGCTCGCCATAGCCGCCGAAGGCCCGCGCCATGGCGGCGTAGTCGCCGCTGATGTCGGTGGTGCGGTATTTCTCGGTGCTGAGGGCCATGATCTTCAGCTCGATCGCCATCGAGAAATTGTTCAGCAGGATGGACAGGATGGGGATGCGCTCACGCACCGCCGTCTCGAAATCCATCCCCGTGAAGCCGATGGCCGCATCGCCCCAGACATTGATGCAGAGCTTGTCGGGGGCCGCGAGCTTGGCGCCCATGGCCAGCCCCAGCCCATAGCCGAGCTGCGTGGTCTTGCCCCAACCCAGGTAGGACAGCGGCGTGCGGCTGATCCAGAAGGGGGAAAGCTGGTCACGCGGGCTGCCCGCATCATGGGTGATGATGGTGTTGTCCACATCCACCGTGCGCCAGAGGTCGCGCAGCACGCGGTAGGGGTTGAGCGGGGCGTCGTTGGAATCCCGCTTGTGCGCCCATTGCGCGAGCCAGGGCGCGCGGATGGCCTCGATCTCCTGCTGCACCGGCGCGTGGTCGCGCTTTTCCTTCACGCGGCCGCGCAGCTCCTCCAGCAGCGCGTCCAGGATCAGCGCGGCATCGCCCACCAGGCCGATGTCGCAGCGGATGTCCTTGTCGATATGGTCGGGGTCCAGCGTGGCGTGGATGAACTTCACGCCGCCAGGCTTCCGCGCCGGCATCTTCACGCCGAAATTCGTCTCGGTGAAGGAGCAGCCGATGCCGAAGATCACATCGGCATTGTCCAGGAAATGCCGCACCGGCTTGGGCATGGCGAGGCCGCTCGAGCCCAGCGCCAGCGCATGATCCTCGGGGAAGGAGGACTTCCCGCCCAGGCTGGACGTCACGGGAATGGCCAGCAGTTCCGCCAGCTCCCGCAGCTGCGGCCAGGCCTGCGCCCAATGCACGCCGGTGCCGGCATAGATCACGGGGCGGCGGGCATTGGCCAGCATCTCGGCGGCGCGGCGGATGTCCACCGGATCGGCGCCGGAGCGCGTGGCGACGACGGGCGTGTAGTCCAGCTCGCCGGGCAGTTCCTCGTTGAACATGTCGGTCGGGATTTCGACCAGCACGGGCCCGCCGCGCCCGTTCCGCAGCCGCGCGAAGGCGCGGCGCATGATGTTGGGGACCTCGGCCGCCGACATGATCGCCTCGGCGGATTTCGTCACGCCGCGCATCTGGATGGTGGAATTGTAGTTGGGCGGCACATGCGCGATGCGCCGCGGATAGCCCATGGGCATGACCAGCACCGGAATGCTCTCGCCGAAGCATTGCGCGATACCGCCATAGGCGTTCTCCGCCCCCGGCCCGTGCTGCATGCAGAAGGCGCCGAGCTTCTTGCCCGAGGTGACCCGGCTGATGGCATCCGCCATGTGCAGCCCGATGCGCTCCTGCCGGACCATGACGGGGCGGATATCCACCGCCGCCGCGTGCTCGATGAGGTGGTTCACGGGGTAGCCGGTGAGGATTTCGATCCCCTCCCGCTTCATGATCTCCGCGATGGCGTCGCCGACCTTCATGGCGCTTCCTTTCCTTGCTGGTTGGGGGCCACGCTAGACCTCGCGCCGGAGCGGCCGCAAGCTGGTGGCCCGCACAGGAGACGCGCATGGCCGAGTTGCACCCGCCCTTGAGCCCCGAGGAATTCAGCCTGGTGATGCGCCAGGTGGGCCTCGACCTCCCGCCCGCCGAGGCGGAGGCGCTGCGCCTGGCCCACCCCCATCTGCGCGTGCTGCTGGACCGGCTGCGCGCGCCCTCCAACCCCATGGCCGCCGAGCCTGCCTATACCTTCGCCGTGCCGGTGGCGCGCGCATGATCCCGACCATCGCCGAGGCCGCGCGCGAGATCGCGGCCAAGCGCCTTTCGCCCGTGGAACTCGCGCAGGCCTGCCTGGCGCGCGTGGAGGCCCACCAGCCCGCCCTGCACGCCTTCATCCTGCAAACGCCCGAACGTGCCCTGGACGATGCCCGCGCCGCCGAAGCGCGCCAGATGGCGGGCCGCCTGCGCGGGAAGCTCGACGGCATCCCCATCGGCCACAAGGACATCTACGAGACGGCCGGCATCCCCACCACTGGCCATTCCGCGCAGATGCAGGACCATGTGCCGGCGCAGGACGCCTTCACCGTGGCGCGCTGGCGCGAGGCGGGTGTCGTGCTCCTGGGCAAGCTCGCCACCCATGAATTCGCCTTTGGCGGCCCCAGCTTCGACCTGCCCTGGCCCCCCGCCCGCAACCCCTGGGACACGGAGCGCTTCACCGCCGGCAGCAGCAGCGGCACGGGTGCCGCGGTGGCGTCCGGCATGATCCTGGGTGGCACGGGCTCGGACACGGGCGGGTCCATCCGGGGCCCGGCGGCGCTGTGCGGCATCGCCGGCATCAAGCCGAGCTACGGGCTGTGCTCACGTTCGGGCGTGCTGCCGCTGGCGCACACGCTGGACACGACCGGGCCCATGGCCTGGACCAGCGAGGATTGCGCCCTGCTGCTGGAAGCCATGGCCGGCCACGACCCCGCCGACCCCAGCAGCGCCAGCCACCCGCTGCCCAGCTTTGACGTGAAGCAGGACCTCCGCGCGCGGCGCGTGGGCGTGATCCGACATTTCCACGAGAGCGACCACCGCGTCTCCGACGCCACGCTGCGCGGCATCGAGGAGAGCCTCGCCATCTTCCGCGCGCGGGGCATGGAGGTGGTGGAGGTCACCCTGCCGCCGCTCCAGGATTTCCACGCCGCGGGCTGGGTAACGCTGGCGGCCGAGGCCTGGGCCGTCCATGAGCCCTGGATGCGCGAAAAGCCCATGAAGTATGGCGAGGCCCTGCGCGCGCGCCTGGGCATGGGCGCGCTGCTGACGGCGGGCGACTACCTCCAGGCCCAGCGCAGGCGGCGCGAGATCATCGCGCGGAGCTTCGCCGCGACCGAGGGCGTGGATCTGCTGGTCACCGCCGCCGTGGTGGGCGAGGCGCCGAAGATCACGGAGGTGGGCAAGTTCGCCAGCATCGAGAAGCCGGGCTTCACCATCCCCTTCAACATCCTGGGCTGGCCGGCACTCTCCGTGTGCACGGGCTTCGGCGCCGGCGGGCTGCCGGTGGCGGTGCAGATCGTGGGCAAGCCCTGGCAGGATGGGCTGGTGCTGGCGGCCGGCCACGCGCTGGAGACCGAGAACGGCCACCGCGCGAAAAGACCCGCCTTGTAGGCGTCACCCCCGCCCGCGATAGGGCGCCACCCCCTGGTCGGGGATCCACACCCCCTCGGGCGGCGCCCCGGTCGCGTAGAAGACGTCGATCGGGATGCCGCCGCGCGGATACCAATACCCCCCGATCCGCAACCACACCGGGTCGAGCAGCGCCACCAGCCGCCGCGCGATCTCCACGGTGCAGGCCTCGTGGAAGGCGCCGTGGTTGCGGAAGCTGCCGAGGAAGAGCTTCAGGCTCTTGCTCTCCACCAGATGCGCGCGGGGGATGTAGTCGATCACCAGATGCGCGAAATCCGGCTGCCCCGTCAGCGGGCAGAGCGAGGTGAATTCGGGCGCGGCGAAGCGCACGCAATAAGCGAGGTCCGGGTGCGGGTTGGGCACGCGCTCCAGCACCGCCTCGTCCGGGTTGGCGGGCAGGCGAGAGGCGGCGCCCAGCAGGGTCAGGCCGGTGGTGTCGGTGGTGGCGGTCATTCGGGTCGGTTCCAATCGGCCTCGATGCGGGCGGCCTCGTCCTCGAAGCGTCCCTGCTGGATGGCCTGGCGCATCCGGCGCATCAGCGCCTGGTAGTAGTGGATGTTGTGCCAGCTCAGCAGGATAGGCCCCAGCATCTCGTCGCATTTCAACAGATGGTGGATATAGGCGCGGCTGTGGTTCCGGCAGGCGGGGCAGTCGCAATCGGGGTCCAGCGGCCGCAAATCCTCGGCGTGCTTCGCGTTGCGCAGGTTCAGCGGCCCGCGCGAGGTATAGGCCCGGCCCATGCGCCCCGACCGCGTCGGGATCACGCAGTCGAACATGTCCACGCCGCGGCGCACCGCCCCCAGCAGATCGTCGGGCTTGCCGACGCCCATCAGGTAGCGCGCATGCGTTTCGGGCAGCAGCGGCGTGGTGACGTCCAGCGTGTCGAACATCGCCTCCTGGCCTTCGCCGACCGCGAGGCCGCCGATGGCATAGCCCTCGAAGCCGATGGCGGTCAGCGCCGCGACACTCTCGGCGCGCAGATCGGGATAGGTGCTGCCCTGGACGATGCCGAACAGCCCATGGCCCTCGCGCGGGGTGAAGGCGGCGCGGCTGCGCGCCGCCCAGCGCATGGACAGGCGCATGGACCGCGCCGCTTCCTCATGCGTGGCGGGGAAGGGGGTGCATTCGTCGAAGCACATGGTGATGTCGCTGCCCAGCAGGTGCTGGATCTCGATGCTGCGCTCCGGTGTGATGCGGTGCTTGGAGCCGTCCACATGGGAGGCGAAGGTCACGCCATCCTCATCCATTTTCCGCAGGCCCGAGAGGCTCATCACCTGGAAGCCGCCGGAATCCGTGAGGATCGGCCCGTGCCAGTCCATCATCTTGTGCAGCCCGCCCAGGCGCGCCACACGCTCCGCCCCTGGCCGCAGCATCAGGTGGTAGGTGTTGCCGAGCACGATGCGGGCGCCCGTGCTGCGCACGCCATCGGCCGTCATGCCCTTCACCGTGCCGGCGGTGCCGACGGGCATGAAGACGGGGGTTTCCACCTCGCCATGGGCGGTGTGCAGCCGCCCGGCGCGCGCGCGCCCATCCGTGGCTTCGAGCGTCCAGCGCAGCGTCATGCGGAAATGTCCTGGTCCTGGCGGAACAGCAGCGAGGCGTCGCCATAGGAGAAGAAGCGATAGCGCTGCGCTACCGCGTGGTCATAGGCCGCGCGCATCCGCCGCATGCCCGCGAAGGCCGAGACCAGCATCAGCAGCGTGGAGCGCGGCAGGTGGAAATTGGTCAGCAGCATGTCGGCCGCGCGGAACTCGAAGCCCGGCAGGATGAAGATGTCCGTCAGGCCGCGATAGGGCGGGATGGGCGCGCGGGGGTCCGTCACGCCACGCGCCGCCGTCTCCAGCAGCCGCAGCGCGGTGGTGCCGCAGCACAGCACGCGGCGGCCCTCGGCGCGGGCCTGGTTGATGGTGGCGGCGGCCTCGGGGCTCAACTCGCACCATTCGGCGTGCAGCTTGTGGGTGGCGATCTGCTCGTCGCGCACCGGCAGGAAGGTGCCGGCGCCGACATGCAGCGTGACGGTGGCGCGCTTCACGCCCCGCGCCTCGATGGCCGCCAACAATTCGGGCGTGAAATGCAGGCTGGCCGTGGGCGCCGCCACGGCGCCGGGGCGGGCGGCGAAGAGGGTCTGGTAGTCGTCCCGGTCCTCGGGGCGCGTGCCGCCCTCGCGGCTGATATAGGGGGGCAGGGGGATTTCGCCCGCCACCTCCAGCGCCGCGGCCAGCCTGGCCGGGTCCGCGCCGAAATCAAGCCGCGCGGCGCCGCCCTCGAACTTCTCCAGCACGCGGGCGGTGAGATCGGCACCCTCGATCGCCACCTCGTCGCCCACGCGCAGCCGCCGCGCGTTGCGGACCAGCGCGTGCCAGCTTCCATCGCCCTCGGCGCGGTTCAGCATGATCTCGACCCGCGCCTCACCCCGCCGCCCGCGCAGGCGCGCGGGGATCACCTGGGTGTCGTTCACCACCATGACATCGCCGGGCCGCAGGAAGCGCGGCAGGTCGCGCACGCCGAAATCCTCGGGCGCGTCGCCTTGCACCACCAGCATCCGCGCCGCGTCGCGCGGGCGGATGGGGGATTGGGCGATCAACGCCTCGGGCAGGGCGAAGTCGAAATCGGCGGGGGAAAGCGGCATGGGAGGCCGGGCGGTAGCGCGCCCCAAGCCCGCACGCAACCGGCGCCACAGCATGCCGGATGACCGCACGCCCCCACCATGCCAGGATGGGCCGAACCGGAGAGACTCGCCCCATGTCCGCCACCCCCCGCGCCGCGGGGCTGCTGATCGCCTGTGCCGTGCTGGGTGCCGCCCTCGCCATGGGGCTGCGCCAGAGCTTCGGCCTCTTCCTCGCCCCCATGACGACCACGCTGGGCTGGTCGGCCTCGGGCTTCGCGCTGGCCATCGCCTTGCAGGTGCTGGTGAATGGCGTGGCCCAGCCCATCTGCGGCCAGGTGGCCGACCGCATCGGCGGGCGGCGCGTCATCATGGGCGGCGCCCTGTTCTACGCGCTCGGCATCATGGGCATGGCGCTGTCCACCTCGCTGTTCTGGTTCACCTTCTTCGCGGGCATCGTGATGGGCGTGGCGGTTTCCGCCGCCGGCATGCCCGTCATCATCGCGAGCCTGACGCGGCTGCTGCCGCCCGAGATGCGCGGCCGCGCCGTGGGCCTGGGCACGGCGGGCTCCAGCTTCGGTCAGTTCCTGGTGGTGCCGCTGAGCCAGTTGGGCATCTCGGTTGCCGGCTGGCAGGGGGCGCTGTTCCTGCTGGCCGGGGCCGCGCTGCTGATGGTGCCGCTCGCCCTGCCGCTGAACGACAAGCCCGCCCCCCCGGTGGCGGGCGAGGTGGAGCAGACGGCGGGCGAGGCGCTGCGGCTGGCTTTGCGTTCGCCGACTTTCTGGTGCCTCTTCTTCGGCTTCTTCGTCTGCGGCCTGCATGTCAGCTTCCTCGCCGTCCACATGCCGGGCTTCGTGGCCTCCTGCATGCTGCCGGCCAGCGTGGGCGCGGCATCCATCGCGCTGATCGGGCTGTTCAACATCGCGGGCTCGCTGGCCGCGGGCGAACTCTCCCAGCGCTGGCGGCGGCGGGAATTGCTGGTGCTGATCTATGCCGGCCGCGGCGTGCTGATGACGGCCTTCCTGCTCGCCGACAAGACGACGACCAATGTGTTGATCTTCTCGGCGATGATGGGCGTGCTGTGGCTCTCCACCGTGCCGCCCACCGTGGCCCTGGTCGCCCGCAACTTCGGCACGCGCTGGCTGGCCACCATCTTCGGCCTGGTCTTCCTGGGCCACCAGATCGGCGGCTTCACCGGCGCCTATCTGGGCGGGCTGATCTTCGACCTGACCGGCAGCTATGACCTGATGTGGAGCCTCAGCATCGCCGCCGCCGCCTTCGCCGCCCTGGTGCATCTGCCCGTGCGCGACGGGCCGGCTTTGGCACTCCCCGCGCAAGCCGCTACAAAGCCCTGACCCCGGCCCGGAGAATTCACCTTGCCCAGCTTGCGCCGCCGTTCCCTGCTGCTCGCCGCCCCCGCCCTCGCGGCCCCCGCGACGCTGCGCGCCCAATCGGGCCCGCCCCATGAATGGCTCTTCGGCACCTGGACCGGCGGCATCTTCCCCGCCGTGGACACCCAGGGGCCGGGCTGCTTCGGCAATGCCGTCGTCATCTTCACGCGCGACGTGATCATGCGCATGGCCAACCTGGACGTGGCCTACCGCCAGCGCCTGATCGAGACGGTGGCGCTGACCAATGACGGGGTGGAAATCCGCCTCGTCTCGCAGGGCGGGCGGATGATGCCCGAATCCGGCTTCGGCTGCGAGAACAACCCGGACCTGCTGCGCGTGGTCCGCCGCGGCGATGACGAGATCGCCTTTCCCAACTGCATCGAATTCCCCTCGGTGCTGCGCCGCTGCCGGACCTGACGCACATGGCCCACCGCATCACCCTGATCCACGCGCTGCGCCATTCGCCGCCGCCCATCGAGGCCGCCTTCGCGCGAATCTGGCCCGGCCAGGTGCTGATGAACCTGCTGGATGACAGCCTCTCGGCCGACCTGGCGCGGGAGGGGCAGCTCACCCCCGCCATGACCGAACGCTTCCTGACGCTGGGGCGCTACGCGGCCGGCACGGGGAGTGCCGCCATCCTCTTCACCTGCTCCGCCTTCGGCCCCTGCATCGAGGCGGTGGCGGCGGAGCAGGCCGCCATCCCCGTGCTCAAGCCCAATGAGGCGATGATCGAGGAGATCATCGAGGCCGGCCACCGCCGCATCGGCCTGCTGGCCACCTTCCCCGGCACGCTGACCTCCATGCCCCCCGAATTTCCGCCGGGCATCGAGGTGGTGCCCATGCTGGCCGAGGGCGCGCTGGCCGCGCTTGATGCCGGCGGGGTGGCGCGGCACGACGCCCTGGCCATCGAGGCGGCGCAGCGTTTCCAGGGCGTGGACGCCATCGCACTCGGCCAGTTCAGCCTGGCCCATGTGGCGCCCGCGGTGGCCGAGGCCACGGGCCTGCCCGTCTTCACCACCCCCGACAGCGCGGTGCGCAAGCTGCGCCGCGTGCTGGGCGGTTGAAAGACATGGGCGCGGACGCATCTGCGGTTCGCGACCAGAGAGGGATGCGCGCGAGATGAGCGAATTGTCGGTGGGCGATGTGGCGCCGGATTTCACCATGCCGGCCTCGGGCGGGCGGCAGGTCAGCCGCGCGGCGCTGAAGGGCCAGCCCTACCTGCTCTATTTCTACCCCAAGGCCGACACGCCCGGCTGCACCAAGCAGGCCTGCGGCATCCAGGAGGCGCTGCCGCAGCTCGGCAAGCTCGGCCTCACCGTCATCGGCGTCAGCCCCGACGCCATGCCGCCCATCGAGAAATTCGCGAAGAAATACGGGCTGGAATTCCCCCTGGCCTCGGACGCGGACCAGAAGGTCGCCAGCGCCTATGGCACCTGGGTCGAGAAATCCATGTATGGCAAGAAATACATGGGCATGGAGCGGACGAGCTTCCTGGTCGGCGCCGATGGCACCATCAAGGCCATCTGGCGCAAGGTGAAGCCCGAGGCGCATGCCGCCCAGGTGATGGAAGCCGCGAAGGCGCTCTGAAGGGCGCGCTCTGAAGGGAAGGGGGGCGCGCCCCCCTTACAATTCCTGGTCGGCGTCCGGGTGGCGCAGGTGCCACAGCCGCTCATGCGCGGCCACCAGCGTCTCGATGTTGCGGCGGCGGTTGGCGTCGGGCGAGACGGCACGGCGCGTCAGCATCATCTCCAGCACGCGCAGCAACTGCTCCGCCACCTCGAAATCCGACTGGTCGCAGGCCTGGTGGAAGGCCACCAGGATCTTGTCCGACAGGCGGCGGCCCTGGCGCGGCGGCGCGCCGGCGCGCGTGCCCTCTTCTCCGGCCTGGCCGTGGTCGTCTTCATCCGCCATGTCGCACTCCTCGCACGGCGGCGCCGCGCCTGTCGTTCTCAATTGGAAATCTTATGGACATGGAACAGCCCGTGTCGCCAGGGGCCGATGCATGCGCGCCCCTTTGGCCAGCCACGCGCCGCCTCACGCGCCGGTGCGCCCCGCGGCGCGCAGCTGGCCGCGCACCGCCGCCGCCATGGCCTCGGGCGTGGTCTCGGCGCGGAACAAAGTCCGCACCAGCCCATCCGGCCCCACCAGATAGACGAAGCTGGAATGGTCCATGGTGTATTCCGTCATCTCCGGCCGCTGGGCGCGGGCGTAGAAGACGCGGTAGCGCCGCGCGGCATCGGCCACCTGCTGCGCCGTGCCGGTCAGGCCGATCATGCGCGGGTGGAAGGCCGCCACATAGTCGGCCAGCTGCGCGGGCGTGTCGCGCTCCGGGTCCACGGTGATGAGCAGGGGCGTCACCGCCTCGCCCTCCGGGCCCATGATGTCCAGCGCGGCCGCGATGGTGCCGAGTTCGGTCGGGCACACATCCGGGCAATAGGTGAAGCCGAAATAGACCAGCATCCAGCGCCCGGCGAAATCCTGCTGGGTCACGTCGCGGCCGGTGTGGTCGGTCAGGCTGAAGGCGCCGCCCAGCGTGACCCCGGGGGGCAGCTGCATGCCGCCGCCGCCGGCCGAGGGGCTCGGCATGTCCTGCCCGAAAACCGAGGCCAGGCGGTTGGCGAAGGCCTCGCCCAGGGTTTCCTGCGGGGATTTGGTGGCCCAGGCGAAGGCCCAGACGCCACCCACCATCAGGATCAGGAGCAGGCTGGAGAGACGAAGGATTCGAAGCATGCGGCTTATATAGCGCAAGGCGCCGCGGCGTGCATGGGGCCGCGGCGCGTGGCTGCCCTCAGTGCGGGGGCAGCTTGATCTCGCCCTCGGGCTGGGCGCTGCTGAAGGTGTGGCCGGCGAAGGCCTCCTCCCAGGTGCCCTCGGTCGAGGCGCGGGAATACTCGGTCGCGCGGTTCTCGAAGAAGTTGGTGTGCTCGATGGCACCCAGCATCTCGTCGAGCCAGGGCAGGGGGTTCTTCTCGACGTGGTAAAGCGGGTCGAGGCCCAGCTGCGTCAGGCGCCGGTCGGCGATGAAGCGGATGTACTGCTTCACGTCCGCCGCGGTCAGGCCTTCCACGCCGCCCAGCTCGAAGGCCAGGTCGATGAAGGCGTCCTCATGGTCCACGATGGTGGCGCAGATGAGGTAGAGGTCGCGCCGCAGCTCCTCGTTCCAGATCTCCGGGTTTTCCTGCACGAAGGTGCGGAAGAGGCGGATCACGCTGAGGCAATGCAGCGTCTCGTCCCGCACCGACCAGGAGACGACCTGGCCCATCCCCTTCATCTTGTTGAAGCGGGGGAAGTTCATGAGGATGGCGAAGGAGGCGAAGAGCTGCAGCCCCTCGGTGAAGGCGCCGAAGGCGGCCAGCGTCTTCGCGATCTCGGTCTTGTTCTCGACCGAGAAGGCCTGCATGTAGTCGTACTTGTCCTTCATCTCCTTGTATTTGAGGAAGGCGGTATACTCCGTCTCCGGCATCCCGATGGTGTCGAGAAGGTGGGAGTAGGCGGCGATGTGGATGGTCTCGGTGTTGCTGAACGCCGACATCATCATCAGCACTTCGGTCGGCTTGAAGACCTGGGAGTACTGCTTCATGTAGCAGTTGTTCACCTCGACATCCGCCTGGGTGAAGAAGCGGAAGATCTGGGTGAGCAGGTTCTTCTCGGATGGCGTGAGGTTCTTCTGCCAGTCCTTCACGTCATCCGCGAGCGGCACCTCCTCCGGCAGCCAATGGATCCGCTGCTGCTGCAACCAGGCCTCATAGGCCCAGGGGTAGCGGAAGGGCTTGTAGACCGGGTTGGAGGTGAGAAGATCAAAGCGAATGGGAAGCTGGTCTTGTGTGCCGTCGGGCATGGTGATGTCCTTTGGTTGAACTCAGGGGCTCTGCCCCTGAAACCCCGCCAGGAAACTCGTTTCCTGGACCTTCATTACTTTGGCTGATCTATGGTCGAACTGGCGCGCTACAAGAAACCCGAAGGTGCAGGAAACTAAGTTTCCTGCCGGGGTCCAGGGGCAGAGCCCCTGGTCACTGGCACGCCAGACATTCCTCATAATCCGTCGTGCTCGTCGCCTTCGCCAATATCGGCTGGTCCACCGCGATCGCCACCGCCTTCTCGCTCACCGCATCGGCCCGCTGGATGGAGAGCGAACGGCAGTAGTAAAGCGACTTCACCCCCCGCTTCCACGCCATCCAATGCAGCCCATGCAGGTCGCGCTTGTGGATGTTCGCCGGCAGGAACAGGTTCAGCGACTGCGCCTGGCAGATATAGGGCGTGCGGTCCGCCGCATGTTCGATCACCCAGCGCTGGTCCAGCTCGAAGGCCGTCTTGAACACGCCCTTCTCATCCTCGCTCAGGAAGTCGAGGTGCTGCACCGAGCCCTTGTTGACCGTGATGGTCGTCCAGGTGTCCGCGTCATCCCGCCCATGCCGCGCCAGCACCTTCTTGAGGTATGGGTTGCGGACGATGTAGCTGCCGGACAGCGTCTTGTGGTTGTACACATTGGCCGCGATCGGCTCGATCCCCGGCGAGGCACCCCCGCAGATGATCGAGATGGACGCCGTCGGCGCGATCGCCATCTTGTTCGAGAAGCGTTCCTGGAAGCCGTATTCGGCCGCATCCGGGCAGGCGCCGCGCTCTTCCGCCAGCAGGCGCGAGGCCGCATCCGCCTGGGTGCGGATGTGCTTGAACATCTTCTTGTTCCAGGCCTTCGCCACCGCGCTTTCGAAGGGCACCTCCTTCGATTGCAGGAAGGAGTGGAAGCCCATGACGCCCAGCCCCACCGAACGCTCGCGCATCGCGGAATAGCGGGCCTTGGCCATGCTGTCCGGCGCGGTGTCGATGAAGTTCTGCAGGACGTTGTCCAGGAAGCGCATCACGTCGGTGATGAACAGCGGGTCCTTGTTCCACTCGTCCCAGGTCTCGAGGTTGAGGGAGGAGAGGCAGCACACCGCCGTCCGTTGCTCGCCATGCTGGTCGAGGCCGGTAGGCAGCGTGATCTCGGAGCAGAGGTTGGAGGTCTTCACCTCCAGCCCCGCCAGCTTGTGGTGCTCGGGCCGCGCCGAATTCACGTGGTCGGCATAGATGATGTAGGGCTCGCCCGTCTCGATGCGCGCCGTCAGGATGCGGATCCAGAGGCCCCGCGCCGAGACGGTGCGCACGATCGCGCCATCCTTGGGCGAGGTCAGCGCCCAGGCCTCATCGGCCTCGACCGCGCGCATGAAGGCGTCGCTGATCAGGATGCCGTGGTGCAGGTTCAGCGCCTTGCGGTTCGGGTCGCCGCCGGTGGGGCGGCGGATTTCCACGAATTCCTCGATCTCCGGGTGGTGCACCGGCAGGTAGACCGCCGCCGAACCACGCCGCAGCGAGCCCTGGGAGATGGCCAGCGTCAGGCTGTCCATCACGCGGATGAAGGGGACGATGCCTGAGGTCTTCCCGTTCTGCCCCACCTTCTCGCCGAGCGAGCGCAGGTTCCCCCAGTAGGAGCCGATGCCGCCGCCCTTGGAGGCCAGCCAGACATTCTCGTTCCAGAGCCCCACGATGGATTCGAGACTGTCGCTGGCTTCGTTCAGGAAGCAGGAGATGGGCAGCCCGCGCGTCGTCCCCCCATTGGACAGCACGGGCGTCGCGGGCATGAACCACAACCGCGAGATGTAGTCATAGAGGCGCTGCGCATGCGCCGCGTCATCGCCATAGGCCGAGGCCACGCGCGCGAAGAGGTCCTGGTAGCTCTCGCCCGGCAGGAGGTAGCGGTCATCGAGCGTGGCGCGGCCGAAATCGGTCAGCAGCGCGTCGCGCGACCGGTCCACCTGCACCTGGTGGTGCCCCTGCAATTGTACGGCGTCGAACACGGTAGGCACCCCCTCTGCTACGGCCGGCGAACATGCCCCAACTCGCCGCGGCATTCAACCACATCTAGCGGCCAAGGTGGCGCCGGATACCAGATCATGTGTGACCCCCGCGCCACAAGCGGCGGTTTTCCGCGCCTTGCGGGCGCCAGAATTGGTGCCTCGCCCGGCGGCTGCAACCGTCGCTTGTGGCATGGCAGGGGCGCGGACCGGGGGGAAGGGGGTGCCGGAAGATACCCCCGGGATTCACCGAATCCCCAGAAAACCACGCGGGACTCGCGGAAGCGAAAACCAGCGCCTGATCCGCGGAGGCGGAATCGCCGGAGCGGTGAATCAGTCGCTCAAGACCAGCGCCTGATCCGCGGAGGCGAAATCGCCGGAGCGGTGAATCAGTCGCTCAAGACCAGCGCCTGATCCGCGGAGGCGAAATCGCCGGAGCGGTGATCAGTCGCCCAAACGACCCTACCGGCCGGAGCGCCAATGCGCGGGCGGGGTGAAGCCCCCGGCCCAGAGCCCGCTCTGCCGGGCGCGCGCCGCGGCCTCCAGCGGCACCAGGGCCGGCTGGCGGGCGCCATCGGCCAGCGCCCAGCCGGCCGAGACGAGGGAGGCGTTCAGCTCCACCCCCTCGGCCTGGCAGACGCCCAGCGCGCGGCCGAAACGGTCCCGCCCATGCAGGCGGCAGGTGACGGCGCGCTCGGCCACCAGCTGCGCCAGGGCGGCCGCGGCGGCGCCGCCGCAATCATAGGTCTGGCCCGCGGGCGTCACGCATTGCTGCCCGCGCTCGGGCGCATCGAGGCCATAGAGGCGCAAGGTGCGCTCGCCCAGGCGCAGCGTGTCACCATCCAGCACGCGGACATCCGGCGCATCAGCCCGCCACTCAGGATTGCGCGGAGCGGAGCCCATCAACTCCGCCGGGAGGCCAAAGCCCAGGATCAGCACGCCAAGCCCAGCGGCCCCCCGAGGAGAAGGGCCTTTCCCCATCGAAACGGGGGGCGCGTGGGGCGGAAAATACGGCGGCGACGCATGGGGGGTCGTTAACCCGTGGGCAGGGAGGCTGGCAACCCGGAAGATGGGAAACTCATTCGCATTCATTTTCTGGGCGAGACCAGAACTGGCCTGCCTTTCGCAGCCGCGCCCAGGCCTCCAGCGCGGCCAAGCGGCTGCCCTCGGCCCGCCCCGCCGCGAAGCCCGAGACCGCGCCCAGCGCGAAGCCACCCGCGCCCTTGCCCTCCAGCCTTGCGGCCAGGCCGCGGGCCACCACAGCGTCATTGGCCAGCCCCAGCGCCTCCTGCAAGGCCGCGAGGCGCCGGTTGAAACGGCGCGGCGCCTTGCCCGGCCAGATTGCGGCGAAGGGTTCGGCCGCGTAGCGCAGCCGCTTGGCATCGAGGCGCATCTCGTGCAGCGCCTCGGCGTCCAGCTCCTTCATTTGCGCGCCCGCCCGGCGCAGCCGCTTCCAGCGCTTGCGCAGCACCTCGGCGGCGAAGGGGCGCAGGGGCGCGTCGGGCGGCGCGGCCGGCCGCAGCGCCAGCAGGCCTATCCCGGACCAGAGGGCGCCGCGAAACAGCGGGCCCTCCAGCAGGGCGGCGACCCGTTCATAGGCCAGGGCGCGCTCCCGCCCCGCCGCGGCCAGCATGCGCTTCATCCGCGGGTCGCGGTCCAGCGCCTGGAAGGCGGCCTCGCCCAGCCCGCCCAGGAAGACATCCCAGTCGCGCGCCCCGCCCAGGATGGCGGCGGCCTCCTTGAGCTTCGCATCCCAGTCGCGCCATTCCGGGCCATCCACCACGGGCCGGAAGATCCGCAGCAGGGAACGCAGGCGGCGCAGCGCCACGCGCGACTGGTGCACGCCGCGCGGCCCGGCCTCCAATGTGCAGTGGGCGCTTTCGGCCAGCAGCACCTCCAGCAGGTGGCCGATGGCCGCGCGCAACGCCTCCTCCACGGTGCGGGCCTGGCCCAGGGCGGCGGGGCCGGCGCGGCGCGGGCGGGGGGCGCGGCCCTCGGCCAGGGCGAGGGCCAGCTCGTCCAGGCTCGCGCGGGCGGGCAGCAGGGGCAGGGTCTCGGCCAGGGTGGCAGCCTGCGACAGCACCTCGGCGGCCGGTCCCTCCAGCACGAGCCGGCCCACGCGGCGCGAGGCCTCGCCCGCGATGATCCGCCCCTCGATCCAGGTCAGGCCGGGCAGGGGGGAGGTGGCGCGGCCGGTGAAGCGCGCGATCTCGGCCAGCTCGCCCTCGGGCGGCACGTCCAGCGGCACGGGGGCCGGCAGGGCGCCGGGCAGGAGGGTGGCATCCTCGGGCGGCAGGGGCTCCACCGCGTGCAGCCGGCGTTGGCGGCGCAGCAGCAGGGGGGCGTCGTCATCACCGGTCGGGCGCAGCCAGGTCCAGCTCTCGCGCCGCCAGCGGGGCGGCGTCCCGGAAGAAAGCAGGGGGTGGCGGGGCAGGCTGTCGCCGCACTCCGCCTCGAGGCGCAGGCTCAGGCGGCCACCTCCGGCAGGTCGCGCGGGGCCAGGAAGCGCACCAGCCGTCCGCTGCCCTCGCCGATCTGCCCCCAGGGCGCGGCCAGCGTGAATTCCGCCAGCGCGCCGGTCGGGAAGCCCGCCGCCAGGCGCTGCGCGGCGGCGCTGCCCATGGCCGCGCCCGCCGGGCCCAGCAGGGCCAGCGCCAGATCGTGCAGACCCGGGTTGTGGCCGATCACCATGGCCGAGCGCGCGGTCTGCGGCAGCCGGCGCAGCACGTCCAGCATGGCGGGCCAGGGGGCGAGGTAGAGGTCGTCCATCACCTCGATGATGGGCGGGCCTTCCAGCGGCTGCAGCGCCTCCAGCGTCTGGAGCGTGCGGCGCGCGGAGGAGACCAGCACCACATCGGGCGCCAGGCCGAGTTCGCGCATCTCGGCCGCCATGGCATCGGCGGCCTTGCGCCCCCGCATGTTCAGCGGCCGGGCGTGGTCGGTGAGCCGCGCGTCATCCCAGGAGGATTTGGCGTGGCGGAACAGCAGGAGCTGACGCATCGCGCGGCATCATGCCACGGCGTGGGCGCCCTGTCCCACCCCCTCATCGCCGGGGTTTCGCAACCGCGAAGCCGCCCCATCTGTGCGGCCTTGCAAGGAAAGGGCAGGCGGATGGCCGGACGCATCGTGATCCTGGGGGCGACGGGGGGCATCGGGGCGGCGCTGGCCCGGCGGGTGGCGGCGCGCGGGGCGACGCCCGTGCTGATGGCGCGCGACGCGGCGCGGCTGGAGGCGCTGGCCGCCGAAATCCCGGGCGCCGAGGCGCATGTGGTGGACGTGACCGACATGGCCGCGCTGAAATCCGCCGTCACCGGCCTGGACGGGCCGCTTTCGGGATTGGCCTATTGCGTGGGTTCCATCCTGCTGAAGCCCGCGACGCGGGTGACCGAGGCCGATCTGGCCGACACCTATCGCCTGAATGTCATCGGCGCGGCCATGGCGGTGCAGGCGGCCATTCCGGCGCTGCAATCCGGGAATGGCAGCGTGGTGCTGTTCAGCAGCGTGGCCGCGCGGGCGGGCTTCGCCAACCATTTGGCCATCGGCGCGGCCAAGGCGGCGGTGGAGGGGATGACCGTCTCGCTCGCGGCCGAGCTTGCGCCCGCGGTGCGGGTGAACTGCATCGCGCCCAGCCTGACCCGGACCCGCATCGCCGAGCCCTTGACGCGCAACCCCGCCATGGCCGAAGCCATTGGCAAGCTGCACCCCATTCCGCGCCTCGGCGAGCCCGAGGACGTGGCCGCGCTCGCCGACCTGCTGCTCTCGCCTGATGCCGGCTGGATCACGGGCCAGGTCATCGGCGTGGATGGGGGGCGCGGCACCCTGCGGACCAAGACCGGCTGAGGCCTTTGCATGATCCTCCGACGCGCGCTTCCCCTTTTGCTCGCCACGCCCGCCACGGCTTTGGCCCCCATTTCCGCTGCGCGGGGCCAGGGGCGGGCCATCCCGCCGCGCGAGGCCTATCGCTGGCGGGTGATCCGCCAGGGCAGCGCCATCGGCACCCACAATGTCACCTTCACCCAGCGCGGCGAGGAGGTGGTGGCGCTGTCGGACGTCACCATCACGCCCTCCTTCCTGGGCGTCGTGGTCTATCGCTATGAGCATCGCTACAGCGAGGTGACGCGGGGCGGGCGCTTCGTCTCCGTCGCCTCGCGCCTCAATCGCAACGGCACCATCGTGGAGGTCGAGGCCCGCGCCGGCGCGAATGGCGTGGAGGTGCAGGGGCCGGAGGGCGCGCTGCGCCTGCCCAGCGGCGCCGTGCCCCTCTCCTGGTGGGAGCCGCAGCGCTTCGGCGGCCAGGTGCCGCTGTTCGGCACCAGCACCGGGCGGCCCTTCGAACTGCGTTGGGCGCGCGAGGCCCTGCCGGGCGGCGGCACGCGCTGGCGCACCGCGGGCGAGATCGAGGCCGTGCTGGACTACACGGCCGAGGGCCGCTGGGTGGGCTATTCCGTGCGCGGCGATGACGGCGTGACGGTGAGCTACGCCCCTGCATGAAGAGGGGCGCATGAAGGGCGGCGCGCTGCGCCTGGTGCTCGGCGACCAGCTGAGCGAGGGGCTTTCCGCCCTGGAAGGCCTGGACGCGGCGCGCGACGTGGTGCTGATGCTGGAGGTGCGGGAGGAATGCACCTACGTCCCCCACCACCCGCAGAAGATCGTGCTGATCCTCTCCGCCATGCGCCACTTCGCGGCCGCCCTGCGGGCGCGCGGCGTGCGGGTGGACTACGTGGCGCTGGACGACCCCGCCAACACCCATTCCTTCACGGGCGAGGTCGCCCGCGCCGTGGCCCGCCACAGGCCCGAGGGCGTCATCGCCACCCACCCCGGCGAATGGCGCGTGCTGGAGGCCATGCGCGGCTGGGAAGACGCCCTGGGCATCCCCGTGGACATCCGCGACGACACCCGCTTCCTGGCCAGCCTCGATTTCTTCCGCCGCTGGGCCCATGGCAAGAAGTCGCTGCGGATGGAGTTCTTCTACCGCGAGATGCGCCGTGCCACCGGCCTGTTGATGGAGGGTGACGCCCCGGCCGGCGGCGAATGGAACTTCGACGCCGAGAACCGCAAGCGCCTGCCGCGCGACGTCATCCCGCCACCGCCGAAGCGCTTCCCGCCCGACGCCATCACGCGCGAGGTCATGGACCTGGTCGGCCGCAAATTCCCCCAGCATTTCGGCGAAATGGACGGCTTCGCCTGGCCCGTGACCGCCGAACAGGCGCGCGAGGCGCTGCACGCCTTCATCACCCAGCGCCTGCCCCGCTTCGGCGACTACCAGGACGCCATGGCCGAGGGGGAAACCACCCTCTTCCACGCGCTGATCAGCACCAGCCTGAACCTCGGTCTCCTCGACCCCCGCGCGGCCTGCGACGCGGCGGAAGCCGCCTGGCGGCGCGGCGACGCGCCGCTGAACGCCGTGGAGGGCTTCATCCGGCAGATCCTAGGCTGGCGGGAATATGTGCGCGGCCTCTACTGGCTGCGGATGCCGGGCTACGCGAAGCTGAACGCGCTGGAAGCCCATCGCGCCCTGCCCGAATTCTACTGGACCGCGAAAAGCGGCATGCGCTGCATGGACGCCGCCATCGGCCAGACGCGCGATATGGCCTATGCCCACCACATCCAGCGCCTGATGGTCACCGGCAATTTTTCTCTCTTGGCCGGCGTGGCACCCGCGGCGATCAATGAATGGTATCTCGCCGTCTACGCCGATGCCTATGAATGGGTGGAGTTGCCCAACACGCATGGGATGGCCATCCATGCCGATGGCGGGGTGATGGCGTCCAAGCCCTATGCGGCCTCCGGTGCCTACATCAACCGCATGAGCGACCATTGCGGGCGCTGCCGCTTCGACGTGAAGGCCAGCACGGGCGAACGCGCCTGCCCCTTCAACTATCTCTACTGGGACTTCATCGCGCGCCACGAACGCCGCTTCGCCTCCAATCCGCGCATGTCCATGCCGCTCGCCAACCTGCGGAAGATGGAGGGGGCCAAGCTCAAGGCCATGCGGGCGCAGGCGAAGGCCTTCCTGGACCAGCACGCGCCCCTGCCTTGACCCGGCGGCCCGCGCGCGGAACCCTCACGCGGACAACCGGAGAATATCAGATGCCCCGCGCCCTCGAATGGATGAAGCTCACCGCCGCCGAGGTGCAGCAGGCGGCGGCCGAGAACGCGCTGGTCATTGTGCCCGTGGCCTCGCTGGAACAGCACGGGCCGCATCTCTGCACCGGCACGGACATCATCCTGGGCGGGAATGTCGCGGTGGAGACGGCGAAGCGCCTCCAGGCCGGCGGCATGCCCGTGATCGTGACGCCCGTGGTCTGGACCGGCCTCGCCGAGCACCACATGGCCTTCGGCGGCACCGTGACGCTCGATTCCAGCGTCTTCCAGGCATTGCTGCACGGGGTGGTGGGCAGCGTGGCGCGCCACGGCTTCCAGCGCGTGATGCTGATGAACGGCCATGGCGGCAATGCCGAGGCCATCGGCACCGCCGCCACCGAACTGGCCGTGGAATTCGGCATCCGCGTCGCCGGCGCCACCTATTGGCACATGGTGCCCGAGGCCATCGCCCCCCTGCTCGAAGCCCAGCCCACCCTGATGCATGCCTGCGAGGCCGAGACTTCCATGGTCTGGCACCTGATGCCCGAGGGCGTGCGGCCCGAGCGCCTGCCCGAGGCGGTGGGCCCGAAATCCAGCCGCGTGGAAGGCCAGCCCCCCGGCCTGCTGATGCGCCGTTCCTTCCGCGAGATCAGCGAGACCGGCGTGGTGGGCGACGCCCGCACCGCCAGCGCCGAGAAGGGCGCGAAACTGCTCGATGCCATCGCCACGCGGGCGGCCGAGGTGCTGGCCAACCCGCGCCTCTGGGGCGAGGAATAGATGGCCGGCACCATGGTGCCGCCCGCCATCGAAAGCCTCGGCTACACCATCCTCCCGTGCCGCGACCTGCCGGGGATGCGGGCCTTCTATCAGGACGTCCTGGCCCTTCCCCTGGCGGAGGACCGGGAGAACTGGGTCAGCTTCCGCCTGGGCGCCACCATGCTGACCCTGCGCCCGCGGGGCGCCTGGTCCGTCTGCGACGATGGGCCATGGCCGCGCGGCTCGGCCGCCATCCAGCTGGCCTTCCAGGTGCCGCTGGCCGGCGTGGATGCGTGGCACCGCCTGTTGGAAGCCCGCGGCGTTCCCATCCTCCGGGCGCCCACGGACCTGCCGCAGTGGCGGCACCGGACGCTGTTCTTCCGTGACCCGGAGGACAACATCATCGAGATCTACGCCGAATACTGACGAAGACGGACGCGCGCGGAAAATCCCATGCGCCGAGTGGCTTGCCCAGGAACCCGCAAGCGTCGTCCCGGCCCGCCCGATCTTTCCGGAAGATTGATCCCGCGCAATGATTCCCGGCCGGCGGCGGGCTTGAATGCCCCCAGGAAATTGAGGAGATCGCCATGCGCGCCGAGGACATCATGACGCGGGAGGTGGTGACCGTGCGCCCCGAGACTCCCGTGGGCGAACTGGCCCGCCTCTTCTCCGACCGCGGCATCTCCGGCGCGCCGGTGGTGGACGCCGAGGGCACCCTGCTCGGCGTCGTCACCGAGACGGACCTGATGCGCCGCATCGCCGCGCCCACCGACGCCAAGCCCGGCTGGCTGGGCGGGCTGTTCCATGACCCGGCCGATCTCGCCCGCCGCTACGCCCGCAGCCATGGCCGCACCGCGCAGGATGTCATGACGCCCGAGCCCATGACGCTCGGCCCCGACGTCCCCATCGCCCGCGTGGCCAAGCTGCTGGAGGACAAGGACATCCGCCGCGTGCCCATCGTGGCGGCCGGGCGGTTGCTCGGCGTGGTCAGCCGCGCGGACCTGCTGAAGGCCGTGCTGGACGCGCCCGCCCCCGAAGCCCCGCCCGAGGCCGCGGACGATGCCGCCATCCGCGCCGAACTCGCCCGGCGCCTGCGCCAGCAGCCCTGGGTGGACCGCCACTTCCTGCATGCCAGCGTGAAGCACGGCCACGTCACCTTCTCGGGCTTCGCCCGCAGCCCCGCCGTGGTGCAGGGGCTGCGCGCGCTGGCCGAGGGGGTGCCGGGCGTGCGGGGGGTCAGCCTTGACCTCGCGCCGCCGCCGCCCTTCATGCTCGGCATGCCGTGATCCCGAAAGGTTGAGGACAATGCAGGTCAAGGACGTCATGTCGCGCGGGGTGCTGACCGTCGCCCCCGAGACGCCCATCCAGGAGGTCGCCGCCCAGCTGTCGGAGGCCCATGTCTCCGGCGCCCCCGTGGTGGCGGCCGATGGTTCCGTGCTGGGCGTGGTCACGGAAAGCGACCTGGCGCACCGCCTGGCCGCCAAGGCCGCCCCCGCGCCCTCCTGGCTCAAGAGCCTGTTCTCGGCGGCGCCGGCGGAGGCGCTGGACTACGCCAAGACGCGCGGCCGCACGGCGCGCGACATCATGACCGCACCGCTGAAATCCGTCTCGGAGGAGACCAGCATCGAGGAAGCGGCGCAGATGCTCGAATCGCTGAACATCCGCCGCCTGCCGGTGCTGCGGGACGGGCGGCTGGTGGGCATGCTCAGCCGCGCCGACCTGCTGCGTGCGCTGCTGACGCCCGATTCGCCCGGCCCCGCCAGCGTGGATGACCGCGACCTGCGGGCCAGCATCATCCGCGCCTTGCACCACGCCTCCTGGTCGCATGCCTATTCGGTGCATTTCACCGTGCGCGCGGGCCATGTCACCTTCTACGGCTTCGCCGAGCCCACGGAGGTGCAGCGGGCGCTGCGCGTCCTGGCCGAGGGCGTGCCGGGGGTGAAGGGCGTGAGCTTCCCGGGCGAGCCCGCGCCGGCCAAGGAGTAGCCCTGGCCGGGAGGGCGATTCACCGCGACGGCGAAGCCGCCATCGCGGATCGCACTCTATCCGCCATAAAGCCGGCCCAGCCCCTCCGGATAGCCCGAAAGGGGGCGGGCGCGGGGGCTGCGCCGGGCAGGTGCCATGCCCGCGAGCGCGGCCGCCAGCCGCACGCCGGCCACCGTGCCATCCACGAGCGGCACCGAAACCTCCTTCTGGAGCGTGGCGGCGACGCCCGCCAGCGGCCCACCGGCGAGGATGACCACCTCCGCGCCATCCTCCTCCACGCTGGCCCGCACCAGCTCCAGCAGCAGGCCGCGGCGTTCCTCGGCCACCTGGCCCGGGTCGCCCGCGAAGGCCGGGCCCATGCGGAAGCCGGCGCAGCGCGCGGCGAGGCCCGAACGCTCCAGGCAATCCTCGAACATGGGCCGCAGGGCGGCGGTGAAGCTCACGATGCCGAAGCGCCGCCCCAGCAGGCAGGCGGCGTGGAAGGCGGCCTCGCTGATGCCGATCACGGGCACGTCGAACATCTCCCGCGCCGCCTCCACGCCCGGATCGCCGAAGCAGGCCACCACGGCGGCGTCGAAATCGCCCCGGTGGGCCGCCAACCCGGCAAGGGTCGCCGGCCCGGCCACCAGCCAATCCGCGCGCGTCACGATCAGGGGAAGGCCGAAAGGCGCGGTGATGGTGGTGACCTCTGCGCCCGCCGGGGCGGCGCTTTCGGCGGCATCGGCGATGCGCCGCGTCACACCCTCGGTGGTGTTGCTGTTGATGACCAGGATGCGCGCCACGGGAAGTTCCTTGTGCTGTGGCCCGGAGGGGCGGAATGGAGATAGGCTACCTCCCATGGCACCGGACACCCAGGCCCCCATCCCACCGCAGGTCGTCCCGTCGCGGGAGGCGGCGCCGCGCGGCCGCTTCATGGGACGCATCGGCACGCGCGCGGCCGGCATCGTGCTGCTGATCTTCGCGGTGCTGGTCTATCTCGCGGGCAGTTCGCTGTGGCTGCTGTCGCGCCAGGGCGAGATCATCGAGCGCATGGGCGTGCGCGACCGCGTGGCGACCGAGGCGGTGGACGATTTCTCCAACGACGTCGCCGAATACGCCCAGGCCTTCGCCGCCGTCATGGCCGGTGCCCTGCCACCCGGCGTCACCGCGGGCCGCATGGTCCGCAACGCGGAGGGCATCTCGGAATCCTTCGCCCTGCTGGATGAGCTGGTGGGCCACCGGCTGGACAGCGTGGTGATCGAGGCCGCGCGCGACATGGCCGCCCGCCTGCCGGACCTGTCGGAGCGCGTGCGCGCCGCCTTCGCCGCCCGCGCGCGCGACCAGTACGGGCCGCTGCAGGAGGAATGGCTCGACATCGTGGTGGCCTTCAATGCCGTCTCGGCCCGGGCGCGCGAGATCAGCAAGGCCGATGCCGATGCCTCGCTGGCCACCGCGCGCGGAATCCAGGATTCCGGCCGCCGCGCCATCCTGATCGCGACCGGGGTGGGCGTGCTGGGCGTGCTTCTGGTCTGGGTGGTGCTGGTGCGGCTGACGGCCCAGCCGCTGGAACGCCTGGCCCGCGCCATGCAGGCGCTCGCCCGTGGCGATGCCGGCGTGCGCGTGCCCGAGGCGGCCCGTCCCGACCAGGTGGGCGAGATGGCCCGCGCCGTGGAGGTGTTCAAGCAGAACCTCGCCAACACCCAGCGCCTGATGGACCAGGCGCTGGAAGGCGCCCGCCGCACCGCCGTCGTCACGACGCAAGCCAGCCAGGCCATCGGCCAAGTGAGCGAGGGCGCCATGACCCAGCTGGCCGAACTGCGGCAGGTCTCCGACGCCCTGTCCCAGACCGCGGACGCCATCGCCGAGGTGGGCCGCGGCACCCAGCAGGCCCGCGACACGGCGGCCGAGGCCCGCGCCCTGTTGGCGGAAAACCTGAAGAAGGTCCGCCAACTCATTGAAACCGTGGACGCGGTGGGCGAGGACACGGAGCGCGTGACGCGCATCGCGGGCGTCATCGCCAAGATCGCGACCCAGACCAACATCCTCGCCATCAACGCCGCCATCGAGGCCGCCCGCGCGGGCGAGCACGGGCGGGGCCTCGCCGTCGTGGCCGAGGAGGTCCGCGCGCTGGCCGCCAATTCCGAGGCGCTCGCGCAGGAGATCGCGGATGTGGTCCTGCTCGCCGGCCGCCGCGCGCGCGAGGGCGCGGGCACGGCGGCCGCCGTGGGCGAGGCGATGGACGGGCTGGAGACGCTCTCCAGCGAGAGCGCCCGCCTCGCCGCCGGCATCGCCGTCGCCATGGAGGAGCAGCAGGCCACCATGGCCTCGCTCGACACCCGCGTGGCGACGCTCACGCGCATCGGCCAGTCCAACGCGACGGCCGCGGAGGAAATCACCGTGACCATGATCGATCTGTCCCGCCTCGCCAGCGAGTCCCGCGCCGCGGTGGAGAGCATGGCGGCCCGCCCGGCATGAGCGCCTCCATCCTGGTCGTGGACGACAGCAGCTTCAACCGGCTGCTGTTGAAGCGCCGCCTTGGGGAACTGGGCTATCCCGAGCCGGAGATGGTCACGAACGGCCGCGAGGCGCTGGCGGCCATCGCGGCCCGCCGCTTCGACGTGATGCTGCTGGATCTCGAGATGCCCGAACTCGACGGCATCGGCGTGCTGGAGGCGCTGCACGGCCAGCCCCATGCGCCGCCCGTGATCGTCATCTCCGCGCAGACCGAGATGTCGGGCGTGATCCGCTGCATCGAGCTGGGCGCGGAGGACTACCTCCCGAAATCCTTCGACCCGCCCCTGCTGCGCGCGCGCCTCGCCGCCGTGCTGGAGAAGAAGCGCCTGCGGGACCTGGCCGATGAGCGGCTGGCGGCGCTGGAGGCGGAACTCGAATCCGCCCGCCGCGCGCAGCTCTCCCTGGTGCCGCGCGATTTCGCGGGCCTCTCGCGCGGTGCCATCACGGTCGCCGCGCATATGGAGCCGGCGCGCGAGGTGGGGGGCGACCTCTATGACATCCTGCCGCTCGGCGCGCATCACCTGATGTTCGTGGTGGCGGATGTGGCGGGGAAGGGGGCCTCGGCCGGCATGACGATGGCGCGGGCGTTTGGCCTGCTGCGCGCGGCGGCCCGGCTGGCGGATGCCGCGGGCACGCTGCCCGACCCCGGCGCGCTGCTGGCCACCGCCAATGAGGACCTCGCCGCCGACAATGAGGACATGACCTTCATCACCGCGGCCCTCGGCATCGTGGACACGCGCGATGGCACGGGCCGCATCGCGGTGGCGGGGCATGAGGCGCCGCTGCTGCTGGGCCCGGCCGGGGTGGAGACGCTCGGCGGCTATCGCATCCAGCCCGCGCTCGGCATCATCGAGGGGCTGGCCTATGCCAGCGCCCCCTTCGCCCTGGCCCCCGGCCAGGGGCTGCTGCTGCTGAGCGATGGCGTGACCGAGGCGCAGGACCATGCCGGCGCCCTCTTCGGCAAGGAGCGTGTGGTGGAGGCGCTGACCGGCCAGGTGGAACCGGCCCCCGCCATCGCCACCCTGCTGGCGGCCGTGGCGGGCTTCGTGGACGGCGCGCCGGCCGCCGATGACGTGACCGTGCTGGCGCTGCGCCGCGCCGCAACCTGACGCCGCCCGATGCGCTGTTTCCCCAGACACTGCAATGAGGGAAACGCGTGCAGATCCAGGTGAACACGGACGACAACATCTCCGGCCGCGAAACGCTGGTGGCCCGGGTGCAGGAAGATGTGGAGCAGGGCCTGGCCCGCTTCGCCCAGCAGGTGACGCGCATCGAGGTGCATCTGAGCGACGAGAACGCCGCCAAGCCCGGCGACAATGACAAGCGCTGCCTGATGGAGGCGCGGCCCTCCGGCCAGAAGCCCGTGGCCGTGACGCATATGGCGGCCACGCTGCCCGAGGCCTGGGCTGGCGCCATCAAGAAGCTGCGCGCGCTGCTGGACACGCAGCTGGGCAAGCTGAACGAGAAAAAGGGCGCGGAATCCATCCGGGACAATGAGTTGAGGTAGAAAATTAAGGCGCCGCGTCCGATCGTCGTCGGCGCCAGCCGACGGCGTGAATCGGCCGCGCGGAAAGCGTCCGATCGTCGCCGGCGCCAGCCGGCGGCGTGAATCGGCCGCGCAAAAAGCTACAACCCGTCCGGCTCCAGCAGCAGCACCGCCTCGCCATTGCCCAGCACGCCCACGCCGCCCACCCCCGGTGTGGCGGCGAGGTCGGGGTGCAGCGGCTTCAGCAGCAGATCCGTCCGCCGCCCCAGCCGCGCCACGGCCAGCGAAAGCTTCCCTGCCGGCCGCCGCAGCACCACCACCGCGCCGGGCCGCGCGGGCGGCAGACGCAGCACGGTCTCCAGCGCCAGGGGCGCGGCATCGGCCGGGCATTCCTCCGGGCGCAGCACCGCCTCCACCCGCCCCGCCGGCAGCGCATAGGCATGCCCGCCCGCCTCCACCAGCAGCACGGGCTGGATGGCGGCATTGAGCGGCACGTCCAGGGTGAAGCGCGTGCCCTGGCCGCGCACGCTCTCCACCCGCACCACGCCGCCCGCGCGCCGCGCCGCCTCCTGCACCACATCGAGGCCCACGCCGCGGCCGGAGGTCTCGCTCACCGCCTCACGCGTCGAGAAGCCGGGCAGGAAGAGCAGCGCATGGATGTCGGCCGGCGCCAGCCGAGCGGCGGCGTCCGGCGAGACCAGCCCCCGATCCACCGCGCGCGCCAGGACCAGCGCCTCGTCAATGCCGCGCCCGTCATCGGAAAGGCTCACGCGCAGCCTTCCGGGCAGGCGTTCCGCGCTCAGAACCAGCTGCGCGGTGGCGGGCTTGCCCGCGGCCATGCGCTCGGCGGGCGGCTCGACCCCATGGTCGGCGGCGTTGCGGATCAGGTGCAGCAGCGGGTCCGCCAGCGCATCGGCCAAGGCGCGGTCGAGCTGCACATCCTCGCCCTCCACCACCAGGGCGGCCTGCTTGCCCCCGGCCTCGGCGGCGGCGCGCAAGGCGCGGGGCAGGCGGGCGGCCAGGGTGGCGAAGGGCACGACGCGCAAGGCCAGCACCGCCTCATCCAGTTGGCCAAGCGTCAGGGAGACGCGGCTGGCCGCGCGTTCGGCGGCCCCCGTCGCGGCGCGCAGCCGCTCCAGCGGCCCCGCGATGCGCGCGGCGAAGGCCGGCGGCAGGCGGCCCTGCAAGGCGCCCAGCTCCGCCAGCGCCGAGCGCGCCTCGGGCGCCGCCAACGCCTCGGTCAGCGCGAGCGAGGCCGCGCGCAGCTCCGTCTCCAGCGCGATGACGGCATCAATCCGGTCCTGCCGCACCCGCATGGTGGGGGCGGGGGGCGGGGCGTCGGCGGGGGCGAGATGCGCCAGCGCCACGCCCTCGGGGTCGGTCTCGGCGCGGAGTGCCGCGATCTCGCCGGGGGGCAGGGCGCTGGCGAGGAAGATGTCCATGGCCTCGGGCGGGCCGGCGCTGGCCAGCACCTCGCCGGCGCGGGCCAGGAAGGGGGCGGCCATGGCCTCGGCGGCGGCGAGCGGCCCGAGCCGCAGCCGCCAGATGCGCTGCCCCGATGCCATGGCGGCGGCGGCACGCGCATGGGAAGAGGGCGGCAGCACGGCGGCGAGGCCCGGCGTCAGCGGCGGCGGGGGCGGCGCCAGCGCGCCCTCCAGCGGCCGCCCGGCGGTGAGCGCGGCTTCCAGCCCGGCGGGCCGGGGCAGGCCGCGCAGGGCGAGGTCCTGCACCTGCCGACCAAGCGTCTCGGCCCCTTCCATGCCATGGGCGAGGGCGGCATCGGCGTAGTCGCGCGCGGCTTCGGCCAAGGCGGCGTCGGAGGCGGCGCGCAGCGGGTCCGGGTCGGGCGGGTCGGGCCAGGCGATGCTGGCACCGGCGGGCAGGCCGGTATTCGCCTCCAGCAGAAGCAGCGCCGCGCGCAGCCGGCCGAAACCGGCGGCGGAACCGGGGGCGGCGCGCAGCAGCATGGCGAGCCGCGGCAGCCCCGCGCCCTCGGCGGCCTCGGCCAGGCCGGGCAGGGCCTCGCCCCGCGCCAGGGCCGGCACCTCCTCGGCGAGCCGCGCGGCGAGGCTGAGGCGGAGCGGCGAAGCGCCCGTGACCGGGCCGGCGGAGGCGGCGGCGGGCGCGGCCTCGGGGCGTCCTTCCGCCAAAGCCGACAGCCGCGTCAGCAAATCGGGCGGCGGCGGCGCATCGGCCTGGCGTTCCAGCAGCGCCGTCCGCTGCGCCCGCAGCGCGTCCACCGCCGCCAGCAGCGCGTCACGCGCCGGCGCGTCCAGCGCCATGCGGCCGGCCCGGACCAGGCCCAGCACATCCTCGGCGCGATGGGCCAGCGCGCCCATGCCCTGCGCGCCAAGGGCCGCCGACATGCCCTTCAGGCTGTGCATGGCGCGGAACAGCACATCCACCGGCGCGCTGCCGTCCAGCCCCTGTTCGAGCGTGTCCAGATGCTCCGCCGTCTCGGCCGCGAATTCCTGCCAGAGCGGGTCGTCGGCTTCCATCAGCGCTCCAATGCGGCGCGGGCGGCGCGCAGGATGGCCTCGCCCGACCGCGCGGCGAGGTCGGGCGAGAGCGCGCCCGAGGGCTTGGCCACCGCCGCCCGCGCCCCGCGCCGCAGCGCCTCCAGCGCCGCCGGGCTGCCCGGGTGCGCGGCGGAGGAGACCACCACCACCTCGCCCGGCCCCGTCAGCGCCCATTCGGCCAGGAAGCCCATGCCGTCCAGCACGGGCATCTCGAGGTCGAGCAAGGTGAGGTCCGGCCGCAGCCGGGCCAGTTCGGCGAGGCCCGCGCTTCCGTCCATCGCCTCGCCCACCACCGTGAAGAAAGGGTCGGTCGCCAGGATTTCGCGCAGCAGGCGGCGGATGGTGGCGCTGTCATCCACGATCAGCACGCGGGCGGTGGTGTCGGCGGCGGGGGCGTCGCCGGAGGCGAGCGCGGCCAGCACGGGGGCGGCCTGGCGCAGGGCCTCCAGCGCCTCCTCGCCCTCCAGCGCGGCCAGGGCATCGCGCAGCGGCGCCATCTCCAGCGCCTCCGCCATGGCGAGAAGCTGCGCCACCTGGCGCCGCGCGGCCGTGAGGTCGGGGGCGGTGGCCAGGGCGGCGCAGCCGGCGGCGAATTCCTCCTGGAAGGCGGCGAGAAGCTCGGGGTCGGTCATGCGGGCCACCAGCCGCGCAGCAGCGCGCCGAGATCGGCGGGCGGCAGCGCCTCCGCCCCCGTCACACGGGCGGCGGTGGCGCGCGGCATGCCCGGCACCACGGCGCTTTCGGCGGATTGGACCAGCACGCGGCCCCCAATCGCGGCCAGCGCCTCGGCCCCCGCCGCGCCATCCTCGCCCATGCCGGTCAGCACCACGGCGGCGGCCGCCAGGCCGGAGGTGGCGGCGGAACGGAACAGCAGGTCGGCCGAGGGATGCACCACGCCACCGCCGGGGGCCAGGCGCAGCCGCAGCCCGTCGCCCGCGCGCAGCACCACGCCATCCTCCGGCAGCAGCAGCGCCTCGCCGCCGCGCAGCGCCTCCTCCGGCCCCGCCGCGCGCACCGTCCAGCCCGCGCGGCGCGTGAGTTGCGCGGCCAGTTCCGGCGCCAGGCCGCGCGGCATGTGCTGGGCGATCACCATGGGCACGGGCAGCGGGCCCGAGGCGGCCAGCAGCGCGGCCAGCGCCTCCGGCCCGCCGGTCGAGGCCGCGACCAGCACGAGTGGCGGCGGCGCCCCCAGCGCTTCCCGCCCCGGCATGGCCCCCGGGCGCGAAACCTGCGCCCGCGCCCGCGCCCAATGCCGCAGCCGGTCGCGCAGGGCGCGGTCGAGATGACCCAGGTCGAGCCCGCCCAGCCCCGTCTCCTTGCTGATGTAGTCCGCCGCGCCCGCGGCCAGCGCCTCCAGCGCGGCCGGGCTGGCGTCCTGGGTGTGCTGGCTGACCATGACGACGGCGGGCGGGGCGTCGAGCGCCATGATGCGCCGCGTGGCCTCGATGCCCGACAGCACGGGCATTTCCACATCCATCGCCACGAGTTCGGGCCGCAGGCGGCGCACGGCCTCGACGCCGGCCGCGCCATCCGCGGCCTCGCCCACCACGCTGAGGTCGCCATCGGCCTCGATGATGCGGCGCAGCGCCATGCGCATGAAGGCGCTGTCATCCACCACGACCACGCGGAGGGGGGCGCCGCTCATGCCGCCAGCGCCGTGGGGGAGAGCAGCATCAAATTCTCCCCCTGGACCCGGGCGAGGCCCGTGACGAGGCCTTCGCCGGCCCCCAGCGGCGTGATGTCGGCGGCCGGGACGCGCCGCACCCCCTCGATGGCCGAGACGGCCACCAGGCATTCGCGGCTGAGCGCCAGCCGGATCATGGGGGCCGCGGAACCGTTTGCGGCGGGGGCGGCGCCCAGGCGCAGCCCGGCGTCGCGCACCGGCAGCAATTCGCCCCGGTGCGGCGCCACCACACCGCCACCACCGGGCAGGGATTGCGCGCGGACGGGGGCGAGCACGGCGCGCACCGCCTCGGCCGGCAGGGCGGCGCGCAGCCCGCCCGCCCGGAACAGCACCAGATGGCGTTCGGGGATGGTGCGGCTGGTGGCCTCTTCCAATGCGGGAGGGGCCAGCGCCAGCGCCGCCCGCGCCTCGGGGCCGTCCAGCCATTCCTCGAAGCGCCGCAGCGCGGGCACGGCCGGCCCGGCCGCGATGCGCGCAGCGGGCAAGCCGAGCCGCCGCCCCTGCCAGCGCAGCGCCAGCAGCCAGGCGGGGGCCTCCTCCACGCCGCCGCCGCCGGCGAGGGCGAGGCTGTCCAGCACAAGGACGGGCGCGCCGCCGGCCAGCGCCAGCCCGCGCACGCAAGGGGGCGCGCCGGGCAGGGGCAGCAGCTCGGGCATGGGGTGGATGTGCTCGGCGAGCGCGGAGGGCAGGGCCAGCGCCACGCCCCCGAGGCTCAGATGCAGCGCCTCCAGCCCCGTGCCTCGGCGGCGCGCGGCGGGGGGCGGCGCGGCTTCGGGCAGGGGCGCGGCCTGGGCCTGCGGCGCGCGTGGCGGGGCGGCGACGGGCTCGGCCGTGCCGCCGCCCAGCGCGCACCAGCCGCCGCCGGGCAAGGGCAGCAGGGGGGCGGGCTCAGCCATGGAGAAGGTTCTCGCCCAGATGCGCCATTCCGGGTGGGTGGCGGTCGGTGGGGCCGAGGCCCAGCACGCCGCCGGGCGCCAGCGCGGCCGCGAGCCGCGCCAGCAGCGCCTCCCGCGCCGCCTCCGTCAGGTAGATCAGCACGTTGCGGCAAAAGATGACGTCGAATTCGCCGGCGGCGCCAAGTCCCGCATGCAGGTTGGCGCGGCGGAAACGCGCCCGCGCGCGCAGGGCGGGCGAGGGGTGGCCCCCCGCGAAATCCGGCAGCAAGGCAGGGGGCACCAGGGCCAGCGGGTCACCCAGGCCGGGTTCCAGCCGGCCCGATTGCGCGCGGGCCAAAGCGGGGCGGCAGAGGTCCACCCCCAGCACCTCCACCGGCCATTCGGGCGCCGCGGCGCGCGCCAGGGCGGCGAGGGTGAAGGCCTCCTCGCCCGAGGCGCAGCCGGCCGAGAGCAGGCGCAGCGCCCGCCCCTCGGCCCGCGCGCGCGCCGCGAGTTCCGGCAGCAGGGCGCCCAGTGCGGCGCATTGCGCAGGGATGCGGAACAGCCGCGTCTCCTGCACCGTCACCGCATCGAGCAGCGCGGCCCAGGCCGGGTGGTCATGGTCTTCGGGGGCCTCGGCGCAGGCGGGCAGCAGCGCCGAGGCGGCCGCGAGCCGCCCCGCCAGCACGGGCGAGGGCGCCAGCCCCGCGATGCGCCCGAGCGCGCCCATCACGCCCTCCGCCAGGTCGCCATCGGCCAGGCGGGCGGGCGCGGACATGGGCGGTCAGCCCGCGGCGGCGTCGGCCCGCGTGTCGTAGGCGGGGATGATCTTGTCGAAGCCGCTGATCTCGAAGACCTCGCGCACGGCGGGCTGGAGCCCCGCCACCGCGAAGCCATGCCCCGCCGCCTTGGCCTGCTTCGCCGCCTTGAGCAGCACGCGCAGCCCGGCCGAGGAGACGTAGCGCACCGCCGAGAGATCCGCGATCACGGCACCCTGGCCCAGCATCGCCAGCAGCTTCGCCTCGGCCGCCGCCGCCGTCGCGGTGTCGAGGCGGCCGTCGAGCACGGCCACCGCCTTTCCGCCTTCGCTGGTCTCGGTGATCTCCATGCGTGGTCGCTCCGTTGTGGGGGCCGTCCGCGAGGGCGGAGGCCCATTGTCAGGCGCAGGTTAATCCAAGATGCGCGCGGCGCGAAATCCGGCCCGCGCGGGCAATTTCAGCTTTCGCGCGGCAGCAGGCAGGTCAGCCGGTTCACGCCGCCCGCGCGTTCCCAGGCGGCGCCCCGCGTCATCTTCCGCAGCAGATGCAGGCCGAGCCCGCCCACCTCGCGCGACTCCACACCCTCCTGGGTGTGGGCGGCGGGCGCGGCCAGCGGGTCGAATTCCGGCCCGTCATCCTCGAAGGTGATGGCCACACCCGCCTCGGTGACCTCGGCGGTGAAGGCGAAGAAGCCCGCGCCCGTGCCATGCATGACGACATTGGCCGCCAGCTCCTCCGCCACCAGAGCAAGCCGCATGGCCAGCGCGGTGGGGATTTCGGCCTGCTCCGCGAAGGCCTCCACCTCGTCGAGCAGCCGCGCCACCTCCTCCGTGCCGGGGGGCAGGCGCAGCGTCATGCGGGGCTGGTCCATGCGGGGCGGGCCTTGAGTCGTTGGGCGGTGAGACTAGCCCGTGCCGCCGCGAGGGGGAAACCTCGGCTTGACGCGGCGCGCCGTGGCGCCGACGCTCCCCCTCAACCAAGGATGACAAGCGGGAGGGGCGCGCCATGAATGACGGCATGCCGGCACGCGCCGGCGCGGCGGAATTCGCCGAATACCTGGAGAATGTCCGCCGCCTGGTGGACGAGGTGCTCATCCCCGCCGAGCCCCGCCTGGAAGGCCAGGAAACCCTGCCTGAGGACCTGACGCAGCGCCTGCGTGACATGGGCCTCTTCGGCATCTCCATCCCCACACGCCATGGCGGGCTGGGCCTCAGCATGGAGCAGCAGGTGCGCGTCATGCTGGAGGTGACGCGGGCGAGCTCGGTGTTCCGGGCGCGCTTTTCGACCACGATCGGCCTCGGCTCCCAGCCCATCCTCTACAATGGCAGCGAGGCGCAGCGCGCCGAATGGCTGCCCCGCATGGCGAGCGGCGAAGTCACCGCCGCCTTCTGCCTGACCGAGCCCGAGGCCGGCAGCGACGCCGGCGGCGTGCGGACCACCGCGCGCCGTGACGGCGGCGACTACGTGCTGGACGGGGTGAAGCGCTACATCACCAATGCCCGCCAGGCGGATGTCTTCATCGTGATGGCGCGCACGGATCTGGAGACGCGCGATGCCTCCGGCATCTCGGCCTTCATCGTGCCCGCGGGCACGCCGGGCCTGAGCTGCGGCCCCGCCGACCGCAAGATGGGCCAGGATGGCAGCGCGACCTCGGAGGTCTTCTTCGATGGCGTGCGCGTGCCGGCGGAGAACCTCATCGGCGGGCGCGAGGGCGGCGGCTTCAAGACCGCCATGCGCGGCATCAACCACGCGCGCCTGCATGTCGCCGTCACCTGCGCGGGCCAGGCCGAGCGGCTGATCCAGGAGACGCTGTTCCACGCCCGCAACCGCCGGCAATTCGGCCAGGCACTGGCGGAATTCCAGATGGTGCAGGGGCGGCTCGCCGACATGCGCAGCGAAGCGCTGGCCGCCCGCAGCATGATCCTGGAGACGGCCCGCGCCTTCGACGCGGCGGGCGAGGCGCAGGGCCCCATCATCGCCGACATCGCCTGCTGCAAGCTCTTCGCCTCCGAGATGGTGGGCCGCGTCGCCGACCACGCCGTGCAGATCCATGGCGGCGCCGGCTACATGCGCGGCACGGCCGTGGAGCAGTTGTTCCGCGACGTGCGGCTCTTCCGCATCTTCGAGGGCGCCTCCGACATCCAGCGCCTGCTGATCGCCCGCGACATGATCAAGGAGAGGAACGCAAGATGATGCGACGCCGCCACCTGCTCGCCGCGCCGGCTTTGCTGGCCGCGCCCGCGCTTCTGGCTTCGCCCCTGGGCGCGCAATCCTGGCCGCAAGGCCCGGTGCGCATCGTCTCGCCCTTCACGCCGGGCGGGGCGTCGGACCTCTCGGCCCGCTTCGTCGCCCAGGCGCTCGGCGCCGCCACGGGCGGCACCTTCCTGGTGGAGAACCGCACCGGCGCGGGCGGCAATCTCGGCATGGACCATGTGGCGCGGGGGCCGGCCGATGGCTCGGTCTTCGTGGTGGCCGCCGCCGCCGCGGCCATCAACCAGACCTATTACCGCCAGATGCCCTTCGACCTGCTGCGGGACCTGGCACCGGTGACCGTGGTGATGATGGTGCCCAATGTGCTCTCGGTGCACCCCGGCTCGCCGGCGCAGGATGCGCGGGGCTTCGTGGAATGGGCGCGCGGGCAGTCAGGCGGCATCACCTATGGCTCGGCCGGCATCGGCACCGTGCCGCATCTGGCCATGGAGATGTTCTGCCGCCGCGCGGGCATCACGGCGACCCATGTGCCCTTCCGGGGTTCCGCGCCCGCGGTGACGGAGCTGGTGGCGGGGCGGCTGCAGGCCGTGTTCGAGAACCTGCCGCCGCAATCGGGACAGCTGCGCGCGGGCAGTATCCGGGGCCTCGGCATTTCCTCGACCGAGCCGCATCCGGACTTCGCCGACATCCGCCCCATCGGCGCCGCGCTGGGCTGGGAGGGCTTCGCGCCCGTCGCCTGGCAATCGCTGATGGCGCCGGCCGCGACACCCGCGCCCATCATCGCGCGCGTGGCCGAGATCATCGCCGTCGCGCTGCGCCAGGAGGAGCATGCGGCGCGGCTGCGCGCGGCCGGCGCCTTGCCCTCCGGCATGCCCCCCGCGGAATTCCGTGACTTCCTGGCGCGCGAGGTCGCGACCTGGGGCGAGGCCGTGCGCGCCGCCAACATCAGGGCCGACGGATGACCCATTCCATTCAGACCCGCGCCTCCCGCTTGCTGGGCGTGCGCTATCCCATCGTGCAGGGGGGCCTGGCGCGTGTCGCCAAGGCCGAGCTTTGCGCGGCCGTCAGCGCGGCGGGGGGGCTGGGGCAGATCTCCACCGTGGGGCTGGCCGATGCGGACGCCCTGCGCGCCGAGATCCGCCGCGCCCGGGCGCTGACCGACAAGCCCTTTGGCGTGAACTTCCCCCTCGGCCGGATGGACTTCACCGCCATGATGGAGGTGGCGCTGGAGGAGGGGGTGGCCGTCATCGCGCTCACCGCCGGCAACCCCGCGCCCTGGATCAAGCGCATTGATGGCCGCGCCAAGGTGCTGGTGCTGATCGCGGGGCCGGAGCTGGCGAAGAAGGCCGAGGGCGCGGGCGCCGACCTCGTCGCCACCGTGGGCTATGAGGGCGGCGGGCATCTCGGCCGGGGCGACGAGACGACCATGGTGATGGTGCCGCGCGTGGTGCGCGCCGTCTCCATTCCCGTGCTGGCCTCGGGCGGCATCGCGGATGGGGCGGGGCTGCTGGCGGCGCTGGCGTTGGGGGCCGAGGGCGTGGAAATGGGCACCCGCTTCGTGGCCAGCGCCGAGGCGCACGCGCATGCCAACTACAAGCAGGCGTTGGTGGCGGCGGAACCCATGGGCACCACCGTCATCAAGCGGTCCTTGGGGATGCCGGGGCGGGCTTTGCGCTCGGCCCACACCGAGGCCATCCTGGCCGCCGAGGCGGCGGGCCAGGACATTGTGCCCATGATCGCGGGCCCCCTGAACGCGCGCGGCGTGGAGGATGGCGAGCTGGACCAGAGCTACCTCTGGGCCGGTCAATGCGTGGGGCTGATCGAGGGCGTGGAGCCCGCCGGCGCCATCGTGGAACGCATGGCGCGCGAGGCCGCGGAGGGCCTCGCGCGGATGTCCAAGGCGTTTCACCCCACCGGGTGAAGCGCCGGCTTGCCGGCCAGCACGGCGGCCAGATTGTCCAGCGCGCGATGGCCCATGGCGTCGCGCACCTCGATGGTGGCGCTGCCCAGATGCGGCAGCAGCACCACATTCTCCAGGCCGAAATAGCCCTCGAAGACCACCGGCTCGCCATCATAGACATCGAGGCCCGCGGCGCGGATGTGGCCGGATTTGAGTGCGGCCACCAGCGCCGCGTCATCCACGCTGCCGCCACGGCCCGAATTCACGACGAGGCTGCCGGGCTTCATCTGCGCCAGCCGCTCCGCGTTCAGCCATTTGCGCGTGGCGTCGCCGCCCGGGACGTGCATGGAGATCACGTCAATCGTCGAGAGGAAGCCCGCGTCACTGTCGTGGAAGATGGCGCCCTGCTCGGCATCGGCCGGCAGGCGCTGCACGTCGCGGTAATGGATTTCCATGCGCAGGCCGCGCGCCATGGACGCGAGTTCCCGCCCGATGCGGCCCATGCCGAGGATGCCGAGCTTCTTGCCCTCCAGCGTGACACCCATCAGCTGCGTCGGCGCCCAGCCCTCCCATTTGCGGGCGCGGACCATGCGCTCGCCCTCGCCGGCGCGGCGGGCGGCCATGAGCATGAGAGTCAGCGCGGTTTCCGCCGTGGCGAAGGACAGCACCTCGGGCGTGTTCGTCACCGTGATGCCGCGCGCCTTCGCGGCGGGGACATTGATATGGTCATAGCCCACGCTGAAGGTGGCGATGGCCTTCACGCTCTCGGGCAGGGCCGCGATGGTCTCGGCATTCATCGGGTCACCGGCCGCGCAGAGGATGCCGGCCGCATTGGCCTCGGTGGCGCGGCGCGCGATCTCGGCGCCGTCGCGGAACCAGGGTTCGTCCTGCGGGTTCAGCCGCGCATCGAACTCGGCGGCCGCACGGGCCTCGATGGCCTGGGGCAGCTTGCGGGTCAGCAGCAGGACGGGCTTGGTCATGGTGAATTCCTGGTCAGTTCCGGTCTTGCCCCGCACCATACCCGCTGGCCCCCGCCTTGCCAGAGGGGGCGCCTTTGGGCAGGGTCCGCCACAGGTTCACCACAGGGGTTTTTCGCATGGATTTCGGGCTGGCAGGGCGTCGCGCGCTGGTGATGGGGGCCTCGAAGGGGCTGGGGCGGAGCATCGCGGAAGCGCTGGCGGCCGAGGGCGCCTCCCTCGTCATCACGGGGCGCGACCAGTCGAGCCTGGACGCCGCCTGCGCCGAACTCCGCGCCAAGGGGGCCAGCTTCGCCCAGGGCATCGTGGCCGATGTGGCGGACCCGGCGCAGATGGACGCGCTGGCCCAGGGGGCCACGGCCGCGATGGGCGGCGTGGACATCCTGGTGCAGAACCATGGCGGCCCGCCGCCCGGCCCCGCCTTGGAAGTCAGCGAGGAACTGCTCTCCACCTGGTTCCAGCGCATCGTGCTTTCGCCGGTTCGCCTCACCAACGCGCTGCTGCCCGGCATGCGTGAGCGGAAATGGGGCCGCATCATCAATGTGGGCAGCACGGGCATGTTGCAGCCCCTGCCCAACATGGTGCTGAGCAACACGCTGCGCGCCTCGATCATGGGCTGGATGAAGACGCTCTCGGCCGAGGTGGCGCATGAGGGCATCACCTGCAACATCGTGGCCCCCGGCGCCATCCGCACCGACCGCAGCCTGGAAACCGCCGGCAGCCTGGCCGCGCGCCAGGGCAAGTCGGTGGAGGACGTGATCGCGGAGCGTTCCAAGACCATCCCCGCCGGGCGCTACGGCCTGCCCGACGAATACGGCCCGCTGGTCGCCTTCCTGTGCAGCAACCAGGCCGCCTACATGACGGGCTGCGTGCTGCGCGTGGATGGCGGGATGGTGCGCGGGTGGTGAGCATGCCCAGCTACACCTCCGTTCGCCTCGCCGCCGATATCGGCGGCACCTTCACCGACGTCGCCCTCGAAGCGCAGGACGCCGAGGGCGAGGCCACGCGCTGGACCGCCAAGGTCCTGACCACGCCGCACGCGCCCGAACTCGGCGTGCTGGAGGGCGTGCGCGTGGCGCTGGCCCGCGCCTCCCTCACCCCCGCCGACGTCACGCTCGTGATCCATGGCACCACGCTGGCCACCAATGCGCTGATCGAGCGCAAGGGCGCCAAGACGGCGCTGATCACGACCGAGGGCTTCCGCGACGTGCTGGCCCTCGGCAATGAGAGCCGCTACGACCAGTATGACCTGAACATCGAGCTGCCGCAGCCGCTGGTGCCGCGCCGCTGGCGCCTGCCGGTGGTGGAACGCCTCGACAACACCGGGAAGGTGCTGCGCCCGCTGGATGAAGCCAGCCTGCGCGCGCACATCCCCTTCCTGAAATCCGAAGGCATCGAGGCCATCGCGGTCGGCTTCCTGCACGGCTTCGTGAACCCCGCGCATGAGCAGCGCGCCGCCGAAATCCTGCGCGCGGAACTGCCCGGCGTGCCCGTCTCGCTGGCCAGCGAAGTCAGCCCCGAGATGCGCGAGTGGGAGCGCTTCAGCACCACCGTCGCCAACGCCTATGTGCAGCCCCTGATGGCCAGCTATCTCGGCCGGCTGGAGGCGGGGCTGCGCGAGATGGGTGTCGCCGCGCCGCTCTTCCTGATGCTCTCGGGCGGCGGCCTCACCACGGTCGAGACGGCCGCGCGCTTCCCCATTCGCCTGGTGGAGAGCGGGCCCGCGGGCGGCGCCATCTTCTCGGCCTTCGTGGCACGGCAGCGCGGCTGGAAGCAGGTGCTCAGCTTCGACATGGGCGGCACCACCGCCAAGGTCTGCCTCATTGACGACTACGCGCCGCAAGCGAGCCGCACCTTCGAGGTGGCGCGTGTGGGCCGCTTCAAGCGCGGCTCCGGCCTGCCGCTGCGCATCCCCGTGATCGAGATGGTGGAGATCGGCGCGGGCGGCGGTTCGCTGGCCAGCCTCGACGCCATGGGCCGCATCCAGGTGGGGCCCGAAAGCGCCGGCGCCATGCCCGGCCCCGCCTGCTATGGCCGCGGCGGCACGAAGCCCGCGGTGACGGACGCGAACCTCACCCTCGGCCGCTATGACGCGGCGAGTTTCGCGGGCGGTTCGCTGGCACTCGATGAAGCCGCGGCGGCCACCGCGCTGGAGACGCATGTGGGCGGCAAGCTCGGCCTCGATGCCGGCATGGCCGCGCTGGGCGTGGTCGAGATGGTGGACGAGAACATGGCCAACGCCGCCCGCGTCCATGCCATCGAGAGCGCGAAGTCCTATGAGGGCCGCGCCATCATCGCTTTCGGCGGCGGCGGGCCCGTGCATGGGTATCGCGTGGCGGAGAAGATCGGCGTGAACCGGCTGCTGGTGCCCTCGGGCGCCGGCGTGGGCTCCGCCATCGGCTTCCTGCGTGCGCCCGTGGCCTATGAGGTGGTCAAAAGCCTCTACACCCGCTTCGCCCGCTTCGACCTCGACGGCGTGAACGCGCTGCTGGCGGCGATGAGCGCGGAGGCGTCGCAGGTTGTCGCCGAGGGCAGCTTCGGCGCGCCCACGACCGAAACGCGCATCGCCTATATGCGCTATGTGGGGCAGGGGCATGAGATCGCGGTGCCCATGCCCGTGCGGCCGCTGGTGCCCGCCGACATCGCCGACATCCGCGCGGCCTATGATGCCGAGTATACCCGCTTCTACGACCGCCCCGTGCCGGGTTCGGATGTGGAGGTGCTGAGCTTCGCCGTCACCGTCGCCACCGTGGTGGACCACGCCGACCCGGTGGCCGAGGTGATGGACGCGCCCGCGCCCGCGCCCATCCGCACCCAGCAGGTGCGCGACACCGCGACGGGCCAGGTGGCCGAGTGGGCCGTCTATGCCCGCGACGACATGGCACCTGGGGCGACCGTGCCCGGGCCCTGCATCGTGGTGGAGGATGAGACCTCCACGCTGGTGGGGCCGGGGTGGTCGTGCCGGATGGATGGGCTGGGATACCTGGAGCTGACCAAGGGAGACGCGGCATGAACGCCCTCGAAAAAATCCAGCGCCAGATCCAGTGGAACCGCCTCATCGCGGTGGTCGAGGAACAGGCGCAGACCATGATCCGCACCGCCTTCAGCACCACGGTGCGCGAGGCGGGTGATCTCTCGGCCGGCATCTTCGACCTGGAAGGGCGCATGCTGGCCCAGGCCGTGACCGGCACGCCGGGCCATGTGAATTCCATGATGGAATCCGTGGGGCATTTCCTCGCGAAATTCCCCCCCGCCGGCATGAAGCCGGGGGATCACTACATCACCAACGACCCCTGGCTCGGCACCGGGCATTTGCATGACCTGACGGTGGTCACACCCGCCTTCCGCAACGGCGCCATCGTGGGCCTCTTCGCCAACACGGCGCACATCATCGACATCGGCGGCCTCGGCATGGGGCCCGAGGGGCGGTCGGTCTTCGAGGAAGGCCTCTACATCCCCATCGTGAAGTGCTTCGACCAGGGCACGCCCAACGAGACCTTCTTCGACTTCATCCGCGTCGGCTCGCGCACGCCGGTGGAGCTGGAGGGCGACATCTACTCCCTCTGCGCCTGCAATGACGCGGGGGCGAAGCGCCTCGTCGAGATGATGGACGAGTACAAGATGGACAGCCTGGACGGGCTCGCCACCTTCATCTTCGACAGCAGCCTGGCCGCGACGCAGGAAGCGATCGCCGCCCTGCCGCGCGGCACCTTCCACGCCGAAATCCGCAGCGATGGCTATGAGGCGCCCGTCACGCTGAAGGCCGCCATGACGCTGCATGCGGACCGCATCGTGGTGGATTATGCGGGCACCTCGGGCCTGTCCACGCGCGGCATCAACGTGCCGCCCTCCTATTGCCGCGCCTATTCCTGCTTCGGGATCAAGTGCGTGGTGGCGCCCGAAATCCCCAACAACTGGGCCAGCCTCAAGCCCTTCGAGATGGTGATCCCGGAGGGCTGCATCCTCAACGCGCCGCGGCCCTATCCGGTCAGCGTGCGGCACGTCATCGGCCAGCTGATCCCGGACCTGATGATGGGCTGCCTCAGCCATGCGGTGCCGGACCGCGTGAACGCGGAAGGCTCCTCGGCGCTGTGGAACCCGCCCTTGCGCGGCGGCAGCCAGGTCAGCGGCCAGGCGGCCGAGACCGAGGATTTCGAGATCATCACCTTCAACTCCGGCGGCACCGGCGCGCGGCCCATGAAGGATGGTCTGGACGGCATCGCCTTCCCCTCCGGTGTGCGGACCATGCCGGTGGAGGCCACGGAGAACGTGGCGCCCGTGATCTTCTGGCGGAAGGAGCTGCGCCCCGACAGCGCGGGCGCGGGCAAGACGCGCGGCGGCTTCGGGCAGATCATGGAGATCGGCGCCAAGGGCGATGCCGAATTCGCCGTGAATGCCATCTTCGACCGCGTGGCGAACGCCCCCAAGGGGCGTCTCGGCGGCGGGGAAGGGGCCAATGGCTGGGTCGGCCTCGATGACGCCAACGGCACCGTGCTCCGCACCAAGGGCTTCCAGGTGGTGCCCAAGGGCCGGCATCTGCTGCTGAAGCTGCCCGGCGGCGGCGGCATGGGCGATCCGCGCCAGCGCGACCCCGAACTGGTCGCGCGCGACGTGGCCGATGGGCTGGTCAGCCCGGCGGAGGCGAAGCGGCTCTACGGGTGGGGGGCTGAGCCCCCCGCTCACCCCTTCGTCGGCCGGCGATAGGTGTTCCGCACCGTCTGCAGCAGCGCGTTGTTGTCCTCGCGGCTCACCACATAGATGAAGATGACCGCGAGCCGCCGGTCGCCGATGCAGCGGATGGCGATGCTGTCATCGCCGCGCCAGCCGAACACCGTCTGCCGGTCGTTCGAGATGCTGCCACGGAAGCCCGCCTGGCGCGTGGCCTCCACGCCGGTGCTGAGGCAGGCATCCTGCCCGTCGCTGATGGCTTCCCAGGCGGTGGTCACGGTCGCGGCCTGGGCCGTGCCGATGCCGGCGGCGAGCGCGAGGCCCAGCATCCAGTTGCGAGGCGTCATCATGGCTTCTCCCTCGGTGTCTCGGGGCGAAGGGTGCCGCCCCCGGCCGGCAGTATGGCAGAAGGGGACGCGGTGGGAACGCTTGAGCCGGGAATTTTCCGACTAATGGATTTCCGGCTCCTCGGCCGGAACCGCGCCGCGCTCCAGGAAATCCATGTCGCAGCCCCTGTCCGCCTGGCGCACATGCGCCTGGTAGAGCCCCGTCCAGCCGCGCGCCTGCACGGGCTTGCGCGGCGTGAAGCCGGCGCGGCGGGCTTCCAACTCGGCCGCATCCACCAGCAGGTCCAGCTTGCGCGCCTCCACATCCAGCCGGATCATGTCGCCATCGCGCACCAGCGCGAGCGGCCCGCCCAGCGCCGCCTCGGGCGCCACATGCAGCACGCAGGTGCCATAGCTGGTGCCCGACATGCGCGCATCCGAGACGCGCACCATGTCCCGCACGCCCTGCGCCAGCAGCTTCTTCGGGATGGGCAGCATGCCCCATTCGGGGAAGCCCGGCCCGCCCACGGGGCCCGCATTCTTCAGAACCAGCACGCTGTCCGGCGTCACCTCCAGCGCGGGGTCATCCAGCCGCGCGTCGAGGTCGTTGTAGTCCTCGAAGACCACGGCCGGCCCGGTGTGGGAGAGCTTCTCGGGGCTGGCCGCGCTCTGCTTGATCACCGCGCCATCGGGCGCCAGCGTGCCCCGGAGCACCACCACGCCGCCATTGGGGTGCAGCGGGTTGTCGAGCGCGCGGATCACGTCGCGGTCAAACACCTCGGCACCTTCCAGCTGCGCGCCCAGCGTGCCGTTCACGGTCGTGGCATCCAGCGCCAGATGCGGCGCCAGGGTCGCGAGGAACCCCCGGCTGCCGCCGGCGTAGAAGAAATCCTCCATCAGGTAGCGGTCGCCATTGGGGCGCAAATTCGCGATCAGCGGCACGCGCGCGCTGATGGCATCAAACCGCTCCAGATCCATCGCGATGCCCGCCCGCCGCGCGATGGCGATCAGGTGCGGAATGGCGTTGGTGGAGCCGCCGAAGGCCATGGTCGCCGCCACCGCATTGTCGAGGCTGCGCTGGTCCAGCAGGCGCGTGATGGTCAAATCCTCCCACACCATCTCCAAGATGCGGCTGCCCGCCGCCGCCGCCATGCGCGGATGGGCGCTGTCCACGGCGGGGATGCTGGCCGCCCCGGGCAGGGTCAGGCCGAGGGCTTCCGCCGCCAGCGCCATGGTGCTGGCCGTGCCCGCCGTCATGCAGGTGCCGGCGGAGCGCGACAGCCCCGCCTCCATCTCGTTCCAGTCGGATTGCGCGATCGTGCCCGCGCGCAGTTCCGAATAATACTTCCACACATCGCTGCCCGAACCGAGCTTCCGCCCGCGCCAGTTGCCGCTCAGCATCGGCCCGGCCGGCACATAGATGGCCGGCAGCCCCATGGAGATGGCGCCCATGATCAGCGCGGGGCCGGTCTTGTCGCAGCCGCCCATCAGCACGAGGCCATCCAGCGGCAGGGACCGCGCGATCTCCTCCGTCTCCATCGCCAGGAAATTGCGGTAGAGCATGGTGGAGGGCTTCTGGAACACCTCCGGCAGCGCCATGGCCGGGATTTCCACGGGGAAACCCCCCGCCGCCCAGACGCCGCGCTTCACATCCTGCGCGCGCTCGCGGAAATGGCCGTGGCAATGCATCAGGTCGGACCAGGTGTTGATCACCCCGATCACCGGCCTTCCGCGGAATTCCTGCGGCCCGAAGCCCAGTTGCAGAAGCCGCGAACGGTGGTTGGCCGAGCGCATGGTCTCGACGCCGAACCAGCGATGGCTGCGAAGGTCCTCGGGCCGCTTGCGCATCAGCGGGGCGCCATGCGGATGGCGCCGTCGAGGCGGATGGTCTCGCCGTTCAGGTAGCCATTCTCCACGATCTGCATGGCGAGCTTGCCATACTCATCCGGGTTGCCGAGCCGGTGCGGGTTCGGCACCGTCTGCGCCAGCGACTGCTTGATGGGGTCCGCCAGCCTTTGCAGCATGGGCGTGTCGAAGATGCCCGGCGCGATGGTGCAGACGCGGATGGACTTGCTGGCGAGGTCGCGCGCCGCGCAGATAGTGAAGCCGATGACGCCCGCCTTGGAGGAGGCATAGGGGATCTGCCCGATCTGCCCCTCATAGCCGGCGACGGAGGCGGTCAGGATGCACACCCCGCGCTCCCCATCGGCCATCGCCTCGGTCTTGGCCATGGCGGCCGCCGCGAGGCGCACCGCGTTGAAGGTGCCCGTCAGGTTCACGCGGATGATGTTCTCGAAATGCGCGAGGCTCCCCGGCGTGCCATCGCGCTCCAGGATGCGCAGCGCGCCGCCGCGGCCCGCGCAATGCACCAGAACGCGCACCGGGCCCATTGTCTCGGCCTGCGCCACGGCGGCCTGCATGGTCGCCTCATCGGTCACGTCGGCGGCGGCGAACTGGCCGCCCAGCTCCTGCGCGACCGCCGCGCCATTGCTGGTCTCGAGGTCCACGATCATCACCTTGGCGCCCTTGGCCGCCAGCCGCTTCGCGCTGGCCAGCCCGAGCCCGGAGGCGCCCCCCGTCACGATCGCGACGGTACCCTGAACATCCATGCGTCTTCTCCCTGACTTGCGGGCGCAGCGCACCACTTCCCCTTGCTTGACGCAAGCCGCCACCCTCACGACCATGCCGGGAAACATGATGAGGAACGCCCATGCCGCTGCTCGCCGAACGCGCCGCGCGCACGCCGGACAAGCTGGCCGCCATCTTTCCGGATTCGGGCGAGGGGCTGACCTTTCGCGAGCTCGACGCACGCGCGAACCAGGCGGCGCATGGCTTCATCGCGCTGGACCTGGAGCCCGGCCAGGGAATCGCGCTGCTGCTGGAGAACGGGCCGGATTTCCTCATCCTGACCTATGGCGCCAAGCGCGCGGGGCTGATGGTCACACCCCTCTCCATCCATCTCCGCCCCAATGAGGTCGCGCATGTGCTGCGCGATTCGGGCGCGGCGCTGCTGGTGGCCAGCGCCTCCCTGGCCTCGCTCGCGGGCGCGCTGGACCTCCGTTCCATCCCGCACCGCTTCGTCTCGGGCGGGGCGCTGCCCGGCTACGCGCCGCTGGACGAGCTGATCGAGGACAACCCGACCACCTGGCCGGGGGCGCGGCCCATCGGCCGGGAATTCCTCTATTCCTCGGGCACCACGGGCCTGCCCAAGGGCATCCGCCGCCCCCTCATTCCCTATGAGGACCGGCACAAGCCCGAATTCGACATGAGCTGGAAGGGCTTCTACGGCTTCGACGAGAACACGGTCTATCTCTCGCCCGCGCCGCTCTACCACGCCGCGCCCAACCGCTACGTCCAGCGCGCGATGGACCATGGCGGCACCGCCGTCATCCTGAAGAAGTTCGACGCCGAGCGCTGCCTGGCCATGATCGCCCGGCACCGCGTCACCCACAGCCAATGGGTGCCCACCATGTTCGTGCGGCTGCTGGCCCTGCCGGAGGCCGTCCGCGCCGACCATGACCTCTCCAGCCACCGCTGCGCCATCCACGCCGCCGCGCCATGCCCCGTGCCGGTGAAGCGCGCCATGATCGAGTGGTGGGGCCCCATCATCCGCGAATACTACGCGGGCAGCGAGGGCATCGGCACCTGCTTCATCGACAGCGAGACCTGGCTGAACAAGCCCGGCTCCGTCGGCCGCCCCGCCTATGGCAAGGTCCACATCCTGGACGATGAGGGCCGCGAACTCCCGCCCGGCGAGACGGGCCGCATCTGGTTCGAGGGCGGCGCCCGCTTCGCCTACCACAATGACGCCGAGAAGACCGCCCAGGCCTATAATGACCGCGGCTGGGCCAGCCTGCATGACCTCGGCTGGCTGGACGAGGATGGCTTCCTCTTCCTCTCCGACCGCCGCGCGGACCTGATCCTGTCCGGCGGCGTCAACGTCTATCCGGCCGAGATCGAGGCTGTCCTCCTCACCCACCCCGAGGTCAGCGAGGCCGCCGTCATCGGCGTCAAGGACGAGGAGTTCGGTGAACGCCCCCGCGCCCTGATCGTGCCGCGTCACCCGCCGGGCAATGACGCCCTGGCGCAGGAACTGCTGGCCCTGTGCAGGCAGAACCTCGCCGGCCCCAAGCAGCCGCGCGCGGTGGAGTTCCTGGACGAACTCCCCCGCAGCGAGGCGGGCAAGCTGCTCCGCCGCGTGCTGAAGGAACGCTACCTCTAGCGTGGCGGCAGGGGGGCGGCATTCCACCCCCTCGCATGTGGCGGTGCAACCAGCCCGTTCCGTGGGCGTTTGATGTGAGGCGGGTCCCCCCTTCCGGCCCGCGACATCAAACCCCCGATCGCTGGAAACCCCCATGCCTCACGGAACCACGCCTGTCCCCGTGCGAAGACGCACGCCCGCCGCGGTTCCCCTGATCTGCTTCTCGCATCTTCGCTGGCACTCGGTGTTCCAGCGCCCGCAGCAGCTCATGTCGCGCTTCGCCGCGGAACGCCCCGTCCATTTCTTCGAGGAGCCGGTGTTCCACGCCACCGCCGGGCTGCGCGTCGCGCCATGCCCGCGCACGGGCGTGAATGTCGTCACCCCGCTTCTGCCCAACCCGTCGGACCGCGCGGCGCTGCGCGCATTGCTGAACGCCTTCATGGCCGAGATCGGCCCCGCCGCCGCCTGGTACTACACCCCCATGGCCTTCGCCTTCTCCGCGCACCTGCCCTGGCAGGCCATCGCCTTCGACGTGATGGATGAGCTGTCGGCCTTCCGCCACGCCCCCGCCGACATCAAGGATTGGGAAGACGCGCTGATGCGCCGGGCCGATGTGGTGTTCACCGGCGGCGCCAGCCTCTATGCGGCGCGCCGCGGCCGCCACCGCAACCTGCATTGCTTCCCCTCCGGCGTGGACCTGGCCCATTTCATGTCCGCCCGCGCGCCGCTGGACGAGCCCGCGGACCAGGCGCATCTGCCGCGCCCGCTGCTCGGCTATTTCGGCGTGGTGGACGAACGCCTCGACATGGGCCTGCTGGCCGGCATGGCCGCGCGCCGGCCGGACTGGCATTTCGCCATGGTCGGCCCCGTCGCGAAGCTCCGCCCGGAGGAACTGCCCCAGGCGCCCAACCTCCATTGGCTCGGGCCCAAGAACTATGAGGAGCTGCCCCGCTACCTCGCCCATTGGGATGTGGCGCTGATGCCCTTCGCCATGAACGAGGCCACGCGCTTCATCAGCCCGACCAAGGCGCCCGAATATCTCGCCGGCGGCAAGCGCGTCCTGTCCACGCCCGTGGCCGATGTGGTGCGCCGCTATGCCGGCATCCGCGCCGTCACGATCGCGGAGGGCGTCGAGGGCTTCCTCGCCGCCGCCGAGGCCGCCATGGCGGAAACCGGCGCCGACGACTTCGTGGCGGTGGACGACATGCTGGCCGAGATGTCCTGGGACATGATCCATGACCGCATGTCGGCGCTGCTCGCCGCCTGCGGTACTGGGCCGACCCTGGCCGCGCCCGCTTCCTGCCCGCGCCCCGCGCCCATCGCCGACCACCTGGTGGTGGGCGCGGGCTTCGCGGGTTCCGTGATGGCGGAGCGGCTGGCGCGCTCCGGCGCGCGGGTGCTGGTGGTGGACCGGCGGCCCCATGTCGCGGGCAACGCCTTCGACGAGCATGACGCGGCGGGCCTGCTGGTGCACCGCTACGGCCCGCACATCTTCCACACCAACAGCGACGAGGTGCTGCGCTACCTCTCCGCCTTCACGGCGTGGCGGCCCTATGAGCACCGCGTGCTGGCCGAGGTGGAGGCCGGGTTGGTGCCCATGCCCATCAACCGCACCACCCTCTCGCGGGTGTTCAACCGCGAGCTGCCGGACGAGGCGGCGGCGGAAGCCTTCCTCGCCACGCTGGCCGAGCCCATGGCGCATATCGCCAACGCGCGGGACTTCGTCGTCTCCTCCGTGGGGCGGAAGCTCTACGAGATGTTCTTCCGCGGCTACACGCTGAAGCAATGGGGCCTCGACCCGAGCGAGTTGGACCGCAGCGTCACCGCGCGCGTGCCGACGCGCCTCTCCGAGGATGACCGCTACTTCCAGGACCGGCACCAGTGCATGCCGCTGCACGGCTACACCCGCATGTTCGAGAACATGCTGGACCACCCGAACATCACGGTGATGACCGGCACGGACTTCGCCACGGTCCCGCGCGCGCGCTTCCGCCACACCGTCTTCACCGGCCCGGTGGACGCCTATTTCGGGCACCGCTTCGGCCCGCTGCCCTATCGCTCCCTCGTCTTCGAGCATGAGACGCGGGCGGTCGAGTTCGCCCAGCCCGTCGCCACCATCAACCATCCGGGGCTGGACACGCCCTACACCCGCACGACCGAGTTCAAGCACATGACGGGCCAGGCCCATCGCCAGACCAGCCTGTGCCGCGAACGCTCCTCGGCCGAGGGCGAGCCCTACTACCCGGTGCCCAACCCCGCCAACCAGGCGCTGTTCAAGCGCTATGAGGCGCTGGCCGATGCGGAGCCGGGGGTCACCTTCCTCGGCCGGCTCGGCACCTATCGCTACATGAACATGGACCAGGTGGTGGGCCAGGCCCTGGCCGCGGCGCGGCGCCTGGTGGCGGGGCAGGGGGCTGCGCTGGCCGCGGAGTAGCGGCGTGGCGTTCCGCAGCTTCGTCTGGGGCGGCTTCGAGGGCGCGACCCAGCTCTACCCCGACGGCCGGCGCGTGGATTCCATCGCCGGCAGCGGCCATGACCGCCACGCCGCGCTGGACCATGCGCTGCTGCGCTCGCTCGGCATCCGCACCGCGCGGGAATCCCTGCGCTGGCACCTCATCGAGCGGCAGGAGGGCCGGTTCGACTGGACCTCCGCCCGCGCGCAGATCGAGGGCGCGCGCGCGGCGGGCGTGGAGGTCATCTGGGACCTCTGCCATTGGGGCGTGCCGGAGGGGCTCGACATCATGGGCCCGGCCTTCCCCGGCCGCCTGGCGCGCTTCGCCGCCGCCGCCGCGCGAATGCTGCAGGCCGAGGGCGTGGCCACGGCGGGCTGGGTGCCGGTCAACGAGATCGGCTTCTGGGCCTGGGCCGGCGGCACGACGGGCGGCTTCGCGCCCTTCCTCACGGGCGAGGGCGGGGCGCTGAAGGCGCAGCTTCTCCATGCGCATCTCGCGGTGGTGGGGGCGCTTCGCGCCGCGGGCGCGCACCAGCCCGTGATCTTGTGCGAGCCGCTGATCCATGTGGTGCCCCGCCTGGGCGAGGACGGGAGCGAGGCGGCGGCGCGGGCGCAGATGGAAGGCGCCTTCGAGGCGGTGGAATGGCTGCTCGCCCGCGATGGGCAAGCCTTCGACGTGCTGGGCCTGAACCACTACCCCCACAACCAGTGGGACACGCAGGGCGAACGGCTTCACCCCGGCGACCCCGGCCACCGCCCCCTGCGCGACCTGCTGGCGGCGGTGGCGGCGCGCTTTCCCGTCCGGCTGGCGCTGTCCGAGACCGGCGCGGAGGAGCCGGAGGGCGATTCCTGGCTCGGCTATGTCGCGGCGGAATGCGCGGCGGCCCTGGCGGCGGGCGTGCCGCTGGAGGGGGTCTGCGTCTATCCCGTCATGGACTATCCAGGCTGGGAGAATGACCGGCATTGCCCCTGCGGGCCGATCGGCCAGCGCGAAAGGCAACGCTTCGTCCGGCCGGGCCAGGCCGCGGCCCTGGCCGGGCTGCGGCCGCCGGCGCGGTGAATCAGCTGCCGCGCTGCGCCTTGTCCGCCGCGTTGCGGGCCTTGATGCGCTCACGCGCCTCGGCCCATTCGGCATCGCCCCAGGCGAGATACTCCGTGTAGGACCCCGCGCCATTGGCGAGCCACTGCCCGCCATCGAGTGCCACGGTCTGGCCCGTGATCCAGCCCGCCCCGTCGCTCAGTAGGAAGGCGGCGAGGCGGCCGATATCCTCGGGCGTGCCGGTGCGGCCCAAGGGGTTGCGCGCGTTCCACTTGGCGGCCGGGTCGTTCTCGCCGGGGCGGATGCGGGCGAGCATGCCCTCGGTCGGGATGAGGCCGGGCGCGATGCCGTTCAACCGGATGCCATGCCGCCCCCATTCGATGGCGAGCGACTTGGTCATGGCATCCAGCCCCGCCTTGGACATGGCCGACGGCACCACGAAGGGCGAGCCCGTCCAGATCCAGGTGACGAGGATGGTGACGATGGCACCCCCCGTCCCCTCGCTGATCCAGCGCTTGCCCAGCGCATGGGTCACATGGAAGGTCCCGTTGAAGACGATGTCCGAGACGGCGCGGAAGCCGCGATGCGACAGATCCTCCGTGCGGGAAATGAAGTTGCCCGCCGCGTTGTTGATCAGCCGCGTGGGCCCGTGCCCGGTCGCGAAGCTGGCCGCGATGGCGGCCTCGACGGCGTCGGCGTCCTTGATGTCCACCGCCTGGAAGCGCGCGCGGCCCGGGTGGGCGGCGTTGAGCTGGCCGCAGGCCTCCTCCAGGACCGGCGCGCGCCGTCCCCAGATTTCCACCTCGGCGCCATGGGCCAGCAGGAACTCGGCCATCATCCGGCCGAGCCCCGACCCGCCCCCGGTGACGAGGACGCGCTGCCCCGCCATGAAATCGGGCGCGAACATCACATGCGCAGCCCCAGGCGGTTCACGCGCGCCTCTTCCTCATCGGTCGTGCGCGCCATGAAGGCCGCGTAGTCGGCCGTGTTGAGGTATTCGAGGGGCATGTCGATCCGCTCCAGCGTGGCCAGGTGCGCGGGGTCGTGCAGGGCGGCGCGGAAGCCCTCATGCAGGCGATGGACGATCTCGGGGTTCATGCCGCGCGGCCCGACCAGCCCATAGGGCGAGGTGACGACCATGTTCTCGTAGCCGAGTTCGGTCAGCGTCGGCACCTCGGGGATCTTGGCCGAGCGTTCGCGCGACCAGACGTTCAAGGCCCGCATCCGCCCCTGCGCGATCAGCGTCAGCGGCCCCGAACCCGTCGCCGCCGCCTCGATATGCCCGCCCAGGATATTGGGCGTGCTGTCGGCCTCGCCACGGAAGGGGACGTGGATGACGTCCAGATTCTCGCGCTGCGCGATGTCCACCAGCGTCAGGTGCGGCGTGCCATTGGCGCCGGTATTGCCCCAGCGCACCTCGCCCGGGCGGCGGCGGCAATCGGCCACCAGATCCGCCCAGCTCTGATAGGGGCTGTCCTGGCGCACGCACATCATGAACAGGTAGCCCGTCAGGTGGATGATGGGCGTGAAGTCCGTGCGCGGGTTGAAGGCCATGCGCTGCATGAAGGGCAGGCGCAGCGCGGGCAGGGGAAGCTGCGCGATGGTGTAGCCATCGGGCTGGGTCCGCAGCATGGCGGCGGCCGACAGCGTGGCCCCCGCGCCCGGCCGGTTTTCCGTGATGACGTTCACGCCGAAGGCGCGCGTCGCGGCCTCGGCGAAGGCGCGCATCTGGATGTCGGTCGAGCCACCCGGCGGGAAGGGCACCAGCAGCGTGATGGGCCGGCTGGGGAAGCTCTGCGCGGCGGCGAGGCCGGGCGCGATGGCCGGCGCGGCAAGCCCGGCCAGCAGCAGGGTGCGACGGTTCATGTCCATCCCCTCAGCCCCGCAGGCCGAGACGGTCCACCCGCGCCTCTTCCTCCTGGATGGTGCGCGCGATGAAGGCCGCGTAGTCGGCGGGGTTCAGGTATTCCACCGGCATGTCCAGCCGCTCCAGCGTGGCGAGATGCGCGGGGTCGTTCAGCGCGGTGCGGAAGCCCTGGTGCAGCCGGGCCACGATCTCGGGGTCCATGCCGGCCGGGCCCACCAGCCCATAGGGCGAGGTGACGACCATGTCCTGGAAGCCCAGTTCGATCAGCGTCGGCACATCCGGCAGGCGGCGCGAGCGTTCGCGCGTCCAGACGTTCAGCGCCCGCAGCCGCCCCTCGGTGATGAGCTGGATGGGCCCCGAGCCGCTGGCCGTCGCCTCGATATGCCCGCCCAGCAGGGCCGGGATGGCATCGCCCTCGCCGCGGAAGGGGACGTGCGTGACCTCGATGTTCGACCGCGTGGCGAGGTCGATGTTCGCCAGATGCGGCGTGCCATTGGCGCCGGTGTTGCCGATGCGGACCTCGCCCGGGCGGCGCCGCGCATCGGCCACGAGGTCGGCCCATGTGCGATAGGGGCTGTCGCCGCGCACGCACATGATGAAGAGATAGCCCGTCAGGTGCATGATGGGCGTGAAGTCGGTGCGCGGGTTGAAGGGCATGCGCTGCATGAAGGGCAGGCGCATGGCCGGCAGCGGGAATTGCGCGATGGTGTAGCCATCGGGCCGCGCGCGCGCGACCGTCGAGGCCGAGAGCGTCGCCCCCGCGCCCGGCCGGTTCTCGGTCAGCACGTTCACGCCGAAGGCGCGCGTGGCGGCCTCGGCGAAGCTGCGCATCTGGATGTCGGTGGCCCCGCCCGGCGGGAAGGGCACCAGCAGCGTGATGGGGCGGTTCGGAAAGGATTGCGCGGCGGCGAGGTTGGGCGCGATGGCCGGCGCGGCCAGCGACGCCAGCAGCAGCTTGCGACGGTTCATGTGATGTTCTCCCTGTAGGTTTTTTTCGTTCTTACAGCGTGCGCGCGATGATCTCGCGCATGACCTCGGAGGAGCCGCCATAGATCCGGCCCACCCGCGCATCGGCCCAGGCGCGGCCGATCTCATATTCGGCCATGTAGCCATAGCCGCCATGCATCTGCAGGAAATCATCGAGCAGCCGGTTCTGCATCTCGGTGCCGAGCAGCTTCACCGCCGCCGCCTCCTCGGCCGAAAGCTCGCCGCGCATGTGGCGGGCGATGCAGTCGTCCAGATAGACGCGGAACATGCCGATCTCGGCCTTGGCCTGGGCCAGCTTGAAGCGGTGCACCTGGAAGTCGAACACCGTCTGGCCGAAGATCTGCCGCTGCTTGGTGTATTCGATGGTCTTCTCCAGCATGGTCTCCATGCTGATGCCGCAGCGCACGGCGATGATGAGGCGCTCCTGCGGCAGCTGGTGCATCAGCTGGCGGAAGCCCATGTTCAGCTCGCCCAGCAGATTGGCGGCGGGCACGCGCACATCCTCGAAGAACAGCTCGCTCGTGTCCTGGGCGTGCATGCCGATCTTTTCGAGGTTGCGGCCGCGGGTGAAACCCTTCGTGCCCTCCTCCACGCAGATCAGCGACATGCCGCGTCGCCCCGCCTCCGGGTCCGTGCGGCAGACCACGATGACGAGGCCCGCATTCTGCCCGTTGGAGATGAAGGTCTTGGACCCGTTGATGACCCACTCATCGCCATCACGCACGGCGGAGGTGCGCACCGCCTTGAGGTCGCTGCCCATGCCGGGTTCGGTCATGGCGATGGCGCCGATCATCTCGCCCGAGACCATCTTCGGCAGCCATTCCGCGCGCTTCTCCGGCGTGGCGTAGTGCTGGATGTAGGGCACCACGATGTCCGAATGGAGCTGGAAGGCGACGCCGCTCGCGTTCACGCGCGCCAGTTCCTCCAGCACGATGCAGGCATGGCCGAAATCCCCGCCCGCGCCGCCCAGCTCCTCCGGCAGCATGGTGCAGAGCAGACCCTGCTCGCCGGCCTTCCGCCACAGCTCGCGCGGCACCACGCCCGCATGTTCCCAGTCGCGGTGGTGCGGGGCGACCTCGCGCTCCACGAAGCGGCGCACCTGGTCGCGGAACATCTCGTGCTCGGTCGAGAAGATGTCGCGGGCCCGGAAGGGGCGCGCGGCGGCGGCATTGGTGTCCATCGAAGTTCCTCCGGTTCTTGGGCGCGAGGCTAGCGCGGGCTTGCGGCGGGCGCGAGGGCTTCGATTTCCTCCGGGGCGAAACCGAATTCCGCCAGCACCTCCCGGCTGTGCTCGCCCTTCAGCGCCGGCGGGGCGCCGATTTCGCCCGGCGTGCGCGAGAAGCGCGGCGCGGGGGCGGGCTGCACCGCGCCATCCCGTTCCACGAAGGTGCCGCGGGCGGCGTTGTGCGGGTGGGAGGGCGCTTCCTCCATGGAGAGGATGGGCGCCACGCAGCCATCGCTGTCCGCGAAGATGGCGGCCCATTCGTCGCGGGTGCGGGCGCGGAAGGCCTCGGCCAGGAGGGCCTTGTGGGCGGGCCATTGGGCGGGGTTCATCCGGTCCTCGAAACGGGCGGGGTCGAGGCCCATGCGCGCCAGCATCTCCGCGAAGAATTGCGGCTCGATGGGGCCGACGGCCACGAAGCCGCCGCAGGCGCAGGCGTAGCTGTCATAGAAGCTGGCCGCGCCATCGAGGAAATTGGCGCCGCGCTTTGCCCCCCAACGTCCGCGCGCCTTCATGCCGAAGATGGGCGCCATCAGCAGGGCCGCGCCATCCACCATGGCGGCGTCCACCACCTGGCCCTCGCCGCTGGTGGCGCGTTCCACCAAGGCGGCCATGATGCCCATGGCGAGCAGCATGCCGCCGCCGCCGTAATCGCCCACCAGGTTGAGCGGCGGGGCAGGGGGCTCGCCCGCCCGGCCCATCGCGTGCAGCGCGCCCGTCAGCGCGATGTAGTTGATGTCATGGCCCGCCAGCTTCGCCATGGGGCCGTCCTGCCCCCATCCCGTCATGCGCCCATAGACCAGGCGCGGATTGCGGCCGCGCACCGCCTCGGGGCCGAGGCCCAGGCGCTCCATCACCCCCGGCCGGAAGCCCTCGATCAGCACGTCGGATTGTTCCGCGAGGCGCAGCACCGCCTCCACCGCCTTGGGGTTCTTCAGGTCCAGCGCGAGGGACCGGCGGCCGCGCATCACGACATCGCGCCGGTCGCCGGGCGGGCCGTCGGGGCGCTCGATGCGGATCACCGTGGCGCCCAGGTCGGCCAGCAGCATGGCGCAGAAGGGGCCGGGGCCGATGCCCGCCATCTCCAGCACCTTCACGCCGCGCAATGGACCCATGTCGTCTCTCTCCTATTGTGCCGCGCCCAGGGCGCGGGGATTGGTGATGGCGCAGCGCAGGTGGGTGAGGCGGCGCAGCAGGGCGCGCACCTCCTCCCGCCGCGCGGTGCCGTTGCGGATTTCGGCGGCCAGCGCCGCGAGGTCCGGCGCGAAGCCCGGCGCCACGCCGATGGCGCGGGAGGCGATGGCGATGGCATTGGCCGCCATCCGCGCCTCGTAGTGCAGCGCGGGCGGCAAGGCGGGCAGCAGCTTGCCCAGCAGCGCCTCGCGCGCGGTGGCGAGAAGGTCGGCCGCGTCGGGTGCTTCCAGCAGGGGCGAGGGCGGGTTGCGCGGCACCGCTTCCGGTGCAGTCGGCTGCACCGCGACGCCCTCCAGCCCGTCCACCTGCGCCAGGATGTCCAGCTCCAGCTCGGGCACGATCTGCGCCGTCAGGGCCAGCTCCAGCCCGCGCTCGCGGCCCGAGAGGTGCCGCGCCCCCTGGTCGGCCGCGATCACGGCCCAGCGGATGGTGGCCGCCAGCTCCCAGAAGGGCAGGCGGGCGGGGTCGGGGGCGGCGCCAGCCTCGGCATAGCCCGCCAGGAAGGCGGCGCGGGAACCGAGGCCGCCGGCCTCCAGCGCGCGGTTGCCGAAGCGCCAGCAGGGCGCGCAGAACCAGCCGAGATCCGCATGCGGGTCGCCCCAGGCGGCGAATTCCCAGTCCAGCACCGCCGTCAGCCGCCCGCCCTCGACCATGACATTGCCGGTGCGGAAGTCATTGTGGTTCAGCACGGGCGGAAGCGGCGGGGGCGCGTGGCGGGACAGCGCCTCCAGCCCCCATTCCAGCACCGGGCGCGGCGTGCCGGCGGCGTCCAGCCGCGCGCGCATGGCGGCCACGAAGGCCAGCGCCGGGTCGGCGGGCGGCGCGCCGAGGAAGGCCAGGTCGTCGCGCGGCGGCGTGATGCGATGGATGCGCGCCAACTCGCGCCCGAGTGCCGCCACCAGCGCGTCATCCCCGCCTTGCGCGGCGGCGGCCTTGGCCAGCTTGTGCGCCGTCGCACTCCCCGCCACGCGGCGCATCACGAAGAAGGGGGCACCCAGCACCGAGGTATCGGCGCAGGCGAAGAGGGGTTCGGGCACCGTCACACCCGCCGCATGCGCCGCCTGGAACAGCGCGAATTCCTCCAGCCGCGGCAGCGAGACGGCGAGTGTCGCGGCATTGTCCGTCCGCAGCACCCACTCTTCCTGCGCGCCGCCGCGCGTGACCGACAGCGCCCAGTTCTGCTGGATCGCGCCCCCCGTCAGCAGCGACGCCGCGCGGATGGCAACAGGCGCGCCCGCCTCCGCGCTCAGCCAGGCGGCGAGCCGCGCCTCATCCATGGGTGCGCCAGCCGAAATAGTCACCGCCCTCGCGGCGCAGGAAGTTGGCGATCACCATGCGGTGTACCTCGGACGCGCCATCCACCAGCCGCGCCTGGCGCGCATAGCGGTAGATCCACTCCACGATCGTGTCCTTGGAATAGCCGCGCGCGCCCAGCAATTGCAGCGCCGTGTCGGCGGCGCGGTGCAGCGCGTCGGCGGCCTGGATCTTGGCGGTGCTGATCTCCTTCCGCGCGAAATCGCCCTGGTCGAGCTTCCAGGCCGCGCGCATCGTCAGCAGCCGCGAGATGTCGAGCTGCATCGCCGCCTCGCCCACCATCATCTGGATGCTCTCCTTGTCGGCGAGCTTCTGGCCGAAGGCGTGGCGCTGCTCGATGCGCGCCATCGCGATTTCCAGCGCACGGCGGCCGAGGCCCGTCCAGCGCATGCAATGCGTCAGCCGCGCGGGACCGAGGCGGATCTGCGTCAGCTTCAGGCCATCGCCCACGCCCATGACCACATTCTCGTCCGGGATTTCGAGCCCGTCGAAGGTGATCTCGCAATGCCCGCCATGTTCCTCCGGGCCCATGATCGGGATGCGTCGCTCGATCTTCCAGCCGGGCTGGTCGGCGTGAAAGAGGAAGGCGGTGAGGCCCTTGCGCGCATCCTCGCTGGTGCGCGCCATCACGATGAAATGCTTGCTCTCGCCCGCACCCGTGATGAACCACTTGCGGCCGTAAATGCGCCAGCGGTCATTGCCCACGCGCTCGGCCCGCGTCAGCGTCATCCCCGGGTCGCTGCCCGCGCCCTCGGGCTCGGTCATGGCGAAGCTGGACTGCACCTCGCCCCGCACCACCGGCATCATCCACCATTCCTTCTGGGCGGGCGTGCCCACCTTGTTCATCACCATCATGTTGCCGTCATCGGGCGCGGCGGAGTTGAAGCAGACGGGGCCGAAGATGGAGCGGTTCATCTCCTCATAGCAGGCGGCCATGCCGGTGAAGGGCAGGCCCTGGCCGCCGATCTCCTCGGGCAGTTGCAGGCACCAGAGGCCGGCCGCCTTCACCTCCGCGCGCAGCGTCTTCAGCAGGGCGGGCGCGATGTTCTCATGCTCGTCGTAGTTCGCGCGGTCGGCTTCCAGCGGAATCAGCCGGTCCTGCACGAATTCGCGCACGGCCTGGCGCTTGGCTTCGCTGCGGGGGTCGAGGGTGAAGTCCATCTGGAACGTCCTATGTCTTGCGGGCAGCTTCACGCGCCGGGCCGCCATCGGCCCGGCGCGATCTGCCCTAAAGGGGGTTCACGGAATGCCCGCCATCCACCGTGACCACGCTGCCCGTCATGTGGCGGCCGGCGTCGGAGGCGAGCAGCAGCAGCGGGCCGCTGAGATCATCAGGGTTGCCCAGGCGCCGCTGCGGGATGCGCTTGACCATGGCCTGCCCGGCCTCGGTCGCGAAGAATTCGGCATTGATGTCGGAGGCGATGTAGCCGGGTGCGATGGCGTTCACGCGGATGTTGTGCCGCGCGAGCTCCACCGCCATCTGGCGCGTCATGTGGATCAGCCCCGCCTTGGCGGCCGTATAGCCCGCCACACCGGGAATGATCCGCGCGCCCAGCACGGACGCGATGTTGATGATGGACCCACCCGTCTTGGCGGCGGCCATGCGCCGCGCCGCCTCCTGCCCCACCAGGAAGGCGCCGCGGAGGTTCACCTCCAGCACGCGGTCGAAATCCTCCAGGGAATGCTCCAGGAAGCCGCGCGTGGCGGCGATGCCGGCATTGTTCACCAATATGTCCACGCGGCCCGCGGCGTCGAAGGCGGGTGCCACGCTGTCGGTCGCCTGCACGTCCAGCGCCACCACGGTGGCGCCCAGTTCAGCGGCGAGTGCCGCGCAGGCCTCGGGGCGGCGCGCGGCCAGCACCACCTCCGCCCCCGCGCCGCGCAGCACGCGGCCGAAATGCGCGCCCAGCAGGCCGCTCGCCCCCGTCACCAGCGCGCGCTTGCCGTCCAATGCGAACATGGCCGCCCCTCCCCATCACTCCAGGGAGGTTTGGCCGCGCGGCGCGAGAGGTCAAGCTGCCCTCAGCGCGGGATGCGCGCGGCGATGGGCGCCCAGACCTCCACCTCGCGCGCCACATGGCGGGCGGCGGCGGCGGGGGTGGCGTCGGGCCAGGGCTCGACATTCGCGCCGCGCAGCTTCTCCAGCACGGCGGGGTCGCGCAGCACGCGGGCGGCGGTTTCGGTCAGGATGCGCTTGGCCTCCTCCGGCGCGCCGGGCCGCAGGAACAGCACCTGCCAGGCCACCAGCGCATAGCCGGGCAGGGCGGTGGCGATGGGCGGCAAATTGGGCACCAGCGCCGACGGCCCCTCGCTCGTCACCGCGATGGGGCGCAGGCGCCCGTCGCGGATCAGCGGCATCATCAGCGTGGGGCTGTCGATGGACAACTGCATCCGCCCGGCCAGCAGATCCGCCACCGCCTGCGCCGCGGTGCGATAGGGCACCAGGGTGAAGCTCGTCTCCGACAATTGCTGGAACAGCGCGCCCGCCATGTAGTTGGTCGCACCCGGCGCGGCCGTGCCGAAATTCGCGCGCTCGCCCTGGGCGCGCAGCCAGGTGAGCAGGCTCGGCAGGTCATTGGCCGGCACGTCGGGATGCACCGCCAGCACGAAGGGCTGCTGCGCCACCAGCGAGATCGGCTCGAAATCAGTCACCGGATGATGGGCGAAGTTCGGGTCAATCGCTTGCATCACCGGGTGGTTGTTGGTGCCGATGAACACCGTGTAGCCGTCATTGGGCAGGCGGTGGAAACCCGCCGCACCCACGCGGCTGCCCGCGCCCACCAGGTTCTCCGGCACCACGGGCTGGCCGAGCGCCGCCTGCATGGCTTCCGCCATGATGCGCCCCACCACATCGGTCACGCCGCCCACGCCCACCGGGATCAGCATGCGCACGGGGCGGTTGGGATAGGCGGCCTGCGCGCGGGCGAGGGAGGGAAGCGCCAGCGCGGCGGAGGCACCCAGCAGCATGCGACGGGAAGAAGATGGAAGCGGCATGAAATCAGTTCCTCATCTTGCGTTTCGGCGTGCCTGGGCGACACTAACGCCATGAGCACGCTGCGCCACATCAATCTGCAAGAACCATTCCGGGCGTTGTTCTATGCGCCCTACTACGCCGCGCTCGCGCGCGATGCCTATGCGGCGGAGGGTGTCACGGTGCGCGTGCTGCCGGGCGAGGTGCCCTCGCTCGCAAAGGACAGCGTGCTGAGCGGTGCCGCGCATCTCGCCTGGGGCGGGCCCATGCGCATCCTGCTCGCGCATGACGCCGACCCTGCCTGCCCGCTGCGCAATTTCGGCGCGGCGATCCTGGGCGACCCCTTCCTGCTGGTGGGCCGCGAGGCGCGCCCCGGCTTCACGCTGCGGGACCTCGCGGGGATGACGCTCGGCACGGTGGCCGAGGTGCCCACCCCCTGGTGGGCCCTGCAGGAGGATGTGCGGCAGGCGGGCCTCGACCCCACCACGCTCAGCCGCGTCACCGATCGCTCCATGGCCGAGAACGCGGCGGCCGTGGCGGAAGGCCGCCTCGACGTCGCGCAGCTCTTCGAGCCGCTGGTCTCGCAGATGGAAATGGCGGGCACGGGCCATGTCTGGCACGCCTGCGCCGCGCGCGGGCCGACCAGCTACACCACCTTCTATTCCACCGCGACCAACATCGCGGAATACGCGCCGGAGTTCATGGCGATGATCCGCGCGCTGGCCACGACACAGCGCTGGTTCCATGCGGCCGGGCCCACCGCCATCGCCGCCACCATCCGTCCCTATTTCCCCGACCTGGACGCGGCGGTGATGGAACGCGCCATCGCGCGCTATCTCGACCTCGGCATCTGGACCACCACGCCGCATTTCCCGGCCGAGCCCTTCGAACGGCTGGAGCGGCACATGCTCACCGCCGGCGCCATCCGCCGTGCGCCCGGCTACGCGCATTGCGTGGATGACGCGATCGTGCGCCGCGCGCTCGCCTGAAACACCCGCAAGACCGGGGAGGAATCAAGAATGCCCAGCACCATGTTCGACCGCATCTGGGACCAGCATGTGGTGGCCGATCTCGGCGAGGGCTGGTCGCTGCTCTATCTCGACCGCATCCTGGTGCATGACCTCTCGGGCGGCCGCGCCATGGAGGAGGTCGCGCAGGCCGGCTACAGGCTGGCCGAGCCGCGCCACGTCTTCGCCACGCCCGACCATGCCGTGAGTTCCGCGCCCGGCCGCACCGCCGAGACCTTCCCCGTGGGCGCGAAACTGCTCCGCAGCCTGCGCGCGCGCTGCGCGGCCGAGGGCGTGCGGATGTTCGACCTGGGCCAGCGCGGCAATGGCATCGTGCATGTGATCGCGCCCGAGATGGGCATCGTGCTGCCGGGCCTGACCCTTGCTTGCGGGGATAGCCACACCTGCACCAATGGCGGCGTGGGGGCGATGGCCTTCGGCATCGGCGCCAGCGAACTCAGCCACGCCCTGGCCACGCAGACCCTGCCGCAGCGCCGCCCCGGCACCTTCCGCATCCGCTTCGAGGGCGCGCGCCCGGCCGGCGTCACGGCCAAGGACATGATCCTCGCCGCCATCGGCCGCTTCGGCGCGGCGGCGGGCACGGGCATGGCGATGGAGTATGCGGGCAGCGCCGTGCGCGCCATGTCGCTGGAGGAGCGGCTGACGCTGTGCAACCTCTCCATCGAGATGGGTGCCAAGGTCGGCATGGTGGCGCCCGACGACACCACCTTCGAATACCTGGCCGGCCGCGACTTCGCGCCCAAGGGCCGCGCCTGGGAGGCGGCGCTCGCCGATTGGCGCAGGCTGCCCTCCGACACCGAGGCCCGCTTCACCCGCGACGAGGTGATCGAGATGGCGAGCATCGCACCGCAGATCACCTGGGGCACCAGCCCCGAGCAGGTGGCGGACGTCACCGGCCATGTGCCGCGCCCCGAAAGCGCGCCCGACGCCGCCCGCGCGAAATCCTGGGAGGCGGCACTGCGCTACATGGGCCTTGAGCCCGGCCAGCCCCTCATCGGCACCAAGGTGGACTGGGTCTTCATCGGCTCCTGCACCAATTCCCGCGTGAGCGACCTGCGCGCGGCCGCGGACGTGCTGCGCGGCCGCAAGCGCGCACCGCACGTCACCGCCTGGGTGGTGCCGGGCAGCGAGAAGGTGAAGGCGGAAGCCGAAGCCGAGGGCCTGCACCACCGCTTCCTCGAAGCCGGCTTCGAATGGCGGGAACCGGGCTGCGCCCTGTGTGTTTCGGCCAATGGCGAGGCGGTGCCGCCCGGCGCCCGCTGCGTCTCCACCTCCAACCGCAACTTCGTGGGGCGGCAGGGCACGGGGGCGCGCACCCATCTGGCCTCGCCCGCCATGGCCGCCGCGGCGGCACTTGCCGGCAGCATCGTGGATGTGAGGAATTTCTGATGGGCATGCAGAGCTTCACCACCGTCACCGGCCCCGCCATCCCGCTGATGGCGGCCAATGTGGACACGGATGTCATCATCCCCATCCAGCGGCTCGTCGGCACGGGGCGCGACGGCCTCGGCCCCTACGCCTTCGAACGCCTGCGCTACAATGCCGACGGCACCGACAACATGGACTTCGTGCCGAACCGCGAACCCTATCGCGGCAGCCCCATCATGCTCGCCGCCGAGAATTTCGGCTGCGGAAGTTCGCGTGAGGGCGCGGTCTGGGCGCTGATGGGCATGGGCGTGCGCTGCGTCATCGCCCCCAGCTTCGGCGACATCTTCTTCGCCAATTGCTTCCAGAACGGGCTGCTGCCCGTGCGCCTGCCCATCGAGGAGATCCGCCGCATCGCGGAGGAAACGGAAGCCGGCCCCGGCAATGCCCGCACCACGGTGGACCTCGCGCGCCAGGTGGTCGTGACGCCCACGGGCCGCGAAATCCCCTTCCAGGTGGATGGCCGCAAGAAGGAGGCGATGCTGCAAGGCCTCGACGACATCGCCATGACGCTGAAGCAGGCGGAGGCCATCGCCGCCTGGAAGGCGCGCGACAAGCAGTCGCGAGGCTGGGCCTGGGAGAGCGTGGCGTGAAGCTGCTCGTCCTGCCCGGGGATGGCGTGGGCACCGAGGTCACGGAACAGGGCTTGCGCGTGCTCGACTGGTTCGCGCGCCACCGTGGCCTCGCGCTCGACATCACCCACCGCACTTTCGGCATGGAGAACTGGCGCCGCCACGGCACCATGATGCCCGACGAGACCTGGGCGCGCATCCTGGACGCCGACGCCATCCTCTTCGGCGCCACCGGCAGCCTGGACCAGGCCGCCGCCGTCCCGCCCGAGGAACGCCGCAAGGGATCGCTACTGCGGATGCGCGGGGCGCTGGACCTCTTCGCCAACCTCCGGCCCGTGAAAATGCCGGCGGCGTTGGCCGAGGCCAGCCCCTACAAGCCCCGCATCACCGAGCATGTGGACCTGATCTTCGTGCGCGAACTGACGGCCGGCATCTATTTCGGCGAGCCGCGCGGGGTGGAGACGCTGCCCGACGGCACCAAGCGCGGCATCAACACCCACAGCTACACCGAGGCGCAGATCACCCGCGCCGCCCGCTTCGCCTTCGAGCTGGCGCGCACGCGGCGCAACCACGTCACCAGCGTGGACAAGGCCAATGTGATGGAGGCCGGCGCGCTGTGGCGCCAGGTGGTGGGCGCGCTGCACGCGCGCGAATTCCCGGATGTGACGCTGGAACACATGCTGGCCGACAATTGCGCCATGCAATTGGCCCGCAACCCGCGCCGCTTCGACGTGATCGTGACCGACAACCTCTTCGGCGACCTGTTGAGCGATGCGGCGGGCGCCATCATCGGTTCGCTTGGCATGCTGCCTTCGGCCTCGCTCTCGGCGCCGGATGCGGCGGGGCGGCGGCGGGCGCTCTATGAGCCGGTGCATGGCTCGGCGCCCGACATCGCGGGGCAGGGGGTGGCGAACCCGCTGGGGTCCATCCTCTCGGTGGCGCTGCTGCTGCGCTGGAGTGCTGGACGGCCCGAGGACGCCGCGCATCTGGAGGCGGCGGTGGAGCGGGCCTTGGCGCAGGGTGCCCGCACGGGCGACATCGCGGCCCCTGGCGAGGCGGTGCTGACCACGGCGCAGATGGGGGATGCGGTGCTGGCCTGTCTGTAGCGCCTGATGCGCGCAGGCGCAGCCGGAGCGCTGAATCAGTCGCTCGGCAACGCCACGCCTGATGCGCGCAGGCGCAGCCGGCGCGCTGAATCAGCCGCTCGGAAAAGCTTCACGCCGCGCCCACCACCACGCACACATTCTGCCCACCAAACCCGAAGCTGTTCGACAGCGCCGCGCGGAAATCATGCGGCCGCCCCACCGGCACCGTGTCCATGCCGATCTCGGGGTCCGGGTCGTCCTGGTTGATGGTGGGCGGCAGGAACTGGTCGCGCAGCGCCAGCAGGCAGACCCCCGCCTCGATCGCGCCCGCGGCCGAGAGCGTGTGGCCGATCATGGATTTGGTGGAGGAAATGGGCGGCGGCGCCTCGGTCCCGAACACCAGCTTCGCCGCCAGCGTCTCCATCTTGTCGTTCTCGGGCGTGGAGGTGCCATGGGCGTTGATGTAGCCCACCTCCGCTGGCGTCAGCCCCGCATCGGCCAGCGCGCGTTCCATGGCGGCCACGATGGCATGCCCGTCGGGCGAGGAACGGGTGCGGTGGAAGGTGTCCGCCGCCTCGCCCACGCCCAGGATATAGCCCAGGATGGTGGCGCCGCGGGCGCGGGCATGGGCCTCGCTCTCCAGCACCAGCGCCCCCGCGCCATCGCCCATCACGAAGCCGTCGCGCGACTTGGTGAAGGGGCGGGACACGGCCTCGGGCGGCTCGTTGCGGCCGGACAGCGCCTGCAGAAGCCCGAAGCGGATGAAGGCCTCAGGCTGCAGCGAGGCCTCGGCCCCGCCCGCGATGGCGCAATCCGCCTCGCCCCGCCGGATCGCCTCGATGGCGAGCTGGATGGCGGAGGCCCCCGAGGCGCAGGCGGTGGTCACGGCCTGGGGCACGCCCTGGGTCTCGAAGCGTTCCGCCAGCCAGGTGGCCACGCCACCCAGCAGGAAATCCTGGTAATGACGGGCCATCCCGGCGCCGCCCGCGATCATCCCCGCATGGTCCCCGGCACCCAGGGCCAGGCGCTGCGGCCATTCGATCTCGACGGGCGGCAGGCCGAAGCAGAGCGGGCCGGGGAAGGGGCCCGGCATTCCCGCCTGGGCCAGCGCCTCGGCGATGGCGGCCTCGCCCATGCGCCGCAGCCGTTCGGGTGCCACCAGCGGCGTGCCGGAGGCATCCTCCGGGAAGTCCACGCAGGCGGCGACCCGCGCCTTCATCCCCGTGGTGTCGAAGCGCGTGATGTCGCGCACGCCGGAGCGCCCGGCACGGATGGCGGCCCAGCTCGACGCCGCGTCCCGGCCCACCGCCGTGACCATCCCGATTCCCGTGACCGCCACACGCATCAGATCGCCTCCAGCACCGCCGCGGCCTCGCCACGCCATTGTCCGCACCCCGTGACCAGGACGCGCCGCGCGCGCCCCTCGGCGATCGCGTAGGTGGCCAGCGCCAGGCCGGCCGGGAAGGCGGCCTCGGCCGAATGGCCGAACAGGTCGGCGGTGAAAAGGTCGGGCGCGCGGGGCAGGGCCGCCAGTTCATCCGCCGTGGCTTCGGGCGCGCCGGAGGCGGTGGAGATGATCATGTCGGCCTCCGCCCCCACCCGGTCCAGCAGCGCGCGGAGCCGCGCCACGCGCCCCTCGGGCCGCGCCTGGCTGGTCTCGATGGCGGTGAGCCGCGCCAGCGGTGCCGGGTTGGCCCCCTCCGGCTCCAGCGTCAGGAAGGCGGCGACCGAGCCCAGCACCATGCCCTGGCGCGCGGGCAGCGGCGCCCAGGGGCCCTGGTGCAGCGCGCCGCCGAAGCCATAGAGCAGCAGCAATTCCGGCCGGTCGCTGGTCATGGCCGCGCCCGTCAGCGCGACGGGCGAGGTGCCGGCCGCGACGCGACGCGCCGCCACGCGCGCGGCTTCGGCGCCGGCCACCTCCTCGCCCATCAGGGTGCGGGAGGAGCCCGCCACGCCATGGGTGATGGAGATGGAGCCCGCCAGCAGGTTCGGAAGCTGTGCCAGGAAGAGGGTGGGCCGCAGCCCCTCCAGCAGCATCTTGTGGACCCCGGCCGGGTCAGGCTTCGCGGCCAGGATGGCGGCGTCCAGCGCGGCATCGCGCTCGCCCCCGCCGGCGGCCACCGTCACGTCCATGCGGGCGACCTGGGGCTTGAGCCCGGCCTCCTCGATGGCGATGCCGGCCGCGTGCACGCCGATGCGCTGCCAGGGCTCCATCTGCCGCATCTCGCGGCGCGGGATGAAGCGGTCCAGCGGCAATTCGGGGGTGGGGTGGATGTCGTAGGGCGCGTCCTTGGCGCGGGCCAGCACGGGGGGCACGCCGCCGGCCAGCAGGGGGGCATGCACGCCGCGCCCCTCGCCATGGCTGGAGATGAGGCCCACCCCCGTCACCATGACGGGCGTCATGGCAGCAGGCCGATGGCGGTGGCGCGCGCCCGCAGCGCGGGTTCGAGGCCTGGCGCGGGGAAGGGAAGAGTTTTCAAGGTCAGTTCCGCCTCCGCCGCGCGGGCGGTGCCCTCGTTCACCGCGCCCCGCAGCACGGCATAGCCCGAACCGTCATGGATCAACTCGGCCGTCACGGTCAGTTCCGCGCCGGGCCTGACCATGCCGCGCAGCTTGGCCTCGCTCACCTTGGCCAGCACGGCCATGCGGGTGAAGCCGTGCCGCGCCACGACCAGCCAGCCGGCGGCCTGGGCCATGGCCTCCACCATCAGCACGCCGGGCAGCAGGGGGAAGCCGGGGAAATGACCATCGAAGACGGGGCTTTCCTCGGGCACGCGCGCCAGCGCCACGAGGCGGTCCGCCTCGCGCTCCAGCACCCGGTCCACCATCTCGAAATATTCGAGGCGCAAGGCTCAGCCCTGCTTGGCGGCCACGAGTTCCTCGATGCGCTTGGCCAGGCTGCCCATCACGAAGAACTGCTCGGCCGGGGCCTTGCCGGAATTGACCTGCTCGGTCCAGGCCTCGACCGGCACCTTCACGCCGAAGCGCTTGTCGATCTCGAAGACGATGTCGAGGAAATCGAGGCTGTCGATGCCCAGGTCATTGATGACATGCGCCTCGGGCGTGATCTTCGCGCGGTCCACATTCGCCGTCTCGGCGATGATCTCCGCGATGGTGTCGAAGGCATTGGCAGGCGGCGCCGAGGACATGGCGACGGGCTCCATAATGGGAATGAGGCGCAGTCTTTGGCGCGTTGTGGCCCCGCTGTCCAGCGCGCCCCGCGCGGGGCTCATGTGACCAAGCGTTACCACAGGTGTGGCGGCCAGCCCCGGGCACCGGGGGGTCAAGGGGGGCTGGCCGCGGGGGACGGGCGGGGCCGGGGGTGGGCGCCCGCCCGGCCCCGTCTCACGCGCGCCTTGCGTGGCGCAGCACCATCAGCGGCGTCCAGCCGCCATCCGGGCCGCGCACGGAGGTTTCCATGCGGCGGTGGTCCGCATCCTCCCAGATGAGGGTGTCGCGGTAGAGCGCCGTGCCTTCGCCGGTGAAGGCGGGGCCCTCGCTTTCCAGCACCAGCTCCCGCCCATCCTCGGAGAGCGCGCCGTCATAGATGGACAGGTGCCACATCATGGACCCCACCCAGCTGCCGATGAAGCGCTCCCGCACCGGGTCGTAGCCCAGGGTGATGACGCAATGCGCCTCGCCGCCGCCGCCCGGCATCTCGCCCCGCGATTCGCCCATGATCCAATAGCCGCCGAGGGAGCGGACCCGCTCCGTGCCCGTGCCGGTGAAGCTCTGGCCATCCGGGCCCATGAACTCCCCGGTGTAGTCCCATTCGCCCAGGAAGCGGTGCAGCCAGCCATGGCCATGGGCGGGCGGCGTGCCCATGGGGCACATCTGGGCCGGGCGTGTCACGAAGGCGGTCAGGCGGTCCATCATCTCGCCCCAGCCGCGTTCGAATCCCATGGCCTCATGCTCCGCGCGCATCGCGGCCGTGGGGTGGGACCAGTGGATGCCGAGGCGGGTGCCGTCCGCCTCGGGCGTGAAGGTGAGGGCGAGGCGCGCGCCGGGCAGGGGGCTGCCCTCCGCCTCGTCCAGCCGCATCACCAGGCGGCGCGGCGCCTCGATCGCCTCGATGAAGCCGAGGCCGCCGCATTCCTCGCCCGAAGGGCCGCCGAGCCGCGTCAGGAAGCGGCCGCCCATGCGCGGTTCGACCTCGCAGGCCGTGAGGGTCATGCCCTTGGGGCCGAACCATTCGCGCAGCTCCGCGGCGCTGGTCCAGGCGCCGAAGACCTGTTCGGGCGGGGCGGGCAGGCGGCGCGTCATCCGCAGATCCGTAGGGGCCGCTTGGGCCTGGTGGTGGGTGTCCATGGGCGTGTCCTTCCTTCCTGGTGGTGTGGTTCTCAGCCGAGCGCGGCCAGCAGCCGCTCCAGCGATTCGGTCCAGCCGCGGCGGTGGTTGGTCGCGGTGGTCTCGTCGGCGAAGCGGTCATGGGTGAGGGTGAGTTCCGTGCCCTCCTCCACCGCGCGCAGCACGACCGTGAGGCGCGAGACGCGCTCGGGCGTCGTGATCCAGGACCAGTCCAGCACCAGCCGGCGCGGCTTCTCGATCACCTGGAACACGGCCTTGGTCTCGTGGCGTTCGCCATTGTCCTCACGCAGCACCACGTTCAGCTCGCCGCCCAGCCGCAGGTCCACGCGGGCCGATTCCACCCGCGTGTGGTGCGGGCCGAACCAGAGGGCGATGACCTCCGGGCTCGTCCAGGCCTCCCAGACGCGCTCGGGCGTGGCCCTGAAGCGGCGCACCAGGGTCAGGCTGGGTGTCACGGCGTTCATTTGGCCTCCTTTTCCTCGACGATGGCGGCCAGCCGATCCAGGCTCTCGGCCCAGAAGCGCTGGTAGCGGGCGAGCCAGGCCATGGCGTCCTCCATGGGCGCGGCCGCCAGCCGGCACTGCACGGTGCGGCCGGTCTTGCGGCGGGTGATGAGGCGCGCGCCCTCCAGCACATCCAGGTGCTTCATCACGGCGGGCAGTGACATGGCGATGGGGGCGGCCAGCGCGGAGACGGTCTGCCCGTCCTCCGCCGCCAGGCGTTCCAGCAGGGCACGGCGGGTGGGGTCGGCCAGCGCGGCGAAGACCTGGTCCAGCGGGGCGGAATGCTTATCCATAAGGTTTAGTATCTGCGCGGCGGCGCGAATGGTCAACCATTTTGTTAAGCGTTGGCGCGGCCGTGGCGCGTTCGGAAAAACGGCTTCATTTCAGGGAAGGGAGAGGCTGGTAGGGGCGGGGGGACTCGAACCCCCATGGCCTTGCGGCCGCTCGATTTTGAGCCGAGTCCGTCTACCGTTCCGGCACGCCCCCGTGGGCGCTGCATATCACGCGCCCCGCGCGGGGGTCGAGAGCCGCCAGCTCTGTTACAATAGGCCACACCGCGCAACACGGCCCCGCTGTAACATTCCCGGCATGGAGACCAAGCCGCACATCCTCGTCATTGATGACGACCGCGACATCCGGGAGCTTCTGGGAAAATTCCTGGAAAAGCAGGGCCTGCGCGTGACGCTGGCGCGCGACGCGCGCGATGCGCGCAAGCTGTGGCCGCTCGCGCGCTACAACCTCGTGGTGCTGGACCTGATGATGCCGGGCGAATCCGGCCTCGACCTCGCGCGCTGGCTGCGCCAGCAATCCAGCATCCCCATCGTGATGCTGACCGCGATGGGCGAGGAGACGGACCGCATCGTGGGCCTGGAGTTGGGCGCCGACGACTACATGGCCAAGCCCTTCAACCCGCGCGAATTGCTGGCCCGCATCCGCGCCGTGCTGCGCCGCGCCCAGGGCGCGGAGGCGCAGGAGGCCGTGCCCGACCAGATCCTGCGCTTCGCGGGCTGGGTGCTGGAGCCCACGCGCCGCCGCCTGCTCAACCCCGACGGCGCCGAGGTGCCGCTGACCGGCGGCGAATACGAGTTGCTGACCACCTTGCTCGACCGCCCCAACCGCGTGATGACGCGCGACATGCTCATGGACATCATCCACAACCGCCAGCCCGGCCCCTTCGACCGCGCCATTGACGTCGCCATCTCGCGGCTGCGGCGCAAGCTGGAGGATGACGGGCGCAACCCCTCGGTCATCAAGACCGTGCGCGGCGGCGGCTACGTGCTCTCGGCCACGGTCGAACGGGGTTGAGCACCACCCAGGGCGAGCCGCGCTGGCGCTGGTTCGGCTGGCTGCGCCCGCGCACGCTCGCCGGCCGCACCGCGCTGGTGCTGGTGGTGGGGCTGATGTCCGTGCAGGGGCTGGGCCTGACCATCCACGCCTTCGACCGCATCGAACTGCAACGCGCGGCCGAGGCGCGTTACATCTCCAACCGCATCATCGGCCTGTGGCGGGTGCTGGCCACCGCGCCGCCCGAACGCCGAATCGCCCTGCTGGCCGAGGCCGAATTCCCCCCGAGGTGACCGCCACGCTGGAGAGCACCCCCCGTGCCAAGCCCGACATGCCCCCCGTGGCCCCGGGCCATGCGCGGCTGTTCCGGCTGGAGGGCCCGCCGCCCATCGTGGCGCGCCGCCTGCGCCCGGCCGATGTCGTCTCCGGCATGGCCGGGCCTTCGCATATCGTGATCTCGCTGCGCTTCGCCGACCCGCCCTGGGCGCCGCCCGCCTGGCTGAACCTCTCCATGCGCGTGCCCGCCCCCCGGCCCTGGCATTCCGACCGCTTCCTCTTCGCCTTCGCGGCCATGTCGGTCACGGCGCTGCTGCTCATCCTCTGGGCGGTGCGGCGGCTGACGCGGCCCGTGGCGGACCTCGCGGCCGCGGCCGAGCGCCTGGGCCGCGACGTAAACGCGCCCGCTTTGCCGGAGAACGGCCCGCGCGAGGTCGCCCAGGCCGCCGCCGCCTTCAACGGCATGGCCAGCAACATCCGCCGCTTCGTGGCCGACCGCACCCAGATGCTGGCCGCCATCAGCCATGACCTGCGCACACCCATCACCCGGCTGCGGCTGCGTGCCGAATTCATGGATGACGAGGACCAGCAGCGCCGCATGCTGGCGGACCTGGCCGAGATGGAGGCGATGATCGCCTCCACGCTGGCCTTCGCCCGCGACGACGCGGCGGCGGAACCCGCGAGCCCGCTGGACCTGGCCAGCCTCGCCCGCACCGTGCTGGACGAGGCGAGCGACGCCAACCCCGACATGGCCGAGCGCATCCATTACGAGGGGCCCGAGCATTTCGTGATGCCGTTGCGGCCGCTGGCCATGAAGCGCGCCTTGGGCAACCTGGTCGCCAATGCGCTGAAATACGGCGATGCGGCGCGGCTGACGCTGGAACCGCGCGGCGGCGGCGCCTGCCTGGTGCTGGAGGATGACGGGCCGGGCATTCCCGACCACTCCCACGAGAAGGTGTTCCAGCCCTTCCAGCGCATCGAGGGCAGCCGCAACCGCGAGACGGGCGGCACGGGCCTCGGCCTCACCATCGCGCGCAGCATTTTCCGGGCGCATGGCGGGGAGGTGACGCTGCACAACCGCCCGGCCTCGGGCGAGGACCAGGGCGGGCTGAGGGTGGTGATGCTGCTGCCGGGGTGATAGCCAGGGGCGGACCCCGGAACGGAGACCCGCCCATGGCCCTCAAGGCCGCCATCCTCCCCGTCACCGCCTTCCAGCAGAATTGCGCCCTGGTCTGGGACGACACGACCCTGCGCGCCACCGTGATTGACCCCGGCGGCGATGTGGCGCGCATTCGGCAGGTGCTGGCGGAGCAGGGGCTGGAGCTGGAGCAGATTCTGCTCACCCACGGCCACATAGACCATGCCGGCGGGGCGGATGAGCTGCGCGAGGCCTCGCCCGGCGTGCCCGTGGTGGGGCCGCACGTCGCGGACAAGATGCTGCTGGACAATCTGGAGAAGCAGGCCTCCGCCTATGGGCTTGTGGCGCGCAACCTCACGCCCGACCGCTGGCTGACGGAGGGCGAGACGGTCACCATCGCCGGCCAGGACTTCGCGGTGCTGCATTGCCCGGGGCATTCGCCGGGCAGCGTGGTCTTCGTCTCCGAGGCGCTGCGGATCGCCTTCGTGGGGGATGTGCTGTTCCAGGGCTCCATCGGCCGCACGGATTTCCCCTATGGCGACCATGACGCGCTGATCGGCGCCATCATGACCAAGCTGATGCCGCTGGGCGACGACATCCAGTTCCTCTGCGGCCATGGCCCGGGCTCGGATTTCGGCACGGAGCGGCGGACGAACCCCTTCCTGCCACGCTGATTTCCTTGACTTTCTTCAGTTTTTCAGGGCATTGTGCGGGTTGCCGACGCCCTTCCCATGCCCGCCGCGTGCGGGGCACGGGTAAGATAGTAAGATGGTAAGATAGTAAGATAGTAAGGCGGCCGGCCCGAAACGGGGCCCCCGCGAAGACGCCGAAGGCGGTTTCGTGGGGAATACTTCGGGGCCCCCGCGAAGACGCCGAAGGCGGTTTCGTGGGGAATACTTCGGGGCCCCCGCGAAGACGCCGAAGGCGGTTTCGTGGGGAGTAATTTGGGGCCCCCGCGGCAGCGCCGCAGGCGATGTCGTGGGGAGTGCTATACGGCCGCGCTGTGCCTGCCGTTGCCGCTGTTCAGCCTGGCGTCGAAGCAGGAAGCGACATGCCGCAGGAAGGGCCGCGCCTCATCCGGCACCGTCAGCCAGGCGCCGGCCAGCCGCACCAGCCCATCGCGCTCCAGCCCCTGCAGCCCGGGCAGGGCGGATTGCAGCACCGCCGCCGGCAGCGTGTCGAGGTCCAGCGCCAGGTCGCACATCACCCGTTCGATGGCCGCGCGGCGGATGATGTCCTCGCCCGTGAGGGCGAGGCCACGGATCACGGGCAGCTTCCCCGCCTCGACGGCCGCCACATAGCCGCGCTCATCGGGGATGTTCTGCGCATAGCCCTGCGGCACCGCGCCGATGGAGGAAGCGCCCAGCCCCAGCAGCATCGGCGCGTCATCGGTGGTGTAGCCCTGGAAGTTGCGGCGCAGCCGGCCCGCCGCGGCGGCCCGCGCCATGGGGTCGGCGGGCCGGGCGAAGTGGTCGAGGCCGATGGGCACGAAGCCTGCCGCGCGCAGCACGTCGGAGGCTTCCTGCGCCTGTTCCATGCGGGCGGCGGCATCGGGCAGGTCGCTCTCAAGGATCGCCTTCTGGGCGGGCTTCATCCAGGGCACATGGGCATAGCCGAAGACCGAGACGCGGTCGGCGCCGAGTTCCGCCGCCAGCGCCGCCGTCGCCGCCACATGGGCGCGGCTCTGGCCGGGCAGCCCATACATCATGTCGAGGTTGATGGCCGAAACCCCCGCCGCCCGCAGCCGCTCGACGGCGGTGCGCACCATCTCGGCTGGCTGGATGCGGCCCATCAATTCCTGCACCTCCGGGTTCGCATCCTGCAAACCCAGCGAGGCGCGGGTGAAGCCCTCCCGCGCGAGCGTCGCCACCACCTCTTCGGTCAGCGTGCGCGGGTCCAGCTCGATGGAGAGTTCCGCATGCCGCGCGAAGGGATACAGCGCGCGCAGCTTGCCCATCAGCGCCGAGAGCCGGGCGGCGCCGAGCGCGCTCGGCGTGCCGCCGCCCAGGTGCAGGTGCTGCACGATGCCATCGGCGGGCAAAGCGAGGGCGAGCAGCCGCGCCTCGCGGTGCAGCGCCTCGGCATAGCGGGCGATGCGCTCCTCGTTGCGCGTCACCGAGGTGTGGCAGCCGCAATACCAGCACAGCTCATGGCAGAAGGGGATGTGGACGTAGAGGGAGAGCGCCTCGGCCGGCGGCATGCGGGACAGCCAGCCGCGATAGGTCGCCTCCTCCAGCGGGCCGAAATGCGGCGCGGTGGGGTAGCTGGTGTAGCGCGGCAGGTTGGCCTGGGCGTAGCCGGAGCGGTCGAGGAGCTTCATGGGTCAGGATGCTGCCTTGTCGCTCCGTCCTATCGCCTTGCGCCTGATCAATCCAAGGACTTTGATATGTTGGAACCAGGAGTGCGGGCATGAGCGAAGTGGAACTGGCGATCCGTGGCGGCATGATCGTGACCGCCGATGGCATGCGGCGGGCCGATGTGGGCATCGCGGGCGGGCGCGTGGTGGCGCTGGCGGAACGGATCGAGGGGGCCGCGCAAGTCATCGAGGCCGATGGGCTGTGGGTGATGCCAGGCGGCGTGGACACGCATTGCCATATCGAGGAACCCAATGTCGCGGGCGGTCTCAGCGAGGAGAGCTTCATCACCGCCTCCCGCGCCGCCTTCGCGGGCGGCACGACCAGCACGGTCTCCTTCATTCCGCAATGGAAGGGCCATGGCATCCTGGAGCGCGCCGACGACTACGCCCGCCGCGCCGCCACCGGCATGCTGGACCACAGCTTCCACCAGATCATCACCGACCCGACCGACGAGGTGCTGGAGAAGGAGCTGCCGCAGGTGGTGGCGCGCGGCATCCGCAGCCTGAAGGTGTTCCTGACCTATGACGCGGTACATCTGAGCGACGCCGAATATCTCCGCGTGCTGCGCGCGGCGCGGAAGCACCAATGCCTGGTCCATGTCCATTGCGAGAATTACGACGCCATCAAGTGGCGCATCGAGGCGCTGCTGGCCGCCGGCATGACGGCGCCGAAGTATCACGCCTGGGCGCGCCCGCCCGTGGTGGAGCGCGAGGCCACGCACCGCGCCATCGCGCTGGCGGAACTCGTGGACCAGCCCATCCAGATCTTCCATGTCAGCTGCGCCGAGGTGGCCGAGGAGATCGCCGCCGCCCAGGCGCGTGGCGTGAAGGTCTGGGGCGAGACCTGCCCGCAATACGTCACGCTGACGGCCGACGACATGGCCCGCACCAGCGAAAAGGATGGCGCGTTCGAGGGGGCGAAGTTCATCTGCAGCCCCGCCCCGCGCGGGCCTGACGAGCATGAGCGCGTCTGGGACATGATCCGCCGCGGCGTGCTGGACGTCGTCTCCAGCGACCATTGCGCCTACAGCTTCGACGGACCCAAGGGCAAGCGGCAGAACGGCACGGACCGCTTCGACCTGATCCCGAACGGCATCCCCGGCCTCACCGCCCGCCTGCCCATCATGTTCAGCGAGGGTGTCTCCAAGGGCCGCATCACGCCCGAGCATTTCGTGCGCCTGGTCGCCACCAACCCGGCCAAGATGCTGGGCCTCTGGCCGCGCAAGGGCGGCATCCATGTGGGGGCGGACGCCGATATCGCGCTGTGGGACCCACAGCACAAGCGCACGCTGACCAACGCCATGATGCAGCATGTGGCCGACTACACGCCCTATGAGGGCATGGAGGTCACGGGCTGGCCGGTGCGCGTGCTGCGCCGGGGCGAGAGCGTGATGCACAACGACAAGGTCACGGCCGAGCCCGGCACCGGCCAATTCCTGCCCCGCGCGCCCTACGACATGATCGCCCCGCGCGGCATCACGCCCAACGGCTTCGCTGACTAAGCAAGCGGCACAGGCCGCATGGCGGCGTCATCCGCCCGCAACCTTGTGATTGCGGCGGCGGGGCCGGTTGGTTAGCGTCGCTGCAATCAATCGGCAAGGAGGCCATTATAATGAATCGGCGTGGGATTTTGGCCGCGGCGGGCGTCGGCCTGCTGGCGGCACCGGCGGTGCGGGCGCAGGGCGCCTGGCCCAACCGGACCATCCGCCTGGTCGCACCCTACGCGCCGGGCGGCTCGGTGGACGCGATGGCGCGCATCACCGCGCAGAAGCTCCAGGAACGGCTGGGCCAGAACGTGGTGGTCGAGAACCGTTCCGGCGCCAGCGGCACTGTGGGCGGGCGCTATGTCGCGCAGTCCGCGCCGGATGGCTACACTTTCTGCTTCTCGGCCAGCGTGCAGACGCTGGCGCGGCTGGTGCTGCGCGACCCGGGCTATGACCCCATGGTGGACCTGGCGCCGGTGGCCCGCGTGGGGCAGGGGCCGCTGCTGCTGATCATGTCGCCGGGCCGCCCGCAGACCACCTTGCAGGAGGTGGTGGCCGCCATCCGCGCCAATCCGCGCGACTGGACCTTCGCCACCTCCTCGCTGGGGGCGGCGGGGCACCTCGCCACGGTGGAATTCATCCGCCAGCTGGGGGTCGAGGTGCCGATCGCGACCTATCGCGGCACCGGCCCCGCCCTGCCGGACCTGTTCGCCGACCGCGTCCAGCTCATCTTCGACCCGATGCTGGCCACGCTGCCGCCGGTGCGCGCCAACCGCGCCAAGCCCGTCGCCATCACCTCGGCGCGCCGCAGCCCGGCGGCGCCCGAGGTGCCGACCACGGCCGAGGGCGGCATGCCGAGCGTGGACCTGCAATCCTGGTGGGCGATGTGGGGTCCGCGCGGCGTGCCGGCCGAGATCACGGAGCGCATCCAGCGCGAACTCTCCACCGCCATGCTGGAGCCCGACGTGGCGCAGCGCACGGTGACGCTGGGCATCGAGCCGCTGTTCCAGGGCGGGCAGGAGCTGGTGGACTTCATCCAGGCCGACTTCAACCGCACGCAGGAACTGCTCCGGATCGCGAACTTCCAGCCGGAGTGAGGGCCGGGCATACTGCCTCCAACCACCAGGGAGGCAGTCGCCATGTCCACCATCACCACCGCGCGCCGGGCCGTGCTGCTCGGCGCGCTCGCCGCGCCTGTCGTCGCGCAGGCGCAGGGCGCCTGGCCGCAGCGCCCGGTGCGCGTCATCATCCCCTGGCCGCCGGGCGGCGGGGCGGACACGGTGGGGCGCATCCTCTTCGCGCGCGTGGCCGAGATCCTGGGCCAGAACTTCGTCATCGAGAACCGGCCGGGCGCCACGGGCACCATCGGCGCCAACGCCGCCGTCCGAAGTGCCGCCGATGGCTACACGCTGCTCTATGACGCGACGGGGCTGTCCATCAACCCGTTCCTGATGCCGCATCTGCCCTTCGACGTGCGGCGGGATTTGGTGCCGGTCTTCCTCTCCGCCGTGGTGCCGAACCTGCTGGTGGTGACGCCCAGCGTGCAGGTCCGCACGGTGCAGGACGTGATCACCCTCGCGCGCAACACGCCGGGCGGGCTGAACTGGGCCTCCTCGGGCAATGGCTCGGCGCAGCACATGGCGCTGGAACTGTTCCGGCAGATGACGCAGCTGCCGCTGACCCATGTGCCCTATCGCGGCGGCGGGCCGGCCCTGACCGACGTGATCGGCGGGCAGATCAACTTCTTCTTCAGCAATGCCAGCGCCTCCACGGGCCATGTGCAGTCGGGCGCGCTGCGTGCGGTGGGGCATAGCGGCACGGGGCGGCTTGGCAGCCTGCCCGACGTGCCCGCCGTGGCCGAGACGCTGCCCGGCTTCGAGGCCTATGAGTGGAACGGCGCCTTCGTCCCCCGCGGCACGCCGGCCGAGGTCGTGCAGCGCCTCAACGCCGCCATGAACGAGGCCATCGCCCACCCGGCCGTCGCCGAGCGCCTGGCCGGGCTGAATGTGGGCACGCGCCGCAACACGCCGGACGAGTTCCGCGCCTTCCTGGAGGCCGAACTCACGAAGTGGGAGCGGGTGATCCGGGAGGGCAACATCCGGCTCGATTAGCTTGCTGCGCGCGGGCCTCGGGCCATTTCGCGCCGACTATTTGCGAAGATAGAACGGCACCTTCCCCGTGGACCGCAGCGCGTGGTCCGCGGCGAAGAGGTCGGCATAGTGCAGCACATGCGCCTCCGGGTTCTCGGTGTGGAAGGGCGCGTTGGTGGCGTGGGTGGTGACGGTGCTGACCACGCGGTGGGGGAAGCCCAGCTCCTTCAGCAGCATGCCCCCCACCACGCCGTGCGGCAGCTCGCGGTAGAGGCGCGTGTATTCCGTCGGCGTGTAGAGCAGCGGCTTGTCCACATCATGCAGGATGAGGATGGACATCATCACGTCCCAGTCCAGCGTGATGCCCCAGTCGGCCATGGCGCGCTGCGCCAGGTCCACGCCCGCGCGCGTCACCTCGTTCACATGGTGGCCGAGCGGGTAGCTGGGCGTGGCGGGCTGGAACACCATGTCCTCCAGCTTCTCGTAGCTGGACGAGGCCCAGGTGGTGACCCATGCGGTCACGATGTCGTCCCGCACCTTGGGCGAGACGCGGTCCAGCCCCCAGAGCCAGTCGCTCACCGCCGCGCGCTGGTGGTTGGTGCCGGTGGTGATGGTGTAGGTCTCGCTCATCGGGTGCTCTCCGTGAAGCTGAAGCGGGCGCCGAGTTCGGCCAGCCGCGCGGCCTCGGCATTGGCGAAGGCGAGGCGCAGATGCCGATCCTGGCCGGGGCCGAAGAAGGGGCCGGGCAGGGTCATCACGCCGCGATGTTCGGCGAGCCAGGCGGCGGCGTCCATGGCGTCCGGCGCGTCCTCGGGCAGGCGGAGATAGGCGAAATAGGCGCCCAGCGCGTCAATGCGCGCGTGGTTCAGCGCGGCGCGGCAGGCCTGGGCGCGCTCCTCCATCAGCCGGCGGTTCGCCTCGCGCCAGTCGCGCAGCGCCGGGATGGCCCAGGCGATGACGCGCTGCGCGGGGCGGGCGGGGCAGATCTGGAAACTGTCCAGCGCCTTGGCGAGCTGCGCCTGGAAGGCGCGCGGCGCGATGACGGCGCCGAGCCTGTGGCCCGGGATGCAATGCGCCTTGGAGAAGCTGTAGAGGTGGACCAGGTTCTCGCGCGCCGTCTCGAACAGGTCGTGCGGGGCTTCGGCCAGGAAGTCGCGATAGGTCTCGTCCAGCACCAGCCACAGCCCACGCCGCGCCGCCAGTTCCGCGAAGGCGGCGAGTGTCGCGGCGGGGTAGATGGCGCCGGTCGGGTTGTTGGGGCTGACCAGCAGGATCGCGCGCGTGTGGTCGGTGATGAGGCCCTCCGCGCGCGCCGGGTCGGGCACGAAGCCATCCTCGGCGCGGCAGGGCAGGGGGCGGGCCGCCACACCCTGCATGCGCAGCGTCATCTCGTGGTTGAAATACCAGGGGGTGGGGACCAGCACCTCGGCGCCCGGCTCCGCGATCACGGTCATGGCCATGGCGAAAGCGAGGTTGCAGCCGGCGGTGATGGCCACCTCCGCCGCGCCGATCTTGCTGCCGTAGAAGCGCGAGGCATCCTCGGCCAGGGCCTCGCGCAGCGCGTCATCGCCCGCGATGGGGCCATAGCCCGCCGCGTCGCGCCGAGCCGCCGCCTCGCCCAGCCGCGCCAGCAATTCGGGGTGGGGCGGATAGCCGGGCACGGCCTGGGTCAAATCGAGCGCCGGCCCGTGCCGGCCCGCATAGCGCGCGGCCCATTCGCGCGCGGCGGGGATGGGTGGTTCGGCGGTGGCGAGGATGGCGGGGGAGAAGCGGGGCAAGGTCAGGGGTCCTCGATCAGCGGGCGGCCCGTCTCGTGCCGCCAATGGTGCCAGAGCAGGCGCGCGGCCAGGCCACGCGCGGGCGACCACGCGGCCGCCATCGCGGCCAGCGCGCGCGGCGTGGGGCGTGTTTCCAGCGCGAAGAGGTGCCGCGCGGAATTGGCCAACGCGATGTCGCCGCTTGGGAAGATGTCCGGCCGGCCTTCCGCGAAGAGCAGATGCACCTGCGCCGTCCAGGGCCCCAGCCCGCGCACCGCGCAGAGCATGGCCACCGCCGATTCATCGTCCAACTCCGCCAGCCGGTCGAAATCCAGCGTGCCATCGGTGCAGGCCAAGGCCAGCGCGCGCCCATGTGCCGCCTTGGGGCGCGACAGCCCCGCCACACCGCACAGCGCCGCGTCATCCAGCGCCAGGAACCCCGCCGGTTCCAGCGCGCCTGGCAGCGCCGAAAGCCGCCGCCAGATCGCCCCCGCCGCCTGGTTGCTGATCTGCTGCCCGCAGATGGTCCGCAGCAGTCCCGCGAAGCCGCGCGGGCGCGTGCGCCAGGGCAGGGGGCCTGCCCGCTCCTCGATGGCGGCGAAGCGCGGCTCGGCGGCGAAGAGGGCGGCGCGAAGGAAATCCACGCCGCAGGTTTGACGCAAGCGGCGTCGCGCAACAAGCTGCGCCCCCTACGGAGGAATTCGCCATGCAACGCCCCTACACCCAGGCCGACCTCGACGCGCTCTGCGCCTGGGACACGCCCACCATCTGCAACGCGCTGGAAGTCGTGGTGCCGGCCCGCCGCGGCCATGGCTTCACGGTGCGCCCGCTGACGGCGGCCCACCCCTCCATGCCGCCCATCTGCGGGCCGGCGCGCGTGGGCACCATCCGCGCCGCCCACCCCTCGGGCCGCAGCAAGGAAGCGGACCGCGCGGCGCGCATCGGCTGGTATGAGTATGTCGCGAACACCGACATGCCGACGGTGGTGGTGCTGCAGGACCTCGACGACGTGCCCGGCACCGGCGCCTTCTGGGGTGAGGTGAACACCAATGTCCACAAGGGGCTGAAGGCGCTGGGCTGCGTCACCAATGGCTCGATCCGCGACCTCGACATGGTGGCCCAGGGCTTCCAGCTGCTGGGGGTGGTGAATCCGTCCCACGCCTATGTCCACATCGTGGATTGGGGCCGCCCCGTCAGCGTGGCCGGCATGTCCGTGAACCATGACGAGGTGGTCCATGCCGACCGCCACGGCGCCGTCGTGATCCCGGCCGAGGCGGTGAAGGCCATCCCCGCCGCGATTGACCTGCTGACGCGCAAGGAGGCCGTGATCCTGGAAATGGCCAAGCGGCCCGACTTCGACATCGGCATGCTGCGCGACGCGCTGGCGAAGTCCGACGAGATCCACTGAATGCCCTTCGACGACGATGCGCCAAAGCCGCGCATGGAGGGGGGCTGGTTCCGCTGGGACCAGCCCCTGGCCAGCGTGAAGCGCGAATGGGTGGACGGGAACGCGCACCTGAACATGGGCTACTACATGGTGGCCTTCGACCTGCAGACGGACCGGGTCTGGACGCCGCTGGGCCTGGGCAACGCGCTGCGCCGGATCGAGATGGGCACCTTCGCGGCCGAGGCCTGGCTCGACTACCAGCGCGAGATGACCGAGGGCATGCCCATCGGCTGCGACAGCATGGTGGTGGCCTATGACGACAAGCGCCTGCTGATGAAGCACCGCATGTTCCACTTCACCGAGGGCTGGGTGTCGTCGGAGAACGAGCTTTTGTATCTTTGCGTGGACATGACGACGCGGCGCGTCGGCAAGTGGCCGCAATATGTGCTGGACAACTTCGCGAAGGTGGCGACGGGTGAAGCGACGCGGCGGGTGACGCTGCGGAAGAGGGGTTCCTGACTCAGGCCGCGATCCGGTCAATCCGGTCCCGCAGCCGGTACCACGCCCCCACCATCGGCAGGAACCAGTCCGGGTTGCCGTTGTAGAGGGCGCGGTCCGGAAACGGCAGGCCGTCCAGCGCGAAGCCGGCATTGGACGCACCCGCCATCTTCAGCGCCGCGTTGTGGCCCATCCAGGTCGCCATCGCGACCCCGCTGCCCTGGCAGCCGGCGGCGTAGTGCACGCCCGCCTCCTCGCCCAGATGCGGCAGGTAGTCGAAGGTGAAGGCGACATTGCCCGTCCAGGCGTGGGTCACCTTCACGTCGCGCAGCTCGGGCAGGACGGCGCACATCATGGCGTGCAGGCGCGGGGCCGCGGCCTCGGCCGATTGCGGGGCGAAGCTGGCCCGCCCGCCCCAGAGGATGCGCTTCCCGTCCGGCGAGGGCCGGTAGTAGTTCAGCACGCGCTTGGTGTCGCTGATCATGCGGCGCTTGGGGAAAAGGCGTTCGATGCGCTCCTCGCCCAGCTCCTCGGTCGCGATGATGTAGGAGGCGACGGGCAGCAGCCGCCGCGTCAGCCAGGGCATGGGCCCGCCGCGCGAATAGCCATTCGTCGCCATCAGCACCGTATCGGCGCGCATTTCGCCGGCGCTGGTGTGCAGGCGGAAGCCGGAACCTTCCGGCTGCGCGGCGGCGACCCGCACCTGGTCCACGAGGTGCGCGCCGGCACGCTCGGCGGCGGCGGCCAGGCCGCGCGCATACTTGCCTGGGTGCAGGCTGCCCGAGCCCTCGGCGAACATGCCGCCATGGTAATGGGTGGTGGCGATGAAGCCGCTCTCCTCGCCGCGCGCGACCATGCGGGCGGGGTGGCCCGAGATCTCCTGGATGCGGGGCAGCGTTTTGGCCAGGGTGTCGAAATGCTTGGGCGTCCAGGCGCCCACGAAACGGCCGCAGCGCACATAGTCGCAATCAATGCCCTCGCGCGCGATCGTCTCCTCGATGAAGGGGAAGCTGGCGCCGCAGGCGCGCGCGATCTCGGCCGCGCGTTCGGGGCCGAAATTCTTCTCGAGCGGCCCGCGCGCCACCTTCAGCCCGCCCGAGACCATGCCGCCATTGCGTGAGGAAGCGCCCCAGCCGATTCGCTCGGCATCCAGCACCACCACCTCATGGCCCAGGCGTCGCAGCGTCAGCGCGGCGGAAAGCCCCGTGTAACCTCCACCCACGATGGCAACGCGGGTGCGCTCGGGCAGGGTGGTGTCGCGGGTGGGGGGCTCGGCCGCCTCCCACCACCAGGGACGTGCCTTGAAATCCGCCGCGAAGGGATGCCGGTTCATCATCATGCCCAAGGTTGCGCCAGCCGGCACAAGCTGTGCCGCATGCCGCAGCGTGGCACGCGTCACGGTGGGCATGGAAGTGTCCGGGCCAGTTGACGGGCGTCCTGGGGCCAGTGACGATTGCTGCAAGGCAAAGTTTGGGGGCATGGGTTTTGGCGGTGGATCTGATCCTCACGGGCGGCAGCGTGTTTCGCGGCCTGGCGGGCGGCATGGCGGAAGCCGTGGCGGTCAGCGGCGGCAAGGTGGCCGCGGTCGGCACCAATGCCGAGATCGAGGCGCTGGCCGGGGCCGGCACGAAGCGCGTGGCGCTGGACGGGCGGCTCGCGATTCCCGCCTTCAACGAAGCGCATATGCACCTGCTGCCCTTCGGGCTCGGGCTGTCCATGGTGAACCTCCGCGCGGAGGAGGTCCGCACGCTGGATGAGGTCCGCACCCGGCTGCGCGCGGCGGCCGACAAGACGCCCAAGGGCGAATGGGTGCTGGGCCGCGGCTATGATCATGCCGCACTCGACATCAATCGCCACCCGACGGTGGCGGAACTCGATGCCGCGGTGCCGGACCACCCGGTCTTCATCACCCGCACCTGCGGGCATATGGGCGTGGCGAACACCGCCGCCCTGCGCGCGGCCGGCATCAACCACAACACGCATGACCCCGAGGGCGGCGTCATCGAGCGCCGCGACGGCGCGCTGACGGGGCTGATCCAGGAACGCGCGCTGTCGCTCATCAAGGCGGCCGTGCCCTCGCCCGATACGGGGCGCATGGTGGACGCGATCGAGGCGGCGGGGCGGCACCTGGCCGCCATGGGCTTCGCCTCCGCCACCGACATGAATGTGGGCATGACGGCGAACCTGGCCGAGGTCGCGGCCTTCGCCCGCGCCGTCGAGGAAGGCCGCTGCCTGCAACGCATGTGGCTGGTGCTGGCCGGCAACCCCGAGGGCATCGCGGATGACGCCTGGGAGGCGGGCATGCGCCCCTGGAAGCCAGGCGACGACCCGGATGCCATGCTGCGCTGGGGTGCCGTGAAGGTCTTCGCCGATGGTTCGGCCGGGGGGCTGACGGCGGCCTTCTTCGACCCCTACCTCATCGGCAACACCACGGGCGTCTTCACCTTTCCGACCGAGACCATCCACGCCCTGCTGGCCAAGTACCACGACCAGGGCTGGCAGCTCGACATCCACGCCATCGGCGATGCGGCGATCGAGCAGGTGCTGGTGGGGATGGAGCAGGCGGGTGCCACGCCCGACCGCCGCCACCGCATCGAGCATTGCGGCTTCCTGACGCGCGACCAGCGCCGGCGGATGCTGGCGCGCGGCATCCTGCCCGTGCCGCAGCCCATTTTCATGTATGAGTTCGGGGACCTGTATCTGCGGAACCTCGGCCTGCCGCGCACCGCCTGCGCCTATCCGATGAAGACCTGGCTGAGCGAGGGGCACTACCCCGCCGCCAGCTCCGACGCGCCCGTCTCCACGCCCGACCCCTTCCTGAACCTGCTGACCATGGTGACGCGCCAGACCAACCAGGGCACCGTCTTCGGCCCGGAGGAGCGGCTGTCCATCCAGGAGGCGCTGCACTGCTACACGGTCTGCGGCGCCTACAGCACCTTCGCGGAGAACCAGCGCGGCACGCTGGAGGTGGGCATGGATGCGGACATCGCGGTGATGTCGCGTGACCTCACGCAGATCGCGCCCGAGGAATACCCGGATGTGCAGGCCCACCTGACCCTGCGCGGCGGCGTTCCCATCTTCGACCGCAACGGGGAGCTGGGCTGATGCTGCGCCACGCGCTTCACCGCATCGCGCTCGCCATCCCGGTGCTCTTCGGGGTGCTGGTGATCGGCTTCCTGCTGATGCAGATCGTGCCCACCGACCCCGCCACCGTGCGCGCCGGCCCCACGGCCACGCAGGAGGTGGTGGCCGCCATCCGCGCGGAGCTGGGGCTGGACCAGCCCATCTGGGTGCAGTTCGGCCTTTATCTCTGGCGGCTGGCGCAGGGGGATCTGGGCGTCTCCATCATCAACAACGTGCCGGTGACGCAGGAACTGGGCGCGACCATCGGGCCGACGGTGGAGCTGATGCTGGCCTCGCTCGTGTGGTCCATTCCCACGGGCATCTTCCTCGGCACCATCGCGGCCTATTGGCGCGGCTCCATCCTGGACCGCACCATCATGGCCGTCAGCGTGGCGGGCGTCTCGGTGCCGGTCTTCTTCCTGGGCCTCGTCTTGATCTGGTTCGCGGGCTTCCAGTGGCAGTTGCTGCCCTTCACCGGCCGCGAGGGCCCGCTTTGGACCTGGGAGGGCATACGCGCCATCATCCTCCCCGCCATCACGCTGGGCGGCGTGCTGGTCGGGCCCGTGGCGCGCATGACGCGCACGGCGGTGGTGGACACGCTCTCGGCCGACCATGTCCGTACCGCGCGCGCCAAGGGGCTGAACGAGCGGCTGGTGGTGCTGCGCCACGCGCTGCGCAACGCGCTGATCCCGGTGGTGACGCTGATCGGCCTGCAGATCGGCTTCCTGCTGGGCGGCGCCGTCGTGACCGAGACCATCTTCTCCTGGCCCGGCGTGGGGCGGCTTGCGGTGGGCGCCATCCTCTCCGCCGATTTCCCCATGGCGCAGGGCACCATCATCGTGCTCTCGGCCGGGTTCATCCTGGTGAATCTGATCGTGGACCTTCTCTACGCGGTGCTCGACCCGCGCGTGCGGCAATCGTGAGGGCAGGGACATGAGCGACACCACCCTCGACGCCACCACCGCCCCCTCGGCCCCGCGCCGCCCCTCGGCGCTGCGCATGCTGCTGCGGGATTTCGGCGGGACGGTCAGCCTCATCCTCGTCATCCTGATCGTGCTGCTGGCGGTCTTCGCGCCCTGGCTCGCGCCGCATGATCCCTTCGCCACCGACCTGATGGCGGTGATGGAACCCCCCTCCTCGCGCTACTGGTTCGGCACGGACGGGCAGGGGCGCGACATCTTCTCGCGCATGCTGTTCGGCCTGCGCGTGACGCTGGGCATGGGCCTGCTCTCGCTGGTCGTGGGCGGCGTGATCGGCGCGGTGGTGGGCTTCTGCGCGGCCTATTACCGTCGCATAGACGGGTTGCTGATGCGGCTGATGGACATGCTGCTGAGCTTCCCGGCCATCCTCTTCGGCCTGGCGCTGGCGGCGATCTTCGGACCCGGCCTGACCGCCGTCATCATCGCGCTGTCCATCGCGACCATCCCGCTGATGGCGCGCATCGTGCGCAGCTCCGCGCTGGTGGTGATGGGCCTCGACTACATCGAGGCCGCGCGCGCCATCGGCATGAACGACCTGCGGCTGATCTTCCGGCATTTGGCGCCCAACTGCCTCTCCTCCGTCTTCGTGTTCTCCACGCTGCGGCTGGGCCAGGTCATTCTGCTGGGCTCCGCGCTCTCCTTCCTCGGCCTCGGCGCGCAGCCGCCGACGGCGGAGCTGGGGGCCATGGCGGCGCAGGGGCGCAACTTCCTCTTCATCGCGCCGCACATCAGCGTGATCCCGTCCTTGGGCATCTTCGTGATCGTGCTGGCCTTCAACCTGCTGGGCGATGCGCTGCGCGACGCGCTCGATCCCCGGCTGCGCATTTAGGGCGGTTTCCACATGCGCGGAAACCGCCTTTGCCGTCATTTTCCGAGCCGATTCACGCAATGGCCGCAAGCGGCCATGTGCGATCGGATCTAGTCCAATCAGGGAGAGCAAAGAGATGAAAAGCTTCTGGCAACGCGCGACGCTGGGGGGGCTGGCCGCGATGGGCCTCGCCCTCGTGGCCGGGCAGGCGCAGGCGCAGCCGCGCAACCAGATCACGATCATGCGCGAGATCGACGCCGACCGTTATGACCCCGCGCGCTCGACGGCACTGGCCGCCGGCGAGGTCATCACCATGCTGTCCGACACGCTGGTCAGCATGGACTACGACATGCGCACCATCCGCCCCGGCCTCGCCGAGCGCTGGGACGTGTCGGAGGACGGCCTCACCTACACCTTCCATCTGCGCCAGGGCGTCACCTTCTGCGACGGCACGCCCTTCACCGCGGAAGCCATGGCCTTCAGCCTGAACCGCTGGATCGGCCGCACCACCCCGCGCGTGACCTCGCCCGTCGCCTGGCGCGCGGGCGATGTGAAGGAAATCCGGGCCACCGGCCCGCACACGCTGGTCTATGAGCTGAACCGCCCGCATTCGGAGCTGCTGCCCAACCTCGCGCAGTTCTTCGCCTCGGCGCTGGACCCCGCCGCGGTGGAGCGGCTGGGCGACAATTTCGGCGTGCAGGGCTTCAACGGCACCGGCCCCTTCTGCTGGGAGAGCTGGACGCCCCGCAACCAGCTGGTGCTGACGCGCCACCCCAACTACCGCTGGGGCCCGCCGGTGATGCAGAACCAGGGCCCGGCCCATGTGGAGCGCATCGTCTGGCGCGTGATCCCGGAGGCCGCCTCGCGCGTGGCCGCGCTGCAGTCCAACCAGGCGGATCTGACGCAGTACATCCCCGACGCCTTCATCGAATCCCTGCGCCGGGTGCCCACGGTCACCATCGACACGCAGCCCAACTACCTGTGGGACACCTATCTGGGCTTCAAGGTGGACCGCCCGGTGGCCAATGACATCGCCATCCGTCGCGCCTTCCACATGGCGGTGGACCGGCCGGCCATGGTGCGCGCCGTGTGGTCCGGCAATGCGCGGCCCGCGCGCGGCATCATCAACCCCACGGCACTCGACTACTACGAGGCCGGTGACCAGGGCGTGCCCGCCTTCGACCCCGCCGCCGCCCGCCGCATGCTGGACGAGGCCGGCTGGCGCGCCGGGCCCGATGGCGTCCGCGTGAAGGACGGCCAGCGCGCCACGCTCACGCTCTTCGCCATCAACAACCTGGTGAACCAGCGCCTGGGCGAGATCATCCAGCAGGCCGTGCGCCAGGTGGGGATCGAGCTGCGCGTGCAGCTCTTCGACGCGACGGTGGCCTGGGGGCGCCTGGCCAGCCAGGACTTCGACGTGCTGTTCCTGAGCTACCCCTACATCTCGGCCAATGACGCGCTGAACCTCTACTGGCACAGCCGTTCGCGGCCCACGCCGAACCGCATGAACTGGAACGACCCGCAGACCGACGCCTGGCTGGAAGAAGGCCGCTCGGCGACGGACCCCGCGGTGCGCGCGCGCGCCATGGCGGACCTCCAGCGCCAGCTCAATGAAAGCTCGGCCTGGATGAACATCGCGCACAACAACCTGAACCTGTTCAGCACCCGCCGGGTGGAGGGCGCGCGCGCGCACGGCCTCTACGGCATCGCGATCTACAAGGGCCTGGACCTGCGGGTCCGCTGAAGCAGTAAACGGCAAGGAAGCACCACCATGGCCACCACGCTGATCAAGGGCGCCGAACTCATCGTCGCCTGGGATGCCTCGGAAAAGCGGCATGTCTACATGCCCGATGCGGACCTCGCCTTCGAAGGGGGCGTCATCCGCTTCGTCGGCCGGGGCTATGACGGCGTGGCGGACAAGGTGGTGGACGGCACCGGCATGCTGGTCATGCCGGGCCTCGTGAACATCCACTCGCACCCGACCAGCGAGCCGATGAACAAGGGGCTGCTCGACGAGATCGGCAGCCCCGGCCTCTACAATTCCTCCCTCTATGAGTTCATGCCCATCTTCCGCTCGGACGCGGAGGCGGTGCCGGACTGCGTGCGCGTGGCGCTGAGCGAGCTTCTGCTCTCCGGCGTCACCACGCTGTGCGACCTGTCCATGGCGCATCCGGGTTGGCTCGACCTGCTGGCCGAGGCCGGCATGCGCGTTTGCATCGCGCCGATGTTCAAGTCGGCGCGGTGGTTCACCAAGAACGGCCATGTCGTCGAATATGAGTGGGACGAGAAGGCCGGCGAGAAGGCGATGGAAGAGGCCTTCACCCTCATCCAGCGCGCGGAACAGCACCCCTCGGGCCGCCTCTTCGGCATGGCCTGCCCCGCGCAGATTGACACCTGCACGCCCGAACTCCTGCGCGACAGCCGCGCCGAGGCCCGCGCCCGCGGCATCTCCTGGCAGATCCACGCCGCGCAGTCCGTGGTGGAGTTCCACGAGATCACGCGCCGCCACGGCTTCACGCCCATCCAGTGGCTGCACGAGATGGGGCTGCTCGACCAGCAATCCATCATCGGCCACGGCATCTTCCTGGACGACCATCCGAGCACGCCCTGGCACACGGACCGCGACCTCTCGATCCTCGCCGAGACGGGCACCACGGTGGCCCATTGCCCGACCGTCTTCGCGCGGCGCGGCATCACCATGAAGGATTTCGGGCGCTATCACCGCCGCGGCGTGAACCTCGGCGTGGGCACCGACACCTACCCGCACAACATGCTGGATGAGCTGCGCCTCGTGGCCTATCTGGCCCGCACCCAGGCCAACGACCCGCGCACCACCACCACCAACGACATCTTCAACGCCGCCACCATCGGCGGCGCGAAGGCGCTGGGGCGCGACGATATCGGCCGCCTCGCGGTCGGTGCCCGCGCCGACATCGTGCTGGTGGACGCGACCCATCCGCGCATGCAGCCGCGCCACGACCCCGTGCGCAGCCTGATCTACGCCGCCGGCGACCGCGCGGTGAAGGACGTCTTCGTGGATGGCGAGAAGGTGGTGGAGAATGGCGAGGTCCTGACCATGGATTTCCGCCAGGCCGCCGCCCATCTGGCCGAAGCGCAGAAGCGCATCACCGCCAAGGCCACCCAGCAGGACTGGGCACACCGGCCGGTGGACAAGATCGCCCCCCCACCTTCAAGTGGCTGTGATGTCCGAACCCCTGCTCCGCATCGAGGGCCTTCGCACGGTCTTCCGCACCTCGGGCGGCGACGTGCCGGCGGTGGATGGCGTTTCGCTCGAGGTCCATCGCGGCAGGACGCTCGGCATCGTGGGCGAGAGCGGCTGCGGGAAATCCGTGCTGTCGCTGTCCGTGATGCGCCTCGTGGCGCATCCCGGGCGCATCGCGGCGGGCCGGGTGATGCTGGGCCAGCGTGACCTCGCCTCGCTCTCCATGGCCGAGATGCGCCAGGTGCGCGGCCGCGACATCGCGATGATCTTCCAGGAGCCGATGACCTCGCTGAACCCCGTGCACAGCGTGGGTTTCCAGATCACCGAGGCCATCCGCGCCCACGACCCGCGCGCGAGCAACGCCGAACTGCGCAACCGCGGCATCGAGGCGCTGAAGCGCGTGCGCATCCCCTCGCCGGAGCGGCGCTTCGACGAATACCCGCACCAGCTCTCGGGCGGCATGCGCCAGCGCGTCATGATCGCGATGGCGCTGGCCTGCTCGCCCAAGCTGCTCATCGCGGATGAGCCCACCACGGCGCTGGACGTGACGGTGCAGGCGCAGATCCTGGACCTGCTGCGCGAACTCCAGGCCGAGACGGGCATGGCCATCATCCTCATCACCCATGACCTCGGCGTGATCGCGGAAATGGCCGATGAGGTGGCGGTGATGTATTCGGGCAAGGTGGTGGAGCGCACGAACGCCCGCGCCCTCTTCGAGGACCCGCAGCACCCCTACACGCTGGGCCTTCTCGGCAGCATTCCGCGCCTGGATGAGGACCGCGAGAACCTGCTGGCCATCCGCGGCACCGTGCCGCCCCCCTTCAACCTGCCGCGCGGCTGCCGCTTCAACCCGCGCTGCCCCTTCGCCATCGAGGCTTGCCGCGCGGAGATCCCGCCGCTGCGGTCCATCATTCCTGGCCATGAAGTGGCGTGCATCCGCGCGCCCGTTGAAGCGAGTGTCGCGGCATGACCGTTTGCGCCACCGATTCACGCCTTCGGGCGCCGCTGCGCGCCACCCTTCTGCGATCGGAGGCGGCATGACCGTGTTGCTGGACGTCGAGAACCTCGCCAAGCACTACCCCGTCCGCAAGGGCGCCATCCTGGCCAAGCAGGTCGGGCTGGTGCGCGCGGTGGATGGTGTCTCCTTCACGCTCAACCGCGGCGAAACCCTGGCCCTGGTGGGCGAGAGCGGCTGCGGCAAATCCACCACCGCGCGCCTGGTGCTGCGCCTCATCGAGCCCACCACGGGGGCCGTGAAGTTCCAGGGGACCGACATCACCACGCTGGATGGCGCGACGCTCAAGGGCTTCCGCCGTCGCGCGCAGATCGTCTTCCAGGACCCCTACGCCTCGCTCAACCCGCGCTACACGGTGGGGCAGACCATCGCGGAGCCGATGGAGGTCCACAACATCGGTGACGCCGCCTCCCGCAAGGCCCGCGTCGAGGAATTGCTGAAGCTGGTGGGCCTCGCGCCCTATCACGCGCAGCGCTACGGGCATGAGTTCAGCGGCGGGCAGCGGCAGCGCATCGGCATTGCCCGCGCGCTGGCCGTGGAGCCGGACCTCGTGGTGTGCGACGAGCCGGTCTCCGCGCTCGACGTCTCCATCCAGGCGCAGGTGGTGAACCTGCTGCGCGACCTGCAGCGGCGCCTCGGGCTGGCCTATCTCTTCATCGCGCATGACCTCGCGGTGGTGAAGCATGTGGCCGACCGGATCGCGGTCATGTATCTCGGCCGCATCGTGGAAATCGGCGAGAAGCGCGCGCTCTTCTCCAACCCGCGCCACCCCTACACGCGGGCGCTGCTGGCCGCGATCCCGCACCCGGACCCCTCGCGCAAGGGCCGCGTGACACCGCTCGGCGGCGACGTGCCCAGCCCCATGAACATCCCGCCCGGCTGCCGCTTCCACACGCGCTGCCCCTACGCGCAGGACATCTGCCGCCAGCAGGATCCGGTGCTGAAGAATGGCGTGGCCTGCCACCTGGCCGATGAACTGCCCCCGGCGGGGGTGGACTTCGCCGGCGGCCTGGCCCCCAATGCGGCGAAGCGGCTCGCCCTCTACGCGGAGGCGGCCGCGCGGACATAACTCGCGCAAGAGGAAACGCATGGTCCAGGCGATCGTGGCCCCCCGTCAGATGCTGGTGGGGGCGGGAAGCATCGCGCGGCTGGGGGCGCTGCTCGGTCAGTTCGGCTTCTCCCGCCCGCTGGTGGTGACGGACCCCTTCATGGTCTCCTCGGGGCTGGTCGAACGCTGCCTCGCCCCGCTGCGCGAGGCCGGCATGACCCCTGTCGTGTTCCACGAGACCGTGCCCGACCCGACCGACACGGTGATCGAGGCCGGCGTCGCCGTCCTGCGGGGCGGCGATTACGACGTGCTGCTGGGCTTCGGCGGCGGCAGCCCGATGGACACGGCCAAGGCCATGGCCATCCTCGCCGCCGCGCCGTCCGGTGCGAAGATGCGCGACTTCAAGGTGCCCGTGGCGGCGGATCGCGGCGCGCTGCCCGTCATCTGCGTGCCCACCACGGCCGGCACGGGCAGCGAGGCCACGCGCTTCACCGTCATCACCGACACCGAGACCGATGAGAAGATGCTCATCGCGGGCCTGGGCGCCCTGCCGCTGGCCGCCGTGGTGGACCATGAGCTGACCTTCACCCTGCCGCGCCGCATCACGGCCGACACGGGCATCGACAGCCTGACCCATGCGCTGGAGGCCTTCGTCAGCCAGCGCGCCAACCCCGTCTCGGACATGTATGCGCGGGAGGCGATGCGCCTGATCGGCCCCAACCTCCGCCCCGTCTATGCCGATGGCGGGAACGCCGCGGCGCGCGAGGCGATGATGCTGGGGGCGACGCTGGCGGGGCTCGCCTTCTCCAACGCCTCGGTGGCGCTGGTGCATGGCATGTCGCGGCCCATCGGCGCGCATTTCCATGTGCCGCATGGCCTTTCCAACGCCATGCTGCTGCCGGCGGTCACGCGCTTCAGCCTGGATGCCGCCCTGCCGCGCTATGCCGAGGCCGCGCGCTGCATGGGTTGCGCCGCGCCGAGCGATGCCGACCAGGTGGCGGGGGCCAAGCTGCTGGAGGAACTGCGCGCCCTGAACACGGAGCTGGAGGTGCCCACCCCCGCCGCCTGGGGCATCGAGGAGGCGCGCTGGAACGGGCTGCTGCCCACCATGGCGGCGCAGGCGCTGGCCTCGGGCAGCCCGGGCAACAACCCGCGCGTGCCGGCGGCGGAGCAGATCATGGCGCTGTATGCGGAGGCCTATCGGGGGGCCTGACGCCCGCCGGCTTCATCCCGCAGGCCTCATCCCGCTTGGGACGCCCGCCAGCGGTCCACCCAGGCGGACAGGGCGGCCAGCGGCAGCGGGCGGGCCAGCCAGAAGCCCTGGGCCCGCTCCACGCCCAGGTGGCGCAGCGAACGCCAGATGGCGGCGGTGGAGACACCCTCCGCCGTCATGCTCAGCCCCTGCCGCGCCAGCCGCCGCACCTGCTGCCGCGCCCGGGCGGAGGTGGCGAGGCTCTGCACGAAGTCCTTGTCGAGCTTCACGCCGGAGAAGGGCAGGCGCAGCAGGCGCCGCCGCCGGTCATCCATCTCGAAATCATCAATCAGCACCTGGTGGCCGCGCGCGCGCAGCCGCCGCACCGAACGGCCCAGGCGCGAGAAGTCGCGCACGGGTGAGGTCTCGGTCAGTTCGATGGCCAGGCGGTGGCGCGGCATCCGGGCCGCGCGCAGCTGGTCCGCGATCCAGGAGAGGGTGTCGCGCTTCTCCAGCTCATCCACCGGCAGGTTCACCGAGACGGCGAGGCCCGCGGGGGTGCCGTTGCGCATCAGGTCGCTCGCCGCGATGCGGGCCACGGCGGCGGCCAGGCGCCGCGCCAGCCCCGCGCGTTCCAGGGCGGGCACGAAGCTGCCGGGGCCGAGCGCCACCGGGTCGCCCCGCCAGCGCGCCAGGGCCTCGACCATGACGAGGCGGCGGTCGCGCACGCGGACGATGGGCTGGTAGCGCAGCAGCAGCCCGTCATCCCCATCGAGCCGCCGCGCCATGCCCGCGAGGCCGCCGCCACGCGGCGTGGGGGGCGCGGGGGGCCGCCCGTCAGCGCCGCGCGGATGCGCGCTTCCAGCTCGGCGGGCGGGGCATGGGCGGGCAGGGGCAGGATGGTGGCGCCGGGCGAGGCCTCGGCCAGGGCGTCGAGCAGGGTGGATTCCACACCCGTCATGCTCTCCTGGAGGAAGAGGTGCGCGAAGCCGCCCCTGCCTTCCAGCACCGCGGCCATCAGCGCGGCATGCCCGTCGAGCACGATGGGCGGCTCCACCCCGGCCCGGGAGGCGGCGGCCCGGACGGCCTCGGCGAGCCGGGGGTCGCGCGTCACCACGGCGATGCGAGCGGCCGGAGCGGCTTCGGCGGGCTCCGCCTTGGGCCTGGATGTCTCGTTCTGGGGCAAAGGCACCTGGAAATGCGAACAGTGCGGTAGCCTATACGCCGCGCCGCCCCGTCTCAATGCCTGGACAGGGCGGGGCGGAGCCTTACGGCGTGGCAACCTCCTTCTTTTCGCCGGCGCCCTCCGCAGCCAGGCCGGGCCGCAGGCGCTTCGCCCCGGTGAAGAGCACGATGGGGGCGGCGATGAAGATGGAGGAGGAGGTGCAGAGCACCACGCCGAACAGCATCACCCAGGCGAAGCCCGCCAGCGTGGCGCCGCCGAACAGCGCCAGCGGCAGCACGGCCAGCGCGAGCGTCATGGAGGTGCCGATGGTGCGGTTCAACGTCTCGTTGATGGAGAGGTCCACCACGTCGCGCAGCGGCATCACCTTGTAGCGGCGAAGGTTCTCGCGCATCCGGTCATAGACCACGACCTTGTCGTTCACCGAGAAGCCGATGATGGTCAGGATGGCCGCGATGGTGGTCAGGTTGAACTCGATCTGGAACAGCACCATGAAGCCCACGGCCTTGGTGGTGTCCAGGATCAGGGTGATGAGGGCGGCGAAGCCGAACTCCCATTCGAAGCGCACCCAGATATAGACCATCATGGCCAGCAGCGAGAGGCCGAGCGCGATGAGCCCGCCCTGGAACAGCTCGGCCGAGATGCGGTTGCCCACGGCCTCCACGCGCAGCACGCGCAGCCCCTCCTGCGCGCCTTCCAGCGCGGCACGGACGCTGTTCACCACGGCCTGGGTCTGCGCCTCGTCATTGGGCGCGGCCACGCGGGCCAGGACCGTGTTCTCGTCGCCGAAGCGCTGCAGGCCGACATCGCCGGTGTCAAGACCGGCCACGGCCGCGCGCATGGCGGGGAGGTTCGCGGGCTCCGGCGTGCGGACCTCCATGATGATGCCGCCCTGGAAGTCGATGCCGCGCTGCAGCCCCGGGTAGAAGGCGCCGATGACGGAGGCGGTGGAGAGCAGGCCCGAGACGACGAGCCCCATGACCGCCCCCTTCATGAAGGGAATGCGCGTCACATCCGGCACGATGCGGAAGAGGGGGCGGCGCAGCCGCTCCATCAGCCCCACGCCGGGCTTCTCGATGACCGGCAGCTCCTTCGGGCGGCGCCAGCGATACCACCAGACGGTGAAGAGGCGGACCAGCACCGTGGCCGTCCACATCTGCGCCAGGGTGCCGATGGCGACCGTCACCGCGAAGCCGCGCACCGGGCCCGAGCCGAAGCCATAGAGGAAGCCCATGGCGATCAGGTTGGTCAAATTGGCGTCGAGGATGGTGCCGGAGGCCTTGGTATAGCCCGTCTCCAGCGCCGAGAGGGGGGAGCGGCCATTCTTCACCTCCTCCCGGATTCGCTCGTTGATCAGGATGTTGGCGTCGAGCGCCGTGCCCAGCGTCAGCACGATGCCCGCAATGCCGGGCAGGGTGAGTGTCGCTTCCAGCAGCGACATGGCCGCGATCAGCAGCAGGATGTTGATGCCGAGCGCGATGTTCGCGATCCAGCCGAACAACCCGTAGGCGAAGCCCATGTAGAGGAAGACGAAGAGGAAGCCGGCGGCGAGGCTGATGAGGCCCGCGCGGATCGCGTCCTCGCCCAGCTCGGGCCCGACGGTGCGCTCCTCGACCACCGTCAGCGGCGCGGGCAGGGCGCCGGCGCGCAGCAGCACGGCCAGGTCATTGGCGGTGCGGACGGTGAAGCTGCCGCTGATCTGCCCGCGGCCGCCCGTGATGGGCTCGCGGATCACGGGGGCGGTGATGACGCGGTCATCGAGCACGATGGCGAAGGGCCGGCCCACATTGGCGCGGGTGATGTCCGCGAAGCGGCGCGTGCCGATCGAATCGAAGCTGAAATTCACCACCCATTCGCCGGTGCGGCTGTCCTGGGCGGCGCGGGCGTCGTTCAAATTCGCGCCATCCACCTCCACGCGGCGGCGCACGGCGAAGCGCTCGCCCGTCTGCTCGCCGGTCAGGAACATGACGCCGGGGGGGCGGTGATGGCCTGGAGGTTGGCCGTCTCGTCCAGCAGATGGAAGGTCATCCGCGCGGTGCGGCCCAGCAGGTCCTTGATGCGCTGGGGGTCTTCCACGCCGGGCAGCTGGACCAGGATGCGGTTGGCACCCTGGCGGGCGATCAGCGCCTCGGCCACGCCCGTCTCGTCGATGCGGCGGCGGACGATCTCGATGGATTGCTCGACCGCGTTGGTCGCCTTGGCGCGCAGCCCGGCCTCGGTGATGGTGGCGGTGATGGTGCCATCCGGGCCGGCCGCCACCTCCATGTCGGGCTGCTGGTTGCCGGCGCTGACGGTGACGGGGTTCGCCAGCTCCCGGATGATGCGCAGGGCCGTGTCGCGCTGGGCGGGGTCCGTGATTCGCAGCTGCACCCGGCGCTGGTCGGGCTGGGCGGTCAGGCCGGTGTAGGAGATTCGCGGGGTGGCCTGGCCCAGGCCCCGGCGCGTGCCCTCGACCACCGCCTCCAGCCGCTCGCGCAGCAGGACGGAAGTGTCCACCTCCAGCAGCAGGTAGGACCCGCCGCGCAGATCAAGGCCCAGGTTCACCTGGCGCATGGGGAACCATTCGGGCGCGGAGGCGCGCGGGAAGAGGTTGGGCAGGCTCAGCAGCAGCGCCGCCAGGCACACGCCCAGGATGGAAAACGTCTTCCAACGCGAAAAATACATCATGTGACCGAAGAGCCCCGTCTGCGCGGCGGGAACATGACGAGGGGGAGGGGGGATGCAAGTGCGCCCCGCTCAGGCTAGGCATGACGCAACATGTCCTTACGCATCGGCGTCCTCGGCGCGGGCTATTTCGGCCGCTTCCATGCCCTCAAGCTGGCGCGGGCCCCCGGCGCCACCCTGGTGGGGCTGCATGACGCGGACCCGGCCCGGGCCGCCCAGGTGGCGGGGGAGGCCGGCTGCGCCACCCTGGGCGCCGAGGAGCTGATCGCGGCCTGCGACGCGGTGGTGATCGCGACCCCCACCCGCTTCCACGCCCCGCTGGCCACGAGCGCCCTGGAATCGGGGCGCCATGTGTTCGTGGAAAAGCCCATCGCCGCCACGACCGAAGAGGCCGATGCGCTGGTCTCCCTGGCCGCGGCACGGGGCCGGGTCCTGATGGTGGGGCATATCGAGCGGCATTCGGCGGCCATCCGCACGCTGCGCACCTCGCTCTCCGGTCGGCGGCTGCAGGCCATCGAGGCGGTGCGGGTCGCCCCCTTCCGGCCGCGCAGCCTGGATGTCTCGGTCGTGCTCGACCTGATGATCCATGACCTGGATTTAATTCTCTCCCTGGTGCCGGCCCCGCTGGCGGAGGTCCGCGCCGTGGGCGGCCGGGTGGCCAGCGACCACCCGGACTGGGCCGTGGCCCAGCTTCGTTTCGCCGACGGCACCCAGGCCCAGGTGACGGCCAGCCGCGTGGCCGTCGGCCTCGAACGCCGCCTGCGCGCCATGGGGCCGGAGGGCGAGCTGCGGGTGGATTTCCTGGCCCGCAGCCTGGAGGCCCTGGCCCCCGGTGGCGCGAGCCCGGTGGAGCACATGCCAGGCTGGGGCCTGGACCGCCATTCCTGGACCGACCATGACAGTCTGGAGGCCCAGCACGCGGCCTTCATCGCCGCCATCCAGGGCGGCGGCGCCTATGAGGCCGATGGCGCGGCGGGGCGCGCGGCGCTGGACGCGGCGTTGCGGATCGAAGCCAGCCTCGCGGGCTGATGCCGCCCCCGATACCATGGGCCCCCGATATCATGGGCGCAGCCGCCACCGCGGCGTGAGAGGACGCAATGGACTTCGGAAGCCTGATCACCCTGGGACTGATCGTCCTGCTGCTGATGGCCTCCGCGCTGTTCTCCGGGACCGAGACGGCTTTCACCGCCGCCAGCCGCGCCTTCGTGCTGCGCCGCGCGCGCGAGGGCGACCGCCGCGCCAACCGCCTCTCCGGCCTGACCGAGCGGAAGGAGCAGGTGGTGGCCGCCATCCTGGTCGGCAACAACTTGGTGAACACGACGGCCACCGCCCTGGCCTCGGCCCTGCTCATCTCCTGGTTCGGGGAGGGGGCGTGGTCTATGCCTCGCTGGCCATGACGGCGCTGCTGGTCATCTTCTCGGAGGTGCTGCCCAAGACGGTCGCGCTGCGCCGGCCCGACAATGCGGCGCTGCGCCTGACCCCGCTGCTGGCCGGCGTCATGGCGCTGCTGGGGCCGGTGGCGGCGGGGGTGAACGCCATCGTGCGCGCCACGCTCGGCGTCTTCGGCTCCAGGCCCCCCGCCACCGACAATCCCGGCATCACGGAAGACGAGCTGCTGGGCGCCATCGAGCTGCACGGCATGGGCCAGAAGGGCGAGGCCGACCTCGCCGCCATGGAGGAACGCCGCATGCTGCGCGGCGTGCTGGCGCTGGACGACATGGTGGTGCGTGACGTGATGACCCACCGCTCGCGCGTGGTGGCGCTGGACGCGGACCGCCCGGCGGCCGAGCTCGTGGCCCTGCTGCTGGACCAGCCCCACCAGCGCCTGCCGCTGTGGCGACGCAATGGCGAGGACCTGCTGGGCATCATCAGCCCGCGCGACGTGCTGCGGGCGCTGACGGCGGCGGGGGGCGATGCCGCGCGGCTGGACCTCGCCGCCATCGCGACACCGCCCATGGTGGTGAGCGAGGGGCGGCCCCTGCGCGCCCAGCTCCAGGATTTCCGGCGCACGCCGCACCGCATCGCCATCGTCGTGGACGAATACGGGACGCTGAAGGGCATCGTCACGCTGGAGGATATTCTCGAGGTGGTCGTGGGCCAGATCGCGGAGCGCGGCGAGCCCATCCTCTCCGACCTCGCGGGCAACGGCACCCTCGAAATCCGGGGCGATGTGCGGCTGCGCGACCTCAACCGCGAGCTGGGCTGGAACCTGCCGGAGAACGAGGCCGCGACCTTGGCCGGCTTCGTCGTGGGGCGGCACCGCGGCATCCCGCCCGTGGGGCAGGAGCTGGTGCTGGATGGCTATGGCATCCGCATCCTGGAACGGCGCGGGCTGCGGCTGGACCGGCTGTCGGTGCGCCCGCCGGAAGCCCCGCCGGGTTAAAGCCGCGCCTGCTCCGCCTGGAGGCAGGCGGCGAGGCGCGGCAGCAGGTCCTGGGCGGGCAGGGGTGGCAGGATGCGCAGGATGATGGTGCCCGGCCGCTTGAGGAAGGCGCGCTTTCCCCAGACGCGCCCGCTATTGGTCGCGACCGGGATCACCGGCAGGCCGGTCGCCTTGGCGAGCGCCAGGATGCCGGGTTGCAGCGGCAGGGTCTGGTCGGGCTGCGCGCGCGTGCCTTCGGGGAAGATGACGATCTGCCGGCCGGCGGCGGTCGCTTCCCTGGCGTCGCGCAGCAGGCCGCGCATGGCCGTCGCACCCGCCTTACGGTCCACGCTGATCATCCCCGCATGGCGTGCGTGCCAGCCGAAGACGGGGATGCGCAACAGTTCCCGCTTCAGGACATAGACATTGTCCGGCACCAGGGTGATCCAGATGAGGGTGTCGAAGGCCGATTCATGGCGCGAGGCGATGAGGGCGGGCCCGCCCGCGGGCAGGTGCTCGCGCCCCTCCACCACGATCTTCACGCCGCAGATGCCGCGCAGCATGGCCACCGATCCCCGCGCCCAGACGCGCATGGCCCAGCGAATCGCGGCGGGCGGCGCCGCCAGCAGCGGCAGCGCCGCGAGCGAGATCAGCGCCGTGAAGCCATAGAAGGCGATGTTGAACAGCAGCGAACGCAGGAACACCATGGTCAGATCGCGACCCTGACGCCCAGTTCCACCACGCGGTCGGAGGGGATGCGGAAGAATTCCGTGGCGGGCACGGCGTTGCGGCTCATCAGCATGAACAGCCATTGCCGCCAGCGCGACATGCGCGGCACGGCCGCCGCCACGATGGTCTCGCGGCCCAGGAAATAGCTGGTCTGCATGGGCTCGAAGGGGATGCCCAGCTCGCGCAGGGATTCGAGTTCGCGCGGGATGTTGGGGCTCTCCTGGAAGCCGTAGTGCAGGCTGACGCGGTGGATGCCGGGAGCCAGTTCCTCCACCTCGCGCCGGCGCTCGGGCCCGACATGGGGGATGCTCTCATTGGTCACGGTCACGAACAGCACGTTCTCGTGCAGCACCTTGTTGTGCTTGAGGTTGTGCAGCAGGGCGCCGGGCAGGTAGTCGGCCTGGCTGGTCATGAAGACCGCGATGCCGGGCACGCGCAGGGTGCGGCTCTGCGGCAGCCGCGCGATGAAGGAGCGCAGGGGAAGCCCATCCTGCCGGAAGCGGGCGAAGAGCAGGTCCCGCCCGCGCTGCCAGGTCGTCATCAGCAGGAAGATGCCGGTCCCGACAATGAGCGGCACATAGCCGCCATCGGGGATCTTCAGCACGTTGGAGGCGAAGAACACCACGTCCAGCAGCAGGAAGGCGCCGAAGACCGGGACGACCAGCGCCACGGGCCAGCGGAACTGCGCGTGGTAGACGGCCGCCGCCAGCAGGGTGGTGCAGACGAAGGTGCCCGTGACCGCGAAGCCATAGGCGGCGGCCAGGCGCTCGGACTCGCCGAAGATGATGACCAGCGTCAGCACGCCCACCAGCAGGAGGAAATTCACCTGGGGCAGGTAGATCTGCCCTTCCTCGGTGGCCGAGGTGTGGCGCACCTCCAGCCGCGGCAGGAAGCCCATCTGCACGCATTGCCGCGCGATGGAGAAGGCGCCCGAGATCATCGCCTGGCTCGCGATGATGGTGGCCATGGTCGCCAGCACCACCAGCGGCAGGCGGAACCATTCGGGGGCCAGCAGGTAGAAGGGGTTCACCAGCGCCTCGGGCTCGAACAGCAGCAGCGCGCCCTGGCCGAAATAGTTCAGGCACAGCGCCGGCAGCACGAAGAAGAGCCACGCATAGCGCATGGGCTTGCGGCCGAAATGGCCCATATCGGCGTAGAGCGCCTCCGCCCCCGTCACCGCCAGCACGACCGAGCCGAAGGCGATGAAGGCGATCAGCCCATAGGCCAGGGTGAACTGGATGGCGTAGTGCGGCGAGAGCGCCACCAGGATGCTCGGGTGGCGGATGATCTCGACAAGGCCGAGCGCGCCGATCACCAGGAACCACACGGCGCAGATGGGCCCGAACACCATGCCCACCGCGCCGGTGCCGCGCGACTGCACCAGGAAGAGCAGCAGCAGGACCACCACCGCCAGCGGGACCACCGCCTCCTCGAAGGCGGGGGAGACGACCTTCAGCCCCTCCACCGCCGACAGCACCGAGATGGCGGGCGTGATGATGCCATCCCCGAAGAAGAGGCTCGCACCCACCATGCCGATCAGGATGGCGCCCGCCTTGGCCCGCGGCGAGGTGAGGCCGCGCTGGGCCAGGGCCGTCAGCGCCAGGATGCCGCCCTCGCCGCGGTTGTCCGCCCGCAGCACGAAGGTGACGTATTTGATGGTGACGACGATGTTCAGCGACCAGAATATGAGGCTGAGCAGCCCCAGGATCTCCCAGCGCTCCAGCCCGTCATGGCTGAAATGGTGGGCGGCCGCGCGCATGGCATAGAGCGGGCTTGTGCCGATGTCGCCATAGACGACGCCCAGCACGCCCAGCAAGGCAGCGGCGCTCGCGGCGCGCTCCGGGGTGCGGCTTTCAGGTTTGAGGGGGTCGGCCAAGGACGTGCTCCGTCACGGTGCGGCGCGCGGTGTGAACCCGCCGCCCGCCCGGATCAAACCTGAACGCCGCATGGCAGCCCCGCAAGGCCCTTATGCGTCAATGCCCGCGCAGGATCTGGCCGAGGAAGGTCTGCAGGCGTTCGGTGCGGGGGTTGCTGAAGATCTCGGCGGGCGGGCCCTGTTCCACCACCTCGCCGCGGTCCATGAACACCACGCGGTCGGCCACCTGGCGGGCGAAGCCCATCTCATGCGTGACGCAGATCATGGTCATGCCCGTCTCGGCCAGCATGACCATGGTGTCGAGCACCTCCTTGATCATCTCGGGGTCCAGCGCGGAGGTCGGTTCGTCGAACAGCATGATCTTGGGGCGCATGCACAGCGCGCGGGCGATGGCGACGCGCTGCTGCTGCCCGCCCGAGAGCTGGCCCGGGTATTTGTGCGCCTGCTCGGGGATGCGGACGCGGGTGAGGAATTCCATCGCCAGCTCCTCGGCCTCCTTGCGGGGCATCTTGCGAACCCAGATGGGGGCGAGGGTGCAGTTCTCCAGGATGGTGAGGTGGGGGAAGAGGTTGAAGCTCTGGAACACCATGCCGACCTCGCGGCGGATGGCGTCCAGGCTGCGCAGATCGCCCGACAGCTCGATGCCGTCCACGACGATGCGGCCCTTCTGGTGCTCCTCCAGCCGGTTGATGCAGCGGATCAGGGTGGACTTGCCCGAGCCCGAGGGGCCGCAGACCACGACCCGCTCCCCGGTGGCCACCTCCAGATGGATGTCGCGCAGCACGTGCAGCGACCCGAACCATTTGTTGACGCCGGAAAGCAGGATGGCCGGCGGCGCATCCGCCTGCACGGAGGAGGCGATGGCGGGGGCCGCCGCCGGAGCGGTGGCGATGGAGGCGGACATGCGGCAGCGAACTCCCGAACGAGGATGAGGAAGCGTAACCCTGCGATGGCGTGGGCCGGTCTGTCGCCGGCCCCTGGGCGGCCTCGCGCCGCCAGGCGGCCCCGCCGCGCATGGCGGCGGGACATTCGCCCATTACAGGATGGAAAGGCCCGCTACAATGAGAATGGCGGGCCGGCCGCTCAACGGAAGGGCGGCGCGTATTGCAGCCCGCCCGGCTGGGTCCAGAGCGCGTTGCGCCCGCGCTGCAGGCCGATGGGCCCCAGGTTGCGCTCATAGATCTCGCCATAATGGCCGAGGGCGGCGATGACGTTCAGCATCCAGGCATTGTCCAGGCCGAAGGGCCGCCCCGGATCGCCCGTGCGGCCCAGCAGGCGCTGCACCTCGGGGCGGGGGTCGCCTTCGGCCATCTGGCGGGCCTGGGCGGCGGTGACGCCCAGCTCCTCCGCCGTGACGAGGCCGAAATGCACCCAGCGCACCAGGTCGGCGAAGCGGCCATCGCCCTGGCGGATCACGGGGGCCAGGGGCTCCTTGCTCAGCACGTCAGGCAGGATGATGTGGTCGGCCGGGTTGGGCTGCACGGCGCGGATGGCGGCCAGCGCCGAGATGTCGGAGGTGAAGGCGTCGCAGCGCCCGCCGGCATAGGCGGTGACGATCTCCTCCAGCCGCTCGATCACGACGGGGCGGAGGTTGATGCGGTTGGCGCGGGCCCATTCGGCCAGCACCTGCTCGGCCGTGGTGCCGGACTGCACGCAGACGGTGGCGCCGGCCATCTGCCGCGCGTTCTGCACGCCGAGCGAGGCCTTCAGCATGAAGCCCTGGCCGTCGAAGAAATTGATGGGGCCGAAGTCGAAGCCCATGCCGGCGTCGCGGGCGAAGGTCCAGCTGGTGTTGCGGAGCAGCACGTCGATCTCGCCCGATTGCAGGGCGGTGAAGCGGTTCTGGGCGCCGGTGGGGATGAAGCGCACCCGCTCCTCGGCCGTGCCGAAGATGGCGATGGCGATGGCGCGGCAATAATCCACGTCGAAGCCGCGCCACTGGCCCTGGGCATCGGCCGCGGCGAAGCCCGCCAGGCCCGCATTCACCCCGCAGAGCAGGGCGCCGCGGTTGCGGATGGTGTCAATCATGCTGACGGGGGCTGCCGGCGCAGGCGCCTGGGCTGCCGGCGCGGCGGCGGCGGGGGGCTGTGCCGCTGGGGCGGGCGCGGCGGGCGCAGGGGGTGTCGCGGCGGGGGCCGGGGCCGGGGCTGGTGCTGGGGCCGCCTGCGGCGCCGGGGTTGCCTGCGGCGCTGGGGTTGCCTGCGGCGCAGGCGCCTGGCCGGCCGCCGGGCCGATCGCGAGGGACATCAGCAGGGCCCCACCCAGGGCATGGGCGAGGGGTCGCCGGTTCGGCATATGCATCTCCTGGAACCTTGGCGCGGCCGCCCGTGGGCACCGCAGGTCGGGCCGGACACTGCGCCATCACCGCCTGGGGATCAATCGCGCGGCTTTTGCGGAATGTGACAGCCGGGCCTTGTTGCCTGGGCCCTGGCCGCGCAACCTCTGGCCGTGCCGAAGAGGGAAGGTTCATGCTGCAGCTCGACCGCCAGGAGATCGCCGCCCGCCTGCCATGGCCCGCCCTGGTGGAGGCGCTGGCCGCCATGTTCCGCGAGGGCTGCGACGCGCCGCTGCGCCACCGCCACCCCCTGCCGGGGGGCGGCAGCCTGCTGCTGATGCCGGCGGTGGGGCAGGGGCATTCGGGCGTGAAGATCGTGCATGTGGCCCCCGGCAATGCCGCGCTGGGCCTGCCCGCGGTGCATGCGGAATACCTGCTGTCCGATGCCGCGACGGGCGTGCCGGTCGCGCTGCTCGATGGCGGGGAGCTGACGGACCGCCGCACGGCCGCCGCCTCGGTGCTGGCGGCGCGTCACCTGGCGCGGCCCGATTCGCGCCGGCACCTGGTGCTGGGCGCGGGCAAGGTGGCGGCCGCGCTGGCTGAGGCCTTCCACGCCGCCTATGGCATGGAACGCACCTCCATCTGGGCGCGCCGGCCCGAGCAGGCGCGGGCCCTGGCCGCGCGGCTCGCGGCGCATGGGGTGCCGGCGGTGGCGGTGGACAGCCCCGAGCCCGCCGACCACGACATCATCAGCGCCGCCACGCTGGCCACCACGCCGCTGGTCATGGGGGCGGCGCTGGCGCCGGGGATGCATCTCGACCTGGTCGGCGCCTATCGCCCCGACATGCGCGAGGCCGATGGGCCGGCCCTGGCACGGGCGCTGTGCGTGGTGGACACGCGCGCGGGTGCCATGGCCGAGGCGGGGGACATCGTGCAGGCCATCGCGGAGGGGCACATCACGGCCGGGCATGTGGTGGCGGAACTGGCGGAGCTGTGCCGCGGCGCGCATCCGGGCCGCACCGATCCGGGGCAGATCACGCTGTTCAAGTCGGTGGGCTGGGCGGGCGAGGATCTGGCCGCGGCGGTGCTGGCGACGCGGGGCGGCCAGATCGCTTGAGCGGCTGATTCACCGCTCCGGCGATTCCGCCTCCGCGGATCAGACGCTAACCCTCCGCCACCCGCCGCAGCATGGCCAGAAGTTGCCGGCGCTCGGCCGCCGAGAGGGGCGCCAGCACCGAATCATTGGCCCGCCGCCCCGCCTTTTGCGCGGCACTCAGCAGCTCGGCCCCCGCCTCGGTGATGGTGAGGATGCGGGTGCGACGGTCCTGACGGTCCGCCTCGGCCTGCACCAGGCCGCGATCCACGAGGCGCCGCACCACCCCCTGCACGGTCGCGGAATCCATGGCGGCCAGCCGGCCCAGATGGTTCTGCGTGACGCGCCCCATCTCGGACAGGCGCAGCAGGGCCGCGAATTGCGGCCCCGTGAGGCCGAGCCCCGCCGCGCATTCCTGGAACATGGACTGGTAGCGCTGGTGGGCGCGCCGCAGCATGTGCCCGGCCGAGGCGTCCAGGCTGTAGCCGGGGGCGGAGACACTTGTCTCGGGCGAAGCGGCCGCGGGCTCCTGCTCGTCGCGCATCATTTCCCACTCTGTTGCCGGCCAGTTGGCGGAACGGTCGCCGCACTGTCAAGCGCGGCGCGGTGTCATAAGCCGTTGCATGGCTTCTTCTGTTTCACTAAACCAGTAAGCGTCGGCCGCGCGAACGGCACAGAATACTGGGAGAGAAAAACCAATGACCTCATCCACCTCCGGGACCGCCCGCCGCGGCCTGCTCAAGGCCGGCGCGGTCGCCGCGGCCGGCGCCGCCGTGCTGGCCACCCCCGGCGTCAGCCGCGCGCAGACCACCACCCTGCGCTTCCAGTCCACCTGGCCGCAGCGCGACATCTTCCACGAATTCGCCAATGACTACGTGACGCGCGTCAACACGCTGGCCGGCGGCCGGCTGCGGGTGGAGCTGTTGCCCGCGGGCGCGGTGGTCGGCGCCTTCCAGCTGATCGACGCGGTCTCCGCCGGCACGCTCGATGGCGGCCATGGCGTCTCGGCCTACTGGTTCGGCAAGAACAAGGCCTTCAGCCTGTTCGGCACGCCCCCGGCCTGGTTCTACGACGCGAACTCCTACCTCGCCTGGTTCTACTATGGCGGCGGTGAGGCGCTGTATAATGAGCTGATCACCGACATCCTGCGCGTGAACGTGGTGGGCTTCCAGACCGGCCCGATGCCGACGCAGCCGCTGGGCTGGTTCCGCAACCGCGTCGAGAACGCCGAGCAGATGCGCGGCATGCGCTACCGCACCGTGGGCCTCGCGACCGACCTGTTCAACGCCATGGGGGCCGCCGTGACGGCCCTGCCGGGCGGCGAGATCGTGCCCGCGCTGGAGCGCGGCGTCATTGACGGCGCGGAGTTCAACAACCCGTCCTCCGACCGCGTCCTCGGCTTCCCGGACGTGGCCAAGAACTACATGCTGCAATCCTACCACCAGAACACCGAGACCTTCGAGGTGCTGTGGAACAAGGGCCGCTTCGACGGCCTGCCGGCCGAGCTGAAGGCGGTGCTGCGCGTGGCGGCCGAAGCCGCCTCGGCCGACATGTCCTGGAAGCAGCAGCTGCGCTATCCGAACGACCTGCAGGCGATGGTGACCAACAGCGGCGTGAACGTGCACATCACGCCCCGCCCCATCCTGGACGCGCAGCTGCGCGCCTGGGACGGCGTGATCTCGAACCTGGAGAGCGACCCCTTCTTCAAGAAGGTGACGGACAGCCAGCGCGACTGGTGCCGCCGCGTCAGCGCCTTCTACCTGCGCAACAACGCCTCCTCCGCCGCCGCCTTCAACCACTTCTTCGCGCGGCGCTGAGCCACTGACCCCACCACGCCCGTCCCGAACCCCCGGGGCGGGCGTTTTTCATGCCCTTCCGCCACGGAGCCGACCAGGTGCAATCACTGCTGGTGAATGTGGACCGGATCAGCGCCTTCATCGGCAAGGTCTTTGCCTGGTGCATCGTGCTGCTGACCGGGGCCATCGTCTATGAGGTCTTCGCGCGCTACCTCTTCCGCGCGCCGACCGCCTGGGCCTTCGATGTCTCCTACATGCTCTACGGCACGCTGTTCATGATGGCGGGCGCCTATACCCTGTCGCGCCAGGGGCATGTGCGGGCGGATTTCATCTACCGGCTGTTTCCGGTGCGGGTGCAGGGCGGGCTCGATTTTGTGCTCTACATCCTGTTCTTCTTTCCCGGCATGCTGGCGCTGGTCTATTTCGGGTGGGACTTCTTCAGCCTGTCCTATTGGCAGAATGAACGGTCCTCGATCAGCCCGAACGGGCCCTATATCTGGCCCTTCAAATTCATCATCCCCTTCGCCGGCGCGCTCATGATCCTGCAGGGCCTGGCCGAGACGGCGCGCGCCGCCATCGCCTGGCGCACCGGCGCCTGGCCCGACCGCCTGCATGACGTGGAGGAGCTGGAAGTGCTGACGCTGAAGCAGGCGGCCGCCGCCCGCGAGGCCGAAATCGCGGCCGCCCGCCGCGCGGAGATGCCCCTGTGACCGACCCCGTTCTCGGCATGATCATGCTGGGCAGCTTCATCTTCGTGATCCTGCTCGGCTTCCCTGTCGCCTTCACCCTCACCGCCATGGGGCTGGGCTTCGGCTATCTCGGCCTGGGCCCGCGCGTCTTCGACCTGCTGGTGCAGCGCACCTACGCCGTCATGGCCAATGACGTGCTGATCTCGGTGCCGCTCTTCATCTTCATGGGCTATGTGATCGAGCGCGCGAACATCCTGGACCGGCTGTTCCGCGCCTTGCAGATGGCCTCGGGCGGGCTGCCCGGGTCGCTCGCCATCGCCACTCTCGCCACCTGCGCGCTGTTCGCCACCGCCACGGGCATCGTGGGCGCGGTGGTGACGCTGATGGGGCTGCTGGCCTTCCCCGCCATGCTGCGCGCGGGCTACGACCCCAAGCTCGCGGCGGGCGTCACCTGCGCGGGCGGGTGCCTCGGCATCCTGATCCCGCCCTCCATCATGCTGATCCTCTACGGGGCGACGGCGGGCGAGAGCGTGGTGCGCCTCTACGCCGCGGCCTTCCTGCCGGGTGTCGGCCTTGCCTTCCTCTACATGCTCTATGTGCTGATCCTGGCCACGGTGAAGCCCGGCATGGCGCCCCGCCTGCCGCCCGAGGAGCGCACGACGCCGGTCGCGCAGATCCTGCTCGCCCTCGTCACCTCCTTCGTGCCGCTCGCGGTGCTCATCGGCATGGTGCTGGGCGCGATCCTGTTCGGGCTGGCCACGCCTTCCGAGGCGGCGGCGATGGGGGCCGCGGGCTCGGTGCTGCTGGCGCTGCTCTACCGCAGCCTCACCTTCACCAAGCTGAAGGAGAGTGTCTTCCTCACGGCCCGCACCACCGCCATGGTCTGCTGGCTGTTCATCGGCGCCTATATCTTCACCTCGGTCTTCGGCTGGCTGGGCGGCCACCATGTGGTGGAGGAGGCGGTGAAGGCCCTCGACCTCTCGCCCATGATGTTCTTGCTGATGGCGCAGATCATCATCTTCCTGCTGGGCTGGCCGCTGGAATGGACCGAGATCGTGCTGATCTTCGTGCCCATCTTCCTGCCGCTGCTGGGCACCTTCGAGATTGATCCGATCCTGTTCGGCGTGATCGTGGCGCTGAACCTGCAAACCTCCTTCCTCACGCCGCCCGTCGCCATGGCGGCCTATTACCTGAAGGGGGTGGCGCCGCCGCATGTGAAGCTGTCGGAGATCTTCCTGGGCTGCCTGCCCTTCGTGGGCATCGTGGTCTTCGCCATGGCCATGCTCTACATCTTCCCGGAGATCGCGACCTGGCTGCCCTCCTACCTCTACGACAATGTCGGCGGGCCGGGTCAGGAACTGACCGTGCCGGATGGCGGCTTCTCCGTGGATGAGGAGCCCGCCCTGCCGGCCTTCAACTGAGCAGCATGGACCGCATGACCGACATCACCACCCAGGCCGCGAACTGGCTGCACGAGGCCTGGGAGACGGGCAACCCGCTCGCCCCCTTTCCCGAGGAAATGGCCCCCACGGACCTCGCCGCCGGCGAGGCCATCGCCGCCGCCCTGGTCGAGACGTTGGAGATACCGGTGACGGGCATGCGCCTCGCCCCGGCGCCCGGCGACACCTGGGTCTCCGCCCCGCTGCTGGAGCCGCGCCTGCTGCGCGCCGGCACGCCGGTCGCGCTGGCCGCGCTGCGGCATATCCGCATCACCGCCGGCATCCTGGGCGTGCTGGGGGAGGAGTTGACCGACGCGCCCCCCGTCTTCTCCGCCCTGCACCCTGTCGTGGACGTGGCGGCGGAACGCTACGCCCAGGGCGCGCCCGATGCCGCGCAGCGCGTGGCGGACCTTGGCGGGCTCGGCCATGTGCTGGTGGGCAAGCGCTTCGTCGGCCCGCTGCCCGAGGTGGTGTCGGTGCGGATCGGCCCCACCGGCACCCGCCCGCGCCCCTTCGAGGTGAAGCTGGCCCCGCTCATGGACCAGCTGGTCGAGGATGCGCGCCGCTGGGGCCCCATGCCGGCCGGGGCCGTGCTGGTGGTGGCGGGCCTCGCTCTCGGCCGCGTGCCCAACCCGGGCGAGAAATGGTCGGCCGCCGTGGCGCCCGTGGGCCGGATCACCGTGCAGTTCGCCTGAGGCTGGTCGCATGCGGGGGCGGGGGCCATGATGCCCGCCCCTGGACGGAGCCCGCCATGCCTGACCCCAACCCGCGCATCCCCTTCCGCCTCGAATCCGACGCGCCGCCGCTGCCCGCCTTCCGCGGCAAGCGCGTCATCGTGAACCTGGCCGTGAATGTGGAGCATTGGCCCTTCGACCAGCCCATGCCGCGCGCCATCCTGACGCCGCCGCATGGCATCAAGGCCATCCCGGACGTGCCCAACTTCACCTGGGTGGAATATGGGCTGCGCGTGGGCATGTCGCGGCTGTTGGAGATGTGTCGGGCGCTCGGCATCCGCGCCTCCAACCTCTCCAATTCCCAGATCTGCACGCATTACCCGCGCCTGGCGGAGGCGATGCTCCAGGCCGATTGGGAATTCGTGGGGCATGGCGTGTATCAGCGGGCGCTGGCCACCATCGAGGATGACAAGGCCGCAGTGGAGGAGGCGCTGTCCACCATGCGCCGCTTCTCCGGCCAGAAGGTGCGCACCTGGCTGGGCGCGGGCCTCAGCGAGAAGGCCGATACGCCCGAGGTGCTGAAGCGCAACGGCGTCGAATTCCTGCATGACTGGCTGGTGGATGACGTGCCCGTCTGGATGCGGACCGAGGCGGGGCCTTTGCTCTCGCTCCCCTACACGGTCGAGCTGAACGACGTGCCCATCTACATGCTGGCCTCGCAGGGCTCGACCGCCATGGCCGACCGCATCCGCGCCAGCATGGAATTCTACGCGCGCGGCGGTTTCGAGCGGACGCGGGTGATGACGATTGCGCTCCATCCGCACGTCATCGGCGTGGCGCACCGGATGGAGAGTTTCTGGGCCGTGATGGAGGAACTCGCGGCGCACCCGCAGGTGGCTTTCGCGACCTCGTCGGAGATCGGCGACTGGTTCACGGCGCTGCATCCGGCGCCCGCCGCGTGACCAACGCCTGTTGATCGCGCGGGCGGGTTGGTTGGGCGGCTGATCCACGCCTTCGGTGAGTTCACCGAAGGCGATCAGACGCCGGACGCTGCCTCCCACTCCGCCACCAGCTTGTCGCGGCCCGCGCGCATGTCCTCCGGGCCGCCGAAGGCCAGCATGTAGTGGCCCCGATAGCCCTCGCTCTCGATCAGGCGGAAGAGGGCGTTGAAGTCCATGTTGCCCTCGCCGGGAAACAGGTGCTCCTCCTTGCCGCCGCGATTGTCGGCGAGGCGCACCTCCGCCATCCGGGCCGGGCCGAAATGGCGGTAGAAGCCCTCCACGCCCACGGGCAGCATGTGCGCGTGGTTGGCGGTGAAGGACCAGCCGAAGACCTCCGGGTCCAGGGCCGCGAAGAAGCGCTCGCATTCGGGGATGTCGCAGGCCAGGTAGCGCACCTCGGCATCGGCCGGCTCGGGGTTCATGTTCTCCAGCAGCAGACGCACGCCCTGGGTGCGGGCGTAGTCGCCCAGGCGTCGCAGTCGGGTGAGCGCGGCCTCGGCGCGACGTTCGTAATCGTCGGTGAAGTGGTAGCCGGCATGCACCACGATCCAGCCCGCGCCGAGCGGCCCGGCCAGGTCCACATAGGCGCGCAGGTAGTTGTCGGTGGCGGCGGCGAGATAGGGGGCGGTCTCGGCCATGTTCACGGCCGAGAGGGTGTGCAGGCCGAGTTGCAGCCCATGCCGTTCCTTCAGCCCGCGCGCCGCGCGCAGGCGCGCGCCGTCGAAGCCGTCGAACTCATTGCCCGTATCGCCCAGGCGGATGTCCAGATGCGCGAAACCCGCGGCCGCCGCCCATTCCAGCCCCTCCTCCAGCCTTAGGCGCGCGCCGAGATCCACGCCGATGCGGGCGGAGAGGGAAGCCTTGTCGTCGGCCATGGCGGGGCTCCTTGGCAAAAGGGTGTCGCGCATCCCCTTGGGACGGATCGCTTAACCAATCCTACATGCGGCGGCCATCAATGTCCCTCCCGTGCCGATCACGGCCCGGGGGAGCGTGATTCGTCGCGCATGCCTTCCGGGCGCGGTCCGGGCACGCGGGCAATAGGTCTTTTGGACAGGGTGGTTTCATGTCGCATGTGCCGGGTCAGCTTCGTCTGCGTCATCTCCTGCTGGCCTCGGCCGCCTTCTGCGTTCCCGCCACCTCCCTGGCCGACACACGCGATCTCGTGGATGGCAACGCGGCCGGCGGCTTCATGGTCGGCCCCGCCACCGGCGCCACCCATGTGACGGTGGACGGCAAGATCTTCACGAATTTCGTCACCCGTGGCGGCGATGGCAGCGGTGGCGGCGCCGGCATGGGCGGCGTCTTCTTCGTGGACCAGGGCGGGCAGCTCACCCTCAACAATGTGGACTTCAACACCAACGCCGTGCGCGGCGGCAATGGCGGCGGCGGGCCCAGCCTGAGCCTCGGCACCATCGGCCTGCCGCTGACGAGCCTGCAGGTGGATGTCCGCCCCCTGGACGAGCAGGGCGCCGTGCCGCTGCTGAACGAGTTCGGGGACTTCAACCGCGTGGCCATCGGCAACACGCAGGGCCTTGCCGCGGGCATGGCGGTCTCCGTGCCCAATGCGGGCCAGGCCGTGATCCAGAGCGTCAATTCCGACGGCACCATCACGCTGGACCGCACGCTGACGGGCGCCTCCGTCATCACGCGCGAGGTGCGCCTCGGCTCCGATCCCAACACGATCCTGGTGAACGACATCACCGGCATCCAGGCCAACGCCACCCTGCTGGTCGAGGAGCGCGTGACGCGCAACCTCAATGGCGTGCCGGAGCTGAACCAGCTCGAACTGGCCAGCACCGCCGGACTCACGGTCGGCATGCGCCTCGCCTCCAACCCGTCGCGGACCATCATCGCCATCAACGGCAATGTCGTGACGATGAGCGGCAACCACGACGTCTTCTCGCTCGCCCCCGTCAGCTTCGACCGCGACATCTCGCTGGTGGTGCAGAACCTGCAGCCCAGCGGCGGCGGCAATGCCGGCATCCTCACCTACGCGGCGCCGCCCGGCGGCAGCGCGCCCATCGGCCAGCTGCAACTGCCCGGCGCGAGCGACACCCCCGTCTCGGCGGCCCTCTACAACGTGACGGGTATGACCGCGAACAGCGTGACCAGCGCGGCCGGCACGAGCCTGGTGCTGGCCGTGGACCCGGTGGCGCAGGGGCTGCGGGTGGGCATGGTGCTGGAGGGGGCGGGCATCGCGGCCGGCACCACCATCACCGCCATCAGCGGCCAGAACCTGACGCTGAGCCAGGCGGTCACCGGCGCGGTCACGGGCTTCGAGGCGCGCCTCGCGCCCATCAACGGCACCACCCTGACGCTGCCCGTGCCCAACCCGCGGCTGGCCGTCGGCATGCGGCTGGTGGGCGAGGGCGTGCCAGCCAACACCACCATCACCGCCATCAACGGCAATGTGGTGACGCTGAGCAACAGCCTGCCCGACACCGCGAGCGGCCTTGCCTTCTCGAACGTGGTGTCCGCCGCGTCCGGGCAGCTGCGCCTGCTGGGGGTGGACCCCGCCACGGTGCAGAACGGCTTCACCGTGACCGTGCCCGGCGTGGGAACCTACACCGTGACGGCCGTGACCAATCTCGGCGGCGGCGAAATCCTGCTGACGGTGCCGGGCTTCGTGCCCTCGGGCAGCCTCGATCGCCTCGTCATCGCCTCGCCGCTCACGGCGGGCGGCGCGATGAACAACATCGCCGTCACCCCCTATGCGGGCATGCCCGCGGTGACGGTGGGGGCGGGCGGCAAGAACGGCAACAACGCCTCCTGGATCGGCACGGTGCTGGCCTCGGGCGAGGGCCAGGCGGGCGGCATCGCGGCACCTGGCGGCACGGGCACCGGCACGGGCGGGACGGGGGGTGCCGGCGGCAATGGCTCCTCGGGCCTGCCGGTCAATGTGAACCTGATGGCCGCGATCTACACGGCCAAGTCGAATGTGGCCTTGCAGGCGGGGCTGGTGGCGGGCTCGCTCGTGCCCATCGGCGTGCCGCCCGTGCCCAACATCCCGCTCTCGGTGGGCTTCAAGGCGGCGCTGGTGGACGCCAAGGTGGACCTCGCCCTGTCCATCGCCCAGTTCGCGGCCTGGAACGTGGCGCTGGCCCTGGGTGAGGTCGCCTCGGGCGGCCATGGCGGCGAGGGCGGGCGCGGCGGCAATGGCGCCACCTTCTATGGTGGCGGCGCGGGTGGCGCGGGCGGCAGCGGCGGCGATGCCGGCAATACGGGCAGCGGCACGGCCGGCAATGGCGGCAATGGCGGCGCGGGCGGCACGGGCGGCTTCGGCGCGGGCGGCGGCCAGGGCGGCGCGGGTGGCAGCGCGGGCTCGGGCGCCTTCTTCCGCGAGGGCACGCCCGGCGCGGGCGGCATCGCGGGCTTCGGCGGTGGCGCGGGCGCCAATGGCGACGGCATCGGCGGCGGCGGCGGCGCGGGCATGGGTGGTGCCATCTTCGTGCGCGATGGCGGCACGCTGCTGATCACCGGCAACAGCTTCTTCGGCGACAACAACGCGGCCGGCGGTTCGGCTGGCACGGGCGGGCAGGCCGGGGCGGGGGTGGGCAGCGACATCTTCATGATGCGCGGCGCCTCCGTCACCATCGCGCCGGGCATCGGCAACGTGGCCATCTTCATGGGTTCCATCGCCGATGACAGCCGCGCCAGCTATGAGGGCGCGCCCTTCGCGGCGGGCGATGGCGCGGGGCTGACCATCGGCGCGGGCCTGACCATCTTCAACGGCGTCAACACCTATACGGGCGCCACGGTCATCGCGGGCGGCGCGCTGGCGGCGCTCGATGGCACCGGCATCCATGCCAACAGCAACGTCACCTTCGCGGGCGCGGGGCGACTTGCGGGGATGACGGCGCTGGATGAGCTGTCGGCGGGCGTGCTGCTCTCCTCCGGCGCCTTCAACCGGCAGGTGGGCACGCAGAGCAACCGCGTGCAATGGACGGGCAGCGGCGGCTTCGCGGCCATCGCCGATGAGCTGGTGGTGAACCTGGGCGGCAGCCTCACGCCGCAGACCCTGACCTGGGGCACCAATGGCTTCGTGCCGAACGACGCCTCGCTGGTCTTCGGCTCGGCCTATGCGGATGCGGCGGTGCGCTTCCGCAACCCCATCAACCTGGCGGGGGCCGAGCGCAGCATCATCCTCCGCCATGGCGCCACGGCCGATGCCATCGCGATCATGGACGGCGTCATCAGCAATGGCGCGCTGCGGATCGGCGCACCGGGCTACAATGGCTTCCTGCATCTGCGCGGCGCCAACACCTACACCGGCGGCACGATCGTGGATTTCGGCACGGTCAGCACGCAGGAATGGACGAACTCCAACAATGTGCTGGTACCCGGCGGGACGCTGGCCGATACGGGCGCCGTCACGGTCAACCAGGGCGGCCGCTTCCTTTTCGGCACCACCGACACCATCGGCGCGCTGACGGTGAACGGGCGGGTGGACGGGCGCAGCGGCGTGCCCGTGCTGTCGCTGGTGCGCGACGTGGAAATCCTGCGCGCGCTGAATATGGCGAGCCTGACCAACAAGGGCGGCATCATCGCCATCGGCTTCGACAGCGTCTCGCGCGGGGCGGTGCTGAACGACCAGGACGGGTTGATCCTGCTCGGCGCGGGGCTGGATGCCACTGGCCAGGTCTTCACCCAGGACGGGCAGCTGGTGGTGCTGGGGCCGCAGCGCCTCACGGTGGGCAGCCTGGTCGGCTCGGGGCTGGTGACGCTGGCCTCGGCCAATCCGGACCACCTGATCCTGGAGCAGAGCGGCACCTCCACCTTCGCGGGCGTGATCGAGGGCAAGGGCCACCTGACGGTCACGGGCGGCGGGCAACTCACCTTGACCGGCGCCAACACCTACACGGGTGTGACCACGGTGCAGCAGGCGCATCTGCTGACCGGCGGGTCCGGGCCGGTCTTCGGCGGCGGCGGTGACTTCCTGATCGAGGGCAAGAGCAGCCTGACCTTCGCCACGCCCGAGGCCATCGGCACGGTGGGCAATGCAGGTTCGCTCACGGTGCAAGCGGGGCAATCGCTGCAGGTGGCGGGGCTGCTCAACAGCGGGACCGTGACGCTGGACGGGCCGCTGACCAGCCTGGGCGCGGTGTGGAACAAGTCGGAAGGCGTGATCAACCTCGGCGCTGACATTCTGGCCATCGGCCAGGTGGTGACGCAGGACGGGCAGCTGACCGTGACGGGCACGCGCGGCATCAGCGCGGCGCAGTTCCTGGGCGATGGCACGGTGACGCTCTCCGCCGGCAGCCGGCTGGACCTGAACCAGAGCGGGGATTCGACCTTCGCCGGCGTGATCGAGGGCAGCGGCGCCTTCCACCGCCAGGGCAAGGGCGAACTCGTGCTCACCGGGCTGAACACCTACACCGGGCTGACCACGGTGGAGGCGGGGCATCTGCGCACTTCGGGTTCCGCGGGCCGTCTGGCCGGGGGCGGAGCCTTCACGGTGAATGACGGCGCGCGGTTGAGTTTCGGCACCTCCGAGACCATCGGCGCGCTGGCCAATAGCGGCGCCGTGGTGCTGGACGCCGGGCAGGCGCTGACGGTGGCGAGCCTGCTCAACACCGGCTCGGGCGCGATGACGCTGAACGGCGTGCTGACCAGCCTGGGCGCGGTGCAGAACCAGGCGGGCGGGACCATCGCGCTCGACGCGGACCTGAACGCTTCGGGCCAGACCGTGACGCAGGATGGCGACGTGACCGTCACCGGCGCGCGCACCCTCTCCACGGCGGGGCTGACCGGCGCGGGCAGCATCGGCATGGCCAAGGGCGGCGACACGCCGGACCATCTGCTGCTGGCGCAGACCGGCACCTCCACCTTCGCGGGCATCTTCACCGGCGCGGGCGAGTTGTCCCTGACCGGCGGCGGCACGCTGACCCTGACGGGCGGCAGCACGCTTTCCGGCATCGTGCACGTGCTGGACGGGCATCTGCGCACCCAGGGCAGCCCGAACCGGCTGGCGGGCACACCGGAACTGCGCGTGGCCTCCTCGGGCGTGGTCACGCTCGACACCGCCGAGAGCCTGGGCATCACCACCAATGAGGGCCTGCTCACGGTCAACCAGACGCTGGCCGTGGCGCGGCTGACCAACCGCTCGGGCGGCACGCTGGCGCTGAACAACACGCTGACCAGCGCCGGCCCGGTGTGGAACGCGGCGGGCGGCACGTTGCACCTCGCCTCCGACATCCTGGCCACGGGCCAGGTGGTGACGCAGGACGGGCAGCTGACCGTGACGGGCACGCGCGGCATCAGCGCGGCGCAGTTCCTGGGCGATGGCACGGTGACGCTCTCCGCCGGCAGCCGGCTGAACCTGAACCAGAGCGGGGATTCGACCTTCGCCGGCGTGATCGAGGGCAGCGGCGCCTTCCACCGCCAGGGCAAGGGTGAGCTCGTGCTCACCGGGCTGAACACCTACACCGGGCTGACCACGGTGGAGGCGGGGCATCTGCGCACTTCGGGTTCCGCGGGCCGTCTGGCCGGGGGCGGAGCCTTCACGGTGAATGACGGCGCGCGGTTGAGTTTCGGCACCTCCGAGGCCATCGGCGCGCTGGCCAATAGCGGCGCCGTGACGCTGGACGCCGGGCAGACGCTGACGGTGGCGAGCCTGCTCAACACCGGCACTGGCGCGATGACGCTGAACGGGGTGCTGACCAGCCTGGGCGCCGTGCAGAACCAGGCGGGCGGGACCATCGCGCTCGACGCCGACCTGAACGCTTCGGGCCAGACCGTGACCCAGGATGGGCAGTTGACCGTCACAGGCCAGCGCACGCTCACCCTCGGCCAGTTCACCGGCGGCGGTGGCGTGACGCTGACCGAGGGCGGGCGGCTCACCATCGCGCAATCCGGCAACTCCACCTTCGCGGGGGTGATGCAGGGGCCGGGCGATTTCACCCGCGCGGGCGCCGGCACGCTGACGCTGACGGGCGCGCAGGGCTTCACGGGGCTGGCCACCGTGCAGCCCGGCGCCACGCTGGCGCTGGCCGGTTCGGGCGCCATCGCCACCGCCTCGGGCCTGGCGCTGGGGGGCATCTTTGACATCTCGGCCACATCGGTCGGGGCCTCGCTGCGCGCGCTGACCGGCACGGGCCAGGTGGTGCTGGGCAATGATGCCGGCACTCCGCGCAGCCTGCGCCTGACGGCGGCGGAGGGCAGCTTCGGCGGCCAGATCACCGGCGCGGGCGGCCTCTTCGTGGATGCCGGCGCGGCGGTCTTCACCGGGGCCAGCACCTATGCCGGCCCCACCACCATCGCCGCGGGCGCGAGCCTGGCGCTGGGCGGCATGGGCGGCATCGCCGGCTCCTCGCAGGTGCTGGTGGATGGGCTGTTCGCGGTGCAGGGCAGCTCGCCGGGGGTGAACCTCCAGGCGCTGTCGGTGCGGTCGGGCGGCGTGGCGCAGGCAGGGGCGCCGGTGCAGGTGACGGGCACGCTGCTGGTCTCGGCCGGCACGCTGAACGGCCCCGCCACCTTCACCGCGCCGCGCTATGAGCTGACCAACGCCGCGGTCAACGCGCCGCTGGGCGCGGGCGAGATGCAGGTGGCGGGCAACAGCTTCCTCACCGCGCCCTCGGCCGCCGGCTCGGTGCTGGTGCTGGAAAATGCCACGCTCGGCCTGATGGGCGCCCAGCTGCTGAGCGACCAGGCGGGGGTGGAAATCCGCACCACCGGGCGGCTCGCGCTGCTGGGCGGCGACCAGACCATCCGCGACCTCAGCGGCGCCGGCAACATCGTGCTGAACGGCTTCGAGCTGCGCGTCACGGGCAACAGCATCTTCACCGGCGCCTTCGAGGGCGCGGGCGACGTGCTGGTCTCCGCCGGCCAGTTGCAGATCGGCAGCGACACGCGGCAGACGCAGCTGACGGTGGGGCAGGGCGGGCAGCTGGACGTGACGGGCTCCGTCACCTCCACCGACATGACGATGGTGCAGGGCGACATGACCATCGCGCCCGGCGGGCAGGTGAACACGCCCAACTTCACGCTGGCCAGCGGCGGCTCCACCCAGGTGGGCGGTACGCTGCAATCGGGCCTCACGCAGGTGCTGGGCACGATGACCCTGACGGGCGGCACCGTGCAGAACACCCAGATGATGATCTCGGGGACCGGCGGCATGCTGGGCGGCACGGGCACCGTCACCGGGAACACGCAGGTGATGGGGGGCGGTCTGCTGGCGGCGGGCTTCTCGGTCGGCGCGCTGAGTTTCGACAACCTGACCATCGGCGCCGGCGGCCGTGTGGAGCTGGAAATCGAGGGCGCGGCCGGGGCGGGCGCGCTGGATGGGCATGACGTCTATCGCGCCAGCGGCGACATCACCATTGACCGCGCGGCGGCGCTGGACATCCGGCGCTACACCGGGCCCTTCACCTCCAACGGGGCCTTCGAGGCGGCGCGCGGCCAGAGCTTCCGCTTCCTGGAAGCCGGGCTGGGCCGGATTTCGGGCGCCTTCGGCAGCATCACCTCCGATTTCGGCCGGGGCATCGTCGTGAACCTCGGCACGGGCGAGGCCATCGGCACCGGCCGCCCGGTGGGCGAGGCGCTGGAAGCCAGCCTCGGCCGCACCGCCAATGAACGGCGGATGGTGCGGGACCTGCGCGTGGCCGGCACCGCGGGCAATGTGGAGCAGTTCCACGGCGGGCGCCTGGTGGCCGATGCGCTGAAGGCCGATGGCGTCTCGCCCGAGGCGGCGTCGCGGGTGTTCCAGCGCAGCTCGCCCGAGGGCTATGCGGGGCTGAACGACCATGCGCGCCGCGCCGCGCGCGCCCATCTCGCCGCCGCCTTCCGGGACGGGGAGCAGCACCGCATGGGCCGGTTCACGGTCTTCGCGGCGGGCGAGATGTCCCGCGCCGGGCGTTCGCGCTCGCATGACGGGGCGGGCTACACCATCACCTCCTCCGGGATGCAGTTCGGCGCCGAGACGGGTGTCGAGCGGCTGCGCCTGGCCGTCTTCGGCGGGATGGAACGGGGCACGGTCAACACGCCCCTGCTGCGCGGCAACGCCGATGGCTGGAGCTTCGGTGGGCGGCTGTCCTATCTGCTCGACCCCGCGCGGGACCTGACGCTCTCGCTGGACGGCATCTATGCCAGCTTCGGCCAGGATGGCCGGCGCCAGACGCTGACGGGCAGCTCGCGCTTCCGAACCCGCTCCGATGCGGGGATGGTGCGGCTCGCGGCCGGCTACACCGCCTGGCGGGGCGGGCGCTGGCAGCTGCGCCCGGAAGTGGGCCTCGGCTATGGCAGCGCCAGCACCCGCGCCTTCACCGAGAGCAATGCCGCGGCGCTGGAGGCGCTGAGCGTGGGGCGGCAGACCTCCTCCGGCCTCGTGCTCGATGCGGGCTTCGGCACGGAATTCCAGGCCTCGGAGCGCTTCACCGTCACGGGCGGGCTGCGCGTGGTCGCGGATTTCGCGGGCTCGCGCCGGCGGGTGGATGCGGGCTTCGCGGGGGATCCGGGCCGCTTCTCCGTCAACGCGCCCGGGCTCGGCACCGTCACGGGCGAGGCGCGGATGGGCGTGGAATTCCGCCCCACGGGCGCGCTGAGCCTGCGCCTGAACGGGGGTGCGGGCGTCTCCGACCACGGCGTCTTCTCGGGCGATCTCTCGGCCCGCGCGGCGCTTCGCTTCTGACACGGCACGGGCCCCGAAAACCGGGGCCCTTCATGGAAAGGAATTCAGCATGCAGGACTGGACCGCGGGCTATGTGTCCGAGATCGCCTACACCTATGGCTACTACCCGGAGCTGAACCCGCAGCGCGCGCGCCTGGCGCTGCTCAGCGCCGGGCTGTTGCCGCCCGAGTTCCGCCATGCCTGCGAACTGGGCTTCGGGCAGGGGGTCAGCGTGAACATCCACGCGGCCGCCGCGGGTGCCACCTGGCACGGCACGGATTTCAACCCGACCCAGACCGGCTTCGCGCGGGAGATGGCGCGCGCCTCGGGCGTGCGGGCCCATCTGCGCGACCAGGCCTTCGCGGAATTCTGCGCCGATGCCTCCCTGCCCGAATTCGACTTCATCGGCCTGCACGGCGTCTGGTCCTGGGTGTCCGACGCCAACCGCGAGGTGCTGGTGGATTTCCTGCGCCGCAAGCTGGCGGTGGGGGGTGTGCTGTGCATCAGCTACAACACCATGCCGGGCTGGGCCTCCTTCGCGCCCATGCGGCATCTGATGGCGCAGCACATGGGCGTGCTGGGCAGCGACGGGCAGGGGATCACGGCGCGGATTGATGGCGCGCTGGATTTCGTGGGCCGGCTCTTCGCCACCCAGCCGCTCTTCGCCCGCGCCAACCCGCTGGTGGCGGAGCGGGTGGAGGCGATGAAGGGCTACAATCGCCACTACCTCGCGCATGAATTCTTCAACCGCGACTGGCACCCGATGCATGTGGCGACGGTGGCGGACTGGCTGGCGCCGGCCAAGCTCAGCTACGCCTGTTCCGCCAACCTGACGGAGCATGTGCCCGCCCTCGGCCTCACGCCCGAGCAGCGCAACCTGCTGGCCGACATCCCCGACCGGATGTTCCGCGAGACGGTGCGGGACTTCATGCTGAACACCCAGTTCCGCCGCGATTACTGGGTGAAGGGGCGGCGCGAGGCCTCGCCCCTGCAACTGGTCGAGCGGCTGCGGGAGGAGCGGGTGGTGCTGGCGGTGCCGCGCGCCGAGGTCTCCTTCACGCTGCCCGGGCCGCTGGGCGAGGTCACGCTCAACCCCGCCGTCTATGGCCCGGTGCTGGACGCGTTGGCCGACCACACGCCGCGCGCCATCGGGGAATTGCCCCTGCCCGCGCAGGGCGGCTTCGGCCAGTTGCTGGAGGCGGTGCTGCTGCTGTGCGGCTCGGGCCAGGTGGCGCCCGCCCAGGACGAGGCGGCCATCCAGGCCGCGCGGCCCGTCGTGGCGCGGCTGAACACGCATCTCTGCGCGGCGGCGCGGGGCAGCGGGGATGTGACCTGGCTGGCCAGCCCCGTGACGGGCGGCGGGGTGCCGGTGGACCGTGTGGCGCAGATGTTCCTGGGCGCGCGCGCGGCCGGGATCGCGCGGCCCGCCGCCTGGGCCGAGGCGGCCTGCGCCACCTTGGCGAGCCAGGGCCAGGGCCTGCTGCGCGAGGGCAAGCCGCTCGCCTCGGAAGAGGAGAATCTGGCGGAGATGACCCGGCTGGCGGAGGGCTTCGCCGCGCAGCGACTGCCGCTGTTGCAGGCCCTGGGGGTGGTGTGAGGCGGGGCCTACGGCGGGCCGGGCCCTATGGCGCCTCGGCCGCCGCCGGCTTGCGCCCCCAGACCTGCACAACGGTGTAGAGGATCGCCGTCGTGCCCGGATCGTTGAGGTGCGACCGGCAGGCGGCGATGGCCTCGTCCAGGGCGGGGCCGTCGGTCAACCCGGCGCGCAGCAAGGGGCCGCGCAGCGAGTCCACGATGTCCGGAAGCCAGGCGGCCTGCGGGTCGCCCGCCTGGCAGGACACCAGGAAGGGGCGGTAGCGCAGCTCGCGCAGCCCCGCCTGCCGCAGCAGACCGAACAGCCGCCGGGCGACGCCGCGGCCGGTGCCGCCCTGCTCCAGCCCCGCGCCGAGCATCCCCTTCAGCCGCGCGAAGGCGGGGTGCGGCGGGAAGCAGGCCATGCTGGACAGGTCCTGCTCCTGCAGCGCGATGGTTCCCCCAGGGCGGGCCAGCCGGATGGCCTCCGTGAGCAGTGGGTCGAACCGCGCCGCGCCGGCGAAGAGGAAGCGGCCATGCACCAGGTCGAAGCCGCCATCGGGCAGGCCGGTGCGGCAGGCATCCGCCTCCAGATACTCGACCGCGCCCGCCGCCTGGGCGCGCGCGTGGTCGAGGAAGCGGCGTTCCAGGTCCAGGCCGACCACCAGGCCCGGCGCGCCGGCCCGCGCCGCCATCAGCCGCGTCACGTCGCCCAGCCCGCAGGCGAGGTCGAGGCAGCGCCAGCCCGGCCCGACCCCGATGGAGGAGAGCAGCGCCTCGGTCTCCTCCGTGAGCCAGGCGCCCTGCGCCGCCAGCCGGCCGATCTCGCCCGCGCGGGGTTCGAGGGGGTACATCGCCGGGCTCCTCAGGCCGCGTCTTCCGTGAGGCGGTCCACCGCCGCCGCCATGTCGGCGAGGCGCGGGTGCTCCAGCAGGTCGGAATCGGTGATGAACACCGCGCGGCGCTCGTAGAGGCCGGCGGCCACCTGCAGCATGTCGAGCGAATCCCCGCCGAATTCGAAGAAGTCATCCTCGCGGCCGACCTCGTCCACCTCGAAGATCTCGCACCAGATTTCGGCCAGCAGCCACTCGGTCTCGCCGCGCGTCGGCACCGGCGGGGCCATGCCGTCGGGGCGCGTGCCGCTGAGCGGCGGCAGGCGGCCGCGCGCGATCTTGTTGCCGGCCGAGCGCGGCAGGGCCGCGAAGACGCCGACGCGCCAGGGCAGCATGTAGTCCGGCAGGAGCGCGGCGAGGCGCCGCCGCAGGGCAAGGCCATTGATCTCCACACCCGGCGCGGGCTGCACCCAGGCGGCCAGGCGCATGTCGCCGCCCGAAGTCCGCACGGCCTGCACGACGCCCTCGGCCACGCCCTCCTGCCGGCACAGCACCGCCTCCACGGCGGCCAGCTCCACGCGATAGCCGCGGATCTTCACCATGTGGTCGGCCCGGCCGAGATGCTCCAGCATCCCGTCCGGGTGCAGCCGGCCGAGGTCGCCGGTGAAGACGCGGAAAGACCCCGGGCGCGCGGGGTCGGGGCGGAAGCGTTCCGCCGTCAGCTCCGGGCGGTTCCAGTAGCCGATGGCCGTGTAGTCGCCGGAGACGACGATCTCGCCGATCTCGCCCAGGGGCACCGGCTCGCCCTCCTCGTCCACCAGGGTGACGTGCCGGTCCTCGACCGGCCAGCCGACCGGCACCGCCTCGCGCCCCTGCACGGCCGCCGGGTCCACCACCCATTCGGCGATCATGCCGGCCTCGCTGCTGGCCAGGCGGTTCACCACGGCGCAGTCCCAGCCCAGGCGGTCGCGCAGCGCCGTGACATCCTCCGGCCGCAGCACCTCGCCGCCCACGATGATGCGGCGCGGCTGCCAGGCCTGGCGTTCGGGCATGCGCGCCTCGACGAGGTCCCGCAGCACGGGGGGCGTCACCGGCAGCACGGTGATCCGCCGCTCCGCCGCCCAGCGCCCGAGGGTCAGCAGGCCGTGGCGGCGGCTGTCGAAGACCTCCACCGTGGCGCCGGCCAGCAGCCCGCCCAAGATGGCCGGGATGGAACCCGCGAAGGCGAAGGAGGAGAGGTGCGCGATGCGGTCGCCCGGCGCATAGCCGTGGTGGCGGGTCTGCAGCCCGGCATGCCAGCACAGCGAACGCTGGGTGCGGACCACGCCCTTGGCCGGCCCGGTGCTGGCCGAGGTGAGGTAGATGATGGCCGGGTCCTCCGGCCCCGGCGCCCGGGTCGCACCGCCGGGCGCGGCGCACGAGGTGCCGACCCGCAGCGGCACATCGCCCGCGCGGTCGCGGCACCAGGCCTCCTGCGCCGGCGCGGTGACGATGCGCGCCACCTGGGCGAAGAGGCCCATGACATCCTCGGGCGGCGCGGCCGGGTCTATCGGCATGGCCGGCACGCCGGCCTTCAGCGCGCCGAGCAGGGCGATGACGGCCTCGGTGCCGATGCCGAAGACCAGGGCCACCGCCGCGCCCGGCGGCAGGTCCGCCAGCGCGGCGGCCGCGCGGTCGGTCTCGGCGTCCAGCGCGGCGTAGGTGAGGGCGCGCCCGTCCTCGACCAGCGCCTCGGCGTCCGGCAGGGCCTCGACGATGCGGCGCAGGCGGTTGGGGATCGTGCCGTCGAACTCGGCGCGTTCGAAGGGGATCACGGCGTGATCTCCGCCACCAGCTCGGACGGCGCCAGCACGCGGTCAATCAGTCGCCGCTGCCGCAGCCAATCCTGGTAGGCCAGCAGGCTCTCCATCCGCAGCGCGCCATCGGCCGGCATGCTGGGCCAGCAGGCGCGCTCCAGCAGCTCGGGCGAAAGCCGTGTGGCACGCGCCAGGATCTCGAGGTTGCGCGGCGTCTTGCCCTCATTGTAGCGGAGCAGCGCCTCGCGGTAGGCGCGCAGGAAGCGGCGTCCCAGCGCCTGCCCATCCGCCAGCATCCGCTCGGAGAACATCAGCGCGGTGAACTGCCCGCCCGGCAGCAATTCCTCGGCGCCCACCGCGACGCGCCCCACCCCGGCCTGATCGAGCCGCGCCACCCAGGGCTCGGAGAGGAAGGCGAGGTCCAGCGCGCCCGCGGCCAGCGCCGCCTGCTGCGCCGGCACCGGCATTTCCCGGAACTGCACCTGCAGCCGCTCGGCGCCGCGCCGCTGCCGCAGCAGGTCCACCAGGAAACCCTCGAAGGCGTTTGGGTCGGCGCTGACGCGCAGCGACCGCGCCTCGCCCGAGGTCAGCGCCGCGAGCGTGAGCCCGGTGCCGTAGAAGGCGGCATAGGAGCATGGCGCCGGCGCCAGCATCACGCCGGAGGCCACCAGCCGGGCACGGCCGCCACGCGCCACCGCGTTGAACAGCGCGGGCGAGGCCTGCGGGATGCCGGCGTCGAGATCGCCGCTCATCAGCCCCGGCAAGGCGAGGTGGGAGGAGGAGAGGGCGACCGGCTCGATGGTGATGCCCTCGCGCGCGAAGAGGCCCTCCTCCAGCGCGATGAAGATGGGCGCCTGCGACAGGAAGGGCAGCACCACGAGCTTCACGCGCTCCGCCCGTGGCGCCGCCGGCAGCAGCGCCGCGAGGCACAGTGCCAGGCCCAGCATCCGGCCGGCACGTGCCGCAACGCGGGCGGCACGCGTCCATCCTGGCTTCGTCAGCATCCGGGGTGATCCTTCGGAAAGGCGGCCGGCCACATCGGGTCAGCGGCCGAGACAGCGGTTGAAGACAAGGCCGAGCATGGCCAGCACCAGCAGCGTGCCGTAGAGCTGTTCCACCCGCATGGTCTGCCAGGACTGCCAGACCGCGGCGCCCAGCCCGTCATGGCCGCTCAGCATCTCGACCGAGATCAGCACCACGATCGCGGCGTTGAGCGAGAGCCTGAGCCCCGCCCGCAGCACCGGCCAGGCACCCGGCAGCACCAGGCGGCGCAGCACCATCAGGGGCGGCGCGCCATAGTTGCGCGCGACATTCCACAGCAGCGGGTCAATGGCGCGGACGGCGACGGCGGCGGCGATGGCCGCGGGGAAGAAGGCGACCAGCGCCACCGGCACCATCCGCGCCGTCTCGCTGAAGCCGAACAGCACGAGGAAGAGCGGCAGCAGCGCCACCTTGGGCATGGGGTGCAGGGCGGCGATCACGGGATCGAAGGCGCGGTGCAGGCGCGGCAGCAGGCCCATCGCGAGCCCGGCCAGCGTGCCCAGCCCGGCCCCCAGGCCGAAGCCCATGGCCAGGCGCTGCCCGCTCGCCGCCAGGGATTCGGCCATCTCGCCGCTGCGCAGGCTGTCCAGCAGCCAGGCGAGGATGGTGGTGGGCGGCGGGAAGAGCAGCGTGGTCACCCAGCCCGCCCGCGCGGCGCCCTCCCAGGCCGCGGCGGCGAGGAGGAGGGCGAGCAGATGCGGCATCAGGCCGCCGGCGGCATGATGGCGGGCGCCAGCATGTCCCAGATCCGCCAGCGCAGGGCGGCCACCTCAGGCGGCGGCGGGCCCATGATGCGTCGTGGGCGCGGGAAGGGCACCGGGATGTCCGCGATCACCCGCCCCGGCCGCGCCGAGAGCACCACCACGCGGTCGCAGAGCAGCAGCGCCTCCTCGATGTCATGGGTGACATAGACCACGCTGCGACCGGTGCCGGACCAAAGGTCCAGCAGCTCCTGTTGCAGCACCACGCGGGTCTGCGCGTCGAGGGCGGAGAAGGGCTCGTCCAGCAGCATCGCCTCGGCCTCGGCGACGAAGAGGCGGGCCAGCGCCGCGCGCTGGCGCATGCCGCCCGAGAGCTGGTCCGGGCGCGAGGCGGCGAAGCCTTCCAGCCCCAGGCGGCGCAGCATGGCATGGGCGCGGGCCTCACGCGCGGCGCGCGGCATGCCCTGCGCCTCCAGGCCGAAGGCGACATTGTCCAGCACGCTCAGCCAGGGCAGCAGCCCATGCTCCTGGAAGGCCATCAGGCGGCGGGGCGGGCGGGGGCCGGCCCAGCCGGGAAAGAGGATGCGGCCGGCGCTGGGCGTTCGCAGCCCGGCCAGCATGGCCAGAACCGAGGACTTGCCGCAGCCGCTGGGGCCGATCAGGCCCAGGAACTCCCCGGGCGCCACCTCCAGGTCCAGCCCGTCCACGGCGCGCAGGGGGCCATGCGGCCCGGGATAGTCCAGCCCGATGCCTTGCAGCGTGATCCTCACGCCGGTGGCGCCTGGAACAGGGAGGCGACCAGGCCCGGCACCTCGCCCCGGCGCAGGAACCAGCGGAGCGCGCCATGCTCGGCCAGCCCCTCGGCCGGCACCAGCCGCACGCCGGGGATGCCCCGCATCCGTTCGGCCTCCCCGCGATCCGCCTCATGGCCCTCGCCGAAGCACAGGATGGCGCGCGGGGGATGCGCCACGGCGGCATAGGCCTGCGCCAGGTCGAGGACGAGGCCCGGGTTGCGCTGGGCGATGGCCCGCAGGGCCGGCGAGACCTGCGGGTCGTGGCGCGTTTGCGGATTGGTGAGCAGGCTGAAGGCGAGCGCCGCCTCGGCCCCCAGGTCGAGCGCATAGCGCAGCGCCGCATAGCCGCCGGCGGAATTGCCGAGGCAGGCGAGGCGCGCCGCACCCAGCCCGGCCGCCTGCGCCCGCAGCAGGTCGAGCACGCCACCATAGTCCGCGATGCCGAGATCCGGGTCGCCCGCCAAGTAGAAGCTGCCACCCAGGTCGCGCAGATAGATCAGGTGCGCGCCGCAGCCGCGCAACACGCGGTGCAGCTCGTCCACCAGCGGCCAGAAGCCCCGGCCACCGCCCGCGAAGACGATCAGCGCCCGGTCCGCGCCGGCCGAATTGCGCCAGACGAAGCTGGTGGCGGGCCGCGCGAGGTCGGCGCCGCCGGCCGCGAGATCCTCCATCAGCCCGCTGCGCTCGACGGTGCGGATGATCTGGGCGCAGGCGCGGCCGGTCGCGCTCCCTTGGTCGAGCGGGGAGAGCGTTTCCAGGACCCGCCTGGCCTCGGCGGGGGTGGCGAAGCGGAGCAGGTCCTCCACGTCCCTGAGGCTCGGCCCATGGCGGGGCTCGGCGCCGCTCATGGCGATGGCGCGGCCGCCGGAGGCGTAGCGGTCCCACCAGGTCTCGTGGCCGGGCCAGCGGCGGCGCAGGATGACACGCAGCGCCTTGAAGCCGGCCCCATCATGGTTCATCCAGGCCGCGTTCATGGCCTGTTCGTACCAGTCAGGTTCCGCCACGGCGTCGAAGCGGTCGAGGACCGCCTGCCAGTGCGCCCGGGCCTCCGGCCAGGCGTGGCGCCACTCGGCGAGCTTGGCCAGCCCGATCCAGCCCAGAGGCTCCTCCGGCCAGCGCGCGTGCAGCCGGGTCAGGGCCGCGGCGGCGTGCGGCGGAACGAGCGCATCCTCGGGCCGGCGCGGACGGTTGAAGGCGAACAGGGCGCGGGCGAAGGCGAGGGTCTCGTCGCGGCCGGCATGTTCCGGCCAGCGGTGCAGCGCCTCATCCCACATGGGCAGCGCCGCCGCATGATCGCCGCCATCCTGCGCCTGCCGCGCCCTGGCCAGGAGGCAGGCGCGCTCATCCCGCGGTGTCGCGGCCGCGGAGCCGTATTGCGGCCGCTGCCCCGCCTCCCCGTTTTCGCCCGCCATCGCTGCCATGGGAGGAAGCATGGCAAAAAACTATTTAGAGTTGAAGAATGCCGAAGCTTTTCGCCAGGGATGTTGTCGAAGCGGGCGGTTGGGCGGCCTCGACGTCAGTCGGCCTGGTAGCTGTAGCGCCAGAGGTTGAAGATCTTGGGGCGGCCATCGTCGCTGGGGCGCCCGGCCTCGGTGTCCGTCAGCGCCTGCTCGCCATGCAGGCCCACGCGCATCCAGCCCCGCCGGGAGACCGCGCGGAAGCAGATCGCCTCGGCCACCTCGCGCCGCGGTTCGGACCAGCTCCGCACCGGCACGCCGTCCACCGTCACCGTCAGCCGGTCGCGCAGGGCAGGGTCCACCCAGCCCTTGTTGTAGAGGCGCAGGGTCAGCCGCGCGCCGGGCCCGGGCACCGGCAGGTAGATCAGGGCGTCGCGGTCGGCACCCACCCAACGGCAGCATTCGCGGGTGCCGGCGGCGTCGCGGCCATGGAGGCCCCGGCCGACCAGCGGCATGTTCATGTCGAAGACATGCTCCGCGCCGATCCGCATCGGCGCCAGCGCGGTCAGGCGGGCGGCGACGAACTCGGCCTCGAACTCCGCGAGGGTGTAGTCGGCGGCGCGGGTGTCGCGCAGCGCCGCCACGGCGCGCTCGTGCAGGATGCGGTCACCGGCCGTGATCGCGGCGGCGGCGGCGAGCGCGGCCTCGCCATGTCGCTCCGGCGCCGTCCGGTTGCGAACCTCCAGCGGGGCGGGGGGACACCAGCCCATGTCGCGCGCCAGCTCGCCGCGCAGCCGGTCCACCTCCTCCAGCACGCCGATGCGGGCGCCATAGGATTGCAATGTGCGCCAGGCCTGCGCGGCGCGCTCTTCCGGCGGCATGGCGGCGAAGGCCTCCGCGCTGACACTGTGCTGCGTCAGGGCGCGGCACTGGTGGTCCTCGAACATGCTGCGGAAGGGCAGGGCGTCGCCGAAGGCGGCGCGCAGCTGGGCGAAGTCGGCCAGCTCCCGGCAGGCCTCGTGCATCCGGCGCCAGTCGTCGGGCTTGTGGGCGTAGTCGTGCGGCGCCAGCCGGCGATAATCCTGGAATTGCGACAGGGCGCGACGGTCGGGCCGGCGGAGCACCGTGAAGACATGGTCGTCCGCGTCCAGCCAGGGGGCGATGTCCACATGGCCGTGCAGCACGTCGAACCAGGCGATGCTTTCGAGGGCGGCCTCCGCGATGATGGCGCGCAGGGCAGGGTCCTGCAGGGCGGCGATGTCGGTGTGGGCGATGCCGCGGTCGCGCAGGCGCTGCCCGAACTCGGCGGGCGGCCGCGCGCGCTCGGCATGGGTTTCGGAATCCAGCGCGGCGTTCAGCGCCGTGCCGCCGCATTTCGAGATGTGCAGGTGGAAGATCTTGCGTGCAGCCAACATGGAGGCCCCGGTGGGTATGCGCGGTGATGCCTCTCCCTGCAGGCCCGCGCCCTGTTCAGCGGGGCCTTCCTGGATGAGGCGTAACCCGAACTGCTAGTCGTTCCAACTTATGATCTCGATCCGCCACGCCTTCCTGTTCATCCATCGTGGCAAGTCGGGCGGCAATTCGATATCAGAGATATTGCTGCCCTGTTCCGAGGACAGCAAGAGCGTCACCGGCTCGCAGGACGGGACCGAGCGTTTCGACGTGCGGAATGACGGGTTCGGCACGCGCAAGCACTCCCGCCTCGCGGACTACAAGCGGGCCCTGGCCGCCAGGGGAGCTGCCGCACCGCAACCGCGGCGACCATGCGCCCTACCGGACCTGCTACGATGCCGCGTTGCGGAAACTTGTCGAGGCGCGGTTCCGCGAGGAGCTGGACTGGGGCGGCTACGCGTTCTGAAGCGGGCTTGCACGCAGGGTTTGCGGCACCTTCAACACATCGTGCCTGGAGAGACCAAGGTCCGCAGGATCACCGTCAGGGAAGGGGCTTCCAGGACCATCCCGCCGCATCCCGCCCTGTCACGGCGGCGGCAAGGCCTCGGGCATCGGCTCCCGCACATGGAGGTCCATTCGTGTGCCGGGGCTGAGCGGCCCTGCCTCGGGCATGTCCACCAGCACCTCGCGGCCCCCGGCATCGCGCAGCCGCACCCGCACGAAGGGGCCGAGGAAGGTCGCGCGCAGCACCGTCCATTCGCCGCATGGCGAGGGGTGCAGCGTCAATTGCTCGGGCCGCACCAGCCTTTCCTCGCCCGCCAGGACCAGGCGGTTGGTGTCGCCCACGAAGCCCGCCACGAAGTCGTTGGCCGGGCGATGATACAGGTCGCGCCCCGTGCCGATCTGCGCGATGCGCCCGCGCTCCATCGCGCAGATGCGGTCGCTGAGCGCCATCGCCTCGGCCTGGTCATGGGTGACGTAGATGGCGGTGATGCCCAAGCTTCGCAGCAGCGCGTCAATCTCCTGCCGCAGCTCCTCACGCAGCCGCGCGTCGAGTGCCGAGAGCGGTTCGTCCAGCAGCAGCACCCGCGGGCGGGGCGCGATGGCCCGCGCCAGCGCCACGCGCTGGCGCTGCCCACCGGAGAGCGCATCCACGCGCCGCCGCGCGAATTCGCTGAGGCGCGTCATCTCCAGCATCTCGTCCACGCGGCGCGCGGCCTCGGCGCGCGGCACCCCGCGCACGCGCAGCCCGTAGCCGATGTTCCCGGCCACATCCATGTTGGGGAACAGCGCGTAGGACTGGAACACCATGCCGACATTGCGGCGCTCGATGGGCAGGCGAGTCACGTCCTCGCCATCGAAGAGCACCTGGCCGCCAGGGTCGGGCGCCTCCAGCCCCGCGATGAGGCGCAGCAGCGTGGTCTTGCCGCAGCCGGAGGGGCCCAGCAGCACCAGCGTCTCGCCCGCCGCGATGTCGAGGTCCAGCGGGTGCAGCGCCACCGCCCCGCCCGTCCAGGTCTTGCCGCAGCCGCGCAGCGTGATCGCGACGCTCATCGCACCGCGCCCACGCGGTCGGCGCGGCCCGCGGCCCATTGCATGGCACTCAGCAGCGGCACGATCAGCACGAAGAAGATGAGCGTGTAGGCCGAGGCCATCTCGGTGCGCAGCGCGGTGTAGGCGTCGGCCAAGCCCACCGGCAGGGTGCGGGTGAAGGGGGTGTGCAGCAGCAGCGTCATGTTGAATTCGCCAAGCGAGAGAGTGACCACCATCAGGCTGCCCGCCAGCATCCCGCCCGCGATGTTGGGCAGGATCACGCCCAGGAAGCGCTGCGGCCAGGAGGCGCCGCAGGCGCGCGCCGCCTCCTCCAGCCCCTTCAGATCCATGGAGAGCAGCACGGCCAGCACGGCCCGCACCATGAAGGGCAGGCAGAAGACGACATGGCCCACCAGGATGAACAGCCAGGAGGCGCGCAGGTCTCCCACCGCGCCATAAGCCAGGATCAGCCCCAGCGCGGTGGCGATGCCTGGCACGGCCACGGGCATGACCAGCGCCTCCTCCACCAGCCGCGCCGTCAGCCCCGCGTGGCGTGCCAGCACATAGGCGGCCGGCACGCCCACCAGCAGCGTGATGACGAGGGTGGCGAGGGCGATCTGCAGGGAGAGCAGGACGGTGCCGCCGTAATTGGCCCAGACCTCGCGCAGCCAGCGGGTGGTGAGGCCGCTGGACAGGCCCTCGAACTGGTTGGCCGTGACGCCCGCCAGCACCGAGACCAGCACCGGCAGGATGAGGAAGGCCGAGATCAACAGCGTGAAGCCGAGCCCGGTCCAGAAGCCCAAGCCGCGCCTCATCCGGCCGCACCCCCGCTGGCACCGCGCGCCAGCGCCAGCACCGCCCAGGTGGCCAGCCCCAGCAGGAAGGACAGCGCCGCCGCCACCGCCAGGTTCGCCTGAAGCGTGAACTCCGTGTAGATCACCATTGGCAGCACATCGATGCGCGAGGCCAGCGCGAAGGCCGTGCCGAAGGCGCCGGTCGCCGTGGCGAAGCAGATGGCGCCGGCCGCCGTCAGCGCCGGCGCCAGGCCCGGCAGCAGCACGTCCCGCAGCACGCCGAAGGGCGAGGCGCCGAGCGAACGCGCCGCCTCCTCCAGCCTGGGGTCCAGCTTCTCGGCGGCCGCGATCACCGTCAGCAGCGTGCGCGGGATGGAGAAGTAGACATAGCCCAGCAGCAGCCCGGCCATGGAATAGGCGAAGACGATGCGCTCGCCGCCCAGCGCCATCGAGATCTCGGCCACCAGCCCCTGCCGCCCCGCCAGCATGATGACCAGATAGCCCACCACCACGCCGGGAAAGGCGAGCGGCAGCGTCATCAAAGCCAGCAGCGTGCCGCGCCCCGGGAAGCGGTTGCGCGCGAGGAACAGCCCCACGGCGGTGGCGATGCCCAGCGTGATGACGGTGGTCAGCGCCGCCACCAGCAGGGTCACGCCCAGGCTGCGCAGGTAGCGCGGCTCGGTCAGGATGGTGGTGTAGCCGCCCGCGCCGCCCGCGATGGCGAGCTGCGCGAGCGGGATGAGGAAGAAGGCGCCGAACACCGCCAGCGCGGGCGCGAGCAGCAGCGCCGCGCGCAGGCGGTCCGGCATCAGCCCACCTCGCGCTGGTAGCGGTCGGCCAGCATCCGCACCGCGCCCGCCAAGCGCCGCACGTCGAGCGGCGTGGCGCGGGCGTAGTCCTCCGCCGGCAGGAAGCGGGCGGCGGCCTGCTCGGGCATCAGCTCCGGGAAGACCGGGCGCAGGAAGGCGCCGGCCCAGTGGCGCTGGCCCTCGTCCGACAGCAGGAAGTCCAGCATGCGCTTGCCGTTGTCGGGGTTGGGGCCGTTGGCCACCAGGCCCATGACATAGGGCAGGGTCTGCGTGCCCTCGGTGGGTATGACGAAGCGCGTGGGCGCGCCGTCGCTGTATTGCGCGCGATAGGCGTTGAAGTCGTAGTCGAGCAGGATGGGGATTTCGCCCGAGAGCACGCGCGCATAGGCCGTCTGCATGGGCACGATGGGCTGGTTGGCGCGCAGGCGGCGGAAGAAATCCATCGCCGGGTCGAAATTGTCGTAGCTGCCGCCGAGTGCCAGGTTCACCGCCACCACGCCCACCTGGCCCACCGCGGCCGAGGTCGGGTTCAGGTAGCCCACCATGCCGCGATAGGTGGGGTTCAGCAGGTCACGCCAGCTTTGCGGCACGGGCTTGTTGCCCAGCGCGCGCGTGTTCACGAAGAGGCCGAGCGTGCCGGAATGGATGGTGAACCAGTAGCCATCCTCGTCCTTGAGGCCCTCGGGGATGCGGTCGAAACGCTCGGGCTTGTAGGGGGCCAGCACGCCGGCTTCGCGCGCCTGGGGGCCCACCTGGCCGCCCAGATAGACCACGTCGGCCACGGGGCGCGCGCGCTCGGCCAGCAGCGCGGCCAGCGACTGGCCGGAATTCTTGTTGTCGGGCGGCACGGTCAGGCCGAGGCGCGATTGCAGCAGGCGCAGCATGCCACCCCAGTCGGCCCATTCGGGCGGGCAGTTGTAGCACACGGCGCGCGCGGCCTGGGCCAGGGCGGGCGAGGCGAGGGGCAGCCCGGCGGCGAGGCCGGACAGCAGGATCTGGCGGCGGTTCATGGATGTGTCTCCGGAAAGGGTTTCAGGCCGCGGCCACGGGCCGGGCGTAGAGATGCGGCAGGCGCGAAAGGTCGTTCAGCGCCAGCCGCTCGGGCAGCAGCAGGCGGCTGTCATGCGTGCCGTCCTCGTGCAGCAGGTGTTCCACCAGGCCGATCAGCTTGCTGCCGATGCTGGGCTGGCGGTCCTCGCCCACGATGAAGGAAAGGGGCGGCGCCCAGATCTGCCGCAGCCCGTCCGGCGCGTGGTCACGCCATTGGTGGATGTGTCCTGAGGCCACGAAGCGCGGCGGCGTGGCGCCGAAGGCGGCCACCAGCGCGGTGCGCGCGGGTTGCAGCACGGGCCAGTAATCCACCACCGTGTCGTCCAGCCGGTGCTGGCAGAGTGGCTTGTGCAGGAACAGCGCCGTGGCGCGCCCCGCTGCCCCGGCCACCGCCGCATGGAGCGCCGCCTCCTGCGCCGCCTCCTCCGGCAGGCCGGAGCCCATGGTCTGGGTGTTCAACCCGATGAGGCGCCAGCCCGGCACATCCTCCACGAAATGGTCGGCGCCCAGCACCGCGCGCCAGCGCGCCATGCGCGTGGCATCGGTCGGCTGGTGGCCGCCCAGCACGGGGTAGTCACCCACATCATGATTGCCGGGCAGTGCAAGCCACGGCGCCGGCAGCCGGGCGAGCTGTTCGGCGGCGAAGCGCAGATCCGCCTCCTGGTCCGCGCCGTCGAGCGAAAGATCGCCGGTCACGATCACGAGGTCGGGCGGGCTCTCGCTCATCCACTCCAGCAGCCTTTCGTAGTTGGACTGGAAATGGGTGTGGACGGGCGAGAGATGGGTGTCGCTGATCTGAAGGATGCGCGTCGTCATGGCTCAGCTCCGCCGCGGCAGAAGGCGGCGCACCTCGGCGGCCATGTCGGCCAGCGCGACCTCGGGCGTGGCCGTCAGCTCGATCACGCGCGCGGTGTTGTTGGTCATGGCCTGGGTGATGCGCACGCCGTTCGAACCCGGGAAGGCGAACCAGGGCGCCATGCGGCCCATCTGCGTCACCGCCGCGCGGAAGAGCGGGTTCTGGCGGTAGAAATCCCCCAGCCAGCGCGGATCATCAATGGCGATCTGGTTGCAGGGGACGTAGCCGCTGTTCATCACCATCAGCGCCTGGCCCTGCGGGCTGGTGGCGAAGCGCAGGAACTTCCAGGCGGCCTCGCGCTTCGCGGGGTCGCGCGCCGTCAGCATGCCGGCCGCGCCGCCCGTGGCCAGCGTGCCATTGGCCACGCCGGGGATGATGGGCAGCGGGTAGGTGCGGAAGTCGAAGGACTGGCCGACGGACTGGATGAAGTTCCGCACCACCGCGGTGGTCCAGTAGAAGGCGCCCAGGCGGCCGGCGGAGAAGGCCTGGGAGGCGCTGTTGGAATTCAGCGCGGGCATCTGCGTTTCGCGCACGAAACGCTCATGCAGGCGCAGGGTGCGCAGCCCTTCCTCGCCCTGGAAGGCGATGTCGGTTTCGCCCGGCGTCATCATCGCGCCGCCATGGGCGAGGACGAGGGTCTGGAACATCCACTCGCTCCAGGCGAACCACATGCCGTCCGGCCCGCCCGCGCGTTCCTTCACCGCGGCGGCGAGGCGGATATGGCCGTCCCAGTCGGTGGGCAGGTTGTCCGGATCGAAGCCCGCGCGGCGGCAGAGATCGGCATTGAGGAAGGTGATGGCCGTGGAGGCCGCATAGGCCAGCCCCGCCTGGTAGTTGTTGAAGCGGCCGAGGCTGAGCAGCCCGTCGGTGTAGCCCTGGCTCTGCGGGCTGCCCTCGCGCGTGATGAAGGGCATCAAATCCTGCGCGATACCGCGCTCGGCGAAGACGCGCAGCAGGTTCAGCCCCTGGAAGGAGAGGTCGGGCAGCTGGTTCGTGGCCGCCTGGCGCAGGATGTGCTGCGTGCCCTCCGGATAGCCGGGCGAGGTGACGTAGGTGATGCGGATGTTCGGCTCGACGCGCGCGAAGGCCTCGGTGATGGCGTCGTAGGAGGGCTTGAAGATGAAGGGCTGGGCGTAGTGGACGGTGATGTCCACCGGCGCCTGGCCCAGCGCCAGCGAGGGCAGGGCGAGCGATCCGGGCAGCGCCAGCGCGGCGCGGCGGGTGAGGCGATGGGTCATGGCGTGATGTCTCCTGTCAGCCCTTGAGGCCGGTGGTCGCGATGCCTTCCACGAAGCGCCGCTGCGCGAAGAGGAAGGCGAGGACGAGGGGGGCCGTCATGATCACGGAGGCGGCCATCAGCGCGCCGAAATCATCGCCGGCCTCTTCCGAGCGGAAGGTCAGCACGCCAAGGGCCGGCGTCGCGCGCTCCGCCCCCGTCACGACGATCAGCGGCCAGAACAGGTCGTTCCAATGCGCCACGACCGAGAAGATGGCGAAGGCCGTGGCCGCCGGCAGGGCGTTGGGCAGGATGACGCGCCAGACGATGGACAGCTCGTTCATCCCATCGATGCGCGCGGCGTGGATCAGCTCATCCGGCAACGCCTTGAAGAATTGCCGGAAGAGGAAGATGGCAAAGACGGAGATGACCGAGGGCGTGATCAGCGCCGTGTAGGTGTTCAGCAGGCCGAGCCAGGAGAAGCCCACATAGAGCGGCAGCGCCGGCACATGGTAGGGCACGAGCAGCCCCAGCATCACCAGGCCGAACAGCCAGTCGCGCCCCGGGAAGTGCAGCTTGGCCAGCGCGTAGCCGGCCGGCACGGCGAAGAGGAGCTGGAAAAACAGGATGCCCGCGCAGACCACCACCCCGTTCCAGAGATAGGTCAGCACCGGCACGTTCTCGAAGACGCGGGCGTAGTTCCGCAGCGTGCCGCCCGTCTCCGGCAGGAGGTTGAGCGAGGCGCGGAAGATCTCGTCCAGCGGCTTCAGCGAGGCCGAGATCATCCAGATATAGGGCATCAGGAAGAGCAGCCCGAGTGCCGCCAGGAAGGCGAAGCGCAGCACGGCGGGCCAGGGGTTCGCGCGCGGCTCAGCCATAATGCACCCGCTTGTCCAGCACCCGGGTCTGCAGCAGCATCAGCCCCAGCACGATGACGAGGAACACCAGCGTGATCGCCGCCGAATAGCCCAGGCGGAAGAAGGTGAAGCCTTCGGTGTACATGGTGTAGAGCAGCACCTCCGACGCCCGGTTCGGCCCGCCCTGGGTCAGCACCGCGACACTGTCGAAGACCCGCACGGAGCGGATCATGGTGATGGTGACCACGAACAGCGTGGTGGGGCCGAGCAGCGGCCAGGTGACCAGGCGGAAGCGTTCCCAGGCCGAGGTCACGCCATCCACCTCGGCCGCCTGGTGCAGCTCGCGCGGGATGGCGGTGAGGCCGGCCAGGAAGAGCACCAGGTTGAAGCCGATGGCTTCCCAGATGCCGATGAAGGCGAGGCTGAGCAGCACCGTGTCGGAGGAGGTCAGCCAGGCCGGGCCGGCGAGGCCGATCTGCGCCAGCGCCGCGTTCAGCGGCCCGATGGTCGGGTGCAGCAGGTATTGCCAGGCGGTCGCCATCGCCACGGGCAGCGAGACCACGGGCAGGAAGAACACCGCGCGGAACAGGGCGCGGCCGCGCGTGGCGGCCTCGATCAGCAGGGCGAGGCCCAGCGCGCCCGCGATGGAAACGGGGGCCACGATGCCCACATAGACGAGGGTGTTGCGCAGCGAGATGCGGAAGCCCCGGTCGCCCAGCAATTCCTGGAAATTGCCCAGGCCGATCCAGTTCAGCGCCGGCGCGCCCAGCTCATAATCGGTGAAGGCCAGCAGCACGGCCGCCAGCGTGGGCAGCAGCAGCAGCAACAGGTAGGACAGCACGGCCGGCAGGCAGAGCATCCAGCCCGCCCAGCCCTCGCCACGCGCCGCGACAAACGGGCGCGCGCGTACCACCGCCTCAGACATGCGCGGCTTCCAGCACCCTTGCGGCGCGGCGGCGGCCATCGGCGCCGAAGACCAGCGCGCGGTGCGCGGCGAAGCCCAGGCGGAAGGGGCCCTCGGGGGCCGTGGCACCAGGCGGCAGGCGCAGCGTGATCGGCGTGCCCAGGCCCGCATGGCGCGCATGCAGCAGGGTGCATTCGCCCAGGAATTCCAGATGCTCGGCCACCACCGAGAGGGGGCCGGCGGGGTCGGGGCGGAGGTCCTCGGGGCGCAGCGCCAGCGTGGCCTCGCCCATGCCGCCCTCCGCGCGAAGATCCATCGCGGCGCCGGCCACCGTCACCAGCCCGTCGGCCCGGATTTCCGCCGGCAGCGTGTTGATGCGCGGCGAGCCGATGAAGGTGGCCACCCGCAAATCGGCGGGGTCGGTGTAGATGCGCGCGGGCGTGTCCACCTGCAGGATCTCGCCCGCCTGCATGACGGCGACGCGGTCCGCCATGGTCAGCGCCTCGGACTGGTCATGCGTCACGTAGAGGGTGGTGGCGCCGACGCGGCGGTGGATGTCCACGATCTCGCGCCGGGTCTGCACGCGCAGCGCGGCGTCGAGGTTGGACAGCGGCTCGTCCATCAGGAACGCCTTGGGGCTGCGGACGATCGCCCTGGCAAGTGCCACGCGCTGCCGCTGCCCGCCCGAAAGCTGCGCCGGGCGGCGGCCCAGCATGGCGCCCAGCCCCAGCGCCTCGGCGGCTGCCGCCGCATCGGCGGCGATGCCGGCGCGGGCGGTGCGCGCGCCTGGCCAGAACCGCCCCATCAGCGGCAGGCGCTGCCAGGTGGACAGCCGCCGCATGGTGAGCGGCACGGCGATGTTCTCCCCCACGGTGAGATGCGGGTAGAGCGCGTAGGATTGGAACACCATGGCGACATCGCGGTCGGCGGCGCGCAGCCCGCCCACCTCGCGCCCGCCGATGACGACGCTGCCCGCATCCTGCCGCTCGATGCCGGCCACGATGCGCATCAGCGTGGTCTTGCCGCAGCCGGAGGGGCCCACCAGGGCCAGGAATTCGCCGGGCGCCACCGAGATCGAGACGTCGCGCAGCGCCTGCACCTCGCCAAAGCGTTTCCGCACGCCGCTGATGACGATCCCTGCCATGCCCGTCTTGTGCCTTCCCCGACCGCCTGGGCGCGCAGGCCCCTGTGGCGTGGCGCGTCAATGTCGTTCGGGCAGGGGGTTAGCGAAGCCGTGCTGCAAGCGGGTGTCAGACTTGTGAAGCTTCTGTGCCGATGCGGGCGGCAAGGCATCCACCTTTTGTGCCTGCCGGCCTCGGCGGTGGCTTTGGCGCCTGATTCCGCCCGTCTGGCTCAGATCCGGTTGGAGAAGGCCTGCCCCGGGAAGGACATCGTATCGGCAAGGTCGGATACGAGTGAGGAAAGGCGGGGAGCGCGCTGGGGAGTTGGTTCTCCAACGCACGGGGGGTTATCAATGTCTTCGAGACGGGCTGGCGGAGGGAGTGCACCCGGATTCGAACCGTCGCCGACCTGTTGCCTTGGAGAGCCGCTGTCAGGTCTGCGACCAAGCACGTGACCGGCGCGCAGGCGCAATGAGTTGGGATGCTGCTGGACCTCGCGTACCCTTGAAGGCGCCCCCAAAATATGCTCTTGAGGTTCTAGGCTCTTGAAGGCATATCTTGGTGGCCGCCTGGGAAGTCGAGTTCCACGATCGGTTCGAGGCCGAATTCGACGAATGGCCAGAGGCTGTTCGGGAGGAACTTCTGGCGCAGGCGGGGCTGCTGGCCGCGTTTGGTCCATCTCTCGGGCGGCCTCATGCGGATACGCTCGACGGCTCGGCCTACGCGAACATAAAGGAGCTTCGGTTTGCGGCCGCCGATGGTGTGTGGCGGGTAGCTTTCGCTTTTGATCCAAACCGGCGGGCAATCCTGCTCGTGGGGGGCGACAAGTCCGGCGGGTCGGAGAAGCGATTTTACAGGTCGCTCATCCGGCGCGCCGACGAGCGCTTTGCGGAGCACTTGGCTTCTCTGAAGCCGCCAAAGAAATCGAGGTAAGGCGATGGGCAAGTCACTCGGAATGAAGATCGCGGAGCTCTCGCCCGACGCTCAGCGGCGCGTCAGCGAGCGAACCGCGGAACTCGTGAGCCAGGAGCTCGCAATCCGGGACCTCCGCAAGGCCATGGCGAAGACTCAGGTCCAGATCGCCCGTAAGCTTGATGTCGGGCAGGTCGCGGTGTCGCGTATCGAGAAGCGCAGCGATCTGATGATCTCTACGCTGCGCGGCTATCTGCGGGCGATGGGTGCCGACCTTGAGCTGCGCGCTGTGTTCAAGGACCGCCCGCCGGTGAAGCTCGCTGGCTTTTCGGAGCTCGGCCAATTACCCACCAAGCCCGTTGCCAAGCCGTCTAGGTCGTCGGGGCCCACGACACCAAAGCGGCAGAGCACGCGTCAGCAGAGCACGCGTCAAATGAGGCGTGTCCCCGTCGAAGCCTAGCCAAGACTGGCTCTTCTGATGAGCGGCGCGCAGGCTGCCGGGAGGGGTTCCAGAACCCTTTCGACGCGGCGGATGCGTAGGCACAGTTGATCGCCGCCGGACTCGGCGGCGCTGGCTGCGGGGCTCTATTCGAACTGACCGCGAGGGTCGCTCCGGGCATGGGGCAAGAGATCGTAACTTTGGAGATTGGCCATGTCCAAGAAGTACTGAGATTTCCGCCTGGGCTCTTCACGCAGCCACATCGCCAGTTCCGACTGCGTGAGCTTGAGCCATTCCGGAAAATCAGCAGGGCTCGTGAATTTTCCCTCTATGAATCCAGACAGCGACTGAATGTAGATGGCGCGACCGACGCCAGGAAAGACATAGATGTTCTTCTCAGGGCCGACCTGAAGGCGCTTTTCGATGAGTTTATACCCGATCGTTAGGATGGTCTGGTCTTCTGGGAATTTGTCGTCAGGAAGAAACCAGTTTAGGATTTCCCTTCTTCGGTCGTTATCGTCGCTGCCATGATAGGCGCCCAGACCCATATTGCAGATAGTGCAGCATGGAACCAATCTGCATGATCCGAAATGATCGCGGATCTGCCTTTTCGTGACGAGTTCACCGCCTGCGAATCTGTGCAGAACATAGACCGGTGGTTGATGATCATACTTGCCGTCGTTCGGCATCCCGCAATAAATGCACCTGTCCCCTTCGACTTTGTCGTAGACGCGCGTAAAGCGTTCTTCAGCGTCCTTCCTGCGGTATCGATGTTTCGCGCGGAGCATATTCAAGTACGCGACAGGCTTCGACGAACATGAAACGCTGGCGGACCACCTGGCCGGTGCGCAAAGGTGAAGCCAGACGGAGCTCCTACGGCGCGGACTGGCCGCCGCCGAAGACCACCGAGGCCAGGGTCAGGGCGCGCCGAACAGGGACGCTTGTCCATCACCGGCCATCGTAAGCTTATACCTCGTCGGCTTGACTTGCTTCTGGATCCGCCGCTCGGCGACTCCGCGTTTCAGCCAAGCCGCAACCTGCGCCTTCTCCAAAGCCAGGCTGGCAGCGATCTCCTCAGTCGGCATCGCCGTACCCGCTGTCAACTCGCCCAGGCGCTGCAGGAATAGCGCGTAGAAGTCCGGTGCGGCCCCGGCTCCGTTCGGCTTGGCGGACCACCTGGCCGGTGCGCAAAGCTGAAGCCAGACGGCGCTCGTGCGGCGCAGACCGGCCGCCGCCGAAGACCACCGAGGCCAGGGTCAAGGCGCGCCGAACAGGGACGCTTGGCCATAGCGGGGCATCGCAAGCTTATACCTCGGCGGCTTGAGTTGTTTCTGGATCCGCCCCTCGGCGACGCCGCGCTTGAGCCAAGCCGCAACCTGCGCCTTCTCCAAAGCTAGGCTGGCAGCGATCTCCTCACTCGGCATCGCCTTACCGGCCGTCAGCTCGCCCAGGCGCTGCACGAATAGCGCGTAGAAGTCCGGTGCGCCCCCGGGTTCGCTAGGCTGTCCCGGAGACTCGGCTGCGTCGTCTGCCCGCTGGCCTCTGCCGGTTACCGCGTCATCCTCCGCCGCTGGCGTCGCCTCGCCAGCTGAGTTGTTCGCGGCTTTGGACGCCGCTAGCAGTGCATCGATGTTCGGTTCTCCTGTCTCTGCTTTGCGCCCTATCGGCCGAGCGCCTGCATTTTGAAGGCGCGCGGCAATGTGCGAGTTCGCCTCATAGCGGATGTAAAAGACCGGCACTTCTCCAAGCGACGCAGCCAACCCGCTGCTGAGCCAATCCGGATCGGGGTCGGAAATAAGTACACCGGCCGCTCTAGCACGAAGAAAGCTCATCGCTTGGACGAAGAGTTGACGACTCCAGCTTTCGCTTGGAGCCGCGAGGGATAGTGTTGTCACCATCGAGCTGGATTTACTCGTAGCGGCGTCAAAAATCTTCTGTCTCGTCAGCGGGCCGAACGGCAAGATCATAACGACCGGCACCCCCTCCTGCCGGAAGGCTTCTGCCACCTGCTCTGTCGCGCGAGTCGCGTGGACAAGCGCGACGGTGGCGGCGTCGGGTGCCTGACAAAGCTGTCGCGCGACCGCGCGCAGCGCGGCCTGCTCACGATCAGATGGTGATCTCGCTGGCATTAAGGCGATCCACTTGCCAGACAGTGCGCGCATGTCGCCTCTGTAAGAGGCGCGAGTAGGCTTCCCGTTGGCACACGGCAACGCGGTCAGCGGCCCATACTCAAAGCCCAAATTGCGCAGCGCTCGGATTTCGTCAGGTGTCGGTTCGGCTTGAGCCTTGGCTTCTGCGGTGTGCGAGTCTGCGGGTTCGAAAACGAGGATACGAGCCTCGATGTCGGACAGCCTTTCCTTGATCATCGATGACACGCGTGTCCAGTCGAGACCGCCGTTCCCACAGCCTAAAGCCGGTAATGCGACCGTGATGGGACCATGCGGCTTGAGGTACTCGCGGAGCGCGTCGAGGCCAGCCTCTATGTCTTCGTAGCGCGACTGCTCGCGCCAGTCCCGCTTTGTGGGGAAGTTGATCACCCAGTCGCCGGAAAGATTTCGCCATACATGAAGCTTGCCTGGCTTCACAGCACCACTGCGGCAAGCTCGTTGGTAATCCTTAAACATGTCTGGAAAACGTTGCTTGAACGCCAGCGCGACCCCGGCTCCCATAACGCCCTTGCAGTTCACAGTGTTCACGCGGGCGTCGGCCGCCATCGTGAACATGTCTCCCCGGGTGAACTCGATCATCGTAAGAGCCTTACAGCCCATCCGGGAAGTTTGCTTTCACGCTGAGCGTCTTGGGGCCAGACGCCGAAGCATGATGCGGATCATGGCCATGCGCACGAAGGCGGCAGCGATACGGCAGTGGCGCTCGAAATCGCGGGCCAGCCGTCGGTTGCGGCTGATCCAGCCGATGGTGCGCTCCACGATCCAGCGCTTCGGCAGCACGACGAATTTGTGCCTGTCGCAGCGGCGGACGATCTCCATCTTCCACAATCCGGTGCGGGCAACGACAGCAGCCATCTTCGGCCCCCCATAGCCCGCATCGCCGATGATGCGCTCGACAAAGGGGAACAGCCTGCGCGCCTGGCGCAGCAGCGGCTCGGCGCCGTCGCGGTCTTGCACGCTGGCTGGGTGAACAACCACACCGAGCAGCAAGCCCAGCGTATCGGTCAGCAGGTGACGCTTGCGGCCGACGATCTTCTTGCCCGCGTCATAGCCGGACGGATCAAGCGTAGAGCCCCCTTTTGCGCCGCCTTTGCCGTCTGGCTGTCGATGATCGCCGTCGTAGGGCTGGCCTCACGGCCTGCCTGCTCGCGCACCGCGACAAAGAGCACGTGGTGCAGGCGCTCGATGGTCCCTTCCCACTCCCAGCGCGAGAAGTAGTCCCACACCGTGCTCTTCGGCGGCAGGTCCTTCGGCAGCGCGCTCCACTGGCAGCCGGTCGAGAGCACATAGAACACCGCGTTCAGCACCTCGCGCACATCCACCCTGCGCGGCCTGCCTCCGTGCTTCGCGGGTCGGATCAGCGGCGCCACCAGCGCCCATTCCGCATCCGTCAGGTCAGAGGGGTAACGCAGCCCGCGCCGATCCGCCGCACGTCGATGCTCCGCCGTCCACGCCATCCGTCTGCTCCCGCGAACCGTCCGTAGGACCAGAGAATCACATCCGATTCAGACGATTCAATTCCTTTCCGGATGGGCTCTAAAGCAGATATTCTCTATCGCGACTTTCAGGCATTCACAGAAGAATTTCTGCAAAAAAAACGATCTGCGGTCGAGGGTATGGTCCTAACTCACTCCCTCATATCTGCCGCAAACGGCGCAAATCCGATCCCTGGGTTAAATGTCGCGGTAGATCTTGGGAATGTTGTAAAAATGCTTGATCGCGTGGCTACGGCTTACAACCTCGATATCATTGCGGCAACCGTAGTTCCTGGCTCGCCGCCAGCTTGGCTCTTAGCGGCACGGAACCTTGTCAAATTGCTGGCGTCTGAAGGAGCCCTGCTTCTTCTCAAGGCAGCTGGAACTCCCGCCATCATGCAGCAGGTCGGAAAGTATATTCCCGTCTTTGGGATGCTGGTTTCTGCGGGCCTTGGCTTCCTGATCGTGCGCTCGGTTGGCCTGAAGTATGTTGAGGAGTGTCACGAGGCCGCGGCGGGATATCTCAGGGACAGCTTGAAGGCGGGCTAAGCATACTCCGTCCCCGCCTGCTGGTTCTTCAGCACGGTGGTCATCATGCGCGTCGCCGTCGCGTTGAAGGCCGCGCGGAACTCGAAGGTCGCCTCGACGCCAGCCGGCCCGTCGATCGGCGTCTTCGCCAGCGCCAGGTAGACCTCATGCAGCGTGAAGGTGAGGCTGCGGTTGGCGTCGATGGTGAACGCAAAGCCGAACTCCGCTGCCGTGCCGTTCTGCGCCTGCGTCAGCAGCGTGGTATCGGCGAAGCGAGCGGTGATCTGGCCGGTGGCGCGCGCGATGCCGGGATCCGCGCCCTCGATCTTGCGGTCGGCGCGGATGGTGCGCACCGCCTCCACGGTGTTCGAGTAAGCGAGGCGCGCGCCGGTGACCTGCGCCAGCGCCGAGCCAGCGCGGCTTATCGAGCCCTGCGCCTTGTTGAAGGCGGTGTAGGCGGCCGAGACCGGCGTGCCGCCCGAGGACGAGCCCGAGCGCGTCGAGCCCTGGGCGATCAGCTTGATCGTGGCCGTCGCCGGCCCGGTCGGCGAGAAGTCGATCTCCAGCGCGTCCGCACGGACCCCAGCGCAGACGTCGTAGCTCGGCACGTCGGGGTAGCCAATTTCGATCGCCTGCGAGGGCAGCGTCGCCGCGCCGGAGCCGAAAGTGTGTGTGAAGTTCGGGTTGGTGCCGGTGGTGGTCGGCGCGCCGAGCAGCAGGCGCAGCCAATGCCCGATGTTGATCAGGTCCACCGGCACGACGACGTCGCCCTCGACGGTGACCGTGTCGAAGAACGGCGCGGCGGGATCGCGATTGCCGCCGAGGCCGATGACGTCCGCATCCAGCAGCGGCTGCTCGGCGCCGAGGTTGCAGGAGAGAAAGGGCACGCGCCGCCAGTTGCCGCCTGGTGCGGTGCCATAGGTGTCCTCGGGGATCATGAGCAGGCGCGAGTTCGCGCCGATGGCACGGGGCATGGGGCGTCTCCGGGAGCGGGATCAGGCCAGCGGTGAGCCGGCGACGGTGAAGGACAGCGTGACGGGGACGGAGGCGGCGCGCGCCGCGGCAGCGCCTTCGGCCTCGGCATCGTCGAAGGAGGGCGCGCCGGGCTGCGCCCACTCGACCGCGCCGCCGAGGGTGCGGTCGCCAGCGATGGCGGCGGCGATGTCGACCAGCAGCGCGTCGAGCAGCGCGCCCGTGCTCGCGACGACCTCGACCTCGGCGCGGTGCTCGACCGCCCAGGCGAGCGGCGAGAGGATCGGGGTCTCCTCCAGCGTCTCGCCGTCGCGGACCACCACGAGCCCACCGGCGGGCAGGCGCTGCGGGACGGTCTCGTTGCGGAGGACCTTCGGGGCGGGGTTCCGCACGGCCAGGGCGGCACCCAGGCGTGCGGACAGGGCGGCCAGGGCTGTCTCGCGGACACTCACCCGGACCTCCCCGCTTCGGCTTTCCAGGCCGCCACGAAGCGCCGCGGCAGGCGCCGCAGAGCGCGGAGCGATGCCCCGCGCACGTCGAGGCGCTTGGCCAGCTTCACCTGTGGCAGCAGCAGGAACATCGGCACCATCCCCTGTTCGAGTAGGCCGCGGGCCCAGGCCTCGCGGCCCTTCCGGTTCGCGGTGCCGACCTCGGCGACGCCGCCGGCGATGAGGCGGGTGCGCCGGCGCCGGCCCGTTGCCGTGCCCTGGCGCAGCGGCAGGCACCAGACGAAGCCCCGCCCCGAGCGGAACGGCCGGAGGAAGCCCTGGCCGGAGGCGACCATCTGAGCCGGCGTGACGCGCAGCCCCTTGTCGCCCCGGCCGCGCCAGCCGCGGGCCGCGTTGAAGCCGGTGGCGATCGCCAGGAACCGCCCCCCGCCCTTCGGCCGGATCAGCGCCCCGCGCTCGAAGGCGTCGATCACCAGCGGGGTCTTGCTCCAGACCAGGCCGGCGGCGCGCATCGACACGCCGGTCCGCGGGAAGACCTGCGAGCGCCAGGCATTGGCGATGCCGCGCGCCTTGCCGCCGAGCGAGCCCGTGACCTGGCCGCGGAGCTCCCCCTTGAGCGCGTCGGTCTCGGCGCGCACGGCGCGGGAGGCGGCGCGCTCACCGGCGCGGACCTCCTCCGTGAGCGCCTTGCGGAGGTCACCGACGATGGCGGAGAGGCGCATCGCCTACCGCCGGCAGAGCACGCGCCAGGCGACGCCGGCGGCATCCCGCTCGGCGCTGTCCACCGTCAGCAGGTCCGCGCCGATGGCGAAGGTATCGCCCGCCTCGATCGCCGCCAGCAGGGCGATGCTGACGGTCAGCACATCGGTCGCGCGCAGCATCGGCGTGTCGAAGGCGTCCACCACGCGATCGGGGCTGGAGCGCAGGACGCGGAGGGGCACGGGCGCGCCGGTACCTGCGGCGCGGTAGGTCGCCTCGACGCCCAAGTTCGGGTCGGCGGCGAGCACCGCCAGTGCATCGTCGAACACGCCCATCCCGGTTCAGCCGAGCCCGAGCCAGGAGGCGAGCTTCGCGCCGACCGCCGCGCCGACGATGCCGCCGGCTGCCGCCGCACCGGTGGCCGGGACCGCCGGCGACACGGCCGGAGCGCCGCCCGCCGCCAGCGACAGCCGCGCCGTGAGACCCGCCATCGCCTTGACCAGCTCGGTCACGGTGCGGGTGAGCTCGCGCATGTCCTTGTCGCCCTCCGCCAGGCGCCGCTCGATCTCGGTCAGGCGGGTGACGATGGTGCCGAGTTCGCGGTCGTGGTCCGTCATCGGGCGACCTCCCGCTGCCGCTGCAGCCGCTGATGGATGGTCCAGGCCGCGACGCCGATCACCGCGGCGGCGACGCCCCAGGGGCCGAGCGCCCGCAGCACCGCGGCCAGCCCCTCGGCATGCGGCGCGAGCGTTGTGACGGCGTCGACCACCGCCGCGGCCGTGACGCCGGCGACCACCGAGCCCGCCGCAGCACGGACCGTCCCGCTGTGGGCGAGGCCGGGCTGGACCAAGCCCGCCATTCGCAGGCCCTCTGCGATCGTCTCCGGCGCGTAGGGCATGCCGCCGAGCTCATGGCGGATGATCGCCTCCACCAGCCCGCGCATCGTCGCCGCGTCGTGCAGGTCGACGGGATCGTCGAGCGCGACGCCGAGCCGCGCGGCCACCGCCGCCTGGTAGGCGCGGGTGTCGTTCTCGCTGCTCGGCGCCCAGCGCGCGACGATGCCGCGGACCGTGCGCAGCCCATGCCGGTCCTGGTAGCTCTGCAGCAGCAGGGCCAGCGCGCGGATGCCGTGCTGGTGTGAGCGGAAGCGGCAGAAGCGCCCGTCCGAAGGCGGATCGACGAGCCCGAGCCACTTGTTCGTGGCCACGTGCTCGATGTTGCCGGGGTTGCGGTTGCGGTAGCCCCGGCTGGCCTTGGGATCCATGGTCACGCCCCCGAGGCCGGCACGCGGGCCAGCATGACGCGGACCGTGGCGTCGGCAGCGAGGGCGGCGACGGTGACGACGCCGACCTGGAAGTTGCCCGTCGCGGTGGTGGTCAGGCGACGGTTGGTATTGTCCCAGAAGACGCGCGTCCCGGCGGCCATGGCCTGGGTCGGATCCTTGGTGAGCTCGAACTCGCCGCGGGTCTCGCACTCGACGGTGGCGTTCTGCGCGGCGTCGGCCGCGGCCACGCCGAAGAAGGCGCCGACCAGCATGCCCTGGCCGGAGAGGACGCCGCCGGCATAGGGCACGACCATGGGGACGGAGCGGGCGTCGGGACGGATGCAGTTGCGCATGGGGATGGGGTCTCCAGAAACGCAGAAGCCGCCCGGGTGGGCGGCCTCTGCATCGGTGCACGAGGGGTGGTTGGGCGGTCAGGTGCCCGGATTGAACCAGGCGCCGCGCCAGTCGATGGCGCCGACACCGAAGTCGAAGATCACGCTGACTTCGATCCCGTCCGCGCCCTGGACCGGTCCGGTGGTGACCTGCGGCCCCTCCGCCCCGTTCAGGTAGCCATAGACGTAGACCGGCGCGCTCAGCGGGTCGGAGAAGAGGTACCAGCGGTTCGCCCCGATGAGCGGCTCGACGAGCGGCTGCACGAAGCCCGCGAAGACGTTCGCGTTGCCGATCTGGTTGGCGGCGACGCTGATGGTGAGCTGCCGCGCCGCGAGCTCCTGGCTCGGGCCCACCAGCAGCCGCATGGTGCTGCCGATCGAGATGGGCAGGCCGTCCAGCGTCTTCTGGCGCATGATCGCCGCGCGGCCGACGGCGAGGTTCGGCAGGTCGAGGGCGGAGCCCGCGCCGGCCTTGTTCGCGCGCCCCGCGCCCGTACCGAACACGGTGGCGTTGCCGCTGGTGAGCGTCGGGCCGTCGCCATTGCCGCTGTTCAGCAGCTGGTAGGCCGTCGCGTTCTCGAACTCGGCGACGCGGCGGCCGATCGCCGCGGCGAAGTCGGTGAAGGCGCCGAGGTCGTCGTTCACCAGCATCGGTCGCGTCACGCGGATGCGCCGCGCGAAGGTCTGCAGGACGACGATCTCCTGGCCCTCGGACATGGTGCCGACCTGGATCTCACCGTTCTCCAGCAGCGGCAGAAGGGTCGGGAAGTCGCCGATGCGCAGGTGCCGGTGCGGCTTGAAGTCGCGGAAGTCGCGGCGGAGGAAGATCTGCCGGTAGGTCGGCTGCGCCGGCGCGTAGGCGGCGAGCAGCATCTTGTTGGCGGCGGCCGAGAGCAGCGCCGGGAAGTCGGAGCTGGTGTGGAAGGCGCGCTCGGCGAGGAGCGTCGGGTTGCGCGGCGGATTGCGATCGCCCCGGCGCGCGAGGAGCTCGCGCAGCATGTCGGAGGGGCGCCAGCCCATGAACTCGGCGTGGCGGCCAGCGCCGGGGCCGGTGCTGGGCGGCTGGTAGCCCGGCATGGAGCGGGCGGCGAGCGCCTCGGCCATGGCGTCGAGCAGCTGCGCCGGGTCATCGTGGCCGGGGCCGCTCTCCGGGCGGGCCGGGAGCGTGGGGCGGGCCGTCTGCGCCTGGGTGAAGGCCTCCCACAGCCGGGCGCGCAGCACCTCGGGGCTGGCGCGATCGCGCATCGCGGCCTGGCGCAGCGCGTCGATGGTGTCGGCGGGGAGCAGGCCGCGCGCCGCGGCGAGCACCGGCTCGTAGCTGGCGATGCGTTCGGCGACGGCGCGCTCGGCCTCGGCGCGGATCGCGTCGAGGTCGATCGGCGGGGCGGCCGGCGCGTGCGCGGCGCGGGTGGGCTCGGGCGGCGGGGCGCTCGGCGTAGTGGTCACGGGATTCTCCTGGGGCGGCGTGGACGGCGCGGCGGAGGGCGGCGCCGCGGGCGGGGCAGCCGGGGTCTCCGGCGTCGTCTCGGGCATGATGGGTTCCTCGTCAGGCAGGGCGGGTTCGATCGCCGGCGCGGGGAGGCCCTGCTCCCCCTGCGCGCGGACCGCCGCATCCCGATCCACCGGGACCGGCACGACGGAGATCTCGAAGGGCTCCCAATCCACCGCGCGGTGGACGGTCTCGCCGGTCGCGGCGTCGGGCCGCGGCTCGTAGCGGTGAACGCGGTAGCCGACGCTCACCGCGCGCAACGTGCCGTCGGCGATGCGCTGCCAGACCGGCTCCACGTCGGCGGCGGTGCTGAACTGCAGCGTGGCGTAGCCGCGGCCGCGCTCGAGGCGGGCAGCGGTGACGCGCCCGAGCACGTCGCGGGCGTCGCCGCGCCGGTGGGTGTTCAGCACCGGGGCCTGGCCCGAGCGGAGCGCCTCCATGCGCACCGCGTTCGGCGACATCTCCAACTCCTCGGTGATCAGGCCGAGGGCGGGGACGAAGTTGCGGGCGCGGGCGCCGGTCGACCACACCACCTCGACGGTGCGCGCAGCACGATCGACGGTGGCCGGGGCCGCCAGCGCGCGCTGCGCCACGATCGGCATGGCAGGGTCATCCGGCGCGGGGTCGCCCCCGCCCGGTTCGGTCGTCTCAGTCATGCTGGATTCCTGGCGGCCGCCGCCGCTACGGCGCGGCGTAGCCCTGCGCGTTGACGTAGACCTGCGCGCCGGTGGTCAGGCAGGCGAAGTTCACCGCCGTCGCCGCCGTGCCGCGCAGCGGGGTCGGGAAGGTGATGTCCACCGGGGTCGCCATCGCCGCCGGCAGCAGCTGCCGCCAGATCACCGTTGCCCCGTCCTTGATCACCACCTCCGTCGCGACGGTCGCATGCGCGTTCCGCAGGTCGATCGAGGTCACGTAGTTCCGAATGCCCGCCGCGGCTGCCGCCTTGAGCACCACGTCGGTGGTGTTGACGATCCCGCCCGCGGCGCCGGCGTACTGCCAATCCGCCTCCGGGATCGAGAAGGGCTTGTTCACCAGCGCGCCGATCAGCGTCGCGAGCAGGTCGATGCCGCGGCCGGTGGTCACCGCCGTCGGGTTGGCCGATAGCCCAGTCGCGACCAGCACCGGCAGCGCGCCGTTCGTGTTGCGCGCCTGGCCGCCCACCGCCGTCAGCGTCGGCGCGATGCTGCTCAGCACGTTGACCCCGAGCCCCTGGCCGGCGACCGACTGGCCGCGCCCTGCGGTGATCTCGGTGGTGAGCTCGGCGTAGTCCGCGATGGTGACGAACTGCACCTTCACGTCGGTGCTCGAGGCCGGCGCCAGGTTGCGCGAGACCGAGGCCCAGCCGGTGTTGAGGTAGGCGCCGGAGAAGGTCGAGCCGACGAGGTCGAAGCTGTTCGCGTCGATGACCGTGATCGTGAAGGTGCCGTTCGCCCCGGGCACGCCGGAGACGTCGGCGACCGTGACCATGTCGTTCGTCGCGAAGCCATGCGCGGCCCGGGTGATCCGCACCAGGCCGGAGCCGTTGTTGGCGACCGCCGAGATGCCGTTGATGAACTGCCGGTTCCGCACCCGGATCCGGAAGCGGTAGAGCGCATTCGGCTCCGGGATCTGCTGGTGGCGGACATAGGAGTTCGAGCGCGCCGCCGTGGTGTCGATCTGCCTTCCGTGGAACCAGCACTCGTCGTTGGTCGGCTCGATCTCCAGCACCGACCAGCCGGTGGGGACGGTGGTCGGGATCGGCGAGCCCGAGGAACTCGCCAACCGTGGCGCGCCCTCGCTCTGCACCTCATAATTCGCGAGCGTCGGGCTGGTGCCGTCGAGCCGCCAGGCGGCGGCGCTGCGGCCGTCGGGCTGGGCGGAGGTCGGATCGACCGAGACCAGCTCGAGCCAGACCGACTGGCCAGCGATGCGCTGGCTCAGGTTCACCGCCACCATGACGCGCAGCGGGATGGTGAAGGCGGTGCGGCTCGTCAGCACCAGCTCGTCGTCGAGGGTCGTGCCGGTCGAGATGGTGACGGTGCCGTCGGCGACCGCGAGCGCCATGCCGCTGCCGCTGGCGGCGACGTCCCAGCGGGCCGGGTTGATCTCGGTCCCGTTGAAGCTGTCGCGGAACTTCTTCTGCATGCTCTTGATCTTGAGCATGTCGTCCGTCCAGTCATAGGCGCCGGCGATCATCGGGGCTCTCCTGCAGCAGGCGCGGCGGCGCCGGTGGCGGCGATCTCGACGGCGGCCATCTGCGCGGCGTCCTGGGCGGCACCGGACTTCGCGACGCGACGCGGATCGGTGTCGAGCGAGATGCCCGCTTCGTCGAGCAGCGCATTGGCCTCGCGGATCATCTCCACCGCGGCCCGAAAATCGTAGCCGAAGGCACCGGCGGCCTCGGGCTGCGGCACGAAGCCGGCGCGGACCTGGGCGATGAGGGCGGTGGTGTCCTTCAGCGGATCGATCATCTCGTGTGCCGGTGGGACGTGGCTGACACCGTCCGGCATCTCCGTACCCCAGAGCCCGAGCAGCGCGCCCTGGGCGTGGAAGCGGTCGGCGATGGGTCGCACCAGCATCGGGATCAGCATCCCGTACTGGACTTGCTCGCAGAGCCGGCGGAACTCGATCTTGCCGGCGCGGAGCGACGAGTAGTTCGCCTGCGTCAGGTCGCCGGAGACCTGGTCGTAAGTCAGGCCCGCGCCGACGGCGGCGGCTTCGAGCGCGCGGCGGGCAAAAGCGGCGTGCGAACCGCCGCCCGAGGGGTTCACCACCTCCACCGAGCCCATGCCACGACGGTAGAGGATCATCCCCGGCTCGAAGCTCTCCACCGTCCGGCCCTGGGCATCGCGGAGCAGGCCGGCGGCGGCGCCCGTCAGCGCCTCATCGCCCTCCTCGGTGACGACCGCCGCCAGGCACGCCTCGATCTTCGCCTTCATCAGCAGCGCCGCCTCGTAGTCGCCGAGGTCACGCAGCCGAAGGAGGATGGGCGCGAGCCAGGAGACGTCGCGCAGCTGGCCCGGTCGGCGCTTGCGGTAGACGTGCAACACATCGCCGGCCGGGATGCGCTCGCTGCTGAGCCAGGTCGCGCCCGGCAGGATCCAGGCCGCGCCGGGATGCACCCTGTGTAGCCAGTAGCCGACCGGCTCTCCCGCTTCGCCAAGGGCGATGCCCTGGATGGTCTGCGCGCCACTGACCGTCCCGTTTCGCGCCGTGTCGAGGTGGTCGCTCTCCAGCACCTGCAGGCGCAAGCCGATCGGGTTCGTCAGCGACGTAGCTGTCATCAGGAAGCGAACGAAGCACTCGCCGCTCTCGACGACGGCGCGCATGACCAGCGCCTGCAGCCCGTAGAGGTCGAGCCGGCCCTCGGCGTCGCAGGCCGTGCTCTCCGCCCAACGCCGCCACGCATCGGCATGGAGCGCATCCGGCCAGCGGGTCGTGATGCCCGCGCCCACCGCATTGCCGGTCCAGAGGTCGACGATGCGGCTGGCGTAGGGGTCGTTGCGGACGGCATCCCGCGCGCGGCGCGCCACCGTCGCCGCGGCCATGCCAACCTCGGCCGTGGCGCTGCCCCCGGACGGGGCCCAGGCAGAGGCGCGCTGGTCCTGCGCCGCCGCATAGCCCCGCAGCGCGTTCCACGCGTCTCGTAGCCGCCCCATCACCTGGTTCCCTCGCGGGAGAAGCTGGCCAGCGTCACGGACGGGCGGCGGGCCGCCGTCATCTCCGCCCCGCGCAGCACCGCCAGCGCGCGGCCGAGCTCATCCAGGCTGCGGTACTCCACCGTCCGCCCGTCGAAAGTCACGCGCGTGGTGCCCCCCGTGTAGGCTGCCGCCAGTGCAGCTGCGCGGCTGCCGGCCGGCTGCGCCAGCGCCCACGCCAAGACGAGTGGAGTCATGCAATCCTCGACCTTGCCAGTTCTCAGGCAGCAACCGGCGCCGTAGTCTATTGCGCAATCCGACTGAGGACCGGCGCCTTGGCTTCATTCTTGTGCAAGTTCAATGGAAGGCTTTGTCCCGATGGGCTTGCTGTGCCGACCGCAGCATCCCAGTGGGAGGGAGGAACCATCAATGTTCCTCGGCCCCATCGCACCACAGACGCGGACGCCACCGAGATTCCCGAGATGAGGGTTGGCGACACGCTCTATCTCTGGGTGCACGAACGCGAGCCCGGAAGCCATGGTAGGGGCCTCACCGCGAAGGCAAGAGCTGCCGAGATTTCAGCAGACGGTCCGAGCGATCTCAACGTGCGGATCACGCAGGTTCGTCTCATCAGGCCGCCGGTGTCGTACGAGCAGATCAGAGACGCGGGCTCGGGCCGATCGGAAGTCGGTGATCGATTGAGCTACGCGTTGCGGCAAACCATGCACATCCTGCCGCTTCACGTTGATGAGTGGGAACGCCATTACCGTCACTTCGCCCTCGCTGTTCACGAGCGGAACGCGGCGTCGGCCCTGCAACAGCATCGCCAGGAGCAGCGCCAAGAACTGCTCGACCGGTTCCGAAAGGCATTAGCTCGGCCCTCACAAGGGGCGTTTCGAACAGCTGTTCTCCAGGACCATGACTTTCGCTGCGCTATCACGGGAGAGAGCACGCAGCAGGTACTTGAGGCAGCTCACGTGCTACCGTATGCGGCACATCCGGCTCACAGGACCAATCCGCTGAATGGAATCGCGCTGCGCGCGGATCTGCACCGCCTCTTCGATGCTGGTCTGCTGAGCGTTTCCGACGGACGCGTTGTCCTCTGCAAGACCCTTGATCGCAGTCACTACCAGCCGCTGCACGGCAGCAGACTGACCACGAAGGCGCACCCGGATTATTTGCGTGAGCATCACGAGGCTGCCCTGTTGGCGCAAACGGAAGGGCGCCGAGCTACATCGCGGCGCTAGCCGCTCGTCTCGCTACCTGCTTATCGAAGCCAGCCTGTGCGCGGCGCGAGCCAGGCCCTCGGGCGATGAGTGTCGGGTGCCGCCTGCGCGGGCGACGCCGGAGCGACATTCCCGTTGACAGGAAGTTCGGCCGCAGGCAGCGACAGCGCATCGGCCATCCGCGCCCAGCGGCCGTCGCCCCAGCCATCCATCCCCAGCGCCGCCGCGGCCGCGCGGGCATAGACCCGGCAGTCCAGCGCCTCGTTCCTCTCGCGCGTCTTCACCCACTCCAGCCGGCGAAAGCCGTTGCGGCCGGCCCGGGCGACGAGCTGCTCGGCGGTGAGCTGGCGGCAGAATTCCTCGCCCGCCGCGTGCACCGGCAGGTGCACGTAGCCCGGCGGGAACGGGTCGCCGCTCTCCTCGGTCGGCCGGTCGAGCTTCAACCAGCCGTAGGTCTCGGCCTTCAGGAAGGAGGATCCCACGGGCCAGACCTTCAGGCCGCCGAGCTTGCGGCCGTTCCGCCGCACCTCTGTCGCGGCCGGCTGACCGACCGCGGCGCGCAACCCATCCTGGCCCTTCACGGCGATGGCGCGGCCCGCACCGGCCCGCCGCACGAAGGCGTACACCTCCGCGGTGGTCATGCCGTCGCCGCTGTCGATCGCCGCCATGGCGATCGGCAGGCGGTGCCCGCTCGCGTGTCGCCAGGTCTCGCCCAGCAGCAGCCGCAGCTCCTCCCACACCAGCGCCTCGAACGGGTTCCCCGCCAGCACGCGGTGCTCGACCAGCCAGGACTGGCGGTCCTGGCCCCAGGCCCAGAGGCTCGCCTCGAGGCGATCGCGCTGAACGTCCACGCCCGCGGTGAGCAGCAGCCCGCCCATCGGCACGGTGCCGGCGGGCCAGTGCTCCCGGCGGTCGTAGAGGCGCTGCCAGTCCGGCGCCTCGCCCGCCTCCTGCCAGGTCTCGCCGAGCACGGTGTTCCGGAACGTCTTGATCGCCCGGTCGTCGCCCTGCGCGGCGAGCCAGAGCCGGGCGATCTCCGACCAGGGCATCCAGCCCGGCGGCGAGTAGAGCGCCGAGATGTGGAAGCCGACGGCGTGCGGGTCCGTCGCCGTGGCCGTGGCCCGCCATTCCCCCGCGGCCAGCATCGCCGCCTTGTGCTGCTCGCCGATCGCCGCGTCGCAGTCCTCGCAGAGGTAGCGCGTCGTCTCGGGCTCGCCGTCGTCCCAGACCAGCCGCTCGAAGCGCAGGTGCTGGCGGTGGCCGCAATGCGGACAGGGCACGAAGTAGCGCCGCTGGTCGGTCGCAAGGTATTCGCGCTCGATCCGCGACAGCCCGGCGATGGTCGGCGTGCTGACCAGCAGCATCTTGCGCCGCCAGCCGAAGGTCCGCGCCCGTGCCTCGGCGAGCGCGATCGGATCGCCCTCGCCCTCGACATCACCCGGATAAGCGTCGATCTCGTCGAGGAACAGGAAGCGCGCCGACATCGAGCGCAGGCCGACGGCGCTGTTCGCGCCAGTCATCACCAGCTGGCCGCCGGGGAACTCCTTGCTGAGCTGGCGATTGCCGCTGTCCCGCGAGCGGGCTGGTGCGACCCGCTCGCGGATCGCCGGCGTCTCCTCGACCAACGGATCGATGCGCTGGTCGGAGAAGCGCTTCGCCAGTTCCGTCGTCGGCTGCACCGCGAGCATCGGCCCGGGCGCGTGGTGGATGACGTAGCCGATCCAGTTGTTGCCGCACTCGGTGCCGCCGACCTGCGCGCCCTTCATGAAGACCACGCGCCGTGCCGGGTCCGCCGGCGACAGCGCGTCCATGATCTCGCGCAGATAGGGCGTGCGTGCGGTGCGCCACGGCCCGGGCTCGGCGGAGCCGCGGCTGCCGAGCAGGCGATGTCGGTCGGCCCATTCCGACACGAGCAGCGCCGGCTCCGGCGCCATGCCGTCGCGCCACGCCTGCAGTATTTTGGCGTCGCCCTCGAAGCGGCCGAGCTCGTCGAGCAGATGCTCGCCCACCATCAGCCGACGGTCACTCGGACATCGTGTCGCTCGGCCAGGTGCTGGCGCAGGCGCGTGTCCATCATGGTCTGCAGCCGATGCACATCGACGCCGAGCTCGGCCGCCATCTCGGCAGCGACGCGGGCGGGCCAGGCTAGGATGGCGTCGCGCTCCTCCTTGGCGAGCCGGTGCACGAGCAGGAGCGCGCGAGCCTTGTCGACCAGCTTGCCCTTTCGTTCGTCGAGCCGTAGCCGACGCTCCTGCGCCTTCAGCACCTCGTTCGCCGTGCGCGCATCGTGGAAGGTGTTCTGGGCGGCGCGCGGCAGGGGATCGGCGGCCGGCGGAATCGCGGCGACAGGCGGCGGCGATGCGGGCCGGGGTGCTGCCACTGCTGGCTGCACCAGAGTCGCGGTCTTCCGGACAGGATCGCTGCTGTCCGCCAGCCGCGCGCGAACCTTCTCGACATCCCAGGCGCCGTCGGCCTCGGGCGCGATGCGGCCGGCGCGCTGCGCCTTCTGCAACGCCGTGTGGGAGATGCCGAGGCGGCGCGCCACCTCGCGCTGCGAGGCCACGCGGCCCGGCTGCGCGGTGGCGATCATGATGTGATCGAGGCCCCTCGAAGAAAGCAATCGCCGTCGTGCCGATGGCGCTTGGCTCAGCCCCCGCCGCAGCGCGAATGGTCGGTCACGCGCGGAGCACCGCGCGCCAGACGGAGACGAAGATGACCGACCGCGAAGCCCGCGCCGCCCGCAATCAGCAGAAGAGCCTCGAAGCCTTCCTGCAGCAGAAGGCCCGCTTCGACGCGATGGTCGCCGAGCTTCAGCAGATGAGCGCGGATCACTTCGGGGCGGATCCCGAGGAGGTCCTCTGGGGCGAGGCGGCGACGCTCGAACACTGGAACAGCCGACTGGCGAGCGTGACCGATTGCTACTTCAAGCGCGGCGAATTCGCCGAGTAGCCCGCCACGCGGCGCCGCCACCGCCCCGACAGGCAAGGCCTGCGGGGCTCGGGGTGGTAGCACCCGGCTGGTCGGGTGCCGAACCGGAGATCCCGACGATGAAGCTTTCCGATACCCAGCGCGTGATCCTGAGCGCCGCGGCGCAGCACGAGATGGGCCTCGCCCGCGCGCCGAAGACCCTGCCGGCCGCCGCCCGCAACGCGGTGTTCCGCAGCCTGATCAAGAACAACCTGCTCACGGAGATCAACGCCCCGCGGGAGCATGTCGGGCTCGGCTGGCGACAGGATGAGGACGGCACCTGGATCGTCGCGCGCATCACCGACGACGGGCTGCGCGCCATCGGCATCGACCCGAACGAGGACGACGCGCGCGAGGAGGACGAGCAGAGCGCCGAGGCCATCGCGCGCCGCAACGCCGAGCGCCACGCCGTCGCCGAGGCCGTCGCGCCGGTGGCCGATCCGGCGCCCACGGGCGGGGAGGAGCCGGCGGAGGGGGATGCCCCCGCGGAGGAGTCCGAACCCGCCCAGGGCGCGCCCGCGCCCGCCCTGCGCGCGAGCCTGCGCGACGCCGCCGCGGCGGTGCTGGCCGCCTGGGACGACGAGGCCAACCGCGAGACCGACATGATCACCGCCCTCGACGGACCGATGCAGGCGCTCCGCGCCGCCCTCGCCGGTAAGCCGCCCCGCGCACCGCGCGAGCCCGGCACGCCGCGCAAGCCGCGCGAGGGCACGAAGCAGGAGACGGTCCTGGCGATGCTCCGCCGCAAGGAGGGCGCGACCATCGCGCAGATCTGCGAGGCGACCGGCTGGCAGCAGCACACGGTCCGCGGGTTCTTCGCGGGCCTCAAGAAGCGCCAGGGGATCGAGGTGCAGGTGCTGGAGCGGGTGCGCCAGGTCGGCCCGAACAAGGAGGGCGCGAAGGGGTCCTACACCGTCTACCACCTGCCGGCCTGACGCGCGCCGCACCGATCATGCCGCCGCCCGCGCGCCGCGGGCGGCGGCGATGTCGTCGAAGACCCGCTCATCCCCCGCCAGCACTGCCGCACGGCCCGTGAAGGCCTGCCAGCGGCGCACCGCCACATCGACATAGCGGGCATCGAGATCCATCGCGAAGCAGATGCGACCAATGGTCTCCGCGGCGATGATGGTGCTGCCGCTGCCGCAGAACGGCTCGTAGACCGCATCCCCCGGCGCGCTGTTGTTCAGCATCGGCCGGCGCATGCACTCGACCGGCTTCTGCGTGCCCTGCACCGTCGCCGCGTCCTCGTCGCCGCCGGTGCTGATCGGCCAGAGCGTCGCCTGGTCCCGCGCGCCCTGCCAGTGACCGGTCGCTCCCTTGCGCACCGCGTAGAGGCAGGGCTCGTGCTGCCAGTGGTAGTCGCCTCGCCCGAGCACAAAGCGCGACTTCGCCCAGACGATCTGGCTCCGCACCGCGAAGCCGGCGGCATCGAGGCTCTCGATCACGGTCCGCGCGTGCACGCCGGCGTGCCAGACATAGGCCACGGCGCCAGGGAACAGCGTCCAGGCGTCACGCCAGTCGGCGCGGTCGTCGTTCGCCACCTTGCCTGTGCGCATCGTGGCCGAGACGCCCGCCTCATTCCGCCACTCGGGATCGTAGTTCACACCGTAGGGCGGGTCCGTGATCATCAGGTGTGGCCGCGCGCCGTTGAGCAGCCGCGCGACGTCCTCAGCGGAGGTGGCGTCGCCACAGAGCAGCCGGTGCGGGCCGAGCAGCCACAGATCGCCAGGCCGGGTGATGGGAGCCGGCGGCGGCTCCGGCGCCGGTGCGTCGGGGTCCCCGCAAGGTGCGGCCGGGGCGTCTGACGCCGCCTCGTCCAGCAGCCGGTCGAGCGTCGCCCTGTCGAAGCCGATCAGCCCGAGGTCGAACTCGTCGGTGCGCAGCGCGCACAGCTCGGCGGCTAGCAGTCCCTCGTCCCAGGTGGAGTTCAGTGCCAGCTGGTTGTCCGCCAGCCGGAAGGCCCGCGCCTGCGCCTCGGTCAGGTGCCCGAGCCGGATCGCGGGCACCTCCTCGAGGCCGAGCGCCTTCGCGGCGAGCACGCGGCCGTGGCCGGCGATGAGCACGCCGGCATCGTCCACCAGCACCGGCACGTTGAAGCCAAACTCGCCGATCGAGGCCGCCAGCTGCGCCACCTGCTCGGTGGGGTGCAGCCGTGCATTGGCGGCATAGGGCGCGAGCGAGGCCACCGGCATCATCTCGACGCGGAGGTCAGGCAGCATCGGCCATTGCCTCCGCGCGCGCGGCGGCGACGGCATCGTAATCTCGCCCGTCATCGGCGAGCGTCACCGGCAGCTCGGGATTCAGCATCCGCCAGCGGGCGATCGCCAGGTCGACATAGGCCGGCGCGAGTTCGATGGCGCGGACCCGCCGCCCGCTCCGCTGGCCCGCCAGGATGGTCGTCCCGGAGCCGCCGAACGGCTCGAACACGACGTCGCCCTCGTCCGTGTAGGCGCGCATCAGGAACTCTGGCAGCGCGACGGGGAACACCGCCGGGTGCTCGGTCTCGATGCCCCGCCCCTTGTGGCGGGTGATGCGCAGCACGCTGTCCGGGATGCGCATCTCCTGCACCGGCAGGCCGATGTGGGTGTAGGCCTTCACCTCGCCGTCGGCGGCGCGGAGCCCGCTGCCCTTGTTCGGCGTGCCGGCCCATTTGCACGGCACGATCTTGTTGGCCTGGCGCGCCTCGCGATTGAAGTGGAAGACCAACTCGAAGGCAGGCGCGAGGCGCCCGTTCCAGTCGCCCGGCAGGCCGGGCCCCTGGTCCCAGGCGTAGAGCCCGAAGCGCCGCCAGCCCTGGCCACGCATCCAGTCGAGCCAGCCCTGCCAATAAGGCTGCCATTCCCCCTCGCGATGGATCAGCCCGAGATTCACCAGAACCTGCGCGTCGCGGCGCAGCGCGCCGTCGAGATGGGCGAACACGCCCTGCATCAGCGCATCCCAATCGGAGACGCCGCCGGTGGTGTAGTCCCGCTGGTTCCCGTAGGGCGGGCTGGTGAAGAGCAGCGCCGCGCGATCCGCGCCCATGACGCGCGCGACGGTGCTGCGGTTCGTGCTGTCGCCGCAGGCGAGGCGGTGCTCGCCCAGCAGCCAGATGTCGCCGACCCGCGCGACCGCCTGCCGCGGCGGCTCCGGCGTGGCATCCGCGGGGTCGTCGGCTGGCTCGGCGCTATCCGCGTCCGGCTGGTTGCCAGGGGCCGGCTCGGCACCGCTGGCAACCGCCGGCGCCGGCAGGTTGCCGGCATCGGTTTCCAGCCCGGCCAGCAGCCGCTCGATCTCGGCGGCTTCGAAGCCGGTCAGCGCCAGGTCGACGCCGCCCATCTCCTGCAGCTTCGTGACCTCGGCCGCGAGCAGCGCCTCGTCCCAGCCGGCGTTCAGCGCGATGCGATTGTCCGCGAGTCGATACGCGGCCTTCTGCGGCTCGGTCAGGCCGGTGCGGACGATGGTCGGCACGGTGTCGAGCCCGAGCGACTTCGCAGCCAGCAACCGTCCGTGGCCGGCGATGATCTCGCCACGCTCGTCCACCAGCACCGGCGCGACGAAGCCGAACTCGAGGATGCTTGCCGCGATCTGCGCCACCTGGTCGGCGGAGTGCGTGCGCGCGTTGCCGGCATAGGGCAGCAGCGCGGCGACCGCGCGCGCCTCGACGGCGCTCGCGGCCCAGGGGGCCTTGGGCATCGGGACCTGCTGACGGAAATGGGAGTGCGTTGTGATGGAGCTCAGGAGCACTTCAGTGGATGTGGAGGAGGGGAATTGAACCCCTCGCGGTGCTCTCTGCCTGTGGCCGTACTATGCTTTCAGTTCCGTCGCCGGCGTGGATCGGCAACCACCAGGTCTCCACAACACCGCAAGCTTCACCACGCCCAAGAGTTCGACGTTAGCAACCATGATGACCTCCATCGTCAGCGAAATGTTCACCGCAATGGAGACCGTGATGGCCGCGATCCACGCCGCGACGGCAGCCTGCGAGCGAAAGTAAAGCCCTGCGGCAAAGCCATCTCTGCAAGGTTGCCGAGTTCCAGATCTACCCGCAAGCTCCGAACGATCGGCGCGGCAACCTGGCAACCTGGAAGACTGGCCTGGCGCTAGGAACCTTGCGCGCTTCCGCCCCCCGCATACGCCTGGCCCAGGAAGGACCCTGCGGTTCGCGAGCCACTGTCTCGATCGAGCGACGCTGTGGCCGGTGAGCCACCGCCACCAGCGAGACGCACGCCTCGCCAGTGACGGCAGACAAGCATGGCGAAATCACACCGAGCAATGCACTCATTGAGGCTGTGCAGATTTTGCAGCAGCAGCGTCCGTCGAAGCGACCGATGCTGTTGCGGCGAATGCAGCACGGGCGGGCGGAGCAAGGCCGTAGTGCGCCGTCAGAATGCCGAGTGTTCCGAGCAGGATTCCGTGCGCGATCGCAGGCGTGACCGCGCGCCCGTTCCAGCCCTGGCGCAGCGCCCAGTCGCGTACGCTATGCTCGAGGCCGAGCACGTACCAGGCGATGCTGCCGGATGGGCTGCCGAAGCCGCCGAGATGCGTCATCGCGCGGGCTACGCGCTCGCGTGCGACGGTCTGGCTCTCGGAGAGCAGGTCTGCCTTGCCGCCGGGGATGCGGATCATCGGCATGGTCCGCACGCGATCGAGCGCCGCACGCTGGAACACGGCGCGGAAGATCTCGCCTGCCTCGTGCATCTGCGGCGTGATGCTGCCGTTAGCGAGCAGCACGCCCAGACTGTCGACAGCGCGACGGTGCAGGATGGGCGTGCCCGTATCCGGATCGGTCCCGCGGACGCCCTCGTCGAAGCCGCCGTGCTGCAGCCGCCACCTCGAGGGCCTGGAGAGATCCTCGCGCTGTGACGTCGTGCGCTTCGCCTTCCGCTTACCTGCCATCGCTGTCGCCTCCCTGCCGCCGCCCCCAGCGGCGATTGGCCTCGTTGGTGATCGCCTGGCGCAGCCAGGGATCGCTGATGTCGTCGACCGGGATCGCGGCGACGCCGTGCCGGTGCCAGGCGGCGGCGCGCATGGCGTTGAGCTCGGGCTCGCTCGTCGGGCTTCGCAGCCGCCCGATCGGACTGCGCGCGAGGGTGGGTGCGCCGGGGAGGCTCATGCACGGCCTCCCTGTGCGTCGGTGAGCCAGAGCAGGATGGCGATGGCGTCGGCCTCATTGTCATCGGCCGGCGCGAAGCCGCGCGCCTGGATTGCTGCGATCATCGCCGCCTTGTCGGCGTTGCCGCGGCCAGTCGCGAAGCGCTTGATGGTGGCAACGGGCACGCCCTCGTAGGCAATGCCGCGTTCCTCGCACCAGGCGGAGAGGTGGGCCAGGAAGCCGCCGTAGAGGTGCGCGGCGTCGGTGCCGGCGTGGGCGCGGACTTCCTCGAAGGCGATGCGGGAAAGGCCGCTGGCGAGGCCGGCCATCTCGGTCAGCCATCCGCGGAAGCGGAGGTAGCGCATGCCGCCGCCCTCGAAGCGGCTCGGCTTGAAGGAGATGGTGCCCGAAGTGATGCCGCCGTCGTGGCCGCGGAGCGCCCAGCCGGTGGTGGTGCCCAGGTCGAGGGCCAGGACGGCGTGATGCCGCAGGGCGACGTGCGGCGGGGCGGTGAGCGGCGGCCCGCTTGCGCGCGCCGCGGGCATGGGGAGAGTCGCGAGAGCCATGGGGTCTCCGAGAGGGGATCGTCGTGGTGAGGGCGGCGACGGCGCGGTTCTTGGCGGAGCTCGCCGTTGCTGCCCGGCTTTTCGGGATGGACCGCTCGCAGGCGGCCCGGTGCTGTGCGGGCGAAGCCTCACGGCACGCCGTCCAGCCACGGAGGCGCCATGGGGGTCTGTGGGGGTCTTTGGTTGGAAGATCCCCCGGCGGAAACGCAAGTATCTCCTGGGCTTTGGGGGTCTTGGGGGTCTTGGGGGACTTTTCTGGCCTCTTCCTCACGCATGTGCGCGCGCATGTGCGCAGGGGTTGGAAAAAGACCCCCAAGACCCCCAAGACCCATCAACCCCGCGGATTTCCTGGCCTGAACCAATGGGGGTCTCGCCGCGTGAGACCCCCACAAGACCCCCAAGACCCCCACGTACGGGCGCCGCCTCAGCGGGTTCGAGGCGCCAGCGTTGCGAATTGTGCAGCACCTTCCCCTGCCGGAGGTGGACCAGTCGGTCGCTGATGCGGAAGGCGCGGTCGCGCAGCTTGGTGAAGGCCGCCCCGAGCGAGACCTTCAGGCCATGCTCGTTCTTCGCGCTGATTGGCAGGCTGGCCTCGGCGCTCTGCGCCAGGCCGAGCAGATCGCTGACGCTGACCTCGGCGCTGCCGAAGCGGTCCCACCAGAGCTGGATGAAGGCGCGCCAGGCCCCGCCCTCGCTGTCAGAGGCGGCGATCACCTCTTCGAGGTTCTCCAGGAAGCCAGCGACGCCCGCGACCTGCAGGATGCCGCCCAGCGTCTGGCTCCATACTTCGAAGCTGCCCAGGCTGTGGGCCCCGCGCGGACGACCTGCTGCGATCCAGGCGCGGCACAGCGTGAGGCAGGCCGCGACCAGGCGCCCGCGCTGGGCTCGGACCCACACCATGAGGTCGGGATGCCGGAAGCCATCGCGCCGCCACGGCTGGTCGGTGCGGGCGTCGAGGCGGATGCGGACGAGGCGGCGGGCGATCTCGTGCGAGACGGCCGGGTTGTTGCCCGTAGCGACCCAGGCGCAGCGCACCGGCAGGCGGACCATGTCCGAGGCGCCGAGCACGCGGTCCTCCCAGACCGGAGCGGTCAGGGCCGCGGCAAGGGCGGAGCTGTCGAGTTCCTGGCGGAGGTTATCGATCAGGAGCAGCGTTGGCAGCTGGCGCAGCTTTGCGGTGAGACGCTTGCGCCATTCGTCCTCGTCGCGCCCCTCCGTCATCACGGATGCGCCGGCGCCGGTGAGGATGGTGGCGATGGCGTCCACCATGAGCGTCGCGCCGGTGCCGGGCGTGGGCTTCTCGATCATGTGCAGCGGCGTCGGCGCGTCGATCATCGGCCGCACGAAGCCGAGCAGCAGGAGCGCGAGCGCGTGGGCACGCTCCGCCTCGCCGGTGAAGGGGAAATCGCCGAGCAGATCGTCGAGGAGGAGATTGCGCGCAGCCGCAATCTCGGGTGGCGTCGGCCGCTCCGGCACCGGCGGCAGCACGAAGCCCGGCGGCGGGCGGTAGAGCAGCCGGGCGTCGGGGTGGTAGCCGGGCTCGGTGAGCAGCACGCCGCCGCGACCGAGCACGGGCGCCGTGACGATTCCAGCCAGTACTGGCAGCGCCGGGTCAGGCGTGGCGACGAGCGACTTCACCAAGCCTGTCGGCGGCGGGGTGGGCACGAGGTCGCCCTTGGCGTTCGCCTTTCGCCAGTCGGCGAGCTTCGCCAGCATGTGGCGCAGGCGCTCCTCGCGCACGGTGACGGCGACGGGCCGGCCGTCATCGTCGGGCACGACCCAGGATGGCTCGCCGCCGAGACGGAACAGCCAGGGCGAGCGGTTGGCGGACAACACGAGGCCCCAGGCGCGCGCGGTGGCGCGGTCGAGATTGCCCTCGTCAGCGCGGGCGGTCGGGAGCGGATGTGCCGGCTCCAGGAAGCCGATGGGCAGGTGCCGGCCGGTCTCGGGCTCCTGAGGCGGTGGTTTGGGAGCGGCGCTGCGCATCGCCTGGTCGACCAGCGCGGCGATCGCCTCCGCCCCGTCACGCAGGAGCATGTCGTTGAAGTCGTTGCCCTCGCGTGGAGGCAGGGCGATGGAGACCTCGCGACCCTCGAGGCGAAGCTTCGCGGCGGCGGCTTCGGCGGCCCGCGCGCCCGCACCCGAGGCATCGTGGTCGGCGAGGATGACGACGCGCCTGACCTCGGGCGGGAGCAGCGCCTGCTCGAGGCCGGTGGTCGAGAGCGCGGCCCAGACTGGCAGCCCGGGGCAGGCCAGCATCGCCGAGAGCCCGGTCTCGATGCCCTCGCAGAGGCCGAGCACACCATGTGGGCCGAGCGGGGCCAGTCGCACCGTGCCGCCACCGCTCCGGCCGAGCACCATGCGCGGCTTCGGGATTTCGGCCTTGCGGACCGCCTCGCCATCCTCTCGGAGGTAGGTCCGGTGCACCGCCACCACCTCGCCGGCGAGGTTTCGGACCAGCGCGACCATCGCCGGATAGCCGGCGCGGGTTTCGAAGTTCGCCAGGTCGGGGTGGAAGAGCAGGTCCGCGCCGTCCGACACGGAGAGCCCGCGGCCGAGCAGGTAGCGCTCCGCCGCCGTGCCCTGGATCGGCAGCGCATGCTCCAGGATGAAGGCGATGTCGCGGGAGGCGTCGCGCTCGGCCTTCGGCGGGGGCGGCGGCTCCTGGCGCGGAGGGCCTTCGCCGGCCCAGCCGGTCATGCCCGTCGCGTGCGCGAACAGCGCCCGATCCGCCAGCCCTGTGCCGTGCGCCAGCGTCGAGAGCGGCCCACCGCCATCGCCGCCGTCGAAGTCGTGCCAGTCGCCGGCGTGCTCGCCGCGCAGCATGATGACGCAGGAGCCCGACTGCCGCGGCGGCGCGCCGTGGATGTTCGCCAGTCGCCATTCGTCGCCCTGCCGCCGGCCGTTCGGGAACATGCCCGGCACCCAGGCAGGGGCCGTGTCACGCAGGCGCTGCACAATGGCCTCGAGGTCGTAGCGCGCCGGCGCCGGCGCCGCGTCGTTCAGGTCAATCAAGCAGCACCAGCCCGCGCTCGGCGCGCGTGATCGCGGTGTAGAGCCAGCGGGCACGGTCGTCGGGTGTGCGGGAGAGGCCGTCGTCATAGACGACGACATTCTCCCACTGGCTGCCCTGCGCCTTGTGGCAGGTGATCGCGTAGCCCCAGGAGGTCTCGATCAGGCCGCGGAGCTCACGCCAATCCTGCCGCGCGCGATCCGGCTGCAGTCGGACGTGGTCGTCGTAGTGCCCCTTGTAGAAGCGATGCCGGCCGGCGATCGCGAGGCCATCCTCCGTCGTAACGCTGGCACGGAAGGAAAGAGGGCCGTCATCCTCGATGTCGGTGAGGTTGACGAACATGCCGTTGACCAGGCCGAGGTCATGCCGGTTCTTGAGGCAGATAATCTTTTCGCTGCAGCCCTCTGGATAGGTGGCCGAAAAGCCGGCCGCCGCCTTCATGGCGCCGTTCAGCCACAGCCTGGTGCTGTTCCGTCCGCAGATGACCTGGCCGCCACGTAGCATCTGCGCCGCACCGACGGCGTTCCGCGGCAGCTTCCAGACATGCTCGTCATGCCCGCCAGGCGGGATCTCGATCCCCTGCCGCGCCATGGTGGCGAGGCGGATGATGGCGCTTTCGCCGGCCTGGCGGTGGATCTCGGTCAGCACCACGTCGGGCGGCGCCTCGGTGAATGCACCCGCGCCCTTGATCGGCGGGAGCTGGCCAGGATCGCCGAGCACGAGGATCGGCTTGCCGAAGGCGAGCAGGTCGGCCGCCATCTCCGGTCCGACCATGGAGACCTCGTCCAGCACGACCAGCGCGGCGTCCCGCACGCGCGATTGTTCGTTCAGCAGGAAGGAGGGCTTGTGGAATTCGGCGAGACGGAGCTGCAGCTTGCTGATCTGCGTCTCCGCGAAGGCCCGCTCGGCAGGGCCCATGCGGCGCAGATCGCGCTGGAGGTCGAACAGCTCCTTCTCGACGCGTGCGATCTCCTCCGGCGTCGCCTCCGAGACGCGGTAGATGAGGGAGTGGATGGTCGAGGCGGGCGTGCCCTTGCGCGTCATCACCAACGCGGCCTTGCCGGTGAACGCCGCGAACAGCACGCCCCCGGCGGTGTCGCCGTCGCGCGCCATGGGGTCGAGGCCGAGCGCCTCGATCGCGGCCGCGGTGATCGTGCTCTTTCCGGTGCCTGCATAGCCGAAGAGTCGGAACACCTGCTGCTGGCTGCGGCGCGTCCGATACCAGTCGACGATACCGGCGATGGCCGCGGCCTGCTGCGGCGAGGGTGTGATGCTCATGCCGGCGCCTCCCAGCAGCGCGTGGCGTAGGGGCAGAGGCGGCAGAGGAAGAAGTCGGCGGCCTGTGCGATGCGCGGCGGCAGCTCGCCCGCCTCGGCGGCGCGGAGGATTTCGGCGGCGTGGTCGGACAGGCGTTGCGCCTCTGCTGATTCGAACGGCACGGCCTCGTGGTGAAGGGCGAGCGTGTCGCGGTTCAGCGCGGTGAGCAGCGCCACCTCGAGCTGGAGGTACGCCATGTAGAGCTGCACCTGCGCGAAGTAGATCGGCTTGGAGAAGCGCAGCCCGCGCTTGAGCAGGTCGGTCCAGGACTTCTGGCCGAGCGCCTTGTGCTCCCATAGGGCAGGCCAGCGGACGCCAACATCGGGGCCGGCAACGATGACGCCATCTGCGTGGCCGCGGAGCCGCCCGCCTGCGGCGGCAAAGCCGAACTGCTCGCCATCGGCGCCACGGTCACGCAGGTCGAAGCCGGCCAGGCGGAGCCAGCGGATGGACAGCGCTTCGAACTGGTGCCCCGCATCGAAGACGCGGAGGATGCCAGCGTCAAAGTCGCGATCCTTCGGCGCGTGGGTGATCTCGTAGACCAGCTTGCGGGCGCAAGGCTCGCCGACGCGGCTGCCACCGAGATAGTCGCGAGGCACCTGCTGCCGCTGGCGCGCGAGGAGCGCGGCGTCGATGTGCATGTTGATGCGCGCGGTGATGACCGCGGCGTCGCTTGGCTGTGCGTCGCCCCGCCCATAGACAGCACCGGAGCCGTGGTTCAGGTCGAGCAGCACCGTCACCTCAGAACGGAATGGGATCGTCGAGCGGATCGCGCTCGGCTGCCTGGCGCTGCATCGAGGCCTGGAAGCCGTCGACGCAGGCCTCGATGATGCGATCGATCTCCGCCGCGCTGCGGTCGTGGAACGGCGCCATGAGCTGCAGCTCGACCAGCACCTCCGCGAGCGGCCGCCGCGCCTCCTTGATCGCGCGCGCCTCCATCTGCGTCTTATCGATCACGCCGTTCGATCTCCGCGCGAGCGCGCCACCGGCGTCGCAGCAGGCCATGCTGCAGAACCGGTGGTGCGGGAACTCGCCGAGCCGCATCTCGTGCACGTAGCCGAAGCCCTTCGCCTCACGGCTGCACAGGGCGCAGACCAGGCGACGAACCTGGTCCTCCGGCCTGCAGCCCGGCAGCGGCATCGGCTTCGCGGCGGCAGCGCGGACCTCCCGTGGCCGGCTCCAGCGTCGTCGGGCCATGCCGCCATTAGCCGTTCAGCCAAGCCGGACCGTTGGCGAGCGGTGCCTGCGGCGGCGCAGCCGCGGGCGGGGCGGGCGGCGCGGCGGAAGGGGCGGCCCATGCCGGGGCGGCGGTCACCGGCGCCCGGGGTACGCCCGTGTTGGCCCAGGCGGGCGCCGCCGCAGAGGGTGCGGAGGCGGGGCGCGGCGTCCGATGCGTGGAGGGCGACGGCGGCACCACCTCGCCGGCCATGATGCGCGCGTATTCGGGCTCGCCCGGCAGCACGACCCGGTCGAGCCTGTTCTGGTCGCCATACTCGGCGTTCGTCGATGCCTCGACCTTGATCTTGGCGGCGAAGGTGATGCCGGAGAGATCGGCCAGCCCACGCAGCACACGCTTGGCCTTGGCCGCCTCGCTCATATCCTGCGGATCGAGGCCGAGGGCGCTGTCGATCATGGCGCGGAAGGTCCCCTTCGAGATCTTCCAGGCGATGGAGACGCCGTGCTCGTCGACCTTCCCGCCAGCGATAGTGAAGTTCTGCCAGAACTTCCGCTTGGCATGCGGGCCGACCAGCACCGTGAACTCGGCATCGATCATCTTGGTGTCGCCGCCACTGCGCGAGGCCTTCAGCAACCCGCGGTCGACTTCGCCCTGGCCGTCAATCCCGCCGGGGCGGATCACCATCGTCACCTTCGCGAAGGTGCCGTCCGGGATCAGGTCGGAGCTGCGCGGCAGCTCGGCATCGTTCATGTCGTACATCGAGGTCTCCTCTCGGCTCAGGCAATGGGCGCAGCGGGGGCGTTGATCTTGCGGAGCAGCGCGGCGAGGTCGGCGGGCTCGGTCTCGTCGAGCCGGCCAGAGCGGTCCTTCGCCGGCAGGCCGAACCGATTGCCGGCGCGGCACACGAAGCGCCGCTCGGTGCCGCGCTCGGGGTCATGGCGCAGCGTGCCGTCCTCCTCCCGCGCGAAGAGCGACATGGAGATCACCTGGTCGACGATGCCGGGGAGCTCGCGGCCGGCTTTGCCGCCCTCCATCTGCGGCTGCCAGCTGACCTTGCCGAACTCGTCGGTGTGCTTCTCCAGGATGCCGACCATGATCGTGGTCTTGCCTGGTGCGTGCTGGAGGTGCTTCAGCAGCCCGATCACCTCGCGCGCCATCAGGCCGTAGGCACCTCGCACGTCGGGCTTGCCGGTTTTCTCGGAGAAGGCCTCGGGCTGCTTCTTGGCCCAGGCCATCGCCTGGCGCGTCAGGTCGGTGATGCTGTCCAGGAAGACGATCGACTTGCTGGCGAGCAGCGCGACCAGCTCGGGATGCTGGCCGGCGAAGTGCGTGTAGTGCTGCTGCGAGAAGAACGCCTCCGGGGCCGCGGCGGGGTTTGACCCACCCACCAGCGAGGCGAGCACCACCATGTCCTCGAAGCAGCGGACAGGGATACTGTTTCCCGGCCAGTCCTGGACCGACTTCATCCCGGCCTCGAGGTCGATGCAGACCGTCTCGCTGGGTGCGAGGCGCTTCAACTGCGTTGTCTTGCCGACGCCGGTCGGACCGAATAGCGCGATGGTGGTCTTGTTCGCCGCGCGTGACAGGCGCTCATCGGCGGTGACGATACGAAGTGCCATCAGCGCGGCCCTCCGATGGCAGGGCGAATGCCGGCGCCGTGCGGACTGTCGCGCAGGGCGACGTTGTTCAGGATGGTGAGGCGGTAGCTGGGCTTTCCGGTCCGCACGGTCCGCGCGGGCTCGAAGGCGCAGCGGACACGCTCGGGCCAGGCGGCATAGGCGCGCTCCGATACCTTGAAGGTGAGCTCGACATACTCGCCCGGGTCCTCGCCGCCGGCGCGGATCTGCTCCACCAGCGCGGCGAGGCGCCGCTGGTCCCATTCCACCCGCTTAGGCAGTTCGACGGCAACCTCGACGGTCCCGTCCTCGAAGCGGACGATGCCGGTGTCCTTGCCCGCCGCTGCGCGGGCGCCGACCGCGCGCTGTTCGTAGCGGAGCGCGATGGCGCCCTCGATCCAGTCGAGGGTGCGCTTGGCCGCGTCCAGCGCCTCGCGGGCATCGGACTGGAGCAGCGCGAGATGCTCGGCCGGCAGGGCGATCACCTCACCCACCGGCAGCTGACGCAGCGCGTCCAGGGTCGGACGGTTGGAGCGCGTGTCCATGGTCAGGCGGCCTCCTGCATGGGCGTGGCGCGGACCACGGAGGCGCCATCGGCGATGGCCGGGGCTGGTGTCGGCTCCGGGATCCGTAGCGCGCGGCGGAGGTCCGCCGGCATGGCGGAATGCGGGATGCGTGCGAGGGCGCTGCGCCGCAGCCGCAGGGGGCAGAGGTCAGCGATCTCGCACCAGGCTTCGCGCGTCTGGCGCCAGTTGGGCCCGCTATCCAGCAGGAAGCGCACCGCCTCCTCGCGCTCCTGCGGCTTGAGGCCAGGCGTGAAGGTGCGGCGCGGCCCCTGCGGCGTGTCGATCATCCGCGGGCGGGCGAGGCGCGCATCGGGGGTGGCGGCGTCCTCCAGCGCGCGGTGGATGACGGCCGCGGCGAGCTGGATTTCGGGAATAGGCAACCGTTCGGACAGCATGCAGCGATGCTCCGTGAAGGGCGGGGACGGGTCGGGCGTGGAGAAGGAGAAGGACGGGGCGGGGCTATCCGTCGTCGGCCCCGGCGCGGGGCGGATCGCCGGTGGCCGCGGGCGTGCCGACCAGGTCGGCGGGGCTGAGCGCGATGCCCTGTGCGGCGGCCAGCGCCAGGAGACGCTGGTGGTGGCGCGCGGGGACCAGCCCGCCGCTGCCGCCGCGGTGCTTGGGCAGCGCCCAGCGATGCACGGCGCTTCGGTCGAGGCGGAGCAACTGGGCGAGCGGGCCTGCGCCGCCGAAGCGGGCGAGGACGGTGGCGGCGGGATCAACCGGGGGCATGGGCGATAGGTAGATCGTCCTCCGCGCGCGCCACAATGCACTATTTGCGCGTGCCGTGGTTGACCCACCTCGCATTGCGGATTACGCAACATCATCCCCGGTATCCACAGCTTTCCCCATGGACAGCCGGGGCGAATCCAGGTGGGAGCCCCTCCATGCCGACAGCCCGATCCGTGCGCAGACCGATGCGGCGCGCCGAATCGCCATGCTGACAATCGAGCAGATCCGGGAAGGGCTCGCCCAGCCCGGCAAGTCGCAGAAGGGCCTGGCCGCGGCGATGGGCGTCGACAACAGCACCATAAGCCGGCTGCTGGCGGGCAAGCGGCCAATGCGCGCCCACGAGATTCCGGTGATCCTCGGCTACCTGGAGGCGGGTTCGAGCGTGGCCGGGGGACGCGCGCGCGCAATGCCGGAGATCGTCCAGATCGGCGGTGACCGATTCGCCATGCTGCCGGTCTACGACGACATGGTCTCTGCGGGCCCGGGGCTCGAGGCCGAGGACGCACCGCCCTCCTATCGCATTGCGTTCCGGGTGGACTGGCTGCGCCGCGCGGCGCGCGGGAACATCGGCGATCTGGTGGTGCTGACGGTCGACGGCGACTCGATGGAGCCGACGTTGCGCCAAGGCGATTCGGTGCTGGTCGACATGGGCCAGCAGCGGCCGGGCCAGAAGGACGGGATCTATGTGATCCGCACCGATGGCGGTCTGCAGGTAAAGCGGGTCGCGGTGAACCCGACCAACGGGCGGATCAGCGTGATCTCGGACAACAAGGACCTGTATCCGACCTTCAGCGACATCCAGCCGGACGCGATCCACGTCATCGGGCGGGTGATCTGGCTCGGGCGCCAGGTCGGGATGTGAGGGCTGCGCGCCCGCTGCAATCAGTGCATTGCACGGGCGGTCGCTCATCTGGCAGCAGCGGGGCATGGTCCGCCTCGCCGCCCAGCCCCTCAATCAGCATCTCCCGCCCCACCTCCGCGAGGTGTGCGACCTTCTCGCCCGCGGCCTGCTGCGGCTGCGCAGCCGCGCTGCCGAGCAAGCAGCGCGCGACGCCGCGGACAGCGGAGAGCGGCCGCTACACTTCACGGCCACGCAGCGCCTGCATGCGAACCGGACCACCCGGAGAGACGCATGACGCGCACCACGAAGCCCAAGCCCACCCCCCGGCCGGCGTTCACCGCCCCCGCCATCCCGCCCGCCGACGTGCTCGGCCGACTCGCCGCCCTGAAGAGCGCCGCCACGCCGGTGCTGAAGCAGCAATGGCGGGACCTCTTCGGCACGGAACCGCCGCCCTACAACCGGCGCTTCCTGGAAAGCCGCCTCGCTTACCGGGTCCAGGAACTCGCCTATGGCGGCCTGAAGCCCGAGACGCTGGCCCGGCTTGAGGCGCTGGGCCAGCAGTTCGACGGCGGGAAGGTCACCGTCCGCCGCATGCGCGGCGACGACAAGCCGATCGCCGGCACCCAGCTGATCCGGGAGTACCAGGGCGTCGAGCACGTCGTCACCGTGACCCGCGCTGGCTACGAGTATGGGGGCCAGCCCTACCAGTCGCTCTCCGCCATCGCCCGCGCCATCACCGGCACGCGGTGGAACGGGCGCGTGTTCTTCGGGCTGCGCCCGAGCCGGAGTGCTGCGGCATGAAGCGCGACGCGAAGCCGGCCGGCGCGATGCCGGCGACCGTGCGCAAGCTGCGCTGCGCGGTCTACACCCGGAAGTCGAGCGAGGAAGGCCTCGACATGGAGTTCAACCCCTCGACGCGCAGCGCGAGGCCTGCGAGGCCTTCATCGCCAGCCAGCGTGCGGAGGGCTGGGTGCTGGTGCGCGACCGCTACGACGACGGCGGCATCTCCGGCGGCACCCTGGAGCGCCCAGCCCTGAAGCGGCTGGTCGCGGACATCCAGGAGGGGCTGGTCGACGTGGTGGTGGTCTACAAGATCGACCGCCTCTCCCGCTCGTTGGTCGACTTCACCAAGCTGGTCGAGGTGTTCGATGCGAACAGCGTGACCTTTGTGTCGGTCACCCAGTCCTTCAACACCACCACCAGCATGGGGCGGCTGACGCTGAACATTTTGCTCAGCTTCGCGCAGTTCGAGCGTGAGGTCATCGGCGAGCGAATCCGCGACAAGGTGGCGGCGTCGCGCAAGCGGGGCATGTGGATGGGAGGCTACGTGCCGCTCGGCTACGACGTGCGCGACCGGAAGCTCGTGGTGAACGACGCCGAGGCGGCGCTGGTGCGGCGGATCTTTCAGGGCTTCGTGGAGACGGAGTCCTGCACCAAGCTGGTGCAGATCCTGCGCGGCGAGGGCGCCACCACGAAGCGGGGTCGCCCGCTGACGAAGAGCGACGTCTACCGCATCCTCAGCAACCGCGTGTACCTCGGCGAGGCGGTGCACAAGGGCACGGCCTATCCCGGCGAGCACGACGCCATCGTCGCGCAGGCGCAGTGGGACGCGGTGCACGCCGTGCTTCAGGTCAGCCCGCGGGTGCGGGTCAACCGAACGCGGAATACCACCGCGCCGCTGCTGCGCGGGTTGATCTTCGACAGCGAGGGGCGCGCCATGTCGCCGAGCCATAGCCGCGGCCGGGGCGGGCAGATGTACCGCTACTATGTCAGCCAAGCCGTGCTGAAGGGCGGCGCGACGGAGCGGCCGGCGATCGCACGCCTCCCGGCCGGGGAGATCGAGGCCGCGGTGGTCGCCCAGGTTCGCGCGCTGCTGCGGCAGCCCGAGATGGCGGTCGGCACCTGGCGGGCGGCACGCGCAACGGTGACGGATGTGTCGGAGCAGGAGGTGGTGCTGGCGCTGGAGCGGATCGAGCCGCTGTGGAACGAGCTATTCCCTGCGGAACGGGCGCGCATCGTTCGGCTGTTGGTGGACCGGGTCGACGTCCGGGCCGAAGGCGCCGCGGTGCGGCTCCCACTAGACGGGCTCGGCAGCCTGGTCCGTGACCTCGCCGCGCGAGAGCCCGAGGCCGGGAGGGCTGCGGCATGAGTGAGGAGGCGCAGACCCTCACAGTGGTCATCCCGCTCCGGGTGAAGCCGCTCGGCGGGCGGAAGGCGATGGTCACGCCCGGCGTGCTGGCGCTGGAGCGTCGGCAGGACATCACGCTGATTAAGGCGGTCGCACGCGCCTTCCGGTGGCGGCGGATGCTGGAATCCGGCCAGTTCGCCACGATCAAGGACTTGGCAGCGGCCGAGAAGATCAACTCGTCCTATGTCTCGCGCGTGCTGCGGCTGACGCTGCTGGCCCCCGACATCGTCGAGGCGATCCTGGATGGGCGGCAGCCTGAGGGGACGACGCTGCCGGCGCTGATGGAGTCGTTCCCGGTAGAGTGGCCGTCTCATACCGCCGCGCTGATGAACTGACTCGGCTGTGACCCCACGGCGGCGCCGGTCGTGATTCCCTCTGGGCGGGTGGACACGGAGGGGCCGATGGGAGGGGCGCTGGCGATCCGGACGGACGTGGTGAGCGCGGCCCGGCTGCGGCGGCTGGCACGCCGGGAACGGAACCCACGCACGGCGTCGCGGATGCTGGCGATCGCGGGCGCGCTGGAGGGTATGAGCCGAGCCGAGGCGGCGCGCCTGGCGGGGATCGAGCGGCAGGCGCTGCGCGACGCAGTGATCCGCTACAACGCCGAGGGCCTGGACGGACTGCGCGACCGGCCGAAACCGGGCCGAACCCCGACGCTGACCGAGGCGGAGCAGGCACTGCTGCTGGACGCTGTCTTCCGCGGCCCGGATCGCGCTGAGGACGGCGGCACCGACTGGACCCTGCCGATGCTCTGCCGCTGGATCGAGCGCCGCTTCGACAAGCGGTTGCACCCGGCCAGCCTGTCGCGGGTCCTGCGCCGCCTGGACCTGTCGCGGCAGAAGACCCGGTCGCTACACCCGATGGCTGACGAGAAAGCCAAGGCTGCGTTCGCAAAAAGGGGCTCCGCGACGCGCTGACGGCGGCGTCCAAGGCGAACCCGGGCAAGCGGATCGAACTCTGGTTCATGGACGAAGCCCGCGTCGGCCAGAAGGGTCGGACAGGGTTCCGCTGGTGGGTGCGCGGCGAGCGCCCGCGCGGGCTGTGCGACCGGCGCTTCGAATGGGCCTATCTGTTCGGCGCCGTGCGCCCGGCCACCGGCGGCGACTTCGCTCTCGTGCTGCCGGAAGTGTCCACCGGCGCGATGCAGACCTTCCTCGGCCACTTCGCGGCCACGCTGGCCGAGGACACCCATGCCGTCCTCGTGCTGGACAGGGCGGGATGGCACGGATCCCGGAGCCTGGTCGTGCCGCCGAGCATCACGCTCGTGCCGCTGCCGCCCTACGCGCCCGAGCTGAACCCGGTCGAGCGTGTCTGGCTGTTCCTGCGTGAACGCTTCCTCTCGCACAGGCTGCTCGATGGCTACGACGACATCGTCAGCGCCTGCTGCGAAGCGTGGAACGCGCTGACGCCAGAGCGCCTCCAATCCCTCTGCGCGTTCCCCTGGCTCGCGAAGGTCAGTTCATAGGCTCGGCGGTATCAGCTCTCTTTGGGCTGTTCGCGCCCAGGCAGCGACCGTTACAGGGATACTCGGCGCCCATAAGCGATTGATGATCCGTAATCAGCCGGCTAGTCTGAGAGCCGGTTCGGCGAATTTTGAGTGACAGGTATCTGGCGCTGAATTCTGCGTCAGATTTCGGCGCGGAGCGAGGGAGTTTCGGGTGAAGGCCTTTGATCTCGACCGGAGCTTGATTGAAAAATACTCCAGCTTTTCGAGATCTTTCAGCAAGATACGCGCGGGTGATTTGCGCGAATCAATCGATCGGCAGTACGATAGTGGATATTTCTGGCCAGATTCACTTTTGTCGATCAACCCGCAGTACGAGCCTGGCCCAACAGCAGACGCTCTGGCGACTTCCGGCGATCTGGATCCGCTAACCGCTCGCGTATTTCGCGTCAAAGGAGACACGATCCGCTTTCACGCGCATCAAGCTCAGGCCCTCGCTAAAGCGCGCGCCCACCAGAGCTTCGTGGTCACGACTGGGACAGGATCCGGAAAGTCACTCTGCTTTTTCGTCCCTATCATCGACGCTGCGATTCGGGCAAGAAAAAAACGGAGTGAACGGCGGACGAGGGCAATAATCGTCTACCCCATGAACGCCCTCGCAAATAGCCAGCTCAAGGAGATCGAAAAATTTATTGCGCAAGCAGATCTTCCTGAGCAACTTCGGCCATCTGTAAAGCGATATACGGGCCAGGAAAAGCAGGCAGAGCGCCAAGCCATCGCGGATAATCCGCCGGATATTCTTCTCTCAAATTACATGATGCTTGAGCTCTTGCTCACTCGGCAGGATGAGCTCGACAAGAGGGTGATCGCGAACGCCGGTGGCGTCGAGTTCATCGTCCTCGATGAACTGCACACCTACCGCGGGCGCCAGGGCGCGGACGTCGCGGTGCTCGTACGGCGGCTGCGTGACCGGTGCGCCGGAGACAGGCACCCATTATGCATTGGAACGTCTGCGACGATGGTTAGCGAGGGATCCGACGCGTCGCGCGCGGGCAGCGTCGCGGAGGTCGCCTCAAGGCTCTTCGGCGTCGCGATTGGTCCTGAGTCCGTCATCGACGAAAGCCTTCGCCGCGCGACCGACGATGGGCTCTCCCTCGCCGACGTACGGCCGCTTCTGCGTGGCGCAGTTGAGGCCCGACTGCCAGATCACCTTCCGGACACGGAGCTACGCCGCCATCCACTCGCGGTCTGGGCCGAGTTGGCGCTTGGTCTTGACGACGGCCAGGTTCTGCGGCGCAGGAGGCCCTTGCCGTTCGGCGACGCGGCGCAGGCGCTCGCGGACGAAACTGGACTGTCTAAAGAGGAATGCGCTGCCAAGCTCGAAGCCTTTCTGACAAAGGCGAGTCTGCCGGAGGATGCCCGAGGCGGATCAGGTGAGCGCGCGTTTCTTGCCTTTAAGCTCCACCGCTTTATCGCTGGGTCTGGCGAGGTCTACACGACTCTCCGGCCCGCGCCGCGGAGCGTCTCGCTGGAGGGGCAGGTAAGGGATCCGGGCGACCCCGAGGCGAGACTCTATCCCACGCGTTTCTGCCGCTCGTGCGGGCAAGAGTACCACGTGGTGACGCTGTCGGAGGTCGAGGGGCAACAGGTATTCTTGCGGCGCGACATCGACGATACGCCGCTCACCGCCCAGGAGGACGACAATGTGGCGGGCTACCTGACGCCGGTCGGAGACGGCGACGAAGACTACGAATTCACTGGCGAGATCGATAGCTTCCCCGAGGATTGGCTGGAAGAGCAGGGGGAGACGGTCCGCCTCAGGCCAAACAGGAAGAAGCAGGCTCCTGTTAGGGTGCACGTAGCGGCCGACGGCTCTATCCGACCGGACGGCAATCCATTCTGGTTCCTTCCAGGCAAATTCGGCTTCTGTCCATGCTGCCGTGAGATCCCGGCATCCCGATCGAGCGAGCGGATCAAGCTCGCGGGCCTCTCAGCCGAGGGACGAAGCTCCGCCACAACCTTGATTGTCGCAAGCGCACTCGAGTGGCTGAACCGCCGGGACAGCGCCGTTCCTGCCGATAAGCGCAAGCTGCTCGGATTCACCGACAACCGGCAGGACGCAGCGCTACAGGCTGGTCACTTCAACGACTTCCTCTTCGTCAGCTTGTTGCGTGGTGCGATCCTAAGGGCTGTCCTCGCCGGAGGCCCGGAAGGACTCTCCGATGACGAGTTCGGCCTCCGCGTCAGCCGCGCCCTCGGCTTTACAGCGGACAATGCGGGAACACGCATCCACTGGATGGCCGACGCGAAGGCAAGCGGTATCCAACGGAAAGACGCAGAGCGGGTCCTCACGAAGATCCTCGCACATCGTGTCTGGACAGACCTGCGTCGCGGCTGGCGCATCACCAACCCGAGCCTTGGCGTACTGAAGCTCGTTCGGGTCGAGTACGTGGGGCTGGCTGAGCTGTCGGCGGACACAGCGCGGATGGACGCAGCGAGCCCGGTGCTCGGCCGCCTTGAACCGGCGGCCCGGGAAGTCGTTTTGCGCCAGGTCCTCGACCTCATGCTAGAAGGACTCGCGGTCGACACCGAGGCGCTCGATCTCACGGTACTCGACGCCGTTTCGCAGAACTCGCGCTCGCTCCTCCGCGATCCATGGGCCGTCGATCGCAACGAGGTACTCAGAGGCCAGACCGCATTTATGCTCGACGCGCCGCCGCGCCGGGAGACCGGGCTGCGCGACGAGCAGACGTTTCTGCGCGGTGGCGCTCGCTCTCGTCTCGCTCGGCAGATCAACCGTAAATCAATCATCGGCGCGCGCCTGAAAACCGGTGAATACCGTTCCTTGATGGAGGGCATCCTTGGGGTCCTGAGCGACGAGGGCCTGGTGCGGGAGGTGGGTACTTGGCAGGATCGCCCGGGGTGGCGGATCGTGCCATCTGCGGTCCGCCTGTTGCCTGGTGAGTCCGCCCTGAGTGGGCAGCCGAGCGGTAACTCCTACTTCCACAGGCTCTACCTGGAGATTGCCGATAGCCTTCGCATCGGAGCTACCCCCTACCTCGGTCTCGAGAGCCGCGAACACACAGCTCAGGTCCGGCAAGAGCAGCGCGAGTGGCGCGAGTGGCGCTTTCGGTTCGAAGAGGAGGACCGGAAGAGCATCCTTGAGCACGAGGCGGAGATGCGAGCCGCGGCCGAGCCTACGCAATTTCTTCCGGCGCTCTTTTGCTCACCGACAATGGAGCTCGGTGTCGACATCTCCGCGCTCAACGCAGTCTATCTGCGTAATGTACCCCCGACGCCGGCGAACTACGCGCAGCGCGCTGGCCGCGCCGGCCGCTCAGGGCAAGCAGCAGCCATCGTCACCTACTGTTCCGCTCAGAGTCCGCACGACCAGTATTTCTTCGCGCGCCGCGACGAGATGGTGGCGGGAGTTGTGCGCCCGCCTGCGCTCGACCTCGGCAACGAGGCTCTCGTCACGTCCCACCTGCAGGCCGTCTGGCTCGCGGAAGCTGGCCTCGCGCTGGCACCAGACATCCCCGACATTCTGGATCTAGGCACGCGGGGCTTTCCGCTCAAGCCGGAGATATTGGCCCGCGTCTCTGATCCTGACCTGACCCGGCGGGCACAGATCCCGATGCGCCGGGTTTTCGATCAGGTCATCGCCTCGCTCGGCAGCAGCACGCCAACCTGGCTTGGAGACCCCGAGGCCTTCGTCTCGCGTGCCGCGGCGGAGGCGCCCAGGGAGTTTGATCGCGCGTTCGATCGATGGCGAGAGCTTTATAGCTCGGCGCGTAGGCAACTCGCGGATGCAAACGTACGCTCCGAGACGGCGGGCCTGTCAGGTGTCGAGCGGCGCCGGATCAAGGAAGCGCAGGCACAAGCGAATCAGCAGCTCGAAATCTTAGAGCAAGGTCGCGCTACTAACGGCTCGGATTTCTACTCTTACCGTTACCTGGCAACCGAGGGTTTCTTGCCGGGTTACAATTTCCCTCGCCTGCCGCTTTATGCATACATTCCGGCCGCTGCAGGCCAGGGTGCATTTATTCAGCGAGCACGATTCCTCGCGATCTCTGAGTTCGGACCACGCAGCCTGATCTATCACGAGGGACGGGCCTACCGCGTTGTAAAGGCGAAGCTGCCGCCTGAGGCCCGTAGCGCTGAGGGCGACGGTCTCGCGACGAAGGAAGTCTTCGTGTGTCGAGCCTGCGGCGCTTCGCACGACGTCGAGGTCGAACGGTGCCATGCCTGCAGAGCTTCGATGGTCGGGGCCATGCCCATCCGCAAGACCTTGCGGATTGACAACGTGGAGACCGCGCCCGCTGACCGCATCACGGCAAATGATGAGGAGCGGGTTCGACAGGGCTTCGAGATCCAGACCGTGTTCTCATGGCCGCGTCGCAACGGCCAGGTCGTCGTGACAGAGGGCGTGCTGGAGGCTGACGGTGACGCCCTATTGACGCTCCAGTATGCAAATGGCGCAGAGATCAGCCGGCTCAACAAAGGCCTAAAGCGGCGCCGGGACAAAGCCCTGCTCGGGTTCCACATCGACCCGCGCACTGGCTACTGGAGCAAGGCTGACGACGAAGACCAGGATCAGAATGACACGCCATCCCCAGAGGAGGTCCGGTCGGTTCGCATCGTGCCGATCGTCCGCGACCGCAAGAATGCGCTTCTGCTGCGGTTTGCGGATCCGGCCAGGTTCTCGAGGGAGGCAATAGCCACGGTCCAGCACGCCCTGATGAGGGGCGTCGAGATCGCGTATCAGCTAGAGGAAGGAGAAGTGCTCAGCGAGCCACTCCCTGCGCGAGACGATCGACGCGCCATGCTTGCTTACGAGGTCTCGGAAGGTGGCGCCGGCGTCCTCAATCGGATCATCTCCGACCGACTAGCGCTCGGCCGCGTGGCCCGCGAGGCTCTGCGCCTGATGCACTATGCTGATGTCGACTTGGCGGTGCGGACGTGCGACCCAGTCGCTCTCCGCGACACCGCCGAAGATACGTGCGCGCAAGCCTGCTACCGCTGCCTGCTCTCCTACTTCAACCAGCCCGACCACGAGCTTATCGATCGCCGAGATGAGGATGCGCAGCGAATTCTGCTCATGATGGCGCGGGGCGAAGTGACCCTGAAGCCGAACGGGCCGGAGGATGCTGAGGAGGGCTGGGTGGCAGAGTTTGAGCGAGCGAAGCTGCCGGCACCCGATCCGGCAGGCGTGACGTTTGGTGGCTGCGCGCTGCGCTTTGCCTGGCGGTCGCACTTCGTCGCCGCAGACGTCGCGCCAATCCCGGCTGAAGCTCAGAATGAGGCACAAGCCGCCGGCTGGCTGCTGGTAGAGCTATCGGACGATACTGCAGCCGGTGTTCCAGACGCGCTCGCAGCACAGCTAAGGGGCTGACTTTATGTCCCATGTCTTCGCCCCCGGTGATATCGTTCGTGCTCGTGGCCGCGAGTGGGTCAACCTACCGACGTCGCGGGAGGGGTGGCTCGCGCTGCGCCCGCTCTCGGGCTCTGAGGCCGATCGCGTGGTGCTCAAGCCGGAGTTGGAACTGCAGCCGGTCGAGCCGGCGCGCTTCGATCTGCCTGCAGACGCGCTGGTCACTACCCAAGTCAACGCTGTGCTGCTCGCTGACGCACTGCGCCTCACTCTTCGCCGAGGGGCCGGGCCATTCCGTTCAGCAGCGCAGATCGCATTCGAGCCTCGCGTCTACCAGCTTGTCCCACTCTTAATGGCCCTGCGGCTCCAGGTGCCCAGGCTCCTGATCGCCGACGATGTCGGTATCGGCAAGACGATCGAGGCGGGCCTCATCCTCCGCGAGTTGTATGATCGCGGCGAGCTCGATGCCTTCGCAGTTCTGTGTCCTCCGCACCTGGTCGAGCAATGGACCGGAGAGCTCAGCACCCGCTTCGGGCTCGAAGCCGTTGCCGTCACGGCGGGTACCGCCGCTCGGCTTGAGCGAGGCCTCCCCGTCCACCAGACGCTCTTCAACGCGCATCCGTTCACTGTAGTCAGCTTGGACTACATCAAGGCCGAGAAGCGGCGTGAAGCCTTTGCTCGCGCCTGCCCCAACATGGTGGTGGTTGACGAGGCGCACGCCTGCGTTGGAACGCATAAGGGACGTCAGCAGCGCTTCAGTCTCCTCTCCGAGCTGGCCCGAGATCCCGACCGGGGGATGCTTATGTTGACCGCCACTCCCCACAGCGGCGACGAGGAGGCTTTCGCACGCCTTCTCTCGCTCATCGACCCGGGCTTTGCTTCGCTCCAGTTCGACGACGCTCGCTATAGGGAGCGGCTCGCACGCCACTACGTCCAGCGCCGCCGCATCGACCTAACCTCGGCCGAGTGGGCTGAGGAGCGCGCTTTCCCCAAGCACATCACGACAGAGTCTCCCTACCGTCTCAACGCGCAGCATCTCGCCTTCCAGGAGGCAGTCCTGGACTACTGCTTCGGTGTCGTTTCGCGGGCTGGCACCGGCGAGAGGGAACGGCGACTGGCCTTCTGGGGTACGCTGGCCTTGATGCGCTGCGTCGGTTCCTCGCCGGCGGCGGCGCTGAGCGCCCTACGCAACAGGATGGCCAGCGAGGTGGAGCGCCTCGAGCCGCAAATCTACGACGAGGATGGCGAGGACGAAGACGCTGTCGACGTGGAGCCTGCAGCGGCAATGGCCGCCGATGGAGCGCTGGCCGCGCTCATCCAGACCGCGAACCAGCTTACGAGAGAGCCAGATCCGAAGGCCAGCGCGCTGATCGATCTGCTAAAGCCCATCATTCGAGGCGGCGCTAATCCAGTCATCTTCTGCCGCTTCATCAGTACCGCCGAGCACGTGCGCGACGCGTTGCGCCGGGCCTTCCCGAAGATCCGGATCGAAGCCGTCACTGGGCTCCTAACGCCCGAAGAAAGGCGCGACCGCGTCGCCGACATGGCGGAGGACGAGCAGCGCATCCTCGTGGCGACCGACTGCCTATCGGAAGGCATCAACCTCCAGAAGCTGTTCGACGCTGTGGTGCACTACGACCTCTCCTGGAACCCGACACGGCACCAGCAGCGCGAGGGGCGGGTCGATCGATTCGGCCAGCCGGCACCTGAGGTTCGTTCGGTACTGATGTTCTCCCCCGACAGTGCCATCGACGGTGCGGTGCTTGATGTCATCCTTCGGAAGGCAGAGGCGATCCGGAAGGCCACTGGCGTCACCGTCCCGCTCCCCGACGAGCGTGGCCCCGTCACCGATGCGCTGATGGCCGCGATGATGCTGCGCCGGCGCGACAAGCAGCAGCTCGTGCTCGATCTGCGGCTCGCCGATGGCAGGGCAGCCATGGAGCAGCGGTGGCGCGATGCGCAGGAGAATGAGCGTAAGTCGCGTGCACGCTTTGCACAGAACGCCATGAAGCCGCAGGAGGTGGCGCCCGAATGGGCCCGGGCACGCGATCTCCTCGGGGGGCCTGACGCCGCGCTGGCCTTCGTCGAAGCCGCGATGCGGCGCTTCGACGCTCCGCTTGAGCCGCGGCGCGCGATCCACGCAGCCCACCTGCATGGCCTGGACCATCGCCTGCGCGAGCGTCTCGCCGAGCGCGGCCTGAGCGGCACCATCCGCCTCGCCAGCTCTGACCCTGCGCCCGCCGGTGCGGATCTGCTGACGCGGACGCATCCGCTTACGGCAACGCTCGCTGAGGCCCTGCTCGAAGGCGCGCTCGATCCTGCCGCTCTGCCGGGTCTCAGCCTTGGCCGCACTGGTGCGTGGCCGACCACTTCGGTCAGCCGCCGAACGACGCTCCTGCTCCTGCGCCTGCGCATGAAGCTCACCGTCCATGCGCGGCGCGAGAGGCTCCTGCTTGCGGAAGAGGCTGCGCTGCTCGCGGTCGAAGGCGGGAAGGTCATCGCCGATGGGCAGGAGGCGCGAGCTATTCTTGGTGCCCCCGCCAGCCACGACCTCGCCGAGATTGCCCGTACACGTTTCTTGCGCATGGCGCAGGACGAGCTTCCTGGCATGCTCGATGGCCCAGTCCGCCAGCATGTCGAGCGACGCGCCGCTCGATTGCTCGAAGACCACGGCCGCCTGCGCGCCGCGGCTGGTGCCGCGTCTCGGGTGACGGTCGAGGCCGTCCTGCCTCCCGACGTGATCGGCCTCTTCGTTGTGCTTCCGGGCGGGGCTTGACCTGCCATGCCACGCAAGCCCGCAACCGATGTCACTGCCTGGCCTGCCCTCACGCTGGAGGGCAGCCTGATCTCCCCGGCGATGATCGCCTCCATCGATCGGCGCGAGGCGCCCGAGCAGGACGAGACCGCCTACGGTGTCCGAAAGGGCCTAACCATCCGGGACGAGATCTCGACCGCCTTCCGGGTTGGCCAAGCGCACTATGATTCGTTCCTGAAGGCTCACTCACCCACCGCCACCGCCGCGACCCGCTTCGTCCGCGACTTCCTGCGGGAGACGTTGGGCTTCGCCGACCTGCAGGAGGACACCGGCCCCGGTTCCCTGGTTGCTGGCGATGGCCGTGTACCTATCGTCGTAGTGCCGCCCGCGGACGAGCTGGACCGCCGCAGCGCTTCGCTCTCGACGGATCGTCCCCGTTCCGCGGCCCTTGTCCTGCAGGACCGTCTAAGCGGCTCCGACAAGGCGACCTGGGGCCTCGCCTCCAATGGCAGCGTCCTCCGCCTCATGCGGGACAACGCTTCGCTCACCCGGCCCGCCTTCATCGAGGTGAACGTCGCTCAGATCTTCGAGACGGAGGACATGGCGTCCTTCGCGGTGCTGTGGCTGCTTATGCACCGCTCGCGCTTCGGCCCGGCCGGGGCGCCGCCCAACGATTGTGCCCTGGAGCGCTGGCGGGATGCCGGCGCCAAAGCTGGCGAGGCCGCCCGCGATCGCTTGGCCGGGCAGGTTGAGCAAGCCCTGAAAATCCTCGGCTCAGGCTTCCTCGAGGCGAACCGCGACCTGCGAGAGAAGCTCATCGCGCATGAGATTGGCCTGACGGAGTGGTTCAACGAACTGCTGCGCCTAGTCTACCGCCTGATCTTTCTGATGGTGGCAGAGGACCGGAACCTCCTCCATTCGCCGGACGCCGGCGCGGACGAACACCGGCTCTACGTCGAGGGCTACAGCCTCGCCATGCTTCGCGCCCAAGCGGCGCGCCGCGCGGCCTGGGACAGGCACCACGATCGCTACGAAGGCCTGAAGATCGTCTTCCGTGCGCTGGCCGGTGGCGAGCGCCGGCTCGGTCTCCCGGCTCTCGGCGGCCTGTTCACGCCGGGGCAACTGCCGACACTCGAAGGTGCCCAGCTTTCCAACCGAGCCCTCCTCTCCGCCCTGTTCCGCCTCGGCTGGCTGTCGGACGGCACTGCGGTGGCACCGGTGAACTGGCAGGCGATGGAGACCGAGGAGCTTGGCTCGGTCTACGAAACCTTGCTTGAGCTCCAGCCGCAGCTCGCCGAGGACGGGCGACGCCTCATCTTCGCGTCGGATGCCGCGGAGCAGCGCGGCAACCAGCGCAAGACCACCGGCAGCTACTACACGCCGGACAGCCTGGTTCAGGCCCTGCTCGACACCACGCTGGACCCGGTTCTGGATCGCGCGGAAGCCAGCGCCGACGACCCGGCCGAGGCTCTGCTAAATCTGACAGTGGTGGACCCAGCCTGCGGCTCCGGTCACTTCCTGCTCGCAGCGGCACGGCGCATCGCCACGCGCGTCGCACGCCATCGAGCGAATGGCACGCCGTCTTCCAACGATTTCCGCCACGCACTGCGCGACGTCGCGCGGCGCTGCATCCATGGCGTGGATCGCAATCCCATGGCGGTGGAGCTGACCAAGGTCGCGCTTTGGATCGAAACCGTCGATCCCGGTCTTCCGCTCGGCTTCTTCGATGCGCAGATCCGCTGCGGGGACTCTCTGCTCGGCGTCTTCGATCTGAAGGCGCTGGAGGCTGGCATTCCGGACTCCGCATACAAGCCGCTCGCCGGAGACGACAGAGAGACGGCGCGGCATTTTGCGGCGCGAAATCGGAGCGAACGGGCCGGCCAGGGCACTTTGGACTTCGCGCGTGGCGGCGGCGCGATGCCGGCCGCCCGGCAGTTCGCCGACCTGGGCGGCAAGCTGCGCGCGCTGCGCGAGGACACGTTGGAGGAAATCGCCGCCAAGGCACGGCAGTATCAGTCCCTGCGCAGCGGTCCAGCCTGGTACGGCTGGAAGGTGGCCTGCGATGCCTACGTGGCGGCCTTCCTGGTGCCCAAGTCGGGCGGTGTGCCGCCCAACCGCAACACGGTGACCATCCCGACCACGGCGCATGTCTGGGACGCGATGGCGGGGCGGATGCCGTATCCGCCATTGGTCGGGCGGGTTGTCGAACTCGCGGAGACGGCGCGAGCCTTCCACTGGCCGCTGGAGTTCCCGGACGTGATGGCCCGCGGTGGCTTCGACGCGGTGCTGGGCAACCCACCCTGGGAACGGATCAAGCTGCAGGAGCAGGAGTTCTTCGCGGCGCGCTCGCCTGAGATTGCCGCAGCCCCGAACAAGGCGGCGCGGGAGCGGATGATCAAGGCGCTGGCGGCAGCGCCCGAGGGCTCGCAGGAACGGGCGCTGCATGCGGCCTTCATCTCGGCAAAGCGAGAAGCGGAGGCGGCGAGCGAGTTCGCGCGCGTCCCAGCCGAGGAGGAGGTCACGGACCGCCGCGGTGTGACGAGGAAGGTCACCATCGGCGGCCGTTTCCCGCTGACTGGGCGGGGAGACATCAACACCTATGCGCTCTTCGCCGAGCTTTTCGCACGGGTCGCGCGGGACGGTGGATGCGCCGGAGTGATCGTGCCGACCGGGATCGCCACCGATGCTACAACCGCACCATTCTTCGCGAGCCTCATTGCAACTGATCGCCTTCGGTCACTTCGCTCGTTCCGGGAGATCCGCGCCATCTTCACGGCGACAGATGATCGCAACCCGTTTTGTTTGCTGACTATCGGCTCCGGGAAGGGCAAGGCCGAGTTTGCGTTCTTTCTCGACGAGGTTGCGCAACTCGCGGACACCGAGCGTTGCTTCACCCTTTCCCCCGAGCAGATCGCGCGCCTGAACCCCAATACGCTGACGACACCCATCTTCCGTACCCGCGCCGACGCCGAGCTCACAGCCAAGATCTACGCCCGTGTGCCGGCCCTGATCGAGGAGGCGAAAGGCGCTGCGGGCAATCCGTGGGGCATCACCTTCGCGCGGCTGTTCGACATGGCCAACGACAGCACGTTATTTCGCACCGGCACGCAACTGGGAGCGGAGGGGTTCGTACGGCAGGGCAGCGACTGGCTGGCTGAAGGGGCGAAGCCACGCCAAGCCGTGCTGGCCGTCGAGGGCGCCGGCGGCGGTGCGCTCGATCTGTCAGGTGGCGGTCCGCGCACGCCGCGACGCTACGTCCCACTCTACGAGGCCAAGATGGTCCACCAGTTCGACCATCGCTGGGCCAGCTATGCGGCGGACGGCGAAGATAGCGCCGCTCCGACGCCCGCTCAGAAGCGCGACCCGGACTTCGAGCCCGCGCCGCGCTACTGGGTGCCGGCGGCGGAGGTGGAAGAGCGTCTGGCCGGGAAGTCTTGGAGGCGCGGCTGGCTCATGGGGTGGCGTGACATCGCGCGCGCTACGGATGAGCGGACCGTTATCGTCGCCTCGGTGCCGCGTGTTGGCGTTGGCCACACCGCGCCGCTGATCTTTGCCAGCGCCGAGCCGGTGCAGTGGTCTTGCTTGCTGGGCAACTTGAACGCGCTGGTTCTCGACTATGCTGCCCGTCAGTCAGTGGGGGAACCCACCTCACGTATACATATGTAAAGCAGTTTCCTGTCGTGCCGCCTGATGTCTACACGCCCGACCGCCTCGCCTTCGTCGTCCCCCGCGTCCTCGAACTCACCTATACGTCGCGTGCCCTCGCGCCCTTCGCCCGCGACCTTGGCCATGAAGGCCCGCCCTTCGCCTGGAACGAGGACCGCCGCGCCCATCTGCGCGCCGAACTCGACGCCTTCTACGCCCGCGCCTACGGCCTGACCCGCGACGAGTTGCGCTATATCCTAGACCCTGCGGACGTGAAGGGCGCCGACTACCCCTCCGAGACCTTCCGTGTGCTGAAGCAGAACGAGATCCGTCAGCACGGCGAATACCGTACCGGCCGCCTTGTGCTTGCCGCCTGGGACCGCATGGAAGGCGAAGGAGCCTTCCGGTCCATGGGGATGTAGGCGAACGTCCCGATGGCCGCGACCGACCCCGCGCTGATCCAGAAGGCCAGGCCGCACTTCCTCGCCGCGTTTGCGACCTTCGGCAAACCGGGAGACGACGCCTACCAGATAGCCCAGCGCATCGCGCAGGAAGCCGCCACTGCCGGCTTCGCCCCGCCAGCATGTCAGAACCTGCTGGTGCATCTGCGGGCCTTCCTGGGAGAAGTCCTGCTGAGCCGGTTGGATCCATTCCTGCTCGGCAGACCGACGCCGAACCCTGCCTCGCTCTTCGCCGAGGAACGCCTGGGCGGGCTCTTCAACCCACGCCCCGTGCCGGCCGTCATCGAGCAACCGAATCTTCCGCTGGAAAGCGATGACGAACAGCGCGACCGGGCCCTCCTCGATCAGCTCATCGCCGCCACCCGCCTCTACGCCAACAGCACGGCGGTACAGGACCTCCTCGACTTCACGATCCGCCTGCGCGCCTTCGCGCCCTTCAACGCGATGATCCTGCACATCCAGAAGCCCGGCCTCACTCACGCGGCAACGGCGAAGGACTGGTGGGAGCGCTTCGGCCGCGTTCCCAAGCCTGGCGCGCGGCCCCTCCTCATCATGCGCATGCGCGGCCCGGTCGACTTCGTCTTCGACATCCTCGACACCCATGGCCGCGAACTGCCGGAGAATGCCTTCTCCTTCCCCACCTTGGGGACGCTGTCGCGCCAACGCTTCGACCAGATCCTCGCCAGCGTGGCCGGTGCCGGCTTCGAACTGGTCGAGCTGGACCGGGGCGATGCGGAAGCAGGCTGGATCCGCCGGCACGGGCACCCCGCCACCCCGAAGGGCAAGCAGCGCTACCAGCTTGCCTTCAATCGCAATCACCCGGCGCGGACGCAGCTCGTCACCATCGCTCACGAGCTGGCCCACGCCTTCCTCGGTCATCTTGGTGCGGACAAGGGACGCGACATCAGAGATCGCAGAGACCGATCGCTCGCCGAACGAGAAGTCGAGGCGGAGATGACCGCCTATCTCGTCGCGATGCGCAACGGCCTGAAGCCGCGGAGCGAGAGCTACCTCGACGCCTATAAGGGGGCCTTCACCGGGCTCGATCTCTACGGGGTGATGCGGGCGGCGAACGCGGTGGAAACCGTGATGGGCGTGTCGGCAGCCCAGCTCAAGGCGCAGGCGGAGGGACGCGCATGAAGCTCGAGGCGCCGCAGGGTTTCGTCGTCGCGGAGGAATGCCGCAAAGCAGCCTGGCAGAGCGGCTACCGACGTACCTTCGGACAACAGGACGGATGGGCTCGCTACAGCTCGACCACGGCGCGCGGGGACATCCATCTTGGCGCTGCTGGTCCAGACGGTCCGTGGTTTCTTGCGCTCGACCATCCCGGCGTCATTGCCGAACTCGGCCTGACCTCGGCGGGCATCCCTGGTCCTGGCCACGCGCGCTACACCTTCTCGACGCTGCGGGATCTCTATGTGCTCCTCGCCCGGGTCTATGCGCTCGCGCGCAGCCTGCCTGATGCACCGCTACAGACCTTTGTCGCGAAGACAAAAGATCTCCCGCGCTCCACCGAGGCCGAGCGTCTGGTCGTGCAGCGGGTCGGCCAGGATATCTTCCGCGAGGGCTTGCTGGCCTACTGGGGCGGCCGCTGCCCGCTCACTGGCATCACGGACCCGGCGCTGCTCCGCGCCTCGCACATAAAGCCCTGGGCGCGCTGCGCCAGTGATGCCGAGCGGTTGGACGTTCACAACGGCCTGCTGCTCTCCGCCCTCTGGGACGCGGCCTTTGACCGAGGCCTGGTCACGTTCGAGGACGACGGGACGCCTCGCCTGTCCAGAAGTCTGAGCAGCCAGGCTCTGACGGCTCTTGCCTGGTCGGAGCCGCTGCCGCTGACGGCCCAGCACCGTGCCTGGGTCATTTGGCACCGCGAGAACATCTTTGAGGCAGCCATGCCCGACCAAGCTGCGGGTTTGCGGGCGAGCACGGAGTGATCGCAATCTTCTCTGGCCGACACGCAGACACGCATCAGGCTTCGACAAGTGATGTGATCCGCACTGCCAGAGAGCCGGTCGACTATATGCCATTCGCCGGATGACGTTGGACGATCTGCAGTATCCCGGGAGCGAACCACGATGGCGATGCCAGACTACCAGTCTCTCATGCTGCCCCTTCTGGAGATCGGCGCGAAGGGCGAGTCATCGGTCCCGATTGCAGAGGCGGAAGTTGCAGCGCGTCTTGGGCTGTCCGAGGAGGAGCGCACCAAGAGGCTTCCAAGCGGGAAGCAAACTGTGCTGCATAATCGCCTGCATTGGGCGAAGTTCTACCTGACAAAGGCCGGCCTACTCACCAGCCCCAAGCGCGGGCGCTTCGCCATCACGGACTCGGGGCGGCAGGTACTCACCGCACCACCTCCCAAGCTTGACACAAAGTACCTGCTGACGATCCCGGCCTTCCATGAGTTCTATCGCGGTGACCAGGGATCCAGCGATGCTTCCGCGGTCACAACCGCTGAGCCCGCAGTCGCCACTCCTGAGGAGATCGTCGACGCGGCGCACAACGCCTTCCAGGCGGCACTGCGCGACGAGTTGCTAGAACGCATCCTGCAGAACAGCCCGGGTTTCTTCGAGCAACTGATCGTCGACCTCCTCGTTGCCATGGGCTACGGCGGCTCTCGTCTGAATGCCGCCGAGCAGCTTGGTAAATCGGGGGATGGTGGCGTCGACGGTGTGATCAACGAGGATGTGCTTGGCCTCGACCGCGTTTATGTGCAGGCCAAGCGCCACGCACCAGGTAATTCCATAGGGCGCCCAGAGGTTCAGGCCTTCGTAGGAAGCCTGGTGGGCCTTGGCGCATCAAAGGGCGTGTTTGTTACGACGGCCGGTTTTTCGGCGCAGGCGATCGATTTTGCGTCTCGCATCCCCCAACGCGTAATCCTCATCAGCGGCAAGCGACTGACAGAACTAATGGTCGAGCACGGTGTAGGGGTACGCACCAGCCGGACCGTTGAATTTAAGCGTCTCGATGAGGATTTCTTCTCAGAGGAGTGATATGCCTCTGCTGGGCGTACTGAGTGTCCGCTTGAATGGTACGGTTTCTGGCGAGTGGCATTCGAAACCAACCAGGCCCCGGCCGCGCCGAAATCGACCTTTTACCTATGTTCTCGAGGTCCGTACCGAATCGGCCAAGTCAGGAGGTCCGGAGAGAAATAGCCTCCGGAGAGCGATTTTCGGCAGCTTCCGCCTCGGGCCGGTCAACAGGTCCAGCACGAAAACCCCAGGAAACCTGCCGCTCAGTGCGGCGGTGGGTCTGGCGGAGAGCGGGACGTCGATAGGAACTGGCGGACAGGGTGGGATTCGAACCCACGGTAGAGTTGCCCCCACGGCGGTTTTCAAGACCGCTGCCTTAAACCACTCGGCCACCTGTCCCGGGCGCCGCAGCGCCTATACAGCCGCCGCGCGCGCCGCGCGAGGGGATCACTCCCCCGCGAGGCGCGCGGCCGGCTCGGCTCCCAGCGTGCTGCCCAGGCGCATCATGGCGTTCACATCCGCGGCCCCGGCCAGCCCCAGCACCGCATCCGCCAGCGCGGCCGCGCGGTCCGCGCCCAGCACCTGGTCGGACAGGCCATGGAACTTGGCGCGCAGCTCGGCCTCGGTGAGGAAGTTGCCGGGCTCGCCCTTGGGCACCACCACGAACTTCGTGAATTCCTGGCCCCGCGCGCGGATGGTCAGCTTGCCCGACATGTTGCGCGGGAATTCGGCCTGCACCTCGGGGTCCTCGACGCAGGTCACCTTGGGCATCAGGGTCCGCAGCACGGGGTCGTCCATGCGGGCATAGCTGTCCCAGCCGAAATGGCCGTGGCCCAGCGCGCAGGACACCACGAAGGGGCCGCTGAACTGGCCATCCACCGTGTTCTTCGGGTGCTGCTTGTATTCCAGCGGCGCGCCCACCAGCAGCATGCCCTTGTTGGGTAGGCCCATGGTGACGCTCTCGATCTCCTCCGGACGCAGCCCGTGCTCGGCGCGGAGCGCCAGGGCGGCGTCCACGCTCGCATGGCCATAGCGGCAGGAGGGGTAGGGCTTCACCGCCGTCTCCATGAGCTCGAACTCGCCGCCCAGGTTGCGGATGGCGCGTTCGGGGATGGGGTTGGGCGCATAGGCGCTGAGGAAGCCGGCCTTGCCCTCCATGGCCTGGGCCGCACCACGGAAGCCCTCGCGCGCCAGCAGCGCGGCGGACAGGCCCGCCATGGCCGCCCAGCCCACCTGCCAGCGCTTCGTCCAGGCGCCATTGGCCAGGAATTGCAGGCTGCCGGCCGCCTGGCTGAGGACGATGCCGAAGGCGTCCGTGATCTGCGCCTCGTTCAGCCCCATCACGCGCGCGGCGGCGGCCGCGCCCCCGAAGGCGCCGCAGGTCGCGGTCGGGTGGTAGCCGCGGTCGTAATGGTCGCCGGCGGGCAGGGCCACGGCCAGGCGGTTCGTCACCTCATAGCCCGCCACGATGGCGGCGATCACGTCGGCGCCCTTGGCGCCGCACATCTCGGCGGCGGCGAGTGCGGCCGGGATCACGGGCGCGCCCGGGTGCAGGCTGCCGGCGGCATGGGTGTCGTCGAAGTCGAGGCTGTGGGCATAGGCGCCGTTCAGCAGCGCGGCCCCGGCGGGCGACCAGCGCGCGGCCTCGCCGAAGACGGCGGCCTGGCCGTGGCCCAGCCCCATGGCGCGGGCGGCGGCGCGCAGCGGCGGGCTGCTCTCGGCCTCGACCCCGCCACGGACCATGTTGCCCACCAGGTCCAGGATGAGAAAGCGCGTGCGTGCCTCCACCTCGGCCGGCAGGTCCGCGTGGCGGATCGTGGCGGCATAGCGGGCGAAGGTTTCGGTGACCGCGACCATGGACATGTTTCCTTTCGCAATTGCGCCGATGCTACGCCGTCTTCCGCCGTGCTGGAACCGGCCGGTTCGAATTGCGCCAGACGCATAGAAGTGGCACCTATCCCCCCATGTTCACCCGACGCAGCCTCCTCGCCGGAACCGCCGCCGGCGCGTTCGCGGCCCGGCCCGCTTTCGCGCAGGAAAGCTTTGCCGCCTTTCTCCAGGGCGTGCGCGCCGAAGCCCGCCGGGCGGGCGTGCGCCAGGCGACGCTGGACCGCGCCTTATCCGGCCTGCAGCCCAATGAGCGGGTGATCGAGCTGGACCGCCGCCAAGCGGAATTCACCCAGACCTGGCCGCAATACCGCGACGCGCGGCTCTCGCCGCAGCGAATCGAGGCCGGCCGCCGCGCCTATGCCCAGAACCGCACCCTGCTGGAGGCCATCCAGGCCCGGCATGGCGTCAGTGGCCGCGTGGTGGTCGCGATCTGGGGGCTGGAGACGAATTACGGCGGATTTACCGGCAATTTCAACGTGATCGAGGCGCTGGCGACGCTGGCCTGGGAAGGCCGTCGCGCGGCCTTCTTCCGCGCGGAACTCATGGCCGCGCTGCGCATCCTCGATGCCGGCCATGTGGATGTCAGCCGCATGCGTGGCAGCCACGCCGGCGCCATGGGCAACCCGCAATTCATGCCGACCAGCTTCGAGCGGCTGGCGGTGGATTTCGACGGCGATGGCCGCCGCGACATCTGGGACAGCCGGGCCGATGCGCTCGCCTCCATCGCCAACTACCTCGCGAACCATGGCTGGCGCGAGCCCGCCCCCTGGGGCTTCGAGGTGACGCTGCCGCCGGGCTTCGACACCGCCCTGGCCGACCACCGGCGCATGCGCCCCGTGGCCGAATGGGCGCGGATGCGCGTGACGCGCGCCGGGGCGGGCGGGCTGCCGGATATGGGCGGGGAATGGGCCATCGTCATGCCGGGCCTTTCGCGCGGCGACAGCCAGGCCTTCCTGGTGGGCGCCAACTTCATGGCCATCCGCCGCTACAACCCGTCCAACTTCTACGCGACGGCGGTGGGGCTGCTGTCCGACCGCGTGGCCTGACCATGGGGCGCGCCCTGGCGGGGTTTCTGGCGCTGGCCGTGCTGGCGGGCTGCGGCCGCGCGCCACCGCCCACCGAGGCGCGCTACCATCTGGGCGAACCCTGGCGGCAGGGCCCGCTCTGGGCCTATCCGCGCGAGGATTTCGCCCTCGACCAGACGGGCATTGCGTCCCTGCTGCCGCGCCGCGCCGGCGCCACGCTCACCGCCAATGGCGAGCGGCGGGAGGATGGCATGTTCGCCGCCCACCCCACGCTGCAACTGCCCGCCATCGTCACCGTGACCAATCTGGAAAACGGCCGCTCCCTGCGGCTGCGCGTGAATGACCGCGGCCCGGCCGAGCCCGGGCGCGTCATCGCCGTCGCCCCCCGCGCCGCCGCGCTGCTGGGCGCGGCCGGCCCCTTCCAGGCGCGGGTGGTGATTGACGCCGAGGCCTCGCGCGCCGCCATCGCGGGCCTCGCGGGGCAGGCGGAGGCGCTGCCCGTCGCCGCCGCCCCGGTGGGGGAGGTGGGGCGCGAGGCCCTGGCCCCGCCGCCCGGCGCGCGCGGCCTCGCCACTGCCGCGCCGCGGCCCGCGCGCCCCGCGGTGCAGACCGTGGCGGCCCAGGCCACGGCCCGCCCGCCCGAACGCCTGCCCGAGCAGGTGATTCAGGGCGCGCCCCGGCCCGGCCTGCTCTGGATCGAGGCCGGCACCTATTTCAACCGGCAACTGGCCGCGCGCGAGGCCGCGCGCCTGAGCGGCGGCCGGGTGGAGCCCTTGGGCGTGGCCGGCGGGCCGCGCGGGCGGCAGCAGCAATTCCGCGTCCGCACCGGCCCCTATCGCAGCCTCGCGGAGGCCGATGCGGCCATGGCCCGCGCCATCGCGGTCGGGCTCACCGAACTGCGCCTTGTGGTGGATTGAGAGATGCGCGAAGTCCCGGAGATGGTGAACAACCCGACCCGCCGCACGGCCCTGCTGGCCGGCGCCGCCGCCCTCGCGCCCATGCCCGCGCTGGCGCAATCCCCGCGCCCGGCCGCCCGCGCCGCCCGTCCCGCGCCGCCGCCCGCCACGCCGGGCCAGTCGCCGCTCGGGCCTGTCGAGACCATCGCGCGCAACGCGCTGCTGATGGATTTCGACACGGGGGCGGTGCTGCTGGACAAGGGGGCGGACCAGTCCATCCCGCCCGCCTCCATGTCCAAGCTGATGACCATGTATGTGGTCTTCGACCAGATCCGGCAGGGAAGGCTGCGGCTGGACCAGACGCTGCCGGTCAGCGAGGCCGCCTGGCGCATGGGCGGCAGCCGCATGTTCCTGGAGCTCAACAGCCGCGTCACGGTCGAGGATCTGGCGCGGGGCGTCATCATCCAGTCGGGCAATGATGCCTGCGTGGTGCTGGCCGAGGCCATCTCCGGCAGCGAACGCGCCTTTTCGGAACTAATGAACACCGTGGCCCCCACCATCGGGCTGCGCGACAGCGTCTTCCGCAATTCCACCGGCTGGCCCGACCCCGAGCACCGGATGACGCCGCGCGACCTCGCCACCCTGGCGCGGCGCCTGATCACCGACTTCCCGGACCATTACCGCTTCTATTCGGAGCGGTCCTTCCGCTGGAACAACATCACCCAGCCCAACCGCAACCCGCTGCTGGAGCGGATGCGCGGCGCGGATGGCCTCAAGACCGGGCGCACGGACGAGGCGGGCTATTGCCTCACCGCCAGCGTGCTGCGCGACAACCGCCGGCTGATCCTGGTCGTGGCCGGTCTCGCCAGCGAACGCGCCCGCGCGGAGGAGAGCGAGCGGCTGATGGAATGGGGCTTCCAGGCCTTCGACAATGTCGTGCTGTTCCGCGCCGCCGACACCATCGAGGATGTGCCGGTCCATATGGGCGAGCGCGCCAGCGTGCCGCTGGTGGGGGGGCGCGATGTGGTGGTCACCCTGCCGCGCGGCTGGCGCGACCAGCTCCAGGTTCGGCTGCGCTACGACACGCCCGTGCCGGCCCCCGTGCTGCGCGGGCAGGAACTGGCGCGGATGGAGGTGTCGGGCGCGGGTGTCACGCCGCTCAGCCTGCCGCTTTATGCCGGGGCGGATGTGGAGAAGCTGGGCGTGCTGGCCCGCATCCCGGTGCTGGCGCGCGGCCTGCTGGGACGCTGACGGGCCAGATGCGAGGCCGCTTCATCTCGCTGGAGGGCGGCGAGGGGGCGGGCAAGTCCACCCAGGGCAGGGCGCTCGCCGCCGCCCTGGCGTCGGGCGGCCTGCCGGTGCTGCGCACGCGCGAGCCGGGCGGCAGCGCGGGGGCCGAGGCCATCCGCGCCCTGTTGCTGGGCCGCGGCGGCTGGGACCCGGTGGCGGAGATGACACTGCATTTCGCCGCACGGCGCGAACATTGGGCCAGCACCATCGCACCCGCCCTGGCGGCCGGCATCTGGGTGGTCTGCGACCGTTTCTTCGACAGCACGCTGGCCTACCAGGTGGGCGGGCAGGGGGCGCCGCGCGCCACCTGGGCCGCGCTGCGGGCGGCCACGCTGGGGGATGCGGCGCCGGACCTGACCCTGCTGCTGGACCTGCCCGTGGCGGCGGGGCTGGCCCGCGCCCAGGCGCGCGGCGAGGTCAACCGCTATGACGCGCTGGGCCAGGGCTTCCATGAGCGGGTGCGGGCCAGCTTCCTGGCCCAGGCCGCCGAGGAACCCGGGCGCTTCGCCGTGCTGGACGCCACGCGCCCCGCGCCCGAGGTGCTGGCCGCCATGCTGGAAGCCTGCCGCACGCGGCTGGGCGCGCCATGAGCCCGCGCGCCACGCCCAGCCTGTTCGGCCATGCGGAGGCGGAGGCGAGCCTCGCCCGCGCCTTCCATTCCGGCCGCCTCGCCCATGCCTGGCTGTTCTGTGGGCCGCCGGGAATCGGCAAGGCGACGCTGGCCTGGCGTTTCGCGCGCTGGGTGCTGGCGGGCGGGCCACACGCCAGGCCGCCCTTGCACCTGCCGCCCGAGGATGTGGTGTTCCGCCGCGTGGCCGCCGGCGCCCATGCCGATGTGCTGGAACTCGCCCCCCAGGCCGAACCCGGCAAGCGGCGCATCATCAAGGTGGAGGAGGTGCGCGCCGCCCGCCATTTCCTGGCCCTGACGGCGGCCGAGGGCGGCTGGCGCGTGGTGCTGGTGGATGGGGCGGAGGCGATGGAGGCGGCCTCCGCCAACACCATTCTCAAGACGCTGGAGGAACCGCCGCCGCGGACCGTGCTGCTGCTGGTGACGGATGCGCCGGGGCGACTGCTGCCCACCATCCGCAGCCGCTGCCGGCGCCTCGACCTGTTCCCGCTGGAAGAGGGCGCCATGGCGGAGTGCCTCGCCACCCTGCTGCCCGACACGTCCGCGGAGGATCGCGCCGCGCTGATGGAACTGGCCGAGGGCGCGCCCGGCCGCGCGCTGGAACTGGCCGAAGGGCAGGGGGTGGAGCTGGCGAGGCTGGCCCGTTCCGTGCTGGAGGCGCTGCCCGATGCCGCCGGCGCCCATGCCCTGGCCGACCGTATCGCCGGACGCGATGCGGCGCTGGCCTTCCCGGCTTTCTTCGCCCTGCTGGTGCGGCAATTGACGCAATCCGTGCGGGAGGCGGCGCGGGGCGGGGCCATGCCCGGCTGGCTGGCCACCAGGCCGCTCGCCGCCTGGGCGGAGGCCGCGAGCGCCTTGACGCAACAGGCGCAGGAGGCCGAGCGCCTCTCGCTGGACCGCCGCCAGGCCGTGCTGGTGGCCATGGAGACGTTGCGCGGGCGGTGAAGCCACCTTGCCGCGCGCGCGTCCGGGCGCCATGAAGGCGCCCATGCCCGTCTATCTCACCACGCCCATCTATTATGTGAACGACAAGCCCCATATCGGCCACGCCTACACCAGCCTGGCGACCGATGTGCTGGCCCGCTGGCACCGCCTGGCCGGGGAGGAGGTCTTCTTCCTCACCGGTACGGATGAGCATGGCCAGAAGGTGGAAAAGGCCGCCCAGGATGCCGGCCAGGACCCCCAGGCCTTCACCGACCGCGTGAGCCAGGCCTTCCGCGACCTGACCGCGTCCATGAACCTCTCCAATGACGGGTTCATCCGCACGACGGAGCCGCGCCACCGCGAGGCCTGCCAGGCGCTGTGGAAGCGGCTGGTGGAGAAGGGCGAGATCTATCTCGGCGCCTATGAGGGCTGGTATGCGGTGCGGGATGAGGCCTTCTATGGCCCGGACGAGCTGACGGAGCGGGACGGGGTGAAATACGCCCCCTCCGGCGCGCCGGTGGAGTGGGTAAGGGAGCCTTCTTATTTCTTCCGCCTCTCCGCCTGGGGCGACAAGCTGCTGAAATTCTATGAGGACCACCCGGAATTCATCCAGCCCGCGACGCGGCGCAACGAGGTGATGGCCTTCGTGAAGTCGGGGCTGACGGATCTGTCCATCTCGCGCACCTCCTTCCGCTGGGGCGTGCCGGTGCCGGGCGATGACGCGCATGTGATGTATGTCTGGATGGACGCGCTGACAAACTACATCACGGCGCTGGGCTATCCCGATGAAAAGTCCGAGCTTTGGAAGTTCTGGCCGGCCGATGTGCATATGGTGGGCAAGGACATCGTCCGCTTCCACGCCATCTACTGGCCAGCCTTCCTGATGGCGGCGGACCTGCCACCGCCGCGGCGCGTCTTCGCCCATGGCTGGTGGACCAATGAGGGGCAGAAGATCAGCAAATCCGTGGGCAATGTCATTGACCCGCTGGCGCTGGTGCAGGAATTCGGGCTGGACCCTGTGCGCTACTTCCTGCTGCGCGAGGTGCCCTTCGGCCAGGATGGCGATTTCTCGCGCGCCGCGCTGACCAACCGGCTGAATGGCGAACTGGCGGACGCGCTAGGGAATTTGGCGAACCGGGTGCTGAGCCTGATCCAGCGGAATTGCGAGACAAGGCTGCCGGGGGTGGCGCGGTCGGCGGCGGATACGGAAGGCCTGTTCGCCGCCTACCTCGACCCGCTCCCGAGCCGCGTCGCCGAACGCCTTGATAAGATGGAATTCCATCTGGCGCTGGAAGCCGTCTTCGAGGCGGTGCGCGAGGCCAACGGCTACATCACCCGCGAGGCGCCTTGGGCGCTGAAGAAGACCGACCCCGTGCGGATGCTGGCCGTGCTGCGCAACCTGCACGATGCGCTGCGCGTCTTTGCCACCCTGCTGCAGCCCTTCATGCCCGACACCATGGCGCGGCTGCTGGACCAGTTGGGCGTGCCGCCGGAGGCCCGCAGCCTGGCCGCGCTGGCCACGCCACTGCCGGAGGGGCTGGCCTTGCCCGCGCCCGCGCCGCTCTTCCAGAAAATCCAGAACGCGGCGTAATTCCCTGATGTTGATCGATTCCCATTGCCACCTCGACTACTTCACCGAGGCCGAGATCGAGGGCATCCTCGCCCGCGCCCATGAGGCGGGGGTGGAACGGATGGTCACCATCGGCACCTCCATTCCGCAAGCCGAGGCCGTCGTGGCGCTGGCCGAGCGCTTCCCGCAGGTCTGGGGCACCATCGGCGTGCATCCGCACCGGGCCGGTGAGGGCGTGATGCCCACGGTGGAGGAATTGGTCGCCCTGGCCCGGCACCCGCGCGTGATCGGCATCGGGGAAAGCGGCCTCGACTATTTCTACGACAAATCGCCACGCGACACCCAGCGCGAGGGCTTTCGCCGCCACATCCGCGCGGCGCGCGCGGCCGGGCTGCCGCTGGTGGTCCATGCGCGCGATGCCGATGACGACATCGCCTCCATCCTGGAGGAAGAGCGGGCAGGGGGGGCCTTCGCCTTCCTGCTGCACTGCTTCAGCTCGACCCCGGCGCTCGCCGAGGCCGCGATCGCGATGGGAGGATTTATTTCCTTTTCCGGAATCCTGACCTTCCCGCGCTCGGCCGAGCTGCGGGAGCTGGCGGCGCGGCTGCCGGCGGACCGGCTGCTGGTGGAGACGGATGCACCCTACCTCGCGCCCGTGCCCTTTCGCGGCAAGCGCTGCGAGCCGGGCTACACGGCGCTGACTGCCAAGGTGCTGGCCGAGACGCGCGGCGTTTCGCCCGAGGAGATCGCGGCCACCACCACGGCCAACTTCCACCGGCTTTTCACCAAAGCCCAATGACGAGGAAAGGGTGACGGGCCTGCGCGTCCGGCTGCTGGGCACGGGCCCGTCCCAGGGCGTGCCGGAGCTGGGCGGCCTCTGGGGCGACTGCGACCCCGCGGAACCGCGCAACCAGCGCACCCGCAGCGCCGCGCTGATCGAGGCCGCGGACGGCACACGGCTGCTGGTGGATGCCGGGCCCGACATCCGCGCGCAATTGCTGGCGGCCGGGGTGGACCGGCTGGACGCGCTGCTCGTCACCCACGCCCATGCGGACCATATCGCCGGCCTGGATGAGATGCGGGCCATCAACCGCCGCATGGGCCAGGCGCTGCCGCTCTATGCGACCGCCACGACGATCACGGCCCTGAAGGCACGCTTCGACTATTGCTTCCTGCCGCCCACGCGCGGCTTCTACCGCCCGGCGCTGGACGCGCGCGAGGTGGAGGCCGGCCAGACCCTGCGCCTGGGCGGGCTGCAGGTGGAGCTGCTGGACCAGGACCACCGGGTGATGCGCAGCCTGGGCCTGCGCATCGGCCGCTTCGCCTACACGACCGATGTGGTGGCGTTTCCGCCCGAGAGCTTCGCGCGGCTGCACGGGCTGTCGCTCTGGGTGGTGGGCTGCTTCCAGCGCGTGCCGCATCCGGTGCATGCGAACCTCGACCAGGTGCTGGCGTGGCGCGAGGCGCTGGGCCATCCGCGCACCGTGCTGACGCATATGAGCGGCGCGCTGGACTACGCCACGCTGCGCGACGAATTGCCGGAGGGGGTCGAGCCGGGCTTCGACGGGATGGAGCTGCACCCGTGATCCCAGGCTTGATCCACAGGCTTTTCCCCACCCCGAAAAATTCCATAATAAATCTTATGCGGTATCCACGCCCTGTGGACAGAAATGTATGGACGGATAGAACCCGCGCATGACCTCCCCCGACCCCGCCCAGGCCACCCTCGCCCTGCTGGCCGTCATGGCGCGGCTGCGTGACCCGGAGGCCGGATGTCCCTGGGATGTGGCGCAGGATTTCGCCTCCATCGCGCCCTATACGGTCGAGGAAGCCTATGAGGTGGCGGATGCCATCCGGCGCGGCCCGGACCCGGCCATGCTGCGCGATGAGCTGGGCGATCTGCTGCTCCAGGTCGCCTATCACGCGCGCATGGCGGAGGAGCGCGGCTGGTTCGCCTTCGCCGATGTGGCGGCCGGCATCACCGCCAAGATGATCCGCCGCCACCCGCACGTCTTCGGCGCGGCTGAGATCGCGGACGCCGCCGCCCAGACCGCGGCCTGGGAAGATGCCAAGGCCGCCGAGCGCGCGGCCCGGGCCGAGACGGGTGCGCTGGCCGGGGTGGCCACCGCCCTGCCCGCCCTCACCCGCGCCGAAAAGCTGACCAAGCGCGCGGCCCGTGTGGGCTTCGACTGGCCCGATGCCGGCGCCGTGCTCGACAAGCTGGCCGAGGAAACCGCGGAACTGCGCGCCGAATTGCCGGCGGCCGACCCCGCGCGGCTGGCGGATGAGCTGGGCGACATGCTCTTCGTCATGGCCAACCTGGCCCGCAAGCTGGGCCTGGACCCGGAGGCCTGCCTCGCCAGCGCCAATGCCAAGTTCGAACGCCGCTTCGGCGCGGTGGAGGCGGCGCTGGCTGAACGCGGCCAGGCGCCCGCCGATGCGGGGCTGGAAGCCATGGAGGCGGAGTGGCAAGCGGCGAAGGCGCGGGGGCTTTAGACCCTTCGCCGGCAGCCCCTACCCCTTCTGCCCCGGCCAGCGCCCGCCCGAAGCCGGGCGGTCCTTGGCCGGAAACAGGCTGCCCCCATAGCCCGCCGCCTCGGGAATGCGGAGCATGACATTCCCCTCCCCGTCCGGCACCGGCTCGGGCATCACGGTCACGATGGGGGTGGCGCGGGCGGCCGCGATGGCCTCCGCCATGCTGCGGTGGCGCGCGAGGCGGCCGAGGTTCAGCCGCGTAGGGAAGACCAGGGTGCGGCGGCCGGCCTCGGCCTCCTCCAGCACCTGGGCCGGGCGCATCCAGACGGCCTCGACCATCTCCCGCCCGTCATGCACCGCCACCTGGTCCTCGGGCGCCGGGGCCACGAAGAAATGGGTGTCGAAGCGCTTGGGGCTGTGCACCGGCGTCACCCAGTGGGCGAAGGGCGTCAGGACCTCGTGATGCGGCCGCAGGCCGAGGCCCGCCAGATGCGCGGCGAAGGCGCCCTCGGCCGGCGGGGGTGCGGGCGGGCGGGCCAGCAGCAGGCCGCATTCCTCCCAGGCTTCGCGGATGGCGGCGATGCGGTAGTGGCCGAGGGGGTCGCCCTCGGGCGCCAGGGCCGAATCCGCCGCCTCCACCCGCCCGCCCGGAAAGACCAGCGCGCCGGAGGCGAAGTCCACCTCCCGCGCGCGGGCCACCATCAGCACCTCCAGCCCCGCCGCGCCGTCGCGCAGCAGGAGGATGGTGGCGGCGGGGCGGGGCTTGGCGGGGGCTGGCGTGTCCATGGGCGCCACTCAAGCGCGGGTGGCGCCGCTTGGCCAGACCATCAGGAGGCGCGGATGTTCCCCTCGCGGATGATGGGCGCCCAGGTGTCGAACTCCGTGCGGATATGGGTGGCGAAGGCCTCGGGCGTGCCGGGCACCATCTGTCCCGCCTGCTGGCGTGCCACCTGCTCGACCACCTCCGGCATGGCGGCGATGCGGGCGAAGACGGCGTTGATGCGCAGCACCAGGTCGCGGTCCATGCCGGCCGGGCCCAGGATGCCGTGCCAGATGGCGGTGTTGAAGCCGGGCAGCACATCGGCCACGGGCCGCGTCTCGGGCAGCAGCGGCGTGCCGGCGGGCGAACCCACGCCGATCGCGCGCACCCTGCCCTCCCGGATCATGGACAGCGCCGAGGAAACGGAGGGGAAGGCGAACTGCACATCGCCGCGGACCAGGGCGGTGACCAGCTCCGCGCCCGAGCGGTAGGGCACATGGACCATGCGGATGCCGGCGCGGCGCAGGAACAGCTCCATGAAGAGGTGCGAGCCATTGCCGTTCCCGGCCGAGGAATAGGTGTAGCCATCGGGCCGCGCCCGGGCGAGGTCGATCACCTCCTGGGTGGTGCGGGCCTCGATGGTCGGGTGGGCCAGCAGCACGGAGGGCAGGTTCACCAGGTGGATGATGGGGCTGAAGGCCGTCATCGGGTCGTAGGAGAGGCTGGGGTTCAGCTCCTTGCCGATGGCGTTGGCGCCGATATCGGCCATCATCAGCGTCTGCCCGTCCGGGCGCTGCTGGGCGGTGAAGGCGCCGGCGATGGTGCCGCCCGCGCCGGGTCGGTTCTCCACCACCAGGGTGTGGCCGTTCGCGACCTCGGGGAAGCGGGCCGCGACGATGCGGGAAAGCGTATCCACCGCCCCACCCGCGCCGAAGGGCACGATGAGACGGATATTGCGGTCCGGCCAGGCGGGCTGGGCCTGGAGCGAGGGGGCCGCCAGCAACGGCAGCAGCGCGGCGCCGGCCGCGCGGCGGGTGATCTTGATCATTGGATTCGTTCCTCCCTTGGCCGCGACTTTAGCCCGGGCGAAGGGTGGCACAACGGGAAGATGCGGAACTTGCAAGTCGCGACGGGATACCCGCCTTAGTTGATGAATGTGCCACATATGACACTCGATACGTGCATGCGTTTCATGGGTATATGGTTGGGGTGGCCCCACAACTCAATCAGAAGGTCCAGCTTGCCAATTTCCGGCGTCTCCGTGCTAGAAAATGGGAAAAGGAAGGTTCCCTGTGACTTGGTCCCTGCTTGTCCATGACCCCGAGAGCCAGGCCTTCGCCGTGGCGATCACCACCTGCAATCTCGCGGTCGGGGCCTCCTGCCCCTTCGTGCGCAGCGGGGTGGGCGCGGTCTCCACCCAGTCGCTGACCAACCGCTACCTGGGGCCGGCGGTGCTGGCGGGGCTGGCGCGTGGCCTCTCGCCCCAGGCCGCCATCGAGGGCGCCCTGGTGGGCGATGACGGCAAGCATCTCCGCCAGGTCCATGCGCTGGACCGGCACGGCCGCGCCGCGGCCTGGACCGGGCGGAACTGCGTGGCGCATGCGGGTTCGCGCAGCGGCCAGGGCTGGTCGGTGGCGGGCAACATGCTTTCGGGCGAGGAGGTGATCTCCGACACCGCCGCCGCCTTCCTCACGCGCGAGGAATTGCCCATGCCCGAGCGCATGCTGGCCGCCATGCAGGCGGGCGAGGCCGCGGGCGGCGACCGCCGCGGCCGGCAATCCGCCGCGCTGATCCTGACCACGGTCGAGGATTTCCCGGACATAGATCTGCGCGTGGACGACCACCGCGCGCCGCTGGATGAGCTTGAGCGCCTGATGAAGCTGTGGCGCACCCTGCGCGAACCCGGGCTGCGCGACAGCCCGAGCCGGCAGAACCCCTCGGGCCTCACCGACCTCGACGAGATTGACGAGGGGTGGCGGCGCCGCGGGCTGGATCTGCGGCTCAGCCGGTAGCGCCCGAAGGGCGTCGGTTCAGCCCGTCGCGCCGGCCACCGGCTCCGGGTCCGGGTCGGCGGCGCGGAGTGCGGCGATCTCCGCCTCCAGCGCCGCCACGCGGGCCTCCAGCGCCTCGGCCTGTTCGCGGGCGCGGCGGGCCACCTCCATCACGGCGTCGAGGTCGGCCGCGCGGGCCAGTTCCAGGCGCCGCACCATGCCCTCGGCCTGGGCGCGGGCCATGGCCTCCATCTCCGCGCGCATGCCCGACAGCAGGGAGAAGGCGCCGCCCGCCACACCCGCGATGTCGTCCAGCCGCTGCCTTGCCTCGTTCCGCATGTCCTGATCCTTCCTGCGCCGCTTGTCGTCGTGCGGGCCCCGCTATAACCCGCGCCCATGATCCTCGTCACCGGCGGCGCCGGCTTCATCGGCTCCAACCTCGTCCAGGCGCTGAGCACGCGTGGGGAGGAGGTGGTGGTCCTCGACCGGCTTGGCGAGGGGGAGAAGTGGCGCAACCTCGAAGGCTGCGTGCTGGCCGGGCTGTGGCCGCCCGAGGCGCTGGACGCGGCGCTCGCCATGGCACCGCGCGCCGTGGTGCATCTGGGCGCCATCAGCGCCACCACGGCGACCGATGGCGATGCGGTGGCGGCCGACAATTTGATGCTGTCGCTGCGGCTGTGGGAGTGGTGCGCGGCCCGGCAGGTGCCGCTGATCTACGCCTCCTCCGCCGCCACCTATGGTGACGGCGCGGAAGGCTTCGACGACGTGCAGGACGCGGCGGGCCTGGCCCGCTTCCGGCCACTGAACCTCTATGGCTGGTCCAAGCACGCCTTTGACCGGCGGGTGGCGCAGATACTGGCCTTGGGCCGCCCTGCCCCACCGCAATGGGTGGGGCTGAAATTCTTCAACGTGTACGGGCCCCGCGAGGCCCATAAGGGCCGCATGGCCAGCGTGGTGCTGCACAAATGGCGGGAGGTGATGGCGGGGCAGCCCGCGCGCCTCTTCGCCTCCGACCGGCCGGGCATTCCGGATGGCGGGCAGATGCGTGACTTCGTCTGGGTGGGCGATGCGGTGGCGGCCATGCTGTGGCTGCTGGACACCCCCCGCGTCTCGGGCCTGTTCAACCTGGGCAGCGGGCGGGCGCGCAGCTTCGCGGATCTGGCGGGGGCGCTGTTCGCGGCGCTGGGGCGGGCGCCGGACATCCAGTATGTGCCGATGCCGGCCGACCTCGCGGGCAAGTACCAGTATTTCACCGAGGCCCCCATGGCGCGGCTGCGCCAGGCGGGCTTCGCGGCGCCCGCGACACCGCTGGAGCAGGGTGTCGCGGAATATGTGGCCTGGCTGGGGGAGAACCCCTGGAACCTGGGCGGAAGCTGAGCGACCGATTCACGCCGTCGGCCTGCGGCCGACGACGATCGGGCGCTACCGCCCCTTGAACACTGGCCGGCGCTTCTCGTTGAAGCTCGCGATGCCCTCGCGCCGGTCCTCGGTGGGCACCAGGCGGTTATAGGCCTCCACTTCGAAGCGCAGCCCGGTGCGGAGGTCCATCTGCATGCCGAAATGGATGCTTTTCTTCGCCTGCCGCACCGAGAGCGGCGCATTGCCCGCGATGGTGCGTGCCGTCTCCAGCGCGGCGTCGAACAGCGCCTCGGCCGGGTGCAGCGCGTTCAGGATGCCCCATTCCAGCGCCTGCTCGGCGGTGAACGGGCGCCCCGTGAGGATGATTTCCTTGGCCCGACGCTCGCCCACCGTGCGGGGCAGCGTCATGGTGCCGCCCGCACCCGGCATGATGCCGATGGTGACCTCGGTCAGCGCGAAGCGGGTGCCGTGCTGGCCATAGGCGAAGTCCGAGGCCAGGACCATCTCGAGGCCCCCCGCATAGGCGTGGCCGTTCACGGCCGCGATGATGGGGATGGGGCAGTCCATCTGCGCCCAATAGGCGCGTTCGAAGATCTCGTGCTGGGCGATCCATTGCGCGTCGGTCATGCCGTTGCGCTCCTTCAGGTCACCGCCGCCGCAGAAGGCGCGGCCGCCGGTGCCGGTGAAGATGACGCAGCGCGTATCGCCGGGTTCGGCCGTGAGCTGGGTCCAGAGCGTCAGCAGGTCGCGCCCCATCTGGGTGTTCAGCGCGTTGGAGACCTCGGGCCGGTTCAGCCTGGCCACGAGCACATGCGGGGCCGGGGTTTCGAAGGCGATGGTGTCGAGCTGCGGCAGCGTGTCCATGGGCGTGTCCTTTGGCGTCTTCAGTTCGTTCTCGCGCGGGATGGGATGCCAGGCCAGGGGGCCGGCTCTAGGAAGATTTACCATAATTCGCCGACAGGAAGGAAATCGCTGTCACCAGCGAGTCCTTGACGGAAAAGACGATTGTCCTAGGACAGTTGTCAGAAACTTCCGCAAGATCATTTGGGAACAATAGCCTCAGGCCTATCCCCGCCGCCTTCGCCGCCGCCATGTCCGTCCGCCGGTCCCCCACCATCACCGAGGCCGCCACGTCGAGGCCCAGCGCCGCCGCGGCATCCAGGATCATCCCCGGGGCGGGCTTGCGCCGGCGGCTCGGGGCCACGTCCGGGCAATGCTCCACGCGGTCGAGCGGCGCGCCCTCCGCCCTGAAACGCGCGCACATCCATTCCGTCAGCGCCGCGAAATCCTCTTCGGAATACATGCCGCGACCGATGCCGGACTGGTTCGTCACCACCACCAGCGCCATGCCGAGCCCACGCGCGGCCCGGCACAGCTCGAAGATGCCCGGCCGGAAATGGAAATCCTCGATGCGGTGGACATAGCCCAGATCCTCGTTCACCACCCCGTCGCGGTCGAGGAAGAGTGCGCGCCGTCCCGTCACGGCCCGGGCGGCGGGAAGATCGCGGCCTCGATGGCGCCGCACAGCGCATGGCCCAGCGCCTCATGCCCCTCCTGGATGCGCGCCGTCTCGGTGCTGGGCACGCGCAGCAGGTGGTCGCACAGCGCGTCCATGCGGCCCCCGCGCGCCCCCGTGAAGCCCACGCACACCATGCCCCGCGCCCGTGCCGCCTCCAGCGCGGCCAGAACATTCACGGAATTGCCGGAGGTGGAGAGCGCGAAGAGCACATCCCCCCCTGCCCCAGCGCCGCCACCTGGCGGGAGAACACCTGGTCGAAGCCGTAATCATTGCCGATGCAGGTCAGGGCCGAGCTGTCGGTCGTCAGCGCGATGGCGGGCAGTGGCGGGCGGTCGTGCAGGAAGCGGCCCACGAGTTCCGCGGCCCAATGCTGGGCGTCGGCGGCACTTCCGCCATTGCCGCAGAGCAGCAGCTTGCGCCCCGCCCGCAGCGCCGCGGTCGTGACCTCGGCCACGCGGGCCGCGGTGGCGCAGAGCGCCGCATCCGCCGCCATCGCCTCCAGCACCCGCGCCGATCGCGCGAGTTGGCCCGCCATGTGTTCCGCCAGCTCCATGCGCCCCTCCTCAAGGGAGGTTCACATACCCACACCGGGGCCGCGCGGCAAAACCGGCGGCTCATGCGCCGCGATGACGGCCCAGGCGGCCTTCGCATCGTCCACGAAATGCAGCAGGCCCATATCGGCCTCGCCGATCAGCCCGGCGTCCTGGAAGGCCTGCCAGTTGATCAGGCCGCGCCAATGAGCGCTGTCCACCAGCACGACCGGCACGGCGGGGGTGCGGCCGGTCTGGCGCAGGGTCAGGATCTCGAACAGCTCGTCCAGCGTGCCGAAGCCGCCGGGGAAGACCACCAGCGCCCGCGCCCGCATGGCCAGGTGCAGCTTGCGGATGGCGAAGTAGTGGAACTGGAAGGTCAGGTTGGGCGTGGAATAGCGGTTGGGGTGCTGCTCCTGCGGCAGCTGGATGTTGAAGCCGATGCTGGGGGCGCCCACGTCATGCGCGCCGCGGTTGGCGGCCTCCATGATGCCGGGGCCACCGCCCGTCGCGATCACGTTCTCGCGCCAGCCGTCTATGGGTTCCAGCGCGCCGCCGCGCATGGAGGCGATCTGCCCGAAGCGCCGCGCCTCGGCATACCAGCGGGGGTGGTGGCCTGGCCCGTCCTCGCGGATCCGCGCCCCGCCGAAGACGACGATGGTGGAGCCCACGCGGGCCGCGCGCAGGGCTTCATCCGCCTTCACCGCCTCCAGTTGCAGCCGCACGCCGCGCATGGCGGGGCCGCGCAGGAAATCCTCGTCGAGCAGGGCCAGGCGATAGGCCGGGTTGTCATTGTGCTCCGTCATCTTCTCCCCCCGCGCCGCGGCGCGCATGATGCGCCCACAAGCGCCCCCCTCCAACCAATGGCGCGCCGAAGGGATGCCAAGCGATGTCCGTCACCCTGCATGTCCATGGCGCGGCGCGCACCGTCACCGGCTCCTGCCTGCGCTTCGAGGCGCCGGGCGCGCATGTGCTGGTGGATTGCGGCATGTTCCAGGGCCCCAAGACGCTGAAGGCGCTGAACCACGAGCCCTTCCCCTTCGACCCCGCCAGCCTCGACGCGGTGCTGCTGACCCACGCGCACATAGACCATAGCGGGCTGCTGCCGCGGCTGGTGAAGGAGGGCTTCCGCGGCGCCATCCACGCCACCCCCGCCACCATCGAACTCTGCGCCTGCCTGCTGCCCGACAGCGGCCACATCCAGGAGAGCGAGGTGCGGATGCTGAACCGCCGCAACCGCCGCCGCTGGCGCGGGCGCGAGGAGGTCCGCCCCATCTATGGCCCCGCCGATGCCGATGCGGCGCTGGAAGCCTTTCAACCCGTGGCCTATGGCGAATGGATCACCCCCGCGAAGGGCGTGCGGGCGCGCTGGTGGAATGCGGGGCACATGCTGGGCTCCTCCTCCATCGAGATGGAGTTCGGGGAGGTACGGGTCATGGCCTCCGGCGACATCGGCCCGGATGACGGCACGCTGCACCCGGGGCCCGAGGGGCCGCGCGGCCTCGATCACCTCATCTGCGAAAGCACCTATGGCGATGAGGACCGGCCGGTCATCACGCCCGAGGCACGCCGCGCCGCCCTGGCGGCGCTGGTGCGCGAGGCGGCGGAGCGCGACGGTGCCCTGCTCATCCCGAGCTTCGCGGTGGAGCGGGCGCAGGAGGTGGTGCTGGACCTGGTGCTGCTGATGCAGCGCGGCGAGATCCCGGCCGCGACCATCCATATGGACAGCCCGCTCGCCACCCGCGCCAGCAAGGTTTTCGCCCGCCACGCGCATGGCATGGAGGAGGGCGAGGCGCTGCGCGCCGCCCTGCAATCCCACCGGCTGCTGCATGTGGTGGAGGGCGCGGCCAGCCGGAAGCTGGCGCAGCACAAGGGCTTCCACATCGTGCTGGCCGGGTCGGGCATGTGCGATGCCGGGCGCATCCGCGAGCATCTGAAGTCCAGGCTATGGGACCCGGCGGCCATGGTGGTGCTGGTGGGCTTCCAGGCCAGCGGCACGCTGGGGCGGCTGTTGCAGGAGGGCGCGCCGCGCGTCCGCATCCAGGGCGAAACCATCGAGGTCGCGGCGCGCATCACCCGCCTGGAAGGCTATTCGGGCCATGCCGACGGGCCCGAACTGGCCCGCTGGGTGGAGGCGCGGCGGCCCATCGCCGGCGGCATCTTCCTGACCCATGGCGAGCCCGAGGCCATCGAGGGCTTCGCCGCCCGGCTGGGCAAGCAGGTGGTGCGGCCCGTGCTGGATTCGCGCTGGCGCCTGCCGGCGGGCGGGGCGCCGATGGCGCTGCCCGCGCCCGAGAATGCCCGCCGAATGGATCCCGAGGCCCTGGCCCGGCCCGACTGGCACAATGAACGCGCGGCCCTGCTGCTGGGCGTGGAGGAGGCCATCGAGCACGCCGCCGACCCCACGGCGCGGGCCGCGCTGATCGCGCGGCTCAAGGCGGCGTTGCTAGGCTAGCGCCTGGTCGGGGCGCCTCAGCGCCCCTCAGGCCGGCGCGTAGCGCGCCAGGGCCAGGTCATTATGCGCGATCTCGGGCGCGCGGGCGCTGACCAGATCGGCCAGCAGCCGGCCCGAGCCGCAGGCCATGGTCCAGCCCAGCGTGCCATGCCCCGTGTTCAGGAAGAGGTTGCGGTAGCGCGTGGGGCCGACGATGGGCGTGCCATCCGGCGTCATCGGCCGCAGGCCGGTCCAGAACTGCGCCTCGGCGGGGTTGCCGGCATCGGGGAAGAGGTCCGTCAGCGTGTGTTCCAGCGTCGCGCGCCGGGGCTTGCGCAGCTTGAGCGAGAAGCCCGCCAGCTCCGCCGTGCCGCCCACGCGGATGCGGTCGCCGAGGCGCGTCACCGCGATCTTGTAGGTCTCATCCATCACGGTGGAGACAGGCGCGGCATCGGCGTCGCGCACCGGCAGGGTGAGGGAATAGCCCTTCACCGGATAGACGGGGATGGAGACGGCGAGCGGCCGGAGCAGCGCCGTCGAATGGCTGCCGAGGGCGACGACGTAGCGGTCGGCGGTGAAGCGGCCCTGGTCGGTGACCACGCCCGTCACCTCGCCGCCTTCCTGCTCGATGGCCTGGATGGAGACGCCCTGGCGGAACACCACGCCGCGCGCGGCGGCCATCTCGGCGAGCCGCTGGGTGAAGAGGAAGGCATCGCCCGTCTCGTCGCCCGGCAGGCGCAGCCCGCCCACGAATTTCTGCGCGACACGCGCCAGGGCGGGTTCGGCCGCGATGCAGCCGGCCATGTCCAGCAGCTCATGCGGCACGCCGCTTTCGCGCAGCACGGCGACATCGGCCTGCACGGCGTCGAGCTGCTTCTGGGTGCGGAAAAGTTGCAGCGTGCCCTGGGTGCGCTGGTCGTACTGGATGCCCGTCTCGGCGCGCAGGGCCAGCAGCGCGTCGCGCGAATATTCCGCGATGCGGACCATGCGGGCCTTGTTGGTGGCGTAGGCGGCCTCGGTGCAGTTCGCCAGCATCCGCGCGAGCCAGGGGTACAGCCCGCCCTTCGCCTGCGGCCAGAGCACCAGGGGGCGATAGCGCATCATCAGCCACTTCATGGCCTTGACGGGGATGCCGGGGCCAGCCCAGGGGGCGGAATAGCCGGGCGAGACCTGGCCCGCATTGGCGAAGCTGGTCTCCATGCCGGCGCCGGGCTGGCGGTCCAGCACCGTCACCTCATGGCCCGCCTGGGCGAGATACCAGGCGCTGGTGACACCGACCACACCACTGCCGAGAACGAGAACCCGCATCGCCGCCTCCAGATTGGCCGAATGGCTGACAGTATCGGGAGGATCATGCGTGGTTTCCGCGCATCTTGCGCAGAACCGGGCGTTTGCGCGAAATCTTGCAAGATTCTGCGAGGAAGTGGCACAAACCACCATGCACGCCTTGGACGAGACCGACCTCGCCATCCTGCGCGAACTGCGCCTGGATGCGCGCGTCACCAATGCCAGGCTGGCCGAGGCGGTGGGGCTCTCGCCGTCGGCCTGCCTGCGGCGGCTGCGGCTGCTGGAACATCGCGGCGTCATCCGCGGCTACACCGTGCTGCTGGCCGAGCCGCAGCGGGCGGGCCAGGTCACGGTCATCGTCCAGATCACGCTGGACCGGCAGACGGAACAGCACCTCACCCGCTTCGAGGCCGCCATCCGTCGCTGCCCGGAGGTGCGCGAATGCTACCTCATGACCGGCATGGCGGATTACCTGTTGCGCGTGGAATGCCGCGACGCGGCCGATTACGAACGCATCCACAAGGAACAGCTGAGCCGCATGCCCGGCGTGGCGCGCATCCAGTCCAGCTTCGCCATAAGGGCGGTGGTGACCGGTTAGGAATTCACTGGTCTTGGGGCCTTCGCGGGTGCAGCATCCTTGCCATGGATGGAACCAACCCCGATCTCCTCCCGCGCCTGCTCGGCCGTATGCGCGACGCGCGCGCGGCCTCCGCCCAGGACCCCTTCGGCGACCCGGTGCTGCTGACGGCGCTTTCGGTCAGCCGTGGACTGGATGACGGCTCGCTCGACCTCGGCCGGCTGGGCGACATCATCCAGCAACTGGCCGATGACGCCATGGCGGGGCGGGCGCGGCGGCTGGCGCGTTATCTGGGCCATGCGCCGGGGGCGGACCCCTTCCCCGGCCTCGCGCAACGCCTGGCGCGGCCCGACCCGCTGGACAGCCCCATCCCCTTCGCCGCCTATCGCGCCCTGGTCGAGCGCGCACGCTTCGCGGCCGTCTTCACCGCGCACCCCACCTTCTCGCTGCCGCTCACGACCCATGGCGCGCTCGCCCAAGCCGCCAGCACGGGCGAGGCCCCGGCGCGCGGCCTGGCACACCGCCCCGCGCCGGTGACCTTGACCGAGGAATTCGACCAGGCCTGCGCCGCCATCCTGCGCGGCCGCGACGCGCTGGATGAATTCGCGGGCGCCCTGCTGGATGCCGCCCGCGCCATCTGGCCCGACCGCTGGGCGCAGTTGCGGCCCTCGCCCGTGAAGCTCGCCTCCTGGGTGGGGTATGACACGGATGGGCGCACCGATATCGGCTGGTGGGACACGCTGCGGCTGCGCCTCATCATGAAGCGGCTGCAACTGGAACGGCTGGCCGCCCAGCTTCCCGGCACCGCCATCGGCGAGCGCGCCGAACAGGCGGTGGACGCCGTCAACATGCAGATCGCCTCCGTCCCCGACCGGCCCACCCCCGCCGCGGTGCAGGCCATGGCGGCCGAGATGCTGGCGCGGCGGGAGGCGGCGATGACGGATCTGACGCCCCTGCTCACCCTCTTCGACGCCGCGCTGGAGGAGGCCGCGGACGACGCCGCCCGCCGCAAGCTGGCCGTGGCGCGGGCGGGGCTGGTGGCGCATGGGCTTTCGCTCGCCCACACCCATGTCCGGCTGAACGCGACGCAGGTGCACAATGCCGTGCGGCAGCGCCTGGACATCACCACCGCGCCCGAGGACATGGCCCAGCGCCGCACTTTGCTGGCCCAGGTGAACGCGGCGCTCGCGAATGTGCGGGCCCGGCCGGTGGATTACGGCGCCCTGCTGGCCGAGCAGGCCTCGGCCGCCAAGCTGATGATGAATGTCGCGCAGATCGCGAAGCATGTGGACCGCACCGCGCCCATCCGCTTCCTGATCGCGGAGACGGAGACGGGCTTCACCCTGCTGGCGGCGCTGTGGCTCGCCCGGCATTTCGGCTGCGAGCGGCATGTGGAGATCTCGCCCCTCTTCGAGACGGCCGATGCGCTGGAACGTGGCGAGCGCGTGCTGGACGAGGCGCTGCGCAGCCCCTCCTTCCGCGACTATCTGCGCCTGCACGGGCGGCTTTGCCTGCAATTCGGCTATTCGGATTCCGGGCGCTATGTGGGGCAGCTCGCCGCCTCCTATCTGGTGGAACGGCTGAAGCTGCGGCTGGCGGAACTGCTGCGGAAACATGGCCTGTCCGGCATCGAGGTCGTGCTGTTCGACACCCATGGCGAGAGCATCGGCCGCGGCGGGCACCCGGACAGCCTGGCGGACCGGCTGGACTACCTGTTTCCGCCCCAGGCGCGGGCGGCGCTGGCCGAGGCCGGGCTGCCGGCGCGCGAGGAATCGAGCTTCCAGGGCGGCGATGGCTATCTGCTCTGGGCCACGCCCGAACTGGCGCGCGCCACCGTGGCCCGCATCGCCGAGCACGCCTTCGCCGCCCTGCCCGCCGGCGTGGACCCCATCTACACCGAGAGCGACTATGGCGCGGATTTCTTCGCGACCCTTCGGCGCGAGGTGCAGGCGCTGGTGGCGGACCCGGGCTACGCAGCCCTGCTGGGCGGCTTCGGGCCGGGGCTGATCGAGCGCACCGGCTCCCGCCCCTCCGCGCGGCAGGCGGATGGCGTGGGCGGGCCCGCGCGGCTGACCCACCCCTCGCAGCTGCGCGCCATCCCGAACAACGCCATCCTGCACCAGGTGGGGTGGCTCGCGAACACGCTGCATGGGCTGGGCGCGGCGGTGACGGCCAATCCCGAGGCCTTCCATGATCTGCGCGCGCGTTCCCCGCGCTTCCGGCGCGCCTTGGGGATGGCGCTGCGGGCGGCGGAATGCTCGGACATCGGGGTGGTGCGGGCGGTGATCGGCACGCTGGACCCGGGCACCTGGCTGGACCGGGCCTCGGCCACCTTGCGCCCCGGCCGGCGCGAGGCGCTGCTGGCCGTGGCGGACCCGCTGGACGCGATGGAGCTGGAGGCGCCGCTGCGCCGCCTCTACCGCCGCCTCAAGGCCGATCACCTGGCGCTGCGCGCCGCCTGGCCCGAACTGCCCCAGATGCCGGAGCGCCTGGTTCTGCTGCACGCGCTGCGCCTCGCGCTGATCCATCGGCTGTGGCTGCTGGCGGTGCGGGTGCCGGAATTCAGTCCCAGGCACGGCGCGACGCGCGAGGGGGTGCTGGCGCGCATCCTGGCGCTGGACGTGGAGCCGGCCGTGACCCTGCTGGAACAGATCTTCCCCGCCGCGCCCGACCCGGTGACGGGCCTCGACTTCCATGAGCCCTCGGCCCCCGATGAGGGGCCGAGCTATGGGCGCGAGCATGCCGAGATCTTCGGCCCCATGCGGCAGATGTTCGACCTGCTGCGGAACTGCTCGGCCGCCGTCAGCCATGAGGTGGGGGCGTTCGGCTAGTCCTTGGGACGCTCCAGCCCATAGGGCCGCACCAGCTCCCACACATGGGCCGGGATCATGCGCGGGGCGCGGCGCGGCTGTTCGCGCTGGAGGTGGATGACGCTCTCCACCGCCTTCATCTCCACCCGCGCGCGGGCGAATTCCAGGCCGCGCGGGCCAATGCGGGGCATGAGCCAGCCGACGATGGGCCGCAGCCAGTTCGGCATGCGCCGCAGCGGCAGCCCGCCCGCCGCGCGCTGGGTGTTGGCGAGGAAGCCCTTCACCGGCCCCGCGCGCTTGCCGGCGCTGCCGGGGGTGGAGGTCTCGACCTCATCGCCCAGCAGGGAGAGCAACTCCTCTCCGCGTTCGTTGCGGAGGATGAGCCATTGCCGCCCCTCCCCGCCCATATAGCCCACGGTGATGTCGGCCAGGACGTTGGTGTAGTCCACGCAGCTGCGGCAGGTCAGCGGAAAGAAATCCTTGGGAAGTTTTGAAATGGGGAGTTGCAGGAAGGGAATCTCCCGCCGCCGCCCATCCACGTAGCGCAGCTCCACATGGAAATCGGCGCGGAATTCCAGATAGGTGATTGTTCCTGGATCCTCGTCCAGCAGGGCCAGGAAATGATGAAAATTTTCCGTGGTGGTGTTGTCGGAACAGGGCGTGCCGATGACGTAAAGCCTATCGAAGCCCAGCTCCTGCTCCAGCGCCCGCAGCGCATAGACCTGGCAGGGAATGCCGACGACGGCCAGCCGCCGATGCCCGGCCGCCCGCGCGGGCTCCAGCAGGGCGAGCAGCGGCGCATAGCCCATGCGCATGCCGCGGACGCCCGCCATGTCCTCGGCCCTCGTCACCAGCACGGGGGTGGGTTTCCAGCGGTCCTCCGGGTCGGGCGCCATGGTCAGCACCGCGTCCACCGCCCCCACCTCCAGAAGCCGGGCGGCGAGCCGCGTGGTGATGCCGGTCCATTGCGCGCCCGGTAGCGGCGCGCGCAGCTTCGCGCGCAGCATGCGCAGATGCGGGCCGAAATGCAGCTCATCCGGCCGCGCGGGGTCGCGGGCACGGCCATGCACCTGGGCCTCCAGCGCCGGATAGTCGGGCGCCACGAACTGGCAGGCCCGGCCGCAGGCCTTCGGATCCTCCATGCGCGAGACGCCGCAATCGGTGCAGAGGTTGCGGTGCGGCGCGGGCCGCAAGGGCGGCGTCATCGGGCCGGGATGGGCATGGTCCATGGGGGCGAGGCTAGTCGGCTGACAGCGCCGCCGTCCAGGATTGCTGACAGTTTGTCCCTTGGGCCATGCCGCGCCACGCGAATGCTGGCATGATGGGCGCCATGGCCCCTGCCCCCCGCAATCTCGGCGCGCTGCGCGTGCTGTTCCCGTTCCTCCGTCCCCACTGGAAGCGCGCCTTGGCCGCCGCCGGCGCGCTGCTGCTGGCGGCGGGCCTCGTGCTGCTCATCGGCCAGGGGCTGCGGCGGCTGATTGATGACGGCTTCGCCAGCCAGGATGCCTCCAGCCTCAACGCCGCGGCCCTGTTCATGTTCGCGGTGGTGGCCGCGCTCGGCTTCGCCACCGCGCTGCGGTTCTACCTGGTCTCCTGGCTGGGCGAGCGGGTGGCGGCCGATCTGCGCGCCGCCGTCTTCGGCCATGTGCTGCGCCTCTCGCCCGCCAGCGTCGAGACGGCGCGCACGGGCGACATCCTCTCCCGCATGACGGCCGATATCGCGCTGCTGCAGGCGCTGATCGGCTCGGCCATCTCCATGGGGCTGCGGACGGCGCTGACCTCCACGGGCGCGCTGGTGCTGCTGGTGGCGTCCAGCCCCAAGCTCGCGGGCATCGTGCTGGTGGTGGTGCCGATCGTGGTCGTGCCGCTGGTGCTGTTCGGACGGCGCGAACGGCGGCTGTCGCGCACCGCGCAGGAGCGGGTGGCGGACCTCTCGGCCCAGGCGGAGGAGGCGCTGAACAGCCTCCGCACCGTCCAGGCCTACACCCAGGAGGGCAATGAGCGCGCCCGCTTCGGCGCGGCGGTGGAGCGTTCGGTGCAGGCCGCGCTCCGGCGCATCGGCTCGCGCGCCATGCTGATCCTGATCGTGATCCTGCTGGGGTTCGGGGCCATCACCTTCAGCCTCTGGGTGGGTGGGCAGGATGTGATCGCAGGAAGGATGACCGGGGGCGAGCTGACGGCCTTCGTCTTCTATGCGGTGCTGCTGGCCTCCTCGGGCAGCACGCTGTCGGAGCTCTGGGGGGAGGTGCAGCGGGCGGCGGCCGCGGCCGACCGGCTGGTGGAGGTACTGGACATCACCCCCCTCATCGCCGCCCCTGCCCTTCCCGCCGCTTTGCCCGCCCCGCGTGGCGAAGTCGACTTCGAGGACGTGACCTTCCACTACCCCTCGCGCCCCGCCACGCCCGCGCTGGACCGCTTCACCCTGCATGTGGCGCCGGGCGAGACGGTGGCGCTGGTGGGCCCCTCGGGCGCGGGCAAGACCACGGTGCTGCAATTGCTGCTGCGCTTCTATGACCCGGCCCAGGGGCGCATCACGCTGGAGGGGGTGGACCTGCGCGACCTCGACCCCGCCGCCCTGCGCGGGCGCATGGCGCTGGTGGCGCAGGACCCGGTGATTTTTTCCGCCAGCGCCGCCGAGAACATCCGCTACGGCCGCCCCGACGCCACCGATGCCGAGGTGGAGGCCGCCGCCCGCGCCGCGGCCGCGCATGAGTTCATCTCGGCCCTGCCCGAGGGCTATGCGAGCCAGCTGGGCCCGCGCGGCGTGCTGCTCTCGGGCGGGCAGCGCCAGCGCATCGCCATCGCCCGCGCCATCCTGCGCGACCCGCCTTTGCTGCTGCTGGACGAGGCGACGAGCGCGCTCGACGCGGAGAGCGAACAGGCCGTGCAGCAGGCCATCGCGCGCCTGGCGGAGGGGCGGACCACGCTGGTGGTGGCGCATCGCCTGGCCACCGTGCGGCGGGCGGATCGGATCGTGGTGATGGAGGGCGGGCGCGTGGTGGCGATGGGGACCCATGCGGCGCTCGTGGCCGAGGGCGGGCTTTATGCGCGGTTGGCGCGGTTGCAGTTCGGTGAGGGCGCCCACGCGGCGTGACGCCTTGAATGCACCACCGCCACTCGCCATCTACCATCCACACGGATGGTGACAGGATGGTGTTCAGATGGCCGGCAATGTGCATGAGCTACGGCCCAAGGCCGGCGGCGACTCCGAAAAGATCACCATCAACCTCGGCTATGTGGACCTCGGCCACATAGACCTGCTGGTGCAGGACGGTTTCTACGCCAACCGCACCGACTTCATCCGCACCGCCATCCGGAACCAGGTCGAGCGCCATGCGGAGGCCGCGCGGCAATCCGTGGCACGGCGCAGCCTGGACCTGGGGCTGCGGCATTTCACCCGGGCGGACCTGGAGGCGGCGCGTGATGCGGGCCGGCCGCTGGAGATCCGGGTGCTGGGCCTCGCCAGCATCGCGGCCGATGTGACGCCCGAACTGGCCCGCGCGGCCATCGCCTCCCTCTCGGTGCTGGGCGCGCTCCAGGCCAGCGCCGAGGTGAAGGCCGCGCTCGCCGACCGGATGCGCTGAGCGCCTCCCGCACGAACCCAGGCGCGGAACCTCCGCGCCGCTTGAAAGCACAGTCACATGAACGCGTTTTCCGCCGACCTCATGCGTGAGGCGACACGCCTCACCCGTGAGGGCAAGCTCGCCGAGGCGACCGCGCTGCTGCAGGGCGGCTTTTCCGGCGCCACGCCCCCGCCAGCGCCGCAGGCCCCGCCGGCCGCCCGCCAGGGGCGCCTGTTCGACGTGGACCCCCGCAGCGGCGAGGCCCACGCGTCCCCAGGCTGGCGCGGCGGCGGGGCGATGGGCGAGGCGTTGCGCGGCCCCTTCGGGCCTGGTGGCCCCGCGCCCTCGCCCGCGCTGCCCGAGGGCGCGCGCTTCCTCGCCGGCAGCTTCGCCGGGGCGGCGGGCAGCCGGGGCTACAGGCTCTATATTCCCGCCACACCCAGCGCGGGGCCCCGGCCGCTCCTGGTCATGCTGCATGGCTGCACGCAGTCGCCCGAGGATTTCGCGGCGGGCACGCGGATGAACGCGCTGGCGGAGGCGCATGGCTGCCTGGTGGTCTATCCCGGGCAGACTTCCTCGGCGAACCCACAAAAATGCTGGAACTGGTTCAATCCGACCGACCAGCGGCGCGAAGAGGGGGAACCCGCGCTCATCGCCGGGATCACCCGGCAGGTGATGCGGGAGCATGGGGCGGACCCGGCGCGGGTCTTCGTGGCCGGCCTTTCCGCCGGCGGCGCGGCGGCGGCGATCATGGCGCAGGCCTACCCGGAGCTCTACGCGGCGGCGGGGGTGCATTCGGGGCTGGCCTGCGGTGCGGCGCGCGACATGCCCTCGGCCTTCGCCGCCATGCGCCAAGGCGGCGCGCGCCCCGACCCAAGCGGGCGCCTGGTGCCGACCATCGTGTTCCATGCCGACCGGGACACCACGGTGCACCCGCGCAATGGGGATCAGGTGATCGCGCAGGCGGGCGGCGGCCGGCTGCGCGTGACGATGGAGCGCGGCCAGGTGCCGGGCGGGCATGCCTATACCCGCACCCTCCATGCCGATGCGGCGGGCCGGCTGATGCTGGAGCAATGGGTGGTGCATGGGGGCGGCCATGCCTGGTCCGGCGGCAGCAGCGCGGGGTCCTACACCGACCCCAGGGGGCCGGATGCCTCGCGCGAGATGCTGCGCTTCTTCCTGGAACAGGCGAAGGCGCCGCTGGAAAGTTGAAGGCGAGGGAGGGGTAAGTGGCTGGGGGACCTGGATTCGAACCAAGACTGCCCGAGTCAGAGTCGGGAGTTCTACCGTTAAACTATCCCCCAACGGGCACCCGCATCCGGGGTGCCGTTGGCTCGGCCGGGTGGATACCAAAGCCCCGCGGCCTTGCCAACCCGCTTTCCCCTTGCAGCGGATGAAACACTTCGGGATCATGACAAAGAACACCATATCGTATCCCCATGCCCCCCTCCCTCCAGCCCCTGTCCGGCGCCCAACCCCTCCGCGCCCCGCCGCCGCAGCTCTTCGCGGCGCTGGACCTAGGCACGAACAATTGCCGGCTTCTGATCGGCGCGCCCGTGCGCGGCGGGTTCCGGGTGGTGGAGAGCTTTTCCCGCGTGGTGCGGCTGGGCGAGGGCCTGGCACGCTCCGGCACCCTGTCCGAGCCGGCGATGGAGCGCACCCTGGCGGCGCTGTCCGCCTGCGCCGACCGGCTGGAACGCCGCCCCGTGCGGCGCCTGGCCGCCGTCGCCACCGAGGCCTGCCGCCGCGCCCGCAACGGCCAGGAATTCCTGGCCCGCGCCGCGCTGGAGACCGGGCTGCGCCCGCGCATCATCTCGCCCCGCGAGGAGGCCGAGCTCGCGATGGAAAGCTGCGCCCCCCTGCTGGAGCGGGGGGACCGTCGCGCCATCCTCTTCGACATCGGCGGCGGCTCGACCGAGATCGCCTGGATTCGCACGGGGCTGCGGCCGGAGCTCATCGGCTATCTTTCCATCCCCTGCGGCGTGGTGACGCTGTCGGAAGGTGAGGATTGCTTCACCACCCGCGGCTTCGGCGCCGTGGTGGATGACATCGCGGACCGGCTGGCCGCCTTCGACCGGCTGCACTGCATCGGCCAGGAAATCCGCGCGGGCGGGGTGCGGCTGATCGGGACCTCGGGCACCGTCACCACGCTGGCCGGGGTGGTGCTCGCCCTGCCCCGCTACAACCGCCAGCTGGTGGACGGGCAGCGCATCAACGCCGACGCCGCCGATGACGCGCTGGAAACCCTCTTCGCCATGGGCCGGGCCGGGCTGGTGGCCCACCCCTGCGTGGGGCCGGAACGGGCGGATTTCGTGCTGCCCGGCTGCGCCGTCTATGCCGCCATCCGCCGCCTCTGGCCCATGCCGGAGGTGACGGTCGCCGACCGTGGCCTGCGCGAGGGCATGTTGATGCGCCTGATGCGCGGCGATGGCGGCCGAGCCGAGGGAAGAGGTGGTGACGGCGGGCGCGGCGCGGCGTAAGCCCAGGCGATGCCCCCTCCCCCCGGAAAGCGCCAGACGCACACCAGCCTCAAGACCGCGCGCGGCCGCACCACGGCCAGCCAGCGCTGGCTTCAGCGTCAGTTGAACGACCCCTATGTGAAGGCCGCCCAGCAGGCCGGCTGGCGCTCCCGCGCCGCCTTCAAGCTGACCGAGCTGGATGACCGCTTCAAGCTGCTCAAGCCCGGCCAGCGCGTGGTGGATCTGGGCGCGGCCCCGGGCGGCTGGACCCAGGTGGCGATGAGCCGCGTCGGTTCGCATGGCCGCGTGGTGGCGCTGGACCTGCTGCCCATGGACGGCGTGGCGGGCGCCACCATCCTGGAGGGCGATTTCCAGGACGAGGCGACCGAGCGCGCGGTCCTGGCGGCGCTGGATGGCCCGGCCGATGTGGTGCTGTCGGACATGGCGCCCAACACCACGGGCCATGGCGCGACGGACCATCTGCGGATCACGGCGCTGGCGGAACTGGCGCTGGATTTCGCGCTGCGCGTGCTGAACCCGGGCGGCGCCTTCGTGGCCAAGCTGTTCCAGGGTGGCGCCGAGCGCGACATGCTGACGCGCCTGAAAACCCATTTCGCCGAGGTCCGCCACGCCAAGCCGCCGGCCAGCCGCAAGGAATCGAGCGAGACCTATGTCGTGGCCACAGGGTTCCGTCCTGAACCGTGATCCGCTTCCGCGGACCACGGTCCAGCCTTGGCTGGGGGGGCGATTCACCGCTCCGGCGATGCCGCCTTCGCGGATCGCACCCCAAACCTCCCTTGCCCGCACGGGGCGCCAGGGTTAAGGGAGCGCGCCAAGGTCGCGCGTGACCGCCCGAAAGGCCCCCGCCCATGGCAGACATCACCTCCCCCCAGCCCATCCGCATCGCCGAGGCCTACGCCTTTGACGATGTTCTGCTGTTGCCGGCCTATTCCACGGTCCTGCCCAGCCAGACGGACACCCGCACGCGGATGACGCGCGAGATCGCGCTGAACATCCCCCTGATCTCGGCGGCGATGGACACGGTGACCGAGGCGCCGATGGCGATCGCGATGGCCCAGCGGGGCGGCATCGGCGTCATCCACAAGAACCTGACGCCCGAGGAACAGGCCGAGCAGGTGCGCCGCGTGAAGCGCTTCGAGAGCGGCATGGTGGTGAACCCCGTCATGGTCCATCCGGACCAGACGCTGGCCGAATTGCTGGCATTGAAGGCCCAGCACCGCATCAGCGGCTTCCCGGTGGTGGAGCCCGGCACCAACCGCCTGGTCGGCATCATCACCAACCGCGACATGCGCTTCGCCACCGACCCCAAGCAGCGCGTCTATGAGCTGATGACGCGCGAACGCCTGGTCACCGCCCATCCCGGCGTCACGGCCGAACAGGCGCGCACCCTGCTGCACAGCCGCCGCCTGGAAAAGCTGCTGGTGGTGGATGAGCAGGGCCGCTGCGTCGGCCTCATCACCGTCAAGGACATGGACAAGGCCGAGGCCCACCCCGCCGCGGTGAAGGACGCGCTGGGCCGTCTGCGCGCCGCCGCCGCCACCGGCGTGGGCGAGGATGGCTTCAAGCGCGCCGAGCTGCTGGTGGGGGCCGAGGCCGATGTCGTCATCGTGGACACCGCCCATGGCCATTCGGGCGGCGTGCTGAAGGCCATCGAGCGCATCAAGCGCCTGTCCAACACCGTGCAGGTGGTGGCGGGCAATGTGGCCACGCCCGAGGGCGCGCTGGCGCTGATCGAGGCGGGCGCGGACGCGGTGAAGATCGGCATCGGGCCCGGCTCCATCTGCACCACGCGCATCGTGGCCGGCGTGGGCGTGCCGCAGCTGACCGCCGTACTGGAATGCGCGGCGGCCGCGAAGGAACAGGGCGTGCCGGCCATCGCCGATGGCGGCATCCGCAATTCGGGCGACATCGCCAAGGCCATCGCCGCCGGCGCCGAATGCGTGATGATGGGCAGCCTCTTCGCCGGGACCGATGAAGCGCCGGGCGAGGTCTTCCTCTACCAGGGCCGCAGCTACAAATCCTATCGCGGCATGGGCTCGCTGGGCGCCATGGCGCGCGGTTCCGCCGACCGCTACTTCCAGGCCGAGGTGCAGGACACGCTGAAGCTCGTCCCCGAGGGCGTCGAGGGCCAGGTGGGCTACAAGGGGCCGGTCGGGCCGGTCATCCACCAGCTGGTGGGCGGGTTGAAGGCGGCCATGGGCTATACGGGCTCCGCCACCATCCCCGACCTGCAGAAGAATGCCCGCTTCCGCCGCATCACCAATGCCGGGCTGCGCGAAAGCCATGTGCACGACGTGGCGGTGACGCGCGAGGCCCCCAACTACCGCGCCGATGGCTGACCCCCTTCCGTGACCCCCGAAGGCCGGCACGCCGCCGCCATTGACCTGCTGCACGCGGTGCTGGACCAGCCCCGCCGCCCGGCCGATGCCATCGCCGCGGACTTCTTCCGTGCGCGGCGCTATATCGGCGGCAGCGATCGCCGCTTCATCTCGGACCTCGCCTGGGGGGTGCTGCGGCAGCGGCTGCGCCTGGAATGGTGGCTGGCCGAGGTTGGCGCCCGCATCACGCCGCGCCTGCTGGTGCTGGCGCATCTCATCCTGGTGGAAGGGCTGAAGCCCAACGAGGCCGGGCGCCGCTTCGAGGGCGGGCGCTATGGCGCCGGCAGCCTCGATGTGGGCGAGGTGGGCGTGGCCCAGGCGCTGGTGGGCAAGCCGCTGGCCGGCAAATCCATGCCCGAGGCGCCGCGGCTGAACCTGCCCGAATGGGCCTATCCCGGCCTGCAAGCCCGGTTTGGCGCCACCCTGGCCGAGGAGGCCGCGGCGCTGGAGGCCAATGCCCCCCTCGACCTGCGCGCCAACCGGCTGCGCTGCGACCGCGACGCGGCCCTGGCCGCCCTCCGCGCCGAGGGGCTGAAGCCCGAGCCCATGCGCTTCTCGCCCGACGGGCTGCGCCTGCCCCACCGCGCGCCCATCGCGGCCAGCCCCGCCTATCTCCAGGGGCTGATCGAGGTGCAGGATGAGGGCAGCCAGCTCATCGCCGCCCTGGTCGCCGCGCGGCCAGGGATGCGGGTGCTGGATTATTGCGCGGGGGCGGCGGGCAAGACGCTCGCCATCGCGGCCGACATGCAGAACCAGGGCCGGATCACCGCCTGCGACGTCTCCGCCCCGCGACTCGAGGGGGCGATGAAGCGGCTGCGGCGCGCGGGCGTCCACAACGCCGAGACCCATCTGCTGACGCCCGGTGACCGCTTCGCCAAGCGCCGCGCCGGCACCTTCGACCGTGTGCTGGTGGATGCCCCCTGCACGGGCACCGGCACTTGGCGCCGCAACCCCGATGCGCGCAGCCGGACCACGGCCGAGGACCTCGCCGAACTCGTCATCAAGCAGCGTGAAATTCTTGCAATCTCGGCCCAGCTGGTGAAGCCTGGGGGTAGGCTCATCTACGCGACATGCTCGCTGCTGCCCGAGGAGGATGACATGCAGGTCCAGCATCTGCTCGACGCCCGGCCCGAGTTCCGTGCGGTCCCCCTCGCCCAGGCCTGGGCCGAGGCCGGGCTGCCGGGGGATGCCCCCTGCCCCGGCCCGCATCTGCTGCTCTCCCCCGCCGCGCATGGCACGGACGGCTTCTTCTGCGCCGTGCTCACGCGCGCGGCCTGACGGGCGGCGCAGGCGATGGTCACCATCCGGCGCGCCCGCCCGGGTGACGCGCAGGGCATGGCCCTGGTGCACCTGGCCTGCTGGCGCGGGACCTATGCCGGCATCCTGCCCGATGACTACCTGGCGGGAATCTCGGTGTCGCAGGAGGCCGCGCAATACGAACGCGCCATGATGCTGCGCCGGGGCGGCCATGCGGGTTTCGTGGCGGTGGCGGATGGCAACGAGGCCGCTGGCTCGGGCGTGGTGGGCTTCGCCACCGGTGGCCTCGCCCGGCGCGAGGGGCTGGCCGAGGGTGAGATCGAGACGCTCTATCTCCTGGAGGATTTCCGCGAGCGCGGCATCGGGCGGCGGCTCATGCGCGCCACCGCCTCGCACCTGGCTTCGCTCGGCGCGCAATCGGCCTTCGCCTGGGTGCTGGAGGGCAACCCGTCCCGCTGGTTCTACGAAAGGCTGGGGGCGCGGCTTGTGGCGCGGGAGGGGCTGAACTTCGGCGGGACCCCCGTCCAGCAGCTCGCCTATGCCTGGGACCCCATCCACACCCTGCTGACGGCGACCGCCACGACCAAGCTGCCGCGCTGACCCGCGACGCGGCGGCTTGAGCGGCGCGGGGAAAAATGGTCCAAGCGGCCATGAGCCAGCACGACCGCATCCTTATCCTCGATTTCGGCAGCCAGGTGACGCAGCTGATCGCGCGCCGCCTGCGTGAATCCGGCGTCTATTGCGAGATCTGGCCCTTCAACGCCGCCCCGGAGGCGCGAATCCGGGAATTCGCGCCGAAGGGCATCATCCTCTCCGGCGGCCCGGCCAGCGTGAACGAGGGCGAAAGCCCCCGCCCCCCGGCCGAGGTCTTCGAGATGGGCCTGCCGCTGATGGGCATCTGCTACGGGCAGCAGGCCATGGCGCATCATCTGGGCGGGCTGGTCGAGGGCTCCGACCACAAGGAATTCGGCCGCGCCTTCGTGGATGTGACGGGCGAATGCGCCATCACCAAGGGCATCTGGGCGCCCGGCGCGCGCGAACAGGTCTGGATGAGCCATGGCGACCGCATCACGAAGCTGCCGCCCGGCTTCCGCGTGGTGGCCAGCAGCGAAGGCGCGCCCTTCGCCGTCATCGCCGACGATGCCCGCCGCTTCTACGGCACCATGTTCCACCCGGAGGTGGTCCACACCCCGCATGGCGCCCAGCTCCTGCAGAACTTTGCCCAGGGCGTCTGCGGCTGCCGCGGCGACTGGACCATGGGCGCCTATCGCGCCGAGGCGGTGGCCCGGATTCGCGCCCAGGTGGGGAATGGCCGGGTGATCTGCGGGCTTTCGGGCGGCGTCGATTCCTCGGTGGCGGCGGTGCTGATCCATGAGGCGATCGGCGACCAACTCACCTGCATCTATGTGGACCACGGCCTCATGCGCGCGAACGAAAGCGCGCAGGTGGTGGCCACCTTCCGCGACCGCTTCAACATCAAGCTGGTGCACCGCGACGCTTCGGACCTGTTCCTCGGCCAGCTTTCCGGCGTCACGGACCCGGAGGTGAAGCGCAAGACCATCGGCCGCCTCTTCATCGAGGTCTTCGAGGAGGAGCAGAATAAGGTTGGCGGCGCGGATTTCCTCGCCCAGGGCACGCTCTACCCGGATGTGATCGAGAGCATCTCGGCCACCGGCGGCCCCTCGGTCACCATCAAATCGCACCACAATGTGGGCGGGCTGCCGGCCGGCATGCGCATGAAGCTGGTGGAGCCGCTGCGTGACCTGTTCAAGGACGAGGTGCGGGCGCTGGGCCGTGAACTGGGCATGCCCGAGGAGATCGTGGGCCGGCACCCCTTCCCCGGGCCTGGCCTCGCCATCCGCATTCCGGGCGAGGTGACGCGGGAGAAGGCGGACATCCTGCGGAAGGTGGACAGCATCTTCCTGGAGGAGATCCGCGCGGCGGGCCTCTATGACGCCATCTGGCAGGCCTTCGCCGTGCTGCTGCCGGTGCGGACCGTGGGCGTGATGGGCGATGGCCGCACCTATGACAGCGCCTGCGCGCTGCGCGCCGTGACCAGCACGGATGGCATGACGGCGGATGTCTATCCCTTCGACATGTCCTTCCTGACACGCGTCTCCAACCGCATCGTGAACGAGGTGCGGGGCGTGAACCGCGTGACCTATGACATCACGAGCAAGCCGCCGGGGACGATCGAGTGGGAGTAGGCCTCAGGCAGGCCAGAACTCCAGCTGGATCACATCGGGTTCGACGGGCCGGCTGTCGTCGCGGCTGCCCTCGAACTCCATCCAGCTGATCCGCACCATCACCTCGCTCGCCGGCAGGGCGAAGAAGGGGCCGCAGGGCAGCACATCCGGCGCCGAGGGGCTGGTCAGGGTGAAGGTGCGGTAGGGAAACCGCGCCCGCACCGTCTCGACGCGCGTCCAGGCCCGGCCGCTCATGGGCTCCTTGTCGGAAGGCACGGGCTGCGAAGCATGGATGGCGATGCGGATGTGCTGTTGCAGGCCGTCATGGGTGTAGATGACGAGGCCGCTCTGGGGCACATGCAGGCGGCGACGTTCCATCTCGGGCGTGAGGGTCACGGGCGGGCTGAAGCCGGCATCCTCCGTGTCAATGACGTGGAATTGCCCATGATCCGATTGCCAGGCGAAATTCGCGCGTCCCAGCAGCGCCATTGCGCCTGATCCTTCTCCAATCGGCCGTGGCTTTCAAAATATCATAGAAATGAATGAATGCCATCGCGCGGGGAACGGAAACCACCCGCCCCCTTCGCCGGTTCTCCCCTTGTCCGCGCCCGTCGCGGCCATCACAGGAGGAACCCCACCATGGCCCAGAAAAAGCAGGACCATCAGCCCGATCCCGCCCTGGCCGAGCCCAAATTCACCGGCGTCCCGCGCCAGGAGCCCAACCCCTCGCCCGGAATTGCCCGCCACTTCTCGCAGGAGCATGACCGGGTGGCGGAAGCCGGCCGCCTCGGCGGCAAGCCGGGGGCGGAAACCCCCGACAAGACGCGCGGCTGAGGCGCGTGGGCGGCGGGGCTGATGGCCTCGTCGCCGCCATCATTCATATCCCATCATGAAGCTTCGCCATGGACTTAGCGGAGAAACTCATGAACTCGGATGTGAAACACCGGCTGGCCGGCCTGGCCTGCATCCTGGCCGGCGCGGCCATCTCCTGGCCCACCATCTTTGAGCGCATCCAGCTCGCCCAACAGGGCGTAGCCTCGATCAGGACCTGGTCCGTCGCCTCCGCCCTGGTGGGGCCTCTCATCATCATCGGTGTGACACTGATCATCCTGGGCGCGCGGACCGAGCCCATGACGCGCGACGCGGAGAGGAAGCGGTTCAGGCCCCTGGGTGCCGTGATCGGGCTCGCATGCCTGCTGGCGGCACTGGGTGGCATGCTGGGCACCATGTATGTGCTGCGCTCCTACGGGTATCGCTGAGAGTGTTCGAGAACGCCGGCGGGCCTTTCCGGGCCCTGATGCGCGACATGGGTCGCGACGGCGGTCTTTCATGCGGGAGAAGCCCATCTTCCGCATCTTCCGGCGCCCGCTTCCCAGAGGCCCTCCGAGCCCGCCAACCTCGCATCCAGCGCAGTCGGGGCATTTGCAGGATCGCCGCATTCCCACGCCTTCATCCGCCATTCACTTCCAATAAAATAAAAAAATAAAATGCGTTTTAAATAATAACCACCGAAAACCGCCAAGCTTACGGTGGTGTCCAGTCACCGTTAATCTCTTTACATATTTCATCACGGTTCATGAAGGAACTATACCAATTCTGACTGGTTGATCTCATGTCCGCCGCTGAGGCGGGCCAGATCAACTGGAGGAATACATTATGGCTGACCAGAAGAGCGAACGCGGCTTCGCCGCGATGGATGACGACAAGCAGCGTGAGATCGCCTCCAAGGGCGGGCAGAGCGTGCCGGCCGAGAAGCGCAGCTTCTCGCAGGACCCTGAACTGGCCGCGGAAGCCGGCCGCAAGGGTGGGCAGAGCGTGGCGCCCGGGGATCGGTCCTTCTCGAAGGACCATGCGCTGGCCGCCGAGGCCGGGCGCAAGGGCGGCCAGGCCAGCCATTCCGGCGGCAACCAGTCGGGCGGCAACCAGTCCGGCGGTGGCGATGGCTCCAAGTCGGGCGGCGGCAACTTCGCCCAGGACCGCGAGCGCGCCGCCGAGGCCGGGCGCAAGGGCGGTCAGGCCAGCCATGGTGGTGGCCGCGGCAGCTGATCTCCGGATCAGTGGAACGGATCTGGGCGCGGGGCCATGCCTCGCGCCCATTTCTATGGGTTGCGGCGCCGGATGGCCTCGGTCAGCGCCACGGCGAAGCCCACCCAGAGCAGGTAGGGCAGCATCAGCCCCGCGGCCCAGGCGCTGACCGGCCAGAACAGCACCACGCAGGCCAGGATGGACAGCCACAGCAGGGCGGCCAGCGCCACCGCGCCGCCCAGCGAACGCAGCCCCATGAAGACGACGGGCCAGGCCAGGTTCAGCGCCATCTGCGCGGTCCAGGCGGCCATCTCGGCCCCCCAGCCCACGCGGCGCCAGACCAGCCAGCCCGCCAGCAGGATCATGGGGTAGAGCACGCCCCAGACCACGGGCACCGCCCAATCCGGTGGCTTCCAGCCGGGCTTGCGCAGCCCGGCATACCACTGGGCCCGGTTCACCCGTTCACCACCGTCCCGCCATTGGGGTGCAGCACCTGGCCCGTCATGTAGGAGGAGCGCAGCGGGTCGGCGAGGAAGAGATAGCAGGGCGCCACCTCATCCGGCTGGCCCGGACGGTCCAGCGGAACGCCCGAACCATGCTCGGAGGTGCGCTCCTCGCCAAAGGAGGAAGGGATCAGCGGCGTCCAGATCGGGCCCGGCGCCACGCCGTTCACGCGGATCTGCCGGTCCTCCCACAGCGCCAGCGCCAGGCTGCGCGTGAAGCCAACGATCGCGCCCTTGGTCGAGGCATAGTCCACCAGCTGCGGACTGCCCTTATAGGCCGTGACCGAGGTGGAGTTGATGATGGCCGAGCCCTTGGGCATGTGCGGCAGCACCGCCTTGGTCAGCCAGAACATGCCCAGGATGTTGGTGCGGAAGGTGCGGTCCACCTGGCCCACCGGGATTTCGGCGAAGTCGTCGCAGGGGTGCTGCTCGGCCGCGTTGTTCACCAGGATGTCCACCTGGCCGCCCAGGAACTCCACCGCCTCCGCCGCCGCGCGGGCGCAGAATTGCGGGTCGCCGATGTCGCCCGCGATGGCGTGGCCGCGGCCGCCGGCCTCGACGATGTGGCGCAGGGTCTCGGCGGCGTCCTCGTGCTCCTCCTTGTGGAGGATGACCACATCGGCCCCCTCCTTGGCGAAGCCGATGGCGACGGCCCGGCCGATGCCGGAATCACCCCCGCTGATGATGGCGGTCTTGCCCGCCAGCGCGTCGCCGCCGGGCCAGTCCTCCATGAAGCTGCGCGGGCGCGGCGTCATCTCGGCCTCGCTGCCGGGCTGGTGGTCCTGATGCTGGGGGGTTGCTTGGCCATGGGAATGCTCCGGGTGTGCAACGGCAACGCCGGACGCAGAAGCCGGTTTCACGACACCCCCGAAAGGCGTCATGCTTCCACACCACAAAGGGCGAGGACGTGGCCATTGATCACGCTGCACGGCATCCGCAACTGCGACACGGTGAAGAAGGCGCGGGCCTGGCTGGACCAGGCGGGCGTCGCCCACCGCTTCCATGACTTCAAGACGGATGGGCTGCCCCCTGCCCTGCTCGACGCCTGGGTGAAGGAGCTGGGCTGGGAGGCGCTGCTGAACCGCGCCGGCACCACCTTCCGCAAGCTGCCCGAGGCGGAGCGCACCGACCTCGACGAGGCGCGCGCCGTGAAGCTGATGCTGGCCCAGCCCTCGATGGTGAAGCGGCCCGTGCTGGACCTGGGCGACCGTCGGCTGCTGGGCTTCAAGCCCGAGCTTTACGCGACGGCACTCGGACCCAGGTGAAGGTCAGCGGAAGGGAGGACGCCATGGAACAAGGCAAACCGCGCCACGAGGTCAGCATCGCGGGCCGATTCGTGGGCTTCAGCATCATCGGCACCACCGTCATCTTCATCATCTTCCTCGAGAAATTCGGCGCGCCCCACTACCAGCCCTGGATCAAGTGGATGCTGCTGGGCGCGCTGGTGGCGGGGGTGGGCATCCCGCTGCTCTTCTTCCGGCGCCGCGTGGAGTGACGGCTTGACAGGTGCGGGGGCAGCGCATCGCATGGCATTCTTCATTGCCCTGTCGAGAGCCCCTTCATGCAACGCCGCGCCCTGCTCGCCTCCCCCTTCCTTGCCCTGCCCGCGGGGGCGGCGCTGGCCCAGCCCAACCGCCCGCTGACGGTCGGCATGGCCGGCATCCCGACCGGGATGGACCCGCATTTCCACAGCACCAACAACAACAACGCGCTGCTGGGCCAGATCTTCGAGACGCTGGTCCTCATGCACACCGATGGCAGCCTGCGCCCCCGCCTCGCGGAATCCTGGCGGGTGATGGATGACCTGACCTGGGAGTTCAAGCTGCGTTCCGGCGTGCGCTTCCACGACGGCACGCCCTTCGAACCCGAGGACATCGCCTTCAGCTTCGAGCGCGTGCCCCAGGTGCCCAACTCGCCCGGCCCCTTCACCCCCATGGTCCGCAGCGTGCGCCGCGTCGAGGTGGTGGACCCCGTAACGGTGCGCTTCCACACCAGCGCGCCCACGCCCTTCTTCCCGCGCGACATCATCGCGATCCATATCCTCTCGCGCCGCATCCATGCGAACGCGACGCTGGCCGACTTCAACGCGGGCCGCGGCATGATCGGCACCGGGCCGTATAAGTTCGTCTCCTACGCCCAGGGCGAGCGGCTGGAGGTGGAGCGCAACCCCGACTACTGGGGCGACCCCGCCCCCTGGCCGCGCGCCGTCTTCCGCTTCCTGACCAATGCCGGCGCGCGCAGCGCGGCGCTGCTGGCGGGCGATGTGGACCTGATCGACAACGTCCCCTTCCAGGACATCCCGCGCTTCAACAACGACCCGCGCATCGCGCTGTTCAGCGTGGACAGCGTCACCACCAGCTACATCATGCCCGACACGGTGCGCGAACCCGCGCCGCACATGTTCAACCGCGCGGGGCAGCCGCTGGAGCGCAACCCCCTGCGCGACGTGCGGGTGCGCCAGGCGCTCAGCCTCGCCATTCCGCGCCAGGGCATCGTGGAGCGGCTGTTCCAGGGCCAGGGGCGGCCGGCCAACCAGTTCGCCGCCCCCTCCCTGCCCGACCGCGTGCCGGACCTGCCGGAGATGGCCTATGACGTGAACCGCGCCCGCGCCCTGCTGCGCGAGGCGGGCTGGGGCGAGGGCTTCCGCCTCACCATCCATGGCCCCAATGGCTGGATCCCGGGCGATGCGGACCTGCTGCAGGCGGTGGCCCAGGGCTGGACGCGCGCGGGCATCGAGACGCGGGTGGAGGTGCTGCCACCGGCCAATTTCTACAGCCGCGCGACGGCCCGCGAATTCTCCGTGATCTTCGCGACCTTCACCACCAGCACCGCCGCCAACATGATGCGCCAGGTGGCCATGACGCGGGACCCGGCGACGGGTGTCGGCCCCTTCAACCGCCTGCTCTATTCCAACGCCGAGGTGGATCGTCCGCTGGAGGAAGCGCTGCGGACCATGGACGAGGCGCGCCGCACCGCGCTGACCCAGCAGGCCATGCGGGCGCTGACGGCGGATCTCGGCATCATCCCGGTGCACTACCTGCGGAACAATTGGGCGGGGCTGCGGAACCGGGTGCGGTATGATCCCTCGCCCCTTTTCTACACCAACGCCATCCTGGCCACCCCGGCCTGAACAGGACCCGTCCCATGGCTGACCCCGTGATCCTCCAGCGCCTCTCCGAAGCGGTGGAGGCGGGCTTCGACGAGCAGGTGCGCTTCCTGGCCGAGATCGTCCGCCACCCCTCGCTGCGCGGGCGCGAGGGGCCCCTGCAGGACCACATCGCCCGCTGGTTCGCGCAGCGCGGCTATGTGGTGGACCGCTTCTCCATCGCCGACGTGCCGCTGAAGGACCACCCTAAGGCGAGCCCCATGGTGGAGGTGGACCCTGCCCTCTCCATGCAGGTGGTGGCGACGAAGCGGGCCGAGCCCGCCACGGGCCGCAGCCTGATCATCCAGGGCCACATCGACGTGGTGCCCGAGGGCCCGCACGAGATGTGGAGCCACCCGCCCTACGCCGCCGCCATCCATGATGGCTGGATGTATGGCCGCGGCGCGCATGACATGAAGGCGGGCGTGGCGGCCATGTGCTTCGCCATGGAAGCGGTGACGCGCGCGGGCTACGCCCCCTGCGGCGACGTGTATCTCCAGACCGTGACGGAGGAGGAGAGCACCGGCAATGGCGCGCTGGCGACCCTGCTGCGCGGCTACCGCGCCGATGCCTGCCTGATCCCGGAGCCCACCGGCGGCACCATCACCCGCGCGCACACCGGCACGCTGTGGTTCCGCATCCGCGTGCGGGGCGTGCCCGTGCATGTGGCCGTGGCGCAGACGGGCAGCAACGCGATCATGAGCGCCTATCACCTCATCCAGGCGCTGTATGACCACACGGCGGCGGTGAACGAGGCCGCGAAATCCCACCCCTGGTACAAGGACGTGCCGGACCCGGTGAAGTTCAACCCGGGCATCATCCGCGGGGGCGACTGGGCCAGTTCGACGCCGGCCTGGTGCGAGGTGGATTGCCGCATCGGCCTGCTGCCCGGCACCGACGTGGCCGAGGCCCGCGCGGGGGTGGAGCGCGCCGTGGCGGCCGCGGCGCGGTCCAACAACTTCCTGGCCAACAACCCGCCCGAGATCCTCTGGCACGGCTTCCTGGCCGATGGCTATGTGCTGGAACCCGGCACAGAGGCCGAGGCCGTGCTGGCCGACGCCCACCGCCAGGCCTTTGGCGAGGACATGCCGGCCCGCATCACGACGGCGGTGAACGACACGCGCTTCTACGGGCTGTATTTCGACATCCCGGCGCTGTGCTACGGCCCCAAGGGCGAGGGCGCCCACGCCTTCGACGAGCGGACGAACCTGGCGCACCTGAAGACCACGACGCTCGCCATGGCCACCTTCATCGCGGATTGGTGCGGGGTGAAGCCCATCGCATGACGGCGAGCGCGCTGGACCTCACGCTGCTGCGCCACGCCTTCGCCCTGGCCGGCGAAGCGCGGGCGCGGGGCGACCGGCCCTTCGCGGCGGTGATCGCGGGGCCGGACGGCACGGTGCTGGCCGAGGGCATGTCCACCCAGGGCGCGGGCGGCGGCGGCACCCTGGCCCATTCCGAGATGAATGCCTGCGGGGCGGTGATCGCGGCGGGCATTCCGCGTGAGAGGCTGCGCGCCGCCACCATCTATTCCAGCGGGGAACCCTGCGCCATGTGCGCGGCGGCCATCTTCTACACCGGCATCGGGCGGGTGGTGTACGGACTTTCGGCGGGCGCCATCCTGCACCTGCGGAATGCGAAGCCCGAGAATGCGGGCCTCTCGCTCTCCTGTCGCGCGGTGCTGGAGAGCGCGGCCCAACCCGTCACGGTGCTGGGCCCCCTGTTGGAAGACGAGGGCGCCCTCCCCCACCAGGGCTACTGGACGGGCTGACGCCCCGACCAGAGGATGGAAGCGCGCGCCAGGGCCGCCACCGTGTCCACCACCGGGAATTCCAACGCCGGGCCGGCCGCGATGCCGAGCGGGATTTCGGTGCAGCCGAGCACCACGGCCTTCGCGCCGCGCGCACGGAGCAGGCGGGCGGCTTCGGCCAGGGGGGCGTAGGCCGCATCCACGCGGTTGGCCTTCACGGCGCCGATGGCGGGGGTGACGAGGCGGGCCATTTCCTCCTCGGAGGGCGTCAGGCAGTCGAAGCCAATCCGCTCCTGATAGAGCCGCATGGCGAGCGTGCCGGCCGTGCCCATCAGCCCGATGGGGCCCTCGCTCACGCCCTGGCGCAGCAGGTCGGCTCGCGCCGCGTCCACGATGTGCAGGATGGGAAGCGCCGTCTGCGCCGACATGGCCTCGAACCAGCCATGTGCCGTGTTGCAGGGAATGGCGATGGCGCCGGCGCCGGCCGCCTCCAGCCCACGGATGCCTCGCATCAGGGCGGGCAGCGGGTCCTCGCCGCCCGCGAGCCGCGCCGCGGTGCGGTTGGGCACGCGCGGGTCGGACCAGAGGATGGTGGGGATATGGTCCTGATCGTCCTCGGCAGGCGTCAGCAAAGTGAGCTGCCGCATGAAGTCGGCCGAGGCCAGCGGTCCCATGCCGCCCAGCACGCCCAGGATTTGTGTCATCGAAGCCCCTCATAGACCAGCTGGCAGCCGGTCACGAACAACAGCACATGGATGATGCGGTAGAAGAGCTTGTCATCCACCCGCGCGGAAAGCCAGACGCCGAGCTTGATTCCAATGGGCGCCAGCGGCAGCAGGACCAGGCTGGTCAGCACGTTCTGCACGGACAGCGCGCCCAGGAAGAAATACGGCACCAGCTTCACGTAGTTGATGCTGGCGAAGAAGAAGACAGTGGTGGCGGCCAGCCGGGCGCGCTCCAGCCGCAGCGGGTAGAGATAGACGGCCAGCGGCGGCCCGCCCGCATGGGCGATGAAGCTGGTGAAGCCCGAGACACCGCCCCAGAAATTGCCCTTGGCGTGGTTCGTCTCGGCCGGCTTGCGGCTGGCCCCCGCCCGCTCCAGCCAAAGGCTGCGCGCGATGAAAGCCAGCGTGATGAGGCCGATGATGAGCTTCACCGCGGCATCGGACAACGCGCCGAACACCAGGCTGCCCGCCCCGATGCCCACCATCGCCCCTGGCAGGGTGGCGCGCAGCTGCGCCCAGTCCCAGCGCCCCCACCAGGCGCGCAGCGCCGAGATGTCCATCGCGCACAGCACCGGCAGCGCGATGCCCGCCGCCTGGGGTGCCGGGATGGCCAGCGACATGAGCGGCACGGCAGCATTCCCCGCCCCCGAGGCGAAGCCGCCCTTGCTGATGCCCGTCAGCAGGAAGGCCGGGATGGCGAGCGCGTAGAACCAGGGATCGGTGATGAGCAAGGCGGGCGACCTCAGCCGGGAGGGATGCCCCCTTATGGGCCGGAGCGGCGGCCTGGGGAATGCGCCGGCGGCGCGTGTCGCGGTGCCGTCGCGCGGCCTCTGCTCAATCCTTGTCCAGCGGGGCGCCATCCCAGCCCTCGGCGCGGGCGGGGAGTTCCATGAAGTTGGCCGCGGCGGCGGCACGGGCCATCAGGGCGCGCAGGGCAGGATTTTGGTCCCCGCCTTCGTCCATCAGCGCGTCCATGGGGCAGTAGAATTCATGGGCATGGGCGGTCTGTGAGGACACGAAGCCCATGTAGTGCTGCGGCCGCAGGGCGAAGAGCACCCGCGCATCGCGCACCGGCAGGATGAGCGGCGCGCGCGGCTCATGGTTGATGGTGCGGATCAGCCGCCAGCGCGGGATGGCGCTGCCGGGTCGGATGGGCTGCATCAGCCAGTCCACCGGGCACACGGCCAGCAGGGAGCCCGTGGAGGGCGCGAAGCGCGAACGCTTGTCCAGCAGATTCTGATAGGTGCTGCACGCCTCGATGCAGAGGATGTCCACATAGGGCTCGTCCGGGCGGGGGCTGAAATGGAGGTAGAGCCCATCCGGCAAGGTCTTGAGCTGCTTGGAACCCGGCAGCTTCAGATAGGGTTGATGGACGGTGCAGGCGCTGTCGGGGCGCGCCTTCAGCCAGGTTCCCGGCTGCTTGAGCGAGGGCTCGATGCCGGGCGGGCGCTGGGGCCAGCGGTCCAGGCATTCCCGCACCTTCCGGTCCAACACGGGCCCCTTCACGACAGGAAGAATTTCACCCATGGATTGTGCTCCCAATTCCGACCACGCCGTGGGTTGATTTTAATCATAGGTTAAATGTCACACGCAAAGGAGTTTTTGGGTTTGGTTGAAATTTTTCTTGCGCCACAACCGCGCGCGGTGGGTGACATGCCGGAATTTCAGCGGACTACAGGAATTTTCTCTCACACATTCTGAACGCATTCAAAACAAGCTGCGCTCAGCAGCGCGCCGCGTCCAGAATATGGAAGCCCACGCCCACCTGGTCCTGCCAATGTTCCGTCCGCAGGTAGCCGCAAAGATTCAATGCCGCGCCAGGGGAATCCAGCGCCGCGGCAAGGGGTCCATCCCCCGCGCGGAAGCACACGGCCTTGAGCCGCCCGCCATCCTCGCCCTGAAGGAAGGTGCGGATGGTGGTCCCTTCCCGCCCCACACGGCTCGCCTTCACCACGCGCGCGCGGGTCAGGGCCAGCACGGGTTCGTCATGGCCCGCGCCGAAGGGGCCGAGGCTCGCCACGGATTGCGCCAGATCGAGCGTGGCGCCGCGCACTGTCAGCGCGCCGTCCAGCACCATGGGCGCCACGTCCGGCAGGTTGCGCGCCGGCGCCAGCGCCTCGTCCAGAAGGGTGTGCAGCGCGGGCAGGTGCCTGGCCTCGATGGTGAAGCCCGCCGCCATGGCGTGTCCGCCGCCCGCCAGCAGCAGCCCCGCCTGCCGCGCCGCGATCACGGCCGCGCCCAGGTCGAAGCCCGGCACCGAGCGGCCCGAACCCTTCGCCACGCCCTCCGCCACGCCGGCCACGCAGGCCGGGCGGTTGAAGCGTTCCCGCACGCGCCCCGCCACGATGCCGACCACGCCCGGGTGCCAGCCCTCGCCATGCAGCAGCAGCACGGCGTGGCCCGCCTCGCGCTGCGCCTCGGCCTGGCGCATGGCGGAAGCCAGCACGCCCGCCTCCACCTCCTGGCGTTCGCGGTTCACGGAATCCAGCCGCTCGGCCATGGCGCGGGCGGTGATGGGGTCGGATTCCGTCAGCAGGCGCAGGCCGAGATCAGGTGCCGCGATCCGCCCGCCCGCATTGATGCGCGGGCCCAGCACGAAGCCCAGCGTGTGCGCGCTGGGCGCATCCCGCGCGGCCGCGAGGTCCAGCAGCGCGGCCATCCCGGCGCGTTCCCGTCGCGCCAGCACGCGCAGGCCCTGCACCACCAGCGCGCGGTTTACGCCCACCAGCGGCACCACGTCGCAGACCGTGGCAAGCGCCACGAGATCGAGCAACAGGCGCAGATCGGGCTCCGGCCGCGCCGCGAAGAAGCCGCGCCTTCGCAATTCGCGCTGGATCGCGACCACGGCCAGGAAAGCGACCCCCGCCGCGCAAAGCTGCCGCAGGCCCGAGGGGCAGTCGAAGCGGTTCGGGTTCACCGCCGCCACCACACGCGGCGGCGCGCCATCGCTCTTGTGGTGGTCCAGCACCACCACATCGGCCTGGCCGGCGGCGACGGCCAGCGCCTCATGCGCCGCGATGCCGCAATCCACGCAGATGATGAGTTGCGCCCCCGCCGCCACCAGCCGGGCGATGGCGGGGCCGTTCGGCCCATAGCCCTCGGCCAGACGGTCAGGCACGTAGTGTGTGGCCACCACGCCCCATTGGCGTAGCGCGTGCAGCATGATGGCGCCCGAACAGGCGCCGTCCACGTCGTAATCGGCATAGACGGCCACGCGCTCGCCCCGCGCCACCGCATCGGCGATGCGCGCCGCGGCCGCATCCATGTCCAGCAGCACCGAGGGGTCGGGCAGCAGGGCGCGAAGGGTGGGGTTGAGGAAGTCCTGCGCGGCGTCGAGGCCCACGCCCCGCGCCGCCATCAGCCGCCCGATCAGCTCGGGCAGGCCCAGGCGCTGGGACAGCCCGGCCGCGATCCGCCCCTCATATGGGCGCCAATACCAGGCCCGCCCGCTCAGGCTGCGCTCGACCCCGAGCGCGGTCTCCATCAGAAGATGGGCTTCACGCGGAAATTGTGGTGGCCTTCCACATAGCGCACCGTGCCGGACTTGCTGCGCATCACGATGGAATGCGTGGTCGCCCCGCCCGCGAAGAAGCGCACCCCGCGCAGCAGCGGCCCGGTGGTGACGCCGGTGGCGGCGAACATCACATCGCCCTTGGCCATCTCTTCCATGGAATATTTGGCGTGGACGTCGGTGATGCCCATCTCCCGCGCGCGCTCGATCTGGGTGTCGTCCTCATAGATGAGGCGCCCCTGCATCTGCCCGCCGATGCAGCGCAGCGCCGCCGCCGCCAGCACGCCCTCCGGCGCGCCGCCCCAGCCCAGATACATGTCCACGCCCGCCTCGGGCTGGGCCACGGCCAGCACGCCGAACACGTCGCCATCCGGGATCAGCATGAGGCGGGCGCCGGCCGCGCGGCAGGCCTTGATGATGTCCTTGTGGCGGTCGCGGTCCAGGATGCAGACGGTGAGGTCGCCCACCTCCGCGCCCTTGGCCTTGGCGAGCGCGCGCAGGTTCTCCTCGGGGCTGCGGTCCAGATCCACGACGCCCTCCGGCAGGCCGGGGCCGACCGCGATCTTGTCCATGTAGACATCGGGGGCGTGCAGGAAGCCGCCGCGCCCGGCCAGCGCCACCACGGCCATGGCATTGGGGCCGCCCTTGGCCGTGGTGCTGGTGCCCTCCAGCGGGTCCACCGCGATGTCGGCGCGCATGCCGCCGCCCGAGCGGGCGTAGAGCCCCACCTTCTCGCCGATATAGAGCATCGGCGCCTCGTCCATCTCGCCCTCGCCGATGACGACGGTGCCGTCAATGGCCACGCTGTCGAAGGCCGCGCGCATGGCTTCCACCGCCGCGCCATCGGCCGCGTTCTTGTCGCCCTTGCCGACCCAGCGGCTGGCCGAAAGAGCGGCGGCCTCGGTCACGCGCACCAGCTCCAGCGCCAGGTTGCGGTCCACCTGCATCATGGGCTTGGCTTCGGTCTCGCTCATTGGTCGTTCCTCCGGGGGTGGACGCTCACAGCGCCTCGATGCGGATCATGGCGGGGGGTTCCACCACGGTGGGAAGGGCGGCGAGGCGGGCAAGCGCCTGGCTCATCTGCGCCTCCTCGCATTCATGGGTGACGAGGACGACGGGCACGGCCTCGCCCGGCGCGCGGCCGCGCTGGAGCATGGATTCGAGGCTGATGCGCGCATCGCGCAGCACCGCCGTCACGTCCGCGATCACGCCCGGCTGGTCCAGCACCATCAGCCGCAGGTAATAGGCGCCGCGATGCGCCGCCATGGGCAAGGCGGGCGAGGCGTCGAGCGTGTCCGACGCCGCCCCCCAGAGCGGTGCGGCACGTCCGCGCGCGAGGTCAATGAGGTCCGCCACCACCGCGCTGGCCGTGGGGCCGGCGCCGGCGCCGCGGCCTTGCAGCACCACGCGGCCCACCGCGTCGCCCTCGGCGAGCACGGCGTTGAACACGCCTTCGACCGCGGCCAGCGGGCTCGCTTCCGGCACCATGCAGGGGTGGACGCGGGCGGTCACGCCGCCCTGCTCGCGCGAGGCGATGCCCAGCAGCTTGATGCGGTAGCCGAGTTCGCCCGCCAGCGCGATGTCGAGTGCGGAGACGTGGCGGATGCCCTCGATGTGCAGCGCGTCCAGGTCCACCGGCCGTCCGAAGGCGAGCGCGGCCAGGATGGCCAGCTTGTGCGCCGCATCCACGCCGTCAATGTCGAAGCCCGGATCGGCCTCGGCATAGCCGAGTTCCTGCGCGGTCTTGAGCACGGTGGCGAAGGGCAGGCCCTTCACGCGCATCTCGGTCAGGATGTAGTTGCAGGTGCCGTTCAGGATGCCGGCCACACGGGTGATGCGGTTGGCGGCCAGGCCTTCGCGCAGGGCCTTGATGGCGGGGATGCCGCCGGCCACCGCGGCCTCATAGGCCATGGTCGCGCCCGTCTTCTCCACCAGCCGCGCCAGCGCCACGCCATGGGTGGCCAGCAGCGCCTTGTTGGCCGTGACAACGGGCCGCCCGGCGGCGAGCGACGCCTCGACCAGCGCACGGGCCGGGCCTTCCGAGCCGCCCATCACCTCGACCACCGCATCCAGCCCAGGCGTCGTGGCTAGCGCCACGGGATCCTCATGCCAGGCGAGGCCGTCCAGCGACACGCCACGGTCCCGCCCGCGATCCCGCGCGGAGACGGACACCACTTCGATGGGCCGGCCGGCGCGGGCCGCGATCAGCCCCGCATTGGCGCGCAGCAGGGAGATCACGCCGGCGCCGACGGTGCCGAGCCCCGCCACGCCAAGTTTGAGGGGAGACGTCATGCCTTGATCTGTTCCTCGACGGGGGCTGCATTGTCCCCCTGCAAAAAAGTCCGGATGCCGCGCAGCGCCTGACGGATGCGCTGGCTGTTCTCGACGAGGGCGATGCGGACATGCCCGTCGCCATGCTCGCCGAAGCCCACGCCGGGGGCCACGGCCACCTTGGCCTTTTCCAGCAGCAGCTTGGAGAAGCCGACCGAGCCCAGGTCACGGAAGCGCTCGGGGATCGGCGCCCAGAGGAACATGGAGCCCTCGCAGGGGGGCACGTCCCAGCCGGCCTGTTGCAGCCCCTTCACCAGCACGTCGCGCCGCTCGCGGTACAGCGCCCGCATCTCCGCCACGCAATCCTGCGGGCCGTTCAGCGCGGCGGCGGCCGCGACCTGGATGGGCGTGAAGGCGCCATAGTCCAGATAGGACTTCACCCGCGCCAGCGCCGAGATCAGCCGCGGGTTGCCCGCCGCGAAGCCCATGCGCCAGCCCGGCATGTTGTAGGTCTTGGAGAGGCTGGTGAACTCCACCGTGCAATCCATCGCCCCCGGGATTTCCAGCACGGAGGGCGGCGGGTTCGCCTCGTCGAAATAGAGTTCCGCGTAGGCCAGGTCGCTCAGGATGAACAGCTCGTGTTGGCGGGCGATCCGCACCAGCTCCTTGTAGAATTCGCGGCTGGCCAGCAGCGCCGTCGGATTCGAGGGGAAGTTCACGATCAGCGCGGTGGGCTTGGGCACGGAATGCTTCACCGCGCGGGTGATGGCCTCCAACATCGCGTCATCGGGCGTGTAGGGAATGCTGCGCGCGGTCGCGCCCGCGATGATGAAGCCGAACTGATGGATGGGATAGGACGGGTTGGGCACCAGGATGGTGTCGCCCGGCGAGGTGATGGCCTGGGCGAGGTTCGCCAGCCCCTCCTTGGAGCCGAGCGTGGCGACGACCTCCGTCTCCGGGTCCAGCTTCACGCCGAAGCGGCGGGCGTAGTAGCCGGCCAGCGCCTTGCGCAGCCCGGGGATGCCCTTGGACATGGAATAGCGGTGGCTGCGCGGATCCTGCACCGTCTCGACCAGCTTGGCCACGATATGCGCGGGCGTCGGGCTGTCGGGGTTGCCCATGCCGAGGTCCACGATGTCCTCCGCGGCGGCCCGGGCCTTGGCCTTGGCGGTGTTCACCTCGGCGAAGACATAGGGCGGCAGGCGGCGGATGCGGTGGAATTCCTCGGCCATGGGTGGCCACTCCTCGGTCGGGCGGGCGCTTGGCCTGCCGGGCTAGGCCCGCGGGCGCGGGCCATTGGCGGTTGATGATGGGGCGGGTGTAGCGGAGTCGTGGCAGTGCGTCATCCGCCCCGCAGGTTCGGCGGCGGCGGGGGCGCCAGAAGCTCCGGCGCGGGCGGCGGCGGCAGGGCGCCGGGTTCCGGCTGGGGCAGCGGCGGCAGGGCAGGCTCGGGCGCCGCGCCGCGCGCGGGGCCCCAGGGCACGCCCGGCGCGCGCACCAGGCGCGGCGGCGGCGGCGGGCCGGCCGGAATGGGCGGGTTGCCCGGCGAGGCGGAGGCGGCGCGGGGCGCATCGGGCCGACCGTCGGGCAGCGGGGCGGCGGCGGCGTCGCGCGTGCCCTCCAGCCCGCGCAGGATGGCGTTGCGCGTGGCGAGGTCCGGCCGGTTGGGCACGGGCGGCACGCTGGCGAGGTTGGGCGTGGGCTGGTCGAGGCCTGGGGGCGGTAGCCGCGCGTCCAGGCTGGCCCCCGTCGCGTCCCGCCACAGGGAGATGGGGTTGCCGCGCTCGGGCAGGGCGCCGCAGCCAGGCAGCAGCAGCGCCAGCAGGGCGAGCCCCGGCAGGGCTTGGGCAGGCATGGTCTGGCGCGGCACGCGTTGTCCCCTCCGACGTCTCCCGCCTGGATAAAGCAGATCGCCGCCCGCCGGAATGCACCGCGAAACTCGCGCGGCGCGTGGAAAGGGCCTATTCTGCGCGCAAGACGACGGTCCCGGCCACGGGACCCCGCCCATAGGACCTCGAATGACCGAAAAGCCCGGCGACCCGATGCCAGACTTCCGCCTGCCCGACCCCCGCCTCGTCACCCGCACCATGGCCGAGGTGGCCGAGCGCAGCCAGCGCATCGTGGGCGACTTCCTGAAGCGCCAGGCCGAGACCGACGCCAACCCGGACCCGCTGAACATCGGCGGCGCCTTCATGGAGATGACGAGCCGCCTCATGGCCAACCCGGCCAAGCTGATGGAGGCGCAGCTCGGCTTCTGGCAGGACTACATCACGCTCTGGTCCCACACCGCGCGGCGCATGATGGGCGGCGACCCCGGCCCCGTCATCGAGGAACCGCGCGGCGACCGCCGCTTCAAGGACGATGCCTGGCGCGAGAACGAGGTGTTCGACTTCATCCGCCAGTCCTATTTGCTGGCGGCGCGTTACTTCACCACGGCCGTCAACAGCGCCGATGGGCTGGACGAGAAGACCGCGCAGAAGGTGGATTTCTACACACGGCAATTCGTGGACGCGATGAGCCCCGCGAACTTCGTCCTGACCAATCCCGAGGTGCTGCGCCGCACGGCCGAGACGGGCGGGACCAACCTGCTCAAGGGCCTGTCCAACCTCCTGGCCGACCTGGAGCGCGGCAAGGGCAAGCTGCGCATCCGCATGACGGATGACAGCAAGTTCCGCGTGGGCGAGAACATCGCCGTCACCCCGGGCCAGGTCGTCTTCCAGAACGACCTGATGCAGCTGATCCAGTACAACCCCACCACCGAGACGGTGCTGAAGCGCCCGCTCGTGATCTTCCCGCCCTGGATCAACAAGTTCTACATCCTGGACCTGCGGCCCAAGAACAGCTTCATCCGCTGGGCGGTGGACCAGGGGCACACGGTCTTCGTCGCCTCCTGGGTGAACCCCGACGAGAGCCTGGCCGACAAGGGCTTCGACGACTACATGCGCGAGGGCGTGCTGGCGGCATTGGACGCCATCGAGGCCGCGACGGGTGAGCGCGAGGTGAACGCCATCGGCTATTGCCTGGGCGGGACGCTGTTGGCGACCACCCTCGCCCACATGGCCGTGCGGCGCGACAACCGCATCAAATCCGCCACCTATTTCGTGACGCTGACGGATTTCGCGCAGCCCGGCGAACTCGGCGTCTTCATTGACGAGGAGCAGCTGACGGCGCTCGAAGGCAAGATGGACAAGCGCGGCTTCCTGGATGGCCGCGAGATGGCCACCACCTTCAACATGCTGCGCGCCAACGACCTGATCTGGTCCTTCGTGGTGAACAACTACCTGATGGGCCAGGACCCCTTCCCCTTCGACCTGCTCTACTGGAACGACGACAGCACGCGCATGCCGGCCAGGATGCACAGCTTCTACCTGCGCCGGATGTACCAGCAGAATGACCTCATCAAGCCGAACGTGCTGGAACTGCTCGGCACCAAGATCGACCTGCGCAAGATCAAGGTGCCGACCTACATGATCTCGACGCGCGAGGACCACATCGCGCCCTGGAAGAGCACCTACCGCGCCACCCAGGTCTATGGCGGCAAGGTGCGCTTCGTCCTCGCGGCGTCCGGCCATATCGCCGGCGTGGTGAACCCGCCCGATTCCGGCAAGTACAGCCACTGGATCAACGAGGACCTGCCGCCCGACCCCGAGGCCTGGCTGGCCGGTGCCACGGAGCTGGCCGGAAGCTGGTGGCCGGACTGGCACCGCTGGGCCAGCGCCATGGACAACACGCAGGTGCCCGCGCGCAAGCCGGGCGATGGGCAGCTCAAGCCCATCGAGGCCGCGCCTGGCAGCTATGTGCGGGTGATGGCGGTGGACTGAAGGGGCTGCGCGGCCGATTCACGCCCCGGCTGCGCCGGGACGATCGGACGCGTCAGAGCGGCGGGCCGGCCAGCCCCATCCAGTTCAGCACCCCCACCGGCTCGGCGCCCACCGGGCCGCCAAGGCCCCGTCCGGCGAAGCCCTGGTGGCGCTCCAATTCCTCGCGCAGCGCGGGCAGGGCCAGGGCCGCGCCCGGGCGGGGTCCCGGCTGGCGCAGACGTGCCAGCGCGTCGGGACGCACGCGCAGGAAGACCGGCGAATTCATGGCCTGCTGCACCGCCGCCGCGTCATTGGCCTGCAGGGCACGCGAGGCGGCCAGCAGTGCCTGCACCACCTGCTCGGGCGTCGCATCGGGTGAGATGGCCAGCGCCGCGCGGCTTTCATCCACCGCGCGTTGCAGGGCGAAGCGGTGCGAGGAGGGAAGATTCGCCAGCCGGTAGCCCGCCCGCGTCTCGCCTGAAAGCCATTCCAGCCGGGCGGCGGCATGCGCGGCCTCGACCGGGCGGTTGTCACGCGCCGTCTCGGGCGCGGTCGCATCGGCAATGGCGAGGTCCAGAATGGCGCTGAGCGGCGTCACCACCCGCCCATCCGACAATTCGGCCGCGGGTTCGGGCACGGCCGGGCGGCGCGCCTCGGCGCAGCCCGCCAGCAGCGCCGCCATGGCAAGGACGCCCAGCGCGCGCATCAGCGGTGGCGGCCCAGGCTTGAGACACTGCGGGGCACCTCGATCTGCCGGTCGAGCGACAGGCGGGCCATCTCGGCGGCGCGGGCCGTCTGCGGCAGGGGTGGCAGCGCGGCGAGGCGCCCCAGCGTGGCCTCGGGCCCGGCGGTGAAGGCGGGCGTGCTGAGCGCCGCCCCCGCCCTGCCCGGCTCATTGGCCGAAAGCGCCGCCTCGGCCGCCAGCAGGCCATCAATCACACCCTGCGCGGGCGCGGCCTCGGCGATACCCAGCGCTGCCCGCCATTCGCGGCGCGCGGCGAGAAGCTGCAGCTCCGTCATCCCGTCCAGCCGGATACTCATCAACTGGTCCTGCGGGAGGGCCACGGTGATGTATTCCATGTTGGCCAGGGCCCGCGCGGCCGCCGCCGGCCGGCCCTGAAGCTGGCCGGGCCGGGCGAAGGTGCCGCTGGCGGCGAAGACCGCGCCGCGCGTGGGGTCGCCCGCGCCCAGCAGATAGTTGCTGGGCATGGTCGCTGTTTCGGGTGGCGTGACGCCCGCGCAGGCGGCGAGCGCCACCGGCATGAGCATGATCAGGGCACGGCGCTTCGGGGTCATGGGCTGTGCGTCTCCGGTTCCAGGAGGGGGGCGAGCGAGGCACGGTGCCGCCCCGACAGCTCCACATAATGCTTCGCCGTCGTGTCGAAACCCGCGCGCTGCTCGACCGTGAGAACGCGGACCAGCTTCGCGGGGTTGCCCATCCAGAGTTCCAGCGCGCCGATGCGCTTGCCCGGCGGCAGGACCGACCCCGCGGCCAGCACGCCGCCCGCCTCCACCACCGCGTCATCCAGCACGGTGGCGCCCATGCCGACGAAGGCGCGGTCCTCCAGCTTGCAGGCGTGGATGATGGCGGCATGGCCCACCGTGACATCGGCGCCGATGATGGTGGACTGCCGTCCGGCATTCACATGGATGATGGTGCCGTCCTGGATATTGGTGCGCGGCCCGATGCGGATGACGTTCGTGTCACCGCGCAGCACGCAATGGTACCAGATATTGGCGCCGGCCCCGATCTCGACATCGCCGATGACGGCCGCGGTGGGCGCCACCCAGGCCTCGGGGTGCACCACCGGCAGCTTGCCTTCGAAGGGATAGAGGGGACCCATGCGCGTCACTCCGCCGCCTGTTGCGTGGCACCGGGCAGCGTGGTCTGCACCGCGATCCCCAGCATCAATCCGATATTCTGCACCGCCGCGCCCGAGGCGCCCTTGCCGAGGTTGTCGTAACGGGCCGTCAGCACCGCCTGGCCGCGCTTGGCATTGCCATGCACGCGCAGCTCGATGCCATTGGTGTTGTTCAGCGCCTGGGGTTCGAGCTTGGCGCCCGGCTCGGCCGGGACCACGCGCACATGCTCGGCGCCGGCATAGCGGGCGCGCAGCGCCTCCTCCAGCGCGGCCGGGTCCGGATTGCCGGGCAGCAGGTCGAGGTGCAGCGGGATGCTGTCGATCATGCCCTGGCGGAAATCCCCGACCGAGGGCACGAAGATGGGCCGGCGCGTCAGCCCGGCATGGAGCTGCAGCTCGGCCACATGCTTGTGCTCCAGCGTGAGGCCGTAGAGTTCGAAATCGGGCGCGGTGCGGGCCTCATAGGCCGCGATCATGGCGTTGCCGCCGCCGGAATAGCCCGAGACGGCGTTCACGCTGATGGGGAAGTCGGCCGGGATCAGCCCGGCCTCGACCAGGGGCCGCAGCAGCAGGATGGCGCCGGTGGGATAGCAGCCGGGGTTGGAGACGCGCGCGGCGGCGGCGATGCGGGCCGGCTGCTCGGGCGAGAGTTCGGCCAGGCCGTATTCCCAGTCGGCGGCAACGCGGTGGGCGGTGCTGGCGTCCAGCAGCTTGGGCGCGCGCTCGCCCAGCGAGGCGGCCAGCGCAGCACTCTCCCGCGCCGCGTCATCGGGCAGGCAGAGGACCACCAGGTCCACCTCCTCCATCATGGCGCGGCGGGCCTCGGGGTCCTTGCGGCGCTCGGGCGCGATGGAACGGACCGTGACATTGGACAGCAGTTCCAGGCGCTGGCGGATTTGCAGCCCGGTGGTGCCGGCCTCGCCGTCAATGAAGATGCTGGGGGTCATGGGGCTTTCCTCTGCGCCAAGTCTGGACCGGAAGGGGCGAATAAGAAAGGGGCGGACCCTGGTGGGCCCGCCCCTTTCGGAAGGTATGACAGCCGTTCGGGCCGGCGCTGACGCCGGGCCCGGCGGTCAGCGCTTGCTGAACTGGAAGGAACGTCGCGCCTTCATCTTGCCGTACTTCTTGCGCTCGACCGCACGCGGGTCGCGCGTCAGGAAGCCGGCCTTCTTCAGGATGCCGCGCAGTTCCGGCTCATAGTTGGTCAGCGCGCGGGAGATGCCGTGGCGCACCGCGCCGGCCTGGCCCGAGAGACCGCCGCCCACCACCGTCGCGATGACGTCGAAGGTCTGGTAGCGGTCGGCCACCAGGAAGGGCTGGGTGATCAGCATCCGCAGCACCGGGCGCGCGAAATACTTCGACGCCGGCTTGTCGTTGATGGTGATGACGCCCTTGCCCGGCTTGATCCAGACGCGCGCCACGCTCTCCTTGCGGGAGCCGGTGGCATAGGCGCGGCCCTGGGCGTCACGCTTCGGCTCGCGCTTCACGGCCTCGGCGGCGCCTTCGGCGGCCGGGGTGCCCTGGACGAGGCTCTTGAGGTCGGCGAGGGAATTCGCCGTGGTCTGCTCGCTCATCTGGGTCAGGCCTTCTGCGCGCCAGGCGCGACATTCTTGCGGTTCATGGCCGCGACATCGAGGGCCACGGGCGACTGGCCGGCATGGGGATGCTCGGTGCCGGCGTAGATGTGCAGGTTCTTCATCTGCTTCCGGCCGAGCGGACCACGGGTGATCATGCGCTCCACGGCCTTCTCGACCACGCGCTCGGGGTAGCGGCTTTCGAGGCGCTGGCGCAGGCTGCGGCCCTTCACGCCACCGGCATAGCCGGTGTGCCAGTAGAAGAATTCCTGCTCGGCCTTGTTGCCGGTCAGCCGCACCTTGTCGGCATTGATGATGACGACATGGTCGCCACAATCCACATGCGGGGTGAATTGCGGCTTGTGCTTGCCGCGAAGCCGGTTGGCGACGATGGACGCGAGGCGGCCGAGAATGAGGCCGTCGGCGTCAATCACCCACCAGCCCTTCTGGACCTCCGCCGGCTTCAGCGAGCGGGTCTGTGTGCTGAGCATGATCTACCCTGGAATTGAAAAACCGACGCTCATGTGCCCCAGGTGGCGCGCGAGGTCAAGCGCGGACTGGGTTTTTCGTGCGTGGTATCATCATACCGGATTGCGCGGCAATTTCTTGCTTTTCCCCCGCCCGGCTTGGCAGGCTGCGTCACAACCAGAAGAATCCCTGGAGGAAACACGCATGTCCATCACCCGCCGCGCGGCGCTCGCCGCGCCACTGCTCGCGGCCCCCTTCATCCCGGCCCGCGCGCAGTCGGGCGTCACTTCCGTCGTCATTCCCTATGCGGCGGGCGGCGCCTCGGACGTGGTGGGGCGCATCGTGACCGAGGGCCTGGCGCAACGCCTGGGCGGCACCTTCATCATGGACCACAAGCCCGGCGCCTCCACCACCATCGCCGCCCGGCACGTGGCCCGCGCCCAGCCCGATGGGCGCACCCTGCTGCTGGCCACCGTGGTCACCATGGCCATGGCGCCGCTCGCCATCCGCGAGCCCGGCTATGACCCGGTGCGCGACTTCACGCACATGACCGCGGTCTGCACCACCGAGGCCTGGCTGGTGGCGAATGAGCGCTGGGGCAGCCTGGAAGCGCTTTTCGCCGCCGCCCGCCAGCGCCCGGGCCAGCTCAGCTACGCGAGCTGGGGTGTGGGGACCACGGCCCACCTGCCCATGGTCGAGCTGACGGCGCGGGCGGGGGTCGAGATGCTGCACGTGCCCTTCAACGGCGCCCCTGCGGCGCTGACCGAAGTGATCTCCGGCCGGGTGGACTGCATGATCGTCCTGGTCGCGGCCTCGCGCGGGCAGGTGGAGGCGGGACGGGTGCGCGTGCTGGGCGCGGCCAACAAGGAGCGCATCGCGGCCTATCCCGACATCCCGACCGTCGCCGAACAGGGCTTCGCGGGCTTTGGCGGGGGCGCCTGGTATTCGCTGCACGGCCCGCGCGGCATGCAGCCCGAGCAGGCGCGCCGGATCACCCAGGCCGCGATCGAGAGCTTCAGCACGCCGGAGGCCATCGCCTTCATGCGAAGCCGCGGCCTCGCCCCCGACGAGTTCGGCACGGAGGCGCTGGTCGCCCGCATCCCGCGCGAGCTGGAGCAGAACCGCGAATTGATGAGCCGCGCGGGCATCACCCCCGGCGCCTGACCTTCGCAAGACGCGCCAGGCCATGCGGCGTTACACCTGCGGGACACCACCCAAGGGAGATGCCGCATGTTCAGCCACGTCACCTTCGGCACCAATGACCTCGCGCGGGCCGCCGCCTTCTACGATCCGCTGATGACGCGCCTGGGCTTCCGGCGCATCGACAGCGACCCCGCCCATGGCCTCATTGGCTATGGCACCCACCCCGAGGCCACGCCGCAATTCTACCTGATGAAGCCCTTCAACGGCGAAGCGGCGACCATCGGCAATGGCGCCATGGCCGCCTTCGAGGCGCAGGACCGCGCGACGGTGGATGCATTCCACCGCATCGCCCTCGAACAGGGCGGGCATTGCGAGGGGCCCCCGGGGCTTCGCCCGCACTACCATCCCGACTACTACGGGACCTATGTCCGCGACGCGGACGGGAACAAGCTGTGCTGCGTGTGCCACCGCCCCGCCTGAGGGGCATGAGGGAATGACCATGGAAGAGAAGAAGGGGCTGGCCCGGAACGCGGCCAATTACGGAGACCGGGAATTCGCGCTGTATCTGCGCCGCTCCTTCGCCAAGTCCATGGGCTATTCACGCGACGCGCTGGCGCGGCCGGTGGTGGGGATCGCCGACACGGGCAGCGACCTCAACAATTGCCACCGCACCGCCCCCGAGCTCATCGAGGCGGTGAAGCGCGGCGTGCTGATGGCGGGCGGGCTGCCGATGAGCTTTCCCACCGTCAGCCTGTGCGAGCCCTATCTGAACCCCTGTTCCATGCACTACCGCAACCTCATGGCGCTCGACACCGAGGCGATGATCTCGGCCCAGCCCATGGATGCGGTGGTGCTGGTGGGCGGCTGCGACAAGACGGTGCCGGCCCAGCTCATGGCCGCGGCCAGCGCGGGCGTGCCGGCCGTGCAGCTCGTCACGGGGCCGATGAGCGCCAACCGTTTCCAGGGCGAGCGCCTGGCCGCCTGCACCGATTGCCGCCGCTACTGGGCCCGCTACCGCGCGGGCGAGGTGGATGAGGCGCGCATCGAGGAGGTGGAGGGCGCGCTCGCCACCACCGCCGGCACCTGCGGCGTGATGGGCACGGCCAGCACCATGGCCTGCATCGCCGCCGTGTTGGGCTTCATGCCGCTGGAGGGGGCCAGCATCCCGGCCGTCCATGCCGACCGGCTGCGCATCGCGGAGGAGGCGGGCGCCCAGGCCGTGCGGCTGATCCACAAGCCCGTGGCGCCCACGGCGCTGCTGACGCCGCAATCCATCGAGAACGCGCTGCGCGTCCTGCTGGCGCTGGGCGGGTCCACCAATGCGCTGGTGCATCTGGCGGCCATCGCGGGCCGGGCGGGGGTGGCCATCGACTACCACCGGCTGAACGAACTCTCCGACACCACGCCCGTGCTGGTGGACCTGAAGCCCACCGGCGAGGGCTACATGGAGGATTTCCACTTCGCCGGCGGCATGAAGGCGCTGCTGCACGAGCTGCGTGACCTGCTGCACCTGGATTGCCCCGACCTCGACGGTGTCACGCTGGGCGAGCGGCTGGGCGCGGGCCCGGCCTATGTGGACCGCACCTACATCAAGGCGCGGGAGAACCCGGTCTCGCCGGTGGGCGGGCTGGTGGCATTGCACGGTTCGCTGGCGCCGGAGGGGGCCATCCTGAAGCGTTCCGCCGCCACCCCTGCCCTCTTCGAGACCGAGGCGCGCTGCCTGGTCTTCGACGGGCTGGAGGATCTGGCGGCCCGCATCGACGACCCCGCGCTGGACGTGGAGCCGGGCGACATCATGATCCTGAAGGGCGCCGGGCCGCTGTCCAGCGCCGGCATGCCCGAGGCCGGCTACCTGCCCATCCCGAAGAAGCTGGCCCGACAGGGCGTGAAGGACATGGTGCGGATGAGCGATTGCCGCATGTCCGGGACCGCCTTCGGCACGGTGGTGCTGCACATCGCGCCCGAGGCGGTGGCTGGCGGGCCGCTCGCGCTGGTGGAAACCGGCGACCGCGTGCGGCTTTCGGTGGAGAAGCGCAGCCTCGACCTGCTGGTGGACGAGGCGACGCTGGCCGCCCGCCGCGCCCGCTGGACCCCGCCCAAGGTGCCGAAGCGCGGCTGGGACGCGCTGGTGCGGCGCGAGGTGACCCAGGCGCCGCAGGGGGCCGATCTGCGCTTCCTGCTGCCGGAGGGGCAATAGCGCGCCTCCGCTTCGGGGCGCTGAGCCACGGCGAAACCGCGTGCGACGCATGTCGCGCGCGCTGTAGCCGGCAACCAAGGGCCAGGGTTAGGCTTTCCTTCAGGTGACGGGCTGCCGACTCCATCCGGGGTCGCAGAACGGCCCGCGCCCGGAGGAAAATTGCCATGTCGCGGCACCTGTTCGCGGCCGTACTGCTGCCATGCCTGGCGGCGGCGCCGGCCCATGCCGACCCGTTCCAGCCCTGCACCGTGACACTGTTCACGGCCCAGCCCCGCAGCGGCGAGGAGGCGCTGACCGAGGCGCGCCGTCAGATCGCCGCCCATCGCTGCGCCCCCGGCGACCCGCTGGTGGTGGTGGGCACGGGGTTCCAGCCCATGCTGCTCGCCGCCTCCTTGTGCCGGCGCGGGGCCTCGGTGCAAATCAGCGACATGCCCGACACCGAGGACCACACCCGCCAGGTGGATTGCGAACTGCCCGCACGGAGCACCCGCTGACGCTCGCCCTCATCGGGGCCAGCGGGCGGTCGGGGCGGGCGCTGGCCGCCGCCCTGCGCGAAGCGGGCCTGCCCTTCCGGCCCGTGCTGCGCGACGCCCTGAAGTGGACGGGGCCGGAGACGCCCGCCCTCGCGGACCTCACCGACCCGGTGGCATTGGCCGCCGCATTGGCGGGGGCGGAGGTGGTGGTCTCCACCGCCCATGCGCGCCACGCGCCCGCCATCCTGGCCGCGGCGCCCCCGGGGGCCGCCTTCATCCTGATGGGGTCCACCCGCCGCTTCTCGCGCTGGCCGGATGATCATGGGGATGGCGTGCGGGCGGGCGAGGCGGCCTTCCTCGCCTCCGGCCGGCCTGGCGTCATGCTGCACCCCACCATGATCTATGGCGCGGAGGGCGAGGACAATGTGCAGCGCCTGGCCGCCCTGATGCGCCGCCTGCCCGTGCTGCCCCTGCCGCAGGGCGGGCGGGCGCTGGTGCAGCCCATCCATCAGGGGGATGTCACCGCCTGCCTGCTGGCGGCCATAGGGCGCGCGCGCGGCCTGGCGGGCGCGCTGGTCATCGCGGGGCCCGAAGCGCTGCCCTATCGCGAATTCTGCGCCGCCGTGGCCCGCGCGGCGGGAATGGCACCCCGCCCTGTCTTGCCCATCCCGGCCTCGGCGCTGATGGCCTTCGCCCCCCTCACCCGCGCCCTGCCCTTCCTGCCCCGCATCGGCCGCGACGAAATCCGCCGCCTGACCGAGGACAAGGCCTTCGACATCGCGCCGATGCGCGCCACACTGGGCATTGCGCCACGCCCCCTTGCCGCCGGGCTCAAACAGACGTTTTGATGGGGCAAAGTCGGAGTCTCCGCCCCATGCCCGTCCTCAACCGCATCGCCGAGTTCCACCCCGAGATGACGGAGTGGCGCCAGGATTTCCACCGCCACCCCGAGCTCGGCTTCGAGGAGGTCCGCACCAGCGGCATCGTGGCCAGCAAGCTGCGGGAGTTCGGCTGCGACGAGGTCATCACCGGTATCGCCAAGACCGGCGTGGTGGGCGTGATCCATGGCGCGAAGGGCAAGGGCGGCCGCGCCATCGGTCTGCGCGCCGATATGGACGCCCTGCCCATCCATGAGGCGACGGGCTTGCCCCACGCCTCCACCATCCCCGGCAAGATGCACGCCTGCGGCCATGACGGGCACACGGCCATGCTGCTGGGCGCCGCCAAATACCTGGCCGAGACCCGCAACTTCGACGGCACCGTCTATGTCATCTTCCAGCCGGCGGAAGAGGGTGGCGGAGGGGGCGGCGTGATGGTCGAGGAAGGCCTCTTCACACGCTTCCCGATGGAGCGCGTCTTCGGCCTGCACAACTGGCCGGGCGCCCCCGCGGGCAGCTTCCTCTGGCGCGAAGGTCCGGTCATGGCGGCCGTGGCGGGGCTGGAGATCACCGTCACGGGCAAGGGTGGGCATGGCGCCCTCCCCTTCCAGACGGTGGACCCCATCGTGGCGTCCGCCGCCATCATCCAGGCCTTGCAGACCATCGTGGCGCGCAACATGGACGCGGCCGATGCGGGCGTCATCACCATCGGCAGCATCCACGCGGGTGAGGCCGGCAACGTCATCCCCGAGGTGGTGAAGATGACGGGCACCGCCCGCTGGTTCCTCCCCGAGGTGGGCGACCTGCTGGAGCGCCGCTTCAAGGAGATCGTGACCGGCGTGGCCGCCAGCCTCGGCGCCACGGCGGAGCCCGTCTTCCGCCGCGCCTACCCGGCCACGATCAACGAGGGCGACAGCACGCGCCTCGCCGTCCGCGCCGCCGAGACCATCGCGGGTGCCGCCGCCGTCCAGCACATGGACAAGCCCACCATGGGCGCGGAGGACTTCGCCTTCATGCTGGAGGCCAAGGCCGGCAGCTACCTCATGCTGGGCGGCGGGCGCGGGGCCAATGACGCCTCGGTCCACCACCCCATGTATGACTTCAACGACGAGATCCTTCCCATCGGCGCCTCCTGGTGGTCCACCCTCGCCGAGCAGCTGCTGCCCCGTGAGTGAGACGCGGACCCCGACCCGGACGGAACTCTTCCTGGGCTATGCGAAGATGGGGCTGCTGGGCTTCGGCGGTGTCGCCGCCTGGTCGCGCCACGTCATCGTCGAGGAACGCCGCTGGCTGACCGAGCGCGAATACGCCGAAATCCTGGGTATGGGGCAGATCCTGCCCGGGCCCAATGTGGGCAATGCCTCGGTGATGATCGGGCGCCGCTTCCATGGGCTGGTGGGCGCGCTGCTGGCCACCTCGGGCCTCTATATCGGGCCGCTGACGGTGCTGATGGGCCTGGCCCTTCTCTATGACAACTTCGCCGAGGCGCCCGGCGTCGCCTCCTTCATGCATGGCATCGCCGCCGCGGCCGCCGGCATGGTGATCGCGACCGCGCTCAAGATGGGGCAGAATTTGCGCCCGCCGCCGGAACTCATCGCCATTGGCATCACGGCGCTGGTGGCGGCCGCCTTCCTGCGCCTGCCGCTGCTGCTGATCGTGTTCAGCCTGGCGCCCATCGGCATCTGGCTTTCCATCCGCCGGGCCTACCGGGAGGCGCCCGCGAAATGAGCCTGCTGCTGCAGATCTTCCTGGCCTTCGCCACCCTCTCCCTCGTGGCCGTGGGCGGCGCCACCGCCGTGCTGCCGGAGATGCACCGCCTGCTGGTGGTCGTCCATGGCTGGATGGATGACGCGACCTTCACCCAACTCTTCGCCCTGGCCCAGGCGGCACCCGGCCCAAACATCCTCGCCGCCTCGCTGATGGGGTGGAACATCGCGGGCCTGGGCGGCCTGGCCATGGCGACGCTGGGCATGCTGCTGCCGGCGGCGGTGCTGGCCTGGTATGTGGCCGGGGCCACCCACCGCCTGCGCGGGGCGCGCTGGCTCAAGCCCGCGCAGTTCGGCCTGGTGCCCATCGCCGTCGGCCTCATCGGCGCCTCGGGCATCACCCTCGCCCGCGCCGCCACGACCGGATGGCTGACCTGGGTGATCCTCGCCATCTCCTTCGTCTTCGTGTGGCGGACGAAATACTCCCCCCTCTGGGTCCTCGCCGGCGGCGGCGCGCTGGGGGTGGCGCTGCTGTAGGGCGCGCGGCGGGGGACGCTGTCCCCCGCACCCCCTGCCAGAGGCCGAGGGCCTCTGGACACCCATTCGATTGTTGGGGTTTTCGGGAGGGGGCATGTCGTGCCCTCGATCAAGGGCGCGCGTGTGACGCCCCCTCCCGCAAACCCCAAAACTGACGGTTTCCAAAGGCCATGGCCTTTGGCAGGTGGGGTGTGGGGAGGACAGCGTCCTCCCCACGGCGCCCCTTCAGCTGCCCACCTTCAGCGTGCTGGTCAGGCCGCGCAGGCAGGCCAGGATGGAGAGGGGGGTGATCTTGCCGGTGCGGGGGTTTTCCTCGCTGGGCACGTTCTCGATGGTCATGGTCAGGCGGGCCGAGGCGGCGTCCACGCGGATGGTGTGGGTGTTGCGGGTGACGTGCGGGTCGGCCCAGATCTCGATCATGGTCTTCTGCGGGCCGATGCCGGCCAGGGCCAGCGCGGCGGCGACGTTGACGTTGGCGGGGAAGCCCTGGGCGGCGTCGAAGGCGTTGCCCTTGAAGACGAGCTTCTTCTCATCGGTCACGGCCAGCACGTCGATCTTGTGCTGTTCGAGATAGGGCGCGCCGACCAGGCCGCGCGGCGGCTTGCGCGTCTCGATGGTGACGGAGGCGACATCGCCCTCGGCGGCCGCGCGCACGGCGTCGAGGCCGAGCAGCGCGCCGGTGGGGACGATGATCCGCGCGCCGGTCTTCCGCGCTTCCTCGACCAGGTGCATGCGCGGCAGCAGCGCCCCGCAGGAGGAGGGCACGAAGATGCGCCCCTTGGCGATGGCGGCGGTCGCCACCTCCTCGAAGATGGAGGCGGGGGCGGCTTCGACCACGATATCGGCCTCGGCGAGGCCGGCGAGGTCGGTGATCGCGGGCATCTTGCGGAAGCCGGCCAGGTTGGCGCACGCCTTGTCGTGGTCGCGCGCGGCGACGGAATGCAGGCTCAGCCCCTCCACCCCCGCGTCCAGCGCGCGGGCAAGGTGCAGGCCAATGGCGCCGAGACCGGCGATGCCGACGGTGAGGGTGCGGGACATGGGCGGGTTCCTCCGGCGGATGTGTCGCCGGGGTTGATGCCCGCCCATCGCTTCGCCCGCAAGGGCGGGAAGGCCGCGCCGGCAAGGGCGGGAGGTCAGTCCTCCTTGAAGCCGTAGGCCGGGATGCCCTGCTCGTTGCCGTAGTATTTGTAGGGCAGGAACTTGCCGGTCATCTCGATCTTCACGCGGTCGCCCTTCTCATGGGCCATGCGCTCGAAGTGGAAGTCGAAGTCGATGGCGGACATGATGCCGTCGCCGAACTCCTCCTCGATCAGCGCCTTCCAGGCCGGGCCGTTCACCATCACCATCTCGTAGAAGCGGTAGATCAGCGGGTCGGTGGGGGGCATCTGCGTGCCGCGATAGGGCACCTCGTTCAGCATCCGTTCCTCGACCTCCGACAGGCCGAAGAGCTTGGCGGCCTTGGCGGCGAGCGGCTTCACGAGCTTCATCTGGCCCAGAAGCGCGCCGACGATGAGGGTGGGCGACATGCCGCCGATCTCCTCGCAGATATACTTCCAGGTCCAGTTCTTCTCGCGCTTGATGTCGAGCAGCTTCTCGGTCAGGTCGGCACGGGTCATGTTTCTGCCCTCAAACGCCGGGCGCGCGCTGCGCGCGCTGGGCTTTCGGCGCGCGGCGGTCGCGCCTGTTGCGATGTCCCTTGGGCGCCGCCGGCCGCGCTGCGGCCGGATTCCTCGGGGGTGTCTTGGTTCGGGCCAGCTAGACCGCCGCCGGCACCACCACCGGCGGCCGCCGCGCATCCCAGCCCTCGGGCGGCTTGCCCGCCAGCGTGCGGCTGCGCGTGATCAGGAAGTCCATGATGTGGTCGCGCAGCGGGTGGTAGCCTGGCATGTGGTGCAGGTTGGCGCGCGCCCGCGGCCGCGGCAGCGTGTTCTGCACCACCTCCGCCACCCGCGCCTCGGGCCCGTTGGTCATCAGCAGGATGCGGTCCGCCAGCAGGATGGCCTCGTCCACGTCATGCGTGATCATGAAGGCGGTCTGCCCGGCCTCGGTGACGAGGCGTGACACCTCCTCCTGCAGCGTGCCGCGCGTCAGCGCGTCCAGCGCGCTGAAGGGCTCGTCCATCAGCAGCAGCTTGGGGTTCACGGCCAGGGCGCGCGCGATGCCCACGCGCTGCTTCATGCCGCCCGAAAGCTGCGCGGGCTTGCGCTCCGCCGCCTGGGTCAGTCCCACGCGGGCCAGCGCCGCGCGCGCCGCATCGCGCACCCCTGCCTTGTCCCAACTGGGATTGCGGCAGGAGACGGCGAAGGCCACGTTCTCCAACGCCGAGAGCCAGGGCATCAGCGCATGGCCCTGGAAGATCACCGCGCGGTCGAGCGAGGGCCCGCTGATCTCCCGCCCATCCACCAGCACGCCGCCCTCATCGGGCACGTCGAGCCCGGCCAGGATGTTCAGGATGGTCGTCTTGCCGCAGCCCGAATGGCCGACCAGGCAGACGAACTCCCCCCGGTCCACATGGAACCAGAGGTCCTGGAAGACGGTGAGCCCCGGGAAACGCCGCGCGATCCCCTCGATGCTGACCAGGCGCTGCGCCCCGCCCATGCCCGTCATCGCGTTCATTCCTGCCACGCCACCGCGCGCGCCACGAGGCCAAGCGCGCGGTCCAGCAGCAGCCCCACCAGCCCGATCATCAGGATCGCGATGACAATGTCGGCGATGCTCAAATTGTTCCACTGGTTCCACACCCAGTAGCCGATGCCCGTGCCGCCCACGAGCATCTCCGCCGCCACGATCACCAGCCAGGCGATGCCGATGGAAATGCGCATCCCCGTCAGGATGGTGGGCGCGGCCGCGGGCAGGATCACGCGCATGGCCGTGCGCCAGCGCCCGGCCTCCAGCGTGCGCGCCACGTTCAGCCACTCCTTCCGCACGCTCGCCACGCCGAAGGCCGTGTTCAGCAGCATGGGCCAGATGGAGCAGATGAAGATGACGAAGATGGACGAGATGTTGCTGTCCTTGATGGTGTAGAGCGCAAGCGGCATCCAGGCGAGCGGCGAGACCGGCCGCAGCACCTGGATGAACGGGTTCAGCGCCGCATTCAGCAGCGGCGACATGCCGATGACGAAGCCCAGCGGAATGGCGATGGCCGCCGCCAGCAGAAAGCCCGCCATGACGCGCCAGAGCGACCACGCGATCTGGATGCCGATGCCCTGGTCATTGGTGCCGCGCTGGTGGAAGGGGTCGCGCAGCAGCTCGATCAGCCGCGCGCCGATGTCGGACGGCGCGGGCATGGCCGTCTGCCCGCCCGCCGCCGCGGCGGGGCTGAGCAGCGCGGCCAGCTCGGGGTCCACGGCCGGGCCACCCGGCCCGCCGCCCCCTTTCACCGCCCATTCCCAGGCGCCCAGCAGCACCGCCAGCAGCAGCACGGACAGCAGCGCCGCGCGCCAGCCCTCCCCCTTCGCGGCCATGGCTCAGTTCCGGCGGATGGCGAAGCTCGCCATATAGGCCTCGGGCTGGCGCGGGTCGAAGCTGCGGCCGAGGATGGTCTCGGTGCGCATCGGACTCTCGGGCACGGGCAGGCCCAGATCGCGCATGGCACGGCCGGCATCGAGTGCGAGGAAGGTCTGTTCCGCCACCGCCGCCCAGTCCACGTCGCGCTGCAACTGGTTCCAGCGGCGCATCTGCGTCAGGATCCAGACGGCCATGGAATGCCAGGGATAGGGGTCGAAGCCGATGCGCTGCGGCACGCGCTGCACCCCGCCCAGCCCGTCGGCGAAGGTGCCGGTCAGCACCTGCTGCACCACCGTCAGCGGCTGGTTGAGGTAGTTGGGCCCATGGATGGCCTGCGCCACCGCCACGCGGTTGGCGGGGTCATTGGAATGGGCAGTCGCCTCCACGATCGCGCGCAGCAGCGCCGCATAGGTGTTGGGCGTGTCCGTGATCATGCTGCGCGGCACGGCGAAGGCGCAGCAGGGGTGGCCGTCCCACAGCTCGCGCGTCAGGATGTGGATGAAGCCCACCCCGTCGAAGACCGCGCGCTGGTTGAAGGGGTCGGGGCCCAGGAAGCCGTCAATGTTGTCGGCGCGCAGATTGGCGACCATCTCCGGCGGCGGCACGGAGCGGATCTGGATGTCGCGGTCGGGGTCGAGGCCCGCCTCCGCCACATAGGCGCGCAGCAGGTAGTTGTGGATGGAGAAGTCGAAGGGCACGGCGAAGCGGAAGCCGCGCCAGTCGCGCGGGTTGCGCTTGTCGCGGTGCTTGTTGGCGAGGGTGATGGCCTGGCCGTTGATGTTCTCGATGGCGGCCACGGCGAAGGGGATGGGGTTGGCCACGCCCACGCCCAGCGACATCGCCACCGGCATGGGGGCCAGCATATGCGCCGCGTCATATTCGCGCGCGATGGCGCGGTCGCGGATCACGGCCCAGCCGGCGGTGCGGATCACCTCCACATTGAGCCCGTGGCGGCGGTAGAAGCCCATCGGGTCCGCCATGATGATGGGCGTCGCGCAGGTGATGGGGATGAAGCCGATCTTGAGGTCGCGCTTCTCGGGCGCCGCGGCCGGTTGGGCCAGCGCCTCGCGCACATTGCCCAGCGGCAGCACGCCTTCCAGCGCCGACAGCAGCGTGCCCGCGCCGAAGAGGGAGAGCAGCCCGCGCCGTGTCGCCGCATTGGGGAAGGCCGCGCGCAACGCCGCCTCGTTCACCACGCGCCCCATCTCGCCCGTGCCGTCGGGCGGGGCCTCGGGGGCGCAGGCGAAGGCGGCCGGGTGGCCCACCCCGCAGGCGCAGACATCAAGGACAGGGTCGCGGCGGAACATGCGGGCCATGGAGACTCCCTGGGCTGGTCTCCATGAGATTGGTGGGTGTGCGTGCCGCAAGAGCGGGCGGCAAGGGCGAAATCTCCAAGCCCCGCCGCCATTCTGCATCATTTCAGGGCAGAGTTGGTAACGCCTGCCCAATCCAGACCCGTCACACCACCGGGCTGCGACCCCCATCCACATTGATGGCGGTGCCGGTGATGTAGCCGCCCTGCTCGCTCGCCAGCAGCAGCGCGAGGGAGGCGAACTCCTCCGGCTTGCCGATTCGGCCCAGCGGCACGACGCGGCCCTGCTCCTCCTTCCATTCCTCCCAGGTGATGTTGCGCTTGTCGGCCGCGTGGCGGCGCACCCACTGGTCGCTCTCGATGATGCCGACCAGCATGGCGTTCACCAGGATATTGTCCGGCGCGTATTCATTCGCCAGCGCCTTGGTCAGCGCCATGCCCGCGGCGCGCGACACGCTGGTGGGGGTGGAGGTGGCCAGCGGCGCCTTGGCCCCGATGTTCAGCACATTGATGATGCGGCCCCATTTGCGCTGACGCATGCCCGGCAGCACGGCGCGGCAAAAGCGCACCGCCGCCATAAGTTTCAGGTCCAGGTCGTCCTGCCAGAGCGCGTCGCTGATATCGAGGAAGGGCCCGCGCTGCGAGGTGCCGGCATTGTTCACCAGGATGTCGATGGGCCCGATGGCGGCCTCGGCCTCGGCGTGCAGGCGCACGCATTCGGCGGCCTCGCGGATATCGCCCGCGATGGCGGCCACCTTCGCGGTCGGCGCGGCGGCCTCGATCTCGGCCTTGGCGGCGGCCAGCGCCTCGGCGCCGCGGGCCACCAGCGCCACATGCCCGCCCGCGCGGGCGAAGGCCAGGCCCATGGCGAGCCCCAGCCCCTTCGAGCCCCCGGTGATGAGCGCGCGTCGGCCCTCGATGGAAATCTGCATGGCATGTCCTCCCGTTGCGTGGGCGCGATGGTGGCGGGGCCGGGGGCGCGCGTGAAGCCACCCCTCGCCCACCTCTCCCCCTTGGGCGCGCCAAGGCCTAAACAGGGTGCATGTTCGACCCCTCGGGACGCCGCGTCCTCGTTCTCGGCGATGTGATGCTGGACCGCTTCGTCTATGGCGCGGCGGGGCGCCTCTCGCCCGAGGCGCCGGTGCCGGTGGTGCGCCTGTCCGAACGCCGCGCCATGGCGGGCGGGGCGGGCAATGTCGCGCGCAACATCCAGGCCCTGGGCGGCGAGGTGCTTCTGTTGGCCGCCATCGGCGCCGATGCGGCGGGGGAGGAGCTGGCCGCGCTGCTCGGCCCCGCCGCGCGGCTGCTGCGCGTCCCCGGGCGCATGACGCCCGTGAAGCTGCGCGTCATCGCCGGCCGCCAGCAGGTGGTGCGGGTGGATGAGGAGGAGGCCGCGCCGCTCATGGACGCCGCCCCCCTGCTGGACGCCCTCCCCGCCGCGCTGGACGGCGCCCAGGCCGTGGTGCTGTCCGACTACGCCAAGGGCACCCTGCCCCCCGCCGTGATCGCGGCCGCCATCGCCGGCGCCCGCGCGCGCGGCATCCCCGTGCTGGCCGACCCCAAGGGGCGGGACTTCGCGCGCTATGCCGGGGTGGATGTGCTCACACCCAATGCCGGGGAGTTGGCCGAGGCGGCGGGCCTACCCGTCGCCACCGATGCCGAATGCGAAGCGGCGGCACGCCACCTGCTCACGCGGATCGAGGCCCGCGCCATCCTCGCCACCCGCAGCGAGAAGGGCATGATGCTGGTGCCGCGCGACACCCCCGCCACCCTCATCCCCGCCATGGCGCGCGAGGTCTTCGACGTCTCCGGCGCGGGCGACACGGTCATCGCGACCCTGGCGCTGGGCGTCGCCAGCGGGTTGTCGCTGGAGGCCGCTATGCGCGCGGCCAATGCGGCCGCGGGCGTGGTGGTGGGCAAGCTCGGCACCGCCACCTGCTCCCTGGCCGAGCTGGAAGCGGCGCTGCGCGAGGGTGACGGCACGCTGCTCACCTGGCCCGAGGCCGCGCGGCAGGTGCGCGCCTGGCAGGCCCAGGGGCTGCGGGTGGGCTTCGCCAATGGCTGCTTCGACCTGCTGCATGCCGGTCATGTCGGCCTGCTGCGCGCGGCCCGCGGCCATTGCGACCGGCTGGTGGTGGCGCTGAACGACGACGCCTCGGTGGCGCGGCTGAAAGGCCCCTCGCGCCCCATCAACACGCTCGCCGACCGCGCCACGGTCATCGGCGCCCTGGCCGCCGTGGACGCGGTGGTGGGCTTCGCCGAGGACACGCCGCTGGAAGCCATCCTCGCCCTGCGGCCGGACGTGCTGTTCAAGGGCCAGGACTACCGCATCGAGGAGGTGGTGGGCGCGCCGGAGATCGCCTCCTGGGGCGGGCGGACGGTGCTGCTGGAATTGCTGCCGGGCCGCTCCACCACCGGCATGGTCGAGAGGATGCGGTCATGATCCGTGCGGTGCTTCTGCTGCTGGCCTTCGCCTTGCCCGCCCAGGCGCAGGCGCCGCGCAGCAATGCCTGGGCCGAGGTGGCCGGCCCGACCGCCGGCACCGCGCGCTCCATCGGGGGCGCCTCGCTGGGCTGCCTCGCGGGCGGGGTGCAGCTTCCGCTGGAGGGCGTGGGCTACCAGGCGGTGCGCGTCTCGCGGAATCGGCATTGGGGCCACCCCATCACCATCCGCTTCGTGCAGGATTTCGCGGCCGAGGCGCAGCGGCGCGGCCTGCCCGACCTCTGGATCGGCGACCTGGCGCAGCCGCGCGGCGGGCCCATGCCCTGGGGCCATGTGAGCCACCAGACCGGCCTCGACGTGGACATTTGGCTCGATTTGCTGCCCAAGCCCCCGCAGCCGCGCGCGGCGCGGGAGGAGATCCGCATCACCTCGCTCGTGCTGCCCGACCAGTCGGGCGTGGACCCGCGCCACTTCACCGCCCGCCACGCGGCGCTGATCCGGCAGGCGGCGGAACATCCGGGCGTGGACCGCGTCATCGTGAACCATGGCATCAAGCGCAGCCTCTGCGCCGCCCATCGCGGCGAGGCCTGGCTGCGGCGCGTGCGCCCCTGGCGCGGGCATGACAGCCACATGCACATCCGCCTGCGCTGCGCCCCGGGCGATGCCGCCTGCCAGGAGGCGCCCCCCATCCCGGCCGGCGATGGCTGCGATGCGAGCCTCGACTGGTGGCTGAGCGAGGAGGCCCGCCGCCCGCCGCGCCCCCCTGCCCGCCCCGGCCCGCCGCCCGCCCTGCCCGCCGCCTGCGCGGGGCTGCTGCGCGCGCCCTGAACCCTCGTCTGGCGCGTCGTTCCGGGCTATCGCTCCGCGCATGATCCCCTTCCCCGAGATCGACCCCGTGGCCCTGCAGATCGGGCCCATCGCCATCCGATGGTATGCGCTGGCCTATATCGTCGGCATCGTCATCGCCTGGCGCGTGGCGCGGCGGCTGGTGGAGGCCGCGCCCGCCGCCGGCACGGCGCGGCAGATGGATGATTTCGTCACCTGGGCCACGCTGGGCATCATCCTGGGCGGGCGGCTGGTCTATGTGCTGGTCTACCGGCCGGCCTACTACCTCCAGAACCCGCTGGAGATCGTGATGATCACCGAGGGGGGCATGGCCTTCCATGGCGGGGCGTTGGGCGTCATCGTGGCCGCGCTGCTGTTCTGCCGCAGCGAGAAGCTGAACCCCCTGGCTTTCGGCGACCGCGTGGCGGTGGTCGTGCCGATCGGCCTTTTCCTCGGGCGGATCGCCAACTTCGTGAATGGCGAGCTCTGGGGGCGCCCGTCCCATGTGCCATGGGCCATGATCTTCCCGCGTGACCCGCTGCAACTGCCACGTCACCCGAGCCAGCTTTACCAGGCGGGGCTGGAAGGGATCGCCCTCTTCGCGCTGATGCTGGCGCTGTGGTCGGTGCGCTCCAACCGCGCGCGGCCCGGCATGCTGACCGGCGCGCTGATCGCGGGCTATGGCGTGGCGCGCAGCGTGGGCGAGCTGTTCCGCCAGCCCGACGCCAATCTGGGCTTCCTGCTGGCGGGCGCGACGATGGGGCAATTGCTGTCGCTGCCGATGATCCTGGTGGGCGTCTTCCTCATGCTCCGCGCGCGCCGCGCGGGCTGACATGGCCCAGGGCATGGAACGCCTGGACGCCTTCATGGCCCGTGCCGGCGCCGCCTACTACGCGCGCCGCGCCGCGCTGGGGCGCGACTTCACCACGGCGCCCGAGATGAGCCAGGCCTTCGGCGAATGCCTGGGCCTGTGGTGTGCCGTCACCTGGCAGGCCATGGGCGCGCCGCCGCGTGTGGTGCTGGCCGAACTCGGCCCCGGGCGCGGCACGCTGATGGCCGATGCGCTGCGGGCGGTGCGCGAGATGGTGCCCGCCTTCGCCGCCGCGCTGGATCTGCACCTGGTCGAGTCCTCGCCCCTGCTGCGGGCGGCGCAGGCGGAGCGGCTTTCCGCGACGTGGCATGACAGCGCCGACACCCTGCCCCCCGGCCCCATGATCCTCCTGGCCAATGAGTTCTTCGACGCCCTGCCCATCCGCCAATTCGTGCGAAGGGGCGCGGGCTGGACGGAGCGCTTCGTGGCCGATGGCGCCTTCGTGGAACAGCCGGCCGAGGACCAGGGCGAGGCGCCCGAAGGCGCGGTGCGCGAGGTCTGCGAGGCCGGTTCCGCCGTGGCCAAGAGCCTCGCCGCGCGGCTGGCGCGCGAGGGCGGGGCCGCGCTGATCCTGGACTATGGCCCGGCCGAATCCGGCCTGGGCGACACGCTCCAGGCGCTGCGCGACAACGCCGCCGCCGACCCCCTGGCCGAGCCTGGCAGCGTGGACATCACCGCCCATGTGGATTTCGCGGCCCTCGCCGCCGCGGGGCGCGGCGCCGGGGCGTCCACCCATGGCCCGATCCCGATGGGTGTCTTCCTGCAACGCCTCGGGCTCATGGCGCGCTCGGCCATGCTGGCGCGGGCGGCACCGGCCCAGGCGGGGGCCATCCTGGCCGCCGCGCAGCGCCTCGTGGCGCCCGAGGGCATGGGGCGGCTGTTCAAGGCGCTGGCCCTGGCGCACCCTGCCCTTCCCACTCCGGCAGGCTTCGAGAACTGAATGGCCGAATACCTGACCCATGGCGCGCTCACGGCCCGGCACGGCTTCTTCACCCGGCGCGGCGGCGTCTCGGGGGGCGGCTATGCCTCGCTGAATTGCGGGCTGCGCGGCGATGACGACCCGGCCAATGTCGCGGAGAACCGGGCGCGGGCCACGGCGGCGCTGGGGGCGGAGCGGCTTGTCTCGCTCCGCCAGGTCCATGGCCCGGCGGTGGTGGAGGCCGAACCCGGCTGGGCCACCCTGCCCGAGGCCGATGCGCTGGTGACCAACCGACCGGGCCTGGCGCTCGGCATCATCACCGCCGATTGCGCGCCCGTGCTTTTCCACGACCCCGTGGCCGGCGTGGCCGGCGCCGCCCATGCGGGCTGGCGCGGCGCGGTGGCGGGCGTGCTGGAAGCGACCGTGGAGGCCATGGTGAAGCTGGGCGCCGAGCCGGCGCGCATCATCGCCGTCATCGGCCCCTGCATCGCCCAGCCGAGCTATGAGGTGCGGGCCGATTTGCGGGATGCGGTGGGCGATGCGCGCTTCTTCGCCCCCGGCCGCGACGCGGCGCATTTCCAGTTCGACCTGGCCGGCTATTGCGCCCATCGCCTTTCGGGCATCGGCGCGGCGCTGGTGCTGGGGGTGGACACGCTGGCCGATGAGGCGCGCTTCTTCAGCCACCGCCGCCGCACATTGGCCGGCGGCGGACCCCTTGGACATCAGCTTTCCGCCATCATGCTATGACCCTGCCATGCCCTACATGATCATCTTCCTCGCCCTGCTGCTGCTGACCGCGATGGTCTCCTGTGTCATCGCGTAGCCTCCTGCTGGCCGCGCTGGCGCTGCTGGTCGCGGCCTGCGGGATCGAGCCGCGACCGCCGCATTGGGGCAATCCGGGCGGGGCGGCGCCCTGGCTGTCGCGGCCGCTGGCTGTCCGCATCGCCATCCCGCCGCCCGAGGCCGCGCTGATGCCCTCCGCCGATGCCGCGCGGCTGGCCGAGGCGGTCAGCAACGCGCTGCAGGCCGGTGACGTGCCGGCCACCGCCACGACGCCCCTGCCGCTCGACTGGCGCCTCGTCATCCTGGCCGAGAACCAGGGCGGCACGGTGCGCCCCATCTACCGGCTGCTGGACGCCGATGGGCGCCCGCAGGGCAGCGTGGGCGGCAATCTGGTGCCCGTCGCGGCCTGGGCGGCGGCCGAGCAGCCCACCCTCGATGCCGTGGCCTCCGATGCGGGGGCGAAGGTCGCGCAGCTCATCCTGGGCATCCAGGCCGCGCGCGCCTCGGCCTCGCCCGCCGCCCTGGCCGCCGGCCCCGAGCGGGTGCGCCTGCTGCCCGCCACCGGCGCGCCCGGCGACGGCAACCAGGCGCTGACGGCCAGGCTGCGCGAATTTCTCTCCGCCCAGGGCTATGTGGTGCAGGACATCGCAGATGGCGCGGCTTTCGCCGTGACCGCCGAGGTCAGTGTCGTCCCCGCCCCCGCGCCGCGCACCGAGCGCGTGGAGATCCAATGGATCGTCTCGCGCCGCGACGGGCATGAGCTGGGGCGCGTGCTGCAATTGAACGAGGTGCCGGCCGGGCGGCTGAATGGATTCTGGGGCGACATCGCCTTCGCCGCCGCGCAGGAGGCCGCCGGCGGCGTGCAGCAGGTGATTCGCAACGCGGCCAACCCGTGACGCCACATGCCAGGGCTGCCGTGGCGTGAAGTTTACAGCGCGATGCCCTGCGGCTATCCCTGCCGCGCACGAAACAAGGGGTGAACTGGCCCGATGAAGATCGTCGCCTGCAACAGCAATCGCCCCCTGGCCCAGGCGGTCGCGGATGCGCTGGGCATCCCGCTGACCAACGCCTCGGTGCGGCGCTTCGCCGACATGGAGGTCTTCGTGGAGATCCACGAGAACATCCGCGGCGAGGATGTCTTCGTGATCCAGTCCACCAGCTATCCGGCCAATGACCACCTGATGGAGCTGCTGATCACGCTGGACGCGCTGCGGCGTTCGTCCGCGCGGCGCGTGACGGCCGTGGTGCCCTATTTCGGCTATGCCCGGCAGGACCGGAAGAGCAGCCCGCGCTCGCCCATTTCGGCCAAGCTGGTGGCGAACCTCATCACCCAGGCGGGTGCCGACCGCGTGCTGACGATGGACCTGCATGCCGGGCAGATCCAGGGCTTCTTCGACATCCCGGTGGACAACCTCTATGCCGCGCCGCTCTTCGCGCGCGACATCCAGGACCGCTACGCCGGCCGCGAGCTGATGGTGGTCAGCCCCGATGTGGGCGGCGTGGTGCGCGCGCGCGCCATCGCGCAGCGGCTCAACACCGACCTCGCCATCATCGACAAGCGCCGGCCGCAGGCGGGCGTCTCCGAAGTGATGAACGTGATCGGCGACGTGTCGGGCCGCGACTGCATCGTGATCGATGATATCATCGACAGCGGCGGCACCCATTGCAACGCGGCCGAGGCGCTGATCAAGAACGGGGCGCGCAGCGTCTCCGTCTATGTCACGCATGGCGTCTTCTCGGGCGGCGCGGTGGCGCGGGTGGCGCAGGCCCCCATCGAATCCATGGCCGTGACCGACACCATCGCGGCGACCGATGCGGTGCGGAACTCCAACAATATCCGCCAGCTTCCCATCGCGCCCCTGCTGGCCGAGGCCATGCGGCGCATCAGCGAGGAGAGTTCCGTCTCCTCGCTGTTCTGCTGAGGGCGCGCATGGCGTTGAACCCCATCCCCTTCTGGTTCCTCCGCCATGGCGAGACGGACTGGAACGCCGAGGGCCGCAGCCAGGGCCGCACCGACATCCCGCTGAACCATGTGGGCGAGATGCAGGCGCGCCGCGCCGCTCGGACGCTGCTGGGCCAGAAGATCACGACCATCGTGGCCTCGCCCCTGTCGCGCGCCCGCGTCACCGCCGAGACGGTGGCCGCGGCGCTGGGCCTTCCCATCCAGCTCGACCCCGAGCTGGAGGAGGTGAATTTCGGCGAGCAGGAAGGCCAGTTGATGGGCGACTGGTATGATGGCTGGATCGCGGGCGACTACACCCCCGCGGGTGCGGAGAGCTTCGCGGAACTCCGCGCCCGGACCGTGCGCGCCATCAACCGCGCCACCGCCCTGCCCGGCCCCGTGCTGGTGGTGGCCCATGGCGCGCTGTGGCGCGCCTTCCGCCACGAGGCGGGGATGACGGCCAATATCCGCACGCCCAACGCTCTGCCCCTTTGGGCCGCGCCGGGCACGCCCTGGACGCTGACGCCGCTGGAGCTCGCGCCGGAGGAATAACTCTCATTCTTTGGCTGACCAAGCGCTTCCCTGACTCGTTAGATCGACTGATACTGGGACGTGAGCGCATTAGGTAGCGGTCCCATGGATACGTCATTTCGCAGCAGGGCTTCATTTGGACGTCGAATTGAGTACTGGATTATTGGCCAGATGCTCAAACATCGCCTTGATGTTTACGTTCCACTTGTTGACGATTTCGGAATAGATGCCATTATCCGGAAGTCGGACGGAACTTTTATTGAAGTTCAGATCAAAGCGCGCTCCGAAAATGTCAGATACGGAAGCGCGGCACGCTTTTCGGCCATCTCACATCCTGAAAAGCGCGACAATTATTTTTTCATATTTTACTCGGAAATATTAAAATCGACTTGGATTCTTTCATCCGAGGAATTTATAGATGAAGCAAGACAAAATAAGTCGGGGAAAAATCAAGGAAAGCGCTCTATAGTATTTGGGCTTACCCGAAATCAGGGCAGCACAGGCGGACATAGAGAAGTAAAAAATACCAAGTTCGATAAGTATCTCGACGACAATTTTTCTCGATTTCGTGAAGCTGGTGCCGTAGTAATGCCGGAGACGCCGAGTCAAAATGACGAAATATAATTACATTAAAGAGCATATAATGCGGTCGCTCATCACCGTTCCTTCAGCGGTGTCGCTTCGCCGTTAGCCCGGCACGCAATTTGCTGAACCCCAGGCAATCAACTTGCCATGTGGGGTTCACCTGATGCGTCGCCGTTCGCTTCTGCCCATTCTCGCGGCAACTGCCCTTCCCGTCGGCGCCTCGGCCCAATCGGGCTGGGTGCCTGACCGGCCCGTGCGCCTCATCGCGCCCTTCGCCGCCGGGGGGGCGGCCGACATTCTCGCGCGCATCGTGGCCGAGGATCTTTCGCCCCTGCTCGGCCAGCAGGTGGTGGTGGAGAACCGCACCGGCGCCGGCGGCGCGGTGGGCACGGAATCCGTGGCCCGCGCCCGCCCCGATGGCCTCACCCTGCTGATGGCGAGCCAGGCGACGCATGGCATCGTTCCCAACATCACGCGCCTCAGTTTCGACCCGGCCACCGATACCGTGCCGGTGGCGAATTTGGCCGGCGTGCCCGCCGTGCTGATCGTGAACCGCGACCTGCCCATCACGAATTTCGCGGAATTCGCGGCCCATGCGCGGGCGCGGGCGGGGCAGCTCTCCTATGGCTCGGCCGGCATCGGCTCCTCCACCCACATGACCATGGCGCTGCTGCTGCACATGGCGGGGCTGGATGTCACGCATGTGCCCTATCGCGGCACGGCGCTGGCCATGCCCGACCTGCTGGCCGGGCGCATCATCGGCATGACGGACACCATTACCTCCGCCCTGCCCGCCATCCGCGACGGGCGGGTGCGGGCCATCGGCGTCTCCAGCCCCGCGCCGCTGCCGGTGCTGCCGGATGTGCCGCCGCTGGGTGCCAGCGTGCCGGGCTATGAGGTGCTGAACTGGTATGGCCTGGCCGGGCCCCGTGGCCTGCCCGCCAACATCGTGACCACGCTGCACGCCCATATGCAGACCCTGCTGGGCCGCCCGGCCTTCCTGGAGCGCCTGGCAAGCCAGGGCGCCCAGCCCCTGCCGATGAGTCCCGAGGAATTCGGCACCTATATCGCGCGCGACCGGCAGCAATGGGCCGAGCTGGTCCGTGCCACCGGCATGACCGTGCAGTGATGGGAGAGCCCCGCATGACCCGCATGACCCGCCTGCCCCGTCGCGCCCTGGCCCTGGCCGGCGCCGCCGCCCTTGCCACACCCGCCCTCGCCACCCGGGCCCTCGCCCAGGGCAACTGGCCCGAGCGGCCCATCCGCTGGGTGGTGCCCTTCCCGCCCGCCGGCACGGCCGACATCCTGGCCCGGCTGCTGGGCGAGCATGTCAGCCGCAGCCTGGGCCAGCCCATCGCGCCCGAGAACCGGGCCGGCGCGGGGGGCACGCTGGCCGCCAACATCCTCTTTCAGGGCCGTGGCGACACGCATCTGGTGATGGTGAGCAACTTCGCGCCGCATGGCGTCTCGCCCACCCTCTTCCCGGGTGTGGCCTATGACGCGCAGCGCGACTTCACCCATCTGGGCCTGCTGGGCGCGCTGCCCATGGTGCTGGCGGCGCACCCCTCCTTCCCGGCGGCGGATGCGGCGGCGTTGCTGGCGGCCGGTCGCCAGCAGGGGGCCTCGCTGACCATGGGATATGGCGGCAATGGCACGGCCTCGCACCTGATCGGGCTGTCGCTGCACCGGGCCGCGGGCATGTCGCCCACCTTCGTGCCCTATCGTGGCTCGGGCGCGCTGCTGAACGACGTGATGGCGGGCACCGTGCCCGTGATGATCGACACGCTGAGTGCCGCGATCGGCCATATCCGCGCCGGGCGCATCAAGGCGCTGGCCGTCAGCGGCCCCGCGCGCAGCCCCGCCCTGCCCGACACGCCTACCTTCAACGAGATCGGCGTGGGGGAGGCCACGGGCATGAACTGGTTCGGCTTCTGCACCCCCGCGGGCCTGCCCGCGCCCATCGCCGCCCGCTGGGTGAGCGAATTGCGCACCGCCCTCGCCCTGCCCGCCGTGACCGAGCGCCTGGCGAGCCTGGGCGTGGAGGGCACCAATATGGACCCGGCCTTCATGACGGAATTCGTGGGCACGGAGGTGGCGCGCTGGCGCGAGGTGATCCGCGCCAACAATGTCACAGTCGGATAGTTGATCTTTTTTCGGGCAATGGGTTTAGCTGCAACCGCGCCTTAACCTTCGCGTTGGAAGATTATGGGGCGAATGCCTTTCAACCGGGCAGCCACGCACCACTTATTGAAATGGCATCAAGGATCGCCGCCATGACCACTCGCCTCACGGGACGTGGAATTTCTCTGGCCCAGGCCGCGCTGGCGATTGCCGCCGCGGCAAGGGCCACTCGCGAGGCCGCGGCCGCCCTCATCGCCCCGGCGCCGCAGCCCATTCCGGTGCGCGTGGCCCGCACCGGCCGCCGCCCCACCCGCCTGCATCACGACAAGGGCTGAGCGCTACAACAAGGACCCCAGGACCCGCCCGCCCACCATGGGGCGTGGCGCGCCCGTGGTCTCTGGAAAGCTGATGGGCAACCCGCGGGCGGTGCGCGCCGCCAGTACGGCGAAGCATTGCGCTTCCAGGGCGTCACCATCCCAGCCGACCACTTCCACCGGGCGCACCGGTTCGGACAGGGCGGCCGACAGCGCGCGCATCAGGGCGGGATTGCGTCGCCCGCCGCCGGCCACCAGCCATTGCATGGGCGGTTCGGGGAAGTGCCGGCCCGCCACGGCCACGCAGACGGCGGCGAAGGCGACCAGCGTCGCCGCGCCATCCTGCGGGGAAAGGTTGTGGGCACCGGCCTCCCGCAATGCCCGGTCGAAATCCAACCGGTCCAGGGATTTGGGCGGCGGGGCCGCCAGATAGGGGTGGGCCATGAGGCGCCCGAGCACCGCGCCATCCACCTCACCCGCCAGGGCCAACCTTCCATCGCGGTCATAGTCGCGCCCGATGGAGCGCTTGGCCCAATCATCCAGCGGGCCGTTGGCCGGGCCGGTGTCGAAGGCCAGCATCTCGCCCTGCGCGCCCAGCCAGGTGACGTTGCCCACACCGCCTAAATTCAGCACAGCCAATGGCTTGGGGAGGTTTGCTGCGAGGGCGTGGTGGGCAATGGGCACCAGCGGCGCCCCCTGCCCGCCGGCCGCCACATCCGCGGTGCGGAAGTCGAAGGCGACGGAAAGCCCCGTGGCGCGGGCCAGGGCCTGGGCATCGCCGATCTGCCACGTGAAGCCCTGGGCGTTGCGGGCATCACCGGGGCGGAGCGGGCGGTGCAGGATGGTCTGGCCGTGGAATCCCGCCAGTTCCGCCTCGGGAAGCCCGTTGCGGGCGGCCTCGCGCATCACGCGGCGCACGGCCTCGACATGGGCATCGGTCAGGCGCGCGGTGACGCCGGCGAGGAATTCGTCATCCTCATGCAATGTGGGAGCCAACTCCAACAAGCGCCTGAGATCACGGCGCAAGACCGGATCATAGGGCAGGGTCAGGGTGGGCCCCAGGCGCTCCACGCGCTCCCCATCCGTCTCCACCCAGGCGGCGTCCACCCCGTCGAGGGAAGTCCCGCTCATCAGCCCCACGATTCTCAACATCGGCCGAGTGTGCTACGCGAGGCGCCCACCCGCCAATTGGACGTTTCCCCATGAGTTCCGCCGATTTCCTGCATGTGCTGCGCGAGCGTGGCTTCATCCATCAGGTCACCGACGAGGTCGCGCTCCAGGCGCGGCTGAACGCCGGCCCCATCGCGGGCTATATCGGCTATGACTGCACCGCCGACAGCCTGCATGTCGGCCACCTGGTCCAGATCATGATGCTGCGCTGGCTCGGCACCACCGGGAACCGGCCCGTGGTGCTCATGGGCGGCGGCACGACCAAGATCGGCGACCCATCGGGCCGCGACGAGACGCGCCAGATCCTGACCGAGGCGCAGATCGAGGCCAACAAGGCCGGCATCCGCAAGACCTTCGACGCCATCCTTCAGTTCGGCGACGGCCCGGGCAAGGCGATGATGCTGGACAATGCCGAATGGCTGGACCAGCTGAGCTACATCCCCTTCCTGCGCGAGGTGGGCCGGCATTTCAGCGTGAACCGCATGCTGACCATGGACAGCGTGCGCCTGCGCCTGGAGCGCGACCAGCCGCTGACCTTCATCGAATTCAACTACATGCTGCTGCAAAGCTATGATTTCGTGGAGCTTCGTCGCCGCCATGGCGTCGTGCTGCAGATGGGCGGCAGCGACCAGTGGGGCAACATCGTCATGGGCGCGGACCTGATCCGCCGCATGGACCAGGCCGAGGCCTTCGGCCTGACCACGCCCCTCATCACCACCGCCTCGGGCGCCAAGATGGGCAAGACGGCGGCGGGGGCGGTCTGGACCAACCCCGAGCGGCTTTCGGCCTACGATTACTGGCAGTTCTGGCGCAATGCCGAGGATGCCGATGTGGGCAAGTTCCTCGCCCTCTTCACCGAACTGCCCATGGCGGAGGTCCGTCGCCTGGGCGCCCTGCAAGGGTCCGAGGTGAATGACGCGAAGAAGATCCTCGCCACCGAGGCCACGGCCATCCTGCACGGCCGCCAAGCCGCCGACCTCGCCGCCGAGACCGCGCGCCGCGCCTTCGAGGAGGGGGCGGCCGCCGAGACGCTGCCCAGCATCACCGCCACCCTGCCCGCGCCCCTGGCCGATCTCCTGGTGAGCGCCGGGCTCGTCGCCAGCAAGGGCGAGGCGCGGCGCCTCGTGGCCCAGAACGGCGTGCGGCTGAACGATGCGCCGGTGAACGACGCGGCGCTGACCGTCACGGCCGATGATCTGCGCGACGGCGCGGCCAAGCTCTCGGCCGGCAAGAAGAAGCATGTGCTGGTGCGGGCCGCATGACGATCGCCTTCCTCCACCCGCCCGGCCCGGGCGAGGCGCGCCCCTTCTCCCGCGCCGTGAAGGCCGGCGGCATGGTCTATGTCTCCGGCGCCTCGGCCCCGCATGACCCGGCGCGCGGCATCCACCGCGGCGCCACCCCGGCCGAGGAGGTGCGCAACGCGCTGACCTATATCGCGGGGCTGCTGGAGGAGGCGGGCAGCGGGCTCGACCGGGTGGTGCAGGTGACCATGCTCATCAGCGACCGGGCCGACTACGCCGCCTGCAACGCCGAATACGTGAAATTCTTCCCCAACGGCCTGCCCGCCCGGCACACCGCCCTGTTCGGCGTACCGACCGAGGCCAGGGTCGGGTTTGCGTGCATCGCCCTTGCGGCGGAACAATAGCGGCCCGAAAAGGCAGGGATATAGTCCAACCCCAGATTGCCCGAGGGAGGCAGGACAATGGGGGTTGAGCGCAAGATCGAGGCCGCGCGCGTGCGCGCCAGCGATGCGGCGCCTATTCTCTGGATGCTGGGCCATGCCGGCGCGGGGCAGAGCAGCCTGGTCGCGCATCTGGTTCATGGCTGGCGCGCGGCACTGCGCCCGACCTTCGAACCCGCCACCCCCACCGCCGAGCAATTCGCCCACCCCGAGGAACTGCCCCTCATCCGCTTCCTGCTGACCACGGGGCTGCGGCCGGGCGAACCCTATGACCCGTCGGAGGACATGGCCTTCATGGAGGCCTCGCCCGGCCTCATCCTCGTGACCCTGGCGGCGGCGGAGCTCGATCATAGCGGGTTGCGCGCCGCCCTGCGGACCATCCGCGAGGCGCATCCGGATTGGCGGGTGCTCGTGGCGCAGACCCGGCTGCATGAGCTGTATCCCGAAGGCACGGGCCACCCCACCCCCTATCCCTTCACCCCGGCCATGGCGGTGAACCCCGTCCCGCCCGCTCTCGCGGCGGCGCTGGCCGGCCAGCGCGCCGCCTTCTCGGGGTTGGCGGATGGCTTCGTGCCGCTGGACCTCACCGAGGGCGAGGGGCTGCGGGAGCCGCATGACTACGGGCTGCCCCAGCTCCTGGCCGCCATGCAGGCCCTGGCGCCCGAGCTGGTGCCCGGCCTCGCCCCCGGGCCCGACCCGGAGGAGGGCATCCGCCAGCAGGTGATCCTGCCCTGGGCCATGGCCGCGGCGGCGGCCGATGCACCCCCGTTCCCCCTGCTGGGCGGGGTGCCCGCCATGGTCTTCCAGGCGGCCATGGTGCGCGCCATCGCGCGGCGCTACGGGTTGGGCGCGGACGCCGCCATCTGGGCCGCGCTGATCGCGGGGCTGGGCGCGGGCTTCCTGCTGCGCCACGCCATGTTCTGGATGGTGCGCCAGGCCCTGAAACTGGCGCCCTTCTGGGGCAGCGCCACTGTCAGCGCCTGGACCTTCGCGGTCACCTGCGGCCTGGGCGAAGCCGCCATCCGCATCTGCCGCGACGAGGCGGAGGACCGCCGTCCCACCCCGGCTGCCCTGCGTGCCGCCTTCCGCAACGGCCAGCGGCGCGGCGATGCGCTGCATGATGCGGGGCGCGGCGGCGCGCCCTACTGAGATTTGTCCGTGCAGGGGTCCACAAGCCCCCCTGACACATGACATGATCGTCCGAACAACTTCGGGAGAGAATGTCCATGGCGGACCCCACGCTCATCATCCGGGGCGGGCTCGTGGCCGATGGCACCGGAACGCCGCCGCGCGAGGCCGACATCGCCCTTTCCGGCGACCGGATCGCCGCCGTCGAGCGGCACATCGCGGCGCCCCGTGGCACGCCCGAGATCGATGCGCGCGGCAAGCTGGTCACGCCGGGCTTCGTGGACATCCACACCCATTACGACGCCCAGGCGACCTGGACCTCGGAAATCCTGTCCTCCTCGCTGCATGGGGTGACGACGGCGCTGCTAGGCAATTGCGGGGTGGGCTTCGCCCCCTGCCGGCCCGAGGCGCGGGACATGCTGGTGAAGCTCATGGAAGGTGTCGAGGACCTCCCGGAAGTGGTTCTGACGGAAGGACTTCCCTGGAACTGGGAAAGCTTCCCGGAATACCTCAACGCCCTCGACAGTCGCCCCTATGACATGGACATCGCGACCCAGGTGCCGCACGCCGCGCTGCGCGTCCATGTCATGGGCCGCCGCGGCTTCGAGCGCGAACCCGCCACCGAGGCCGACCGCGCCGAGATGGCGCGCCTGGCGCGTGAGGGGATCGCGGCCGGGGCGCTGGGCTTCTCCACCTCCCGCGCCATCGCCCACAAGACGCTGGCGGGCGAGCCCACCCCCACCCTGGGTGCCGCCGAGATCGAGCTGGCCGAGATCGCCCGCGGCCTGGGCGGCGGCTGGATGCAGCTGATTTCCGACTTCGACGAGCCGGCGGAGGAGGAATGGGAGCGCCTGCTGCGCATCATGCGCCTCTCGGGCCGGCCGATGACCTTCTCGCTGTTGCAGCGCGAGTCCAAGCCGGATTTCTGGCGCTGGATCCTGGCGCAGGTGGACCGCGCCAATGCCGAGGGGCTGAAGGTCTCGGGGCAGGTGATGGGGCGGCCGGTGGGGCTGATGTTCGGCTGGGAGCTGTCCCAGCACCCCTTCCTGACCCGTGCGGCCTACCAGGAGGTGGCGCATCTGCCCATTGACGCCCGCGCCGCCGCCCTGCGCGACCCCGAACGCCGCGCCCGCATTCTGGCCGAGCCGACGGACCCCGCGCTCAAGGCGCGCCTCAACAACTATGCCCGCATCTACAAGCTGACCATGGATTACGAGCCCCCGCCGGATTCCAGCGTGCTGGAGCAGGCGCGCGCCATGGGCCGCGACCCCGAGGACCTCTGCTACGACTGGATGCTGGAGGAAGGCGGCCGCGCCATCCTGAACCGGCCCCTCCTGAACTATGCGGACGGCAACCTGGACGCGATCCGCGAGATGGTCACCCACCCGCACACGCTGATGGGCCTGGGCGATGGCGGGGCGCATGTGGGCTATATCTGCGACGCCTCGGCCCCCACCCATATGCTGACCCATTGGGCGCGCGACCGCGCGCGTGGCGCGAAGCTGCCGGTGGAGTTCGTGGTGAAGCGGCTTTCCGCCGACAATGCCGCGGCGCTGGGGCTGAATGACCGTGGCAGGCTCGCACCCGGTCTCAAAGCTGACCTGAACGTCATTGATTTCGATGAACTCTCCATCGAGCGCCCGAACATGCGCTACGATCTGCCGGCGGGCGGGAAGCGGCTGGTGCAGGGGGCGCGGGGCTATGTCGCGACCCTCGTCTCCGGCCAGGTGGTCCATCAGAACGGAGAGGCCACGGGCGCCCTGCCCGGCCGCCTGATCCGGGGAGCCAAGCCATGAAGCATGACCTTGTCATCCGCAACGGCTGGGTGCTGGACGGCACCGGTGCGCCCGGATTTCAGGCCGATATCGCGGTGGATGGGGAGACCATCACGGCGGTCGGCACGGTGCACGGCTCAGGCCGGGAGGAGCTGGACGCAAAGGGCCTGCTGGTCACGCCCGGCTTCGTGGACATCCACACCCATTATGACGGCCAGGCGGTGTGGGATTCCCACCTCGCCCCCTCCGCCCTGCACGGCGTCACCACGGCGCTGATGGGCAATTGCGGCGTCGGCTTCGCCCCCTGCCGCGCCGAGGACCGCGACACGCTGATCGAACTGATGGAGGGTGTGGAGGACATCCCCGGCCCCGTGTTGCATGAGGGGCTGAACTGGTCCTGGGAAAGCTTCCCCGAATATCTCGACGCGCTGGAACGCAAGGCGCGCGACATTGATATCGCGGCCCTGCTGCCGCATGGCGCCGTGCGCGTGAACGTTATGGGCGAGCGCGCCCTGCGCCTGGAGAACGCGACCGCCGAGGACATCGCCCGCATGCGCGCCATCACGGCCGAGGCGGTGGCGGCCGGGGCCTTCGGCACCAGCACCAGCCGCACCATCAGCCACAAGACGCTGGCCGGCGACCCCACACCCACCCTCAAGGCGCAGGAGGAGGAACTCATCGGCCTCGCCGCCGGCATGGCAGAGGGCGGTGGGGGGCTGCTGGAAATGGTCTCCGACTGGAACACGCCGGACCCCGCCACGGAATTCGCCATCGTGCGCCGCGTGGCCGCGGCCTCGGGCCAGCCCGTGGTGTTCAGCCTGACGGCGCGCCATGACCGCACCGAGGCCTGGAAGGAATTGCTGGCCCTGTCCGGGGAGGCCATCGCGGCCGGGCTCGACATCCGCCCGGTCTTTCCGCCGCGGCCCATCGGCATCCTGATGGGGTTGGTGGGGTCCCAGAACCCCTTCTCCGGCTGCCCCTCCTACCGCGAGATCGCGCACCTCCCGCCGGCCGAGCGCGCGGCGGCCATGCGCGAGCCCGCCCGCCGCGCGGCCATCCTGTCCGAGGACCGGGTGGCGGGGTCCAACTTCCCCCTCATCACCCGCCTGCATTGGTCGCGGATGTTCCCCTTCGGTGACCCGCCCGACTACGCGCCCCCGCGCGAGGCGAGCCTCGAGGCCCAGGCCGCGCGCGAGGGCCGCCGCCCGGAGGAGGTGGCCTATGACCTGCTCTGCGCCGGGGATGGGAGTGCCTTCATCTTCGCGCCACTTACGAACTTCGCCGACTACACGCTTGATGCGTCAGCCGAATGCCTGCGGCACCGCCACGCCATCGTGGGGCTGTCGGATGGCGGCGCGCATGTGGGCTTCATCTCCGATGGCAGCTTCCCGACCTTCACCCTGATGCACTGGTCCAAGCGCGGCTTCCCCATGGAGGAACTGATCCGCCGCCAGACCAGCGACACCGCCCGCGCCATGGGCCTGACCGATCGCGGCGTCCTGGCGCCGGGGCTGCTGGCCGACATCAACCTCATCGCGGAGGGGGAACTCGCCCTGCCCCAGCCGCGCATGATCCATGACCTGCCGGCCGGCGGGAAACGGCTGATCCAGGGCGCGCGGGGCTACCAGGCCACGATCAAGCGCGGCCAGGTCACCTATCGCCACGGCACGCCCACCGGGCGCCTGCCCGGGCGGCTGTTGCGGCGGCACTAGGTGTTTGGCCCCGGGATGCGTTCGCGCAGCCTGCTCCAACCTCAACACATCCCGCTCCATAGCAGGAAATCCGACCGGATGATTCCATCCGGTCGGATATTGCTCTAGGCGTCCTTCTCGTCCTCGCCGGCCTCGCACGCCTGGGTGGCGGTGGCTTCGATGCTGTTGGTCACGGACCCCGCACCCTCCTGGCGCAGGGCGTCGGCCAGGCGCCCCTCATTGCCGATGACCAGCACATTCACCTCCACCCCCGGAAGGCGCCGCTTCACCCGGCGCAGGATGGAACGGGCGGCCGCGGTGGAGCCCATGCCCTCCACCGTGCAGAGCCAGGCCTGGCGGATGCGCGCCAGTTCCTCGGCGGGGGTCGCATCGCCGCGCAGCATCTCGGCCGGGGCCGCCCCGGCGTCCAACCCACGCTTGCGCAGGACCTGGGCCAGCATGGCGGCCGCCGCCATGTCGAAGGGGCCGCGCCCGCCCACGCAGAGCACCGGGCCGGCGGATGATGGCGGCGATGGGGGGGGCGCCGCGGGTGCGTCCTTCCCCGTGGGATGGGGTGGCACATCTGCCTCCACATCCTCCTCCAGATCCTCGAGCAGCGCGGCCAGGCGGGCGCGCATGCCATCGAGCTGGCGTTCGCCCAGTCGGCCGCGCTGGGCATCGCCCTGTGCCAGGACGAGGCCCGGCAGCGCCACCGTGTCGTAGTAGCGGGAGAGGCGGCATTCCTTCAGCGCGCCCTCCGCCTGCTCGACCAGCGCGTCGGGATCGTCGCCCAAGGCACGCTGGTAGAAGGTCTCGGGCGGTTCCAGGGGGGTCGGTCGCCCAACGCCACCTCCAGGAATTCGAAGCGCTCCACATGCCGCCCCAGCACCACGAGACAGACCGTGAGCGGCACCGCCATCACCAGCCCGATGGGCCCCCAGAGCCAGGTCCAGAAGGTGGCGGCCACGATGACGGCGATGGGGGAGAGGCCGGTGGACCGACCGAAGATGAGCGGTTCAAAAACTTGGCCCATCGCGCCCTCGCCCACCGCGAAGAGCAGCAGCACCAGCAGGGGCATGGTCCAGCCCGGCTCCACCGCCAGCGCCAGGATCAGCGGGAAGGCAACCGCGATGATGGTGCCCACGAAGGGCACGAAGCGCATCAGCCCGGCCACGATACCCCAGAGGATGGGCTGCGGCACGCCGATGAAGAACAGCGCGAGCGCGATGACCATCCCGTAGATCGAGTTCATCGCGACCTGCGCCAGGAAGAAGCGCGACAGGCGATAGGCCGCGTCATCCATGGCGGCCATGGTGCGCTGCAGATCATGCGCGCCGATCAGGCGGATGAGGCGGTCGCGCAGATCCTCGCGGTAGAGCAGCACGAAGATGACGAAGACGATGACGATGCCGAAGGTGGCGAGCGGGTAGAGCAAGGGTTCGACCACCGTGCGCAGCACCTCGAAGGTGCGGGGCGGCGGCTGATGGACCTGCACCGGCAATGGCCGCACCGGGTCGGCGGCGGGGACGGGTGCTGGCTCGGGGGCCGCCGCGCGTTCCGCGCCGGCGGCGAGACCCTGGAGCATCTCCTGCACGCGCTCGATCATCCCGCCGCTGGCGTTGATGGAAGCGAGCTTCCGGGTCAGCTCGAACTGGTAGAAGGGAATGTCGCTGGCGAGTTCGCTGAGCTGCCGGGCCATGACCAGGCCCAGCACCAGAAGGACCGCGACGGCGGCCAGCACCGCCGCCAGCACGGCCAGCACCCGCGGGGTGCCCACCCGGCGCAAGGCGCGCACGATGGGCGCCAGCACGAAGGAGAGCAGCACGGCCAGTGCCAGCGGCACCAGCAATTCCCGTGCGAAATACAGCACGCCCATGACCAGCAGCGCCATCAGGGCGAGGTTGGTGCCGCCCTCCGGTGCGCCCGCCGGCCGAATGGAGTGATAGGCACGGCGGAAATCGGACATGGGGGGGTGAGACTCCTTCGCCGGAGCGGCGATCACGCGTCGCGCCGTCAACGTGCGGTGAAGTCCGGGGTTGCCGCCGAAGCGTGAATCAGGCGTCCGCGCCCGAAGCGTGAATCACGCGCCCTAGGAGTCTCACCCCAGGCGGGCGAAGGTCAGCTCATGCTTGTTGTGGGCGCCGTGGAACAACATGGCGCCCGGAATGGCCGCGAAATCCGCCACGATGGCGTGGTCGGTCGGCCCCTGGAACTTCACCGAGCAGACGATGTTCGTGGCCATGGGCAGCCAGCGCCGCACCAGGGCCAGCAGGCGGGCGGGGTAGCAGATGACATCGCTGAACAGCCATTCCACCGGCTCGGGCTCGAGCGCGAAGGCGCTCTCCTGCCGCCAGGTGACGCCGGGCATGGCCATCACGCGCGGATCGAGCGGCGCCTTGTCCACCGCCGTCACCTGCGCGCCGAGCTGGGCCAGCGCCCAGGTCCAGCCGCCCGGCGAGGCACCGAGGTCGAGGCAGCGCGCCCCGGGCGCGGGGTGGCGGCCAAGCCGCGTCAGCGCCTCCCAGAGCTTCAGATAGGCGCGCGAGGGCGGGCCCTCGCGGTCCTCCACGAAGCGCACGGCGCCGCCCGGAAAGGGCGAGGATTTGGTGGGCGAAGCCAGGATCAGCCCCGTCTCCAGCAAGGTCCAGCCGCCCAGATGCCCGGTGGGCGCGGGTTCGGGGAAGACGAGCGGCCGCGCCTTCACCGGCGGCAGCCGCGCCTCGATGAGTGCCGCACGGCGATGATGCAGGGCGGGCACCAGCGACCAGTTGCGCTGGATGGCGCGCAGCGCATCGGCGGCCTCCTTGATGGAGGCCACCGGAATTTCGCGCGGGGCATCCCAGACATCCAGCGCCCAGGCGGCGGGCGCCGGCGGGTCGGGCGAGAGGGCGAGGCGCCCATGCCAGCGCGTGACGGCGCGGCCGGAGAGGGCAAGCTCCTCCTCCAGCGCCGTCTCCAGCCCCTCATCGGCCAGGTAGGCGGCGCGGATCATGCGCGCGGGCTGCGCAGGGCGAGTGCCACCAATACGAGCCAGCCCGCCATCAGCGCGAAGCCGCCCAGCGGCGCGATGGGGCCGGGCGAGACGCCGGTGAAGGCGCGGAACAGCACGGCCCCCGAGAACAGCACCAGGCCCGGCAGCATGAGCGCCGCCACCGCCCGGCCCCGGGCGTCGTTCCACACGCCGAAGGCCAGCAGCGCCGGCGCGTGCCAGCCCAGGATCATGGCCACCGACTGCACCATTTCGCGCGCGTCGAGGGGCGCATGGGCGCCAAGAGCGGCCAAGGCGACCGCCGCGCAGCCCGCCAGGCCCGCCGCGCTGAACCAGAGTCTTTGCATGCCCCTCTCTACTGCGCGCCGGGCGGCGGCGCCATGGCCGCGCGGCGCGCCTGTCCGGCCCATTCATGCGCCGCACGCGTCGGCTCGGGCAGGCGGCGGCCGCGCAGCGTGGCCCGCACCCAATGCAGCGCGGTGTCGAGGCTGACACGGTGGCCGGGCGAGATGTGCAGCGGGTTGGCGCGCAGGCGGCTCCGCAGGAGGGCGCCCACCACCTCGCCACGGTCCGTCACCTCGACCAGGGCGCCGGGCTCCTCGCCCAGCGGCGCCACGGGCTGGCCCACCAGCCGCGACTTCGCCACGCCGATGCTGGGCAGGTCCGTCACCACGCCCAGATGCGTGGCGATGCCGCAGCGGCGCGGGTGGGCGATGCCCTGGCCGTCCACCATCAACAGGTCCGGTGGCTCAGGGAGTTGCGCCAGCGCGGCCTGGATGGCCGGGATTTCCCGGAAGGCCAGCAGCCCGGTGATGTAGGGCATGGGCGCCGGCAGGCTCACCGCCGCGCGCGCCACGGGTTCCAGCGAGGGCCAATCCAACACCACCACCGCCGCATGCACCATGCGCGCCGGGTCGAAGCGCGAGGAGGAGACATCCACCCCCGCGATGCGCCGCACCGCGCCCAGCGCATCCTCCCGCACCGCCCGCGCGGCCAGTTCCAACTGGCATCTACGCAGTTTCACGAGGTCGCTTCTGGGGGGTGCGCGGCTTGTCATGCGGACAAGGTGCAGTAGTTTCCAAGGCATCGCTGCACAAGACGGGAATGGATGATGGCCGGAACGATGCGCGCGCTGCTGCTGCGCGAACATGGCGACCTCGACAAGCTCCAGGTGGTGGAAGACCACCCCATGCCGGTGGCCGATGAGGGGCATGTCGTCATCCGCGTCGGCGCCTCCTCCTTCAACTACCATGACGTGTTCACGGTGAAGGGCATGCCGGGCATCAAGGTGCCCATGCCGGTCGTGATCGGCCTCGACATGGCGGGGACCATCACCGAGGTGGGTGCCGGCGTCACCGGCTGGTCGGTGGGGACCGCGTGCTGGTCAACCCGCTGAACAAGAAGAAGGGGCTGATGGGCGAGATGCTCGATGGCGGCATGGCGCAATATTGCCGCGTCGCCGCCGACCAGCTCATCAAGATGCCCGCGGGCGTGACCTTCGCCCAGGCGGCCTCGCTGCCCGTGGCCTATGGCACGGCGCATCGCATGATCGTGACGCACAACACGATCAAGGCCGGCGACAAGGTGCTGATCCTCGGTGCCTCGGGCGGCGTGGGCACGGGCTGCGTCATCCTGGCCAAGCAGCTCGGCGCGCATGTCATCGCCTGCGCGGGCTCGGCCGAGAAGTGCGAGGCGCTGCTCAAGATGGGCGCCGACGAGGCCATCAACTACAATGAGGTGGACTTCTCCAAATGGGCCACCGAGAAGTATGGCAAGCCGCAGCGCCGCAACTATGAGGGCGGCGTGGATGTCGTCATCAACTTCACCGGCGGCGACACCTGGGCCAAGACGCTGCGCTGCGTGAAGCGGGGCGGCAAGATCCTGGTCTGCGGCGCCACCGCGGGCCACGACCCGAAGGAAGACCTGCGCTACGTCTGGTCCTTCGAGCTGCAGATCATCGGCTCCAATTCCTTCTACGACGACAACCTGGCCGCGCTGATGGAGATGATCCAGGACGGGCGCATCGCGCCGGTTCTCGACAAGGTGCTGCCGCTCGATGAAGCCGCGGAGGGTCTGCGCCTGATCCGCGACCGCGAGGTGCTGGGCAAGGTGGTGGTGCTGCCGAACGGAGACGAAGGATGAGCGAGAAGAAGCCCCTCCCCACCCCCGCCGAGGTCGAGGCCATGCTGCTGCGTGGCCCCTACCACCAGTGGCTCGGCATCAAGGTGATCGCGGTTGGCGAAGGCACCATCGAGCTGAAGGCCACCTGGCGCGAGGAATGGGTGGTGAACCCCGACCGCCGCTACACCCATGGCGGCATCCTGGCCGCGCTGGTGGACCTGACGGCCGACTGGGCGCTGGTCTCGAGCACCGGGCGCGGCGTGCCCACCATCGACATGCGGGTGGACTATCACCGCGCCGCCATGCCGGGCGACCTGACCTGCAAGGGCAAGGTGGTGCGCGCGGGCGGGCAGTTCTCGGTGGCCGAGGCCTCGGTGTTCGACGGGGACGGCAAGCTCTGCGCCTCGGGCCGCGGCGTCTACCTCACGGCCCCCCCGGCCCCGCCGAAGGCATGAGCGGGTTCACGGCGCGCAACCTCGGCGCGCTGACGCCGGGCGATGTGGCGGGCGACAAGCCCGCCCTGGTCTTCCGGTCCGGTGGCGCCCGGCGCGTCGTGACCTATGCGGAGTTCGACGCCCTGGCCGATGCGGCCGGGCGTGGCCTGCTGCGCCGTGGCCTGGTCCGCGGCGACCGGTTGGGGCTGCTCGGCGCCAATTCGGTCGAGTTCCTGGCGCTGCTCTGCGGCGCCATGCGCGTGGGCGTGGTGGCGGTGCCGGTGAATTGGCGCTTCCCGCCCGAAACGATTGCCTATGTGCTGGGCAATGCGGAAGTCAGTCTGGTCGCGCATGACGCAGCCCTTGCCAACCAGGTGCCCGGTGGAATTCCCACCCTGCCCCTGGAAAGCCCTGATTGGCATGGATTTCTTGATGCGGGGGCATTGGACCCCGTCCTCCCCGCCCCGGCCGAGCCGGCGCTCTTCCTCTACACCTCGGGCAGCACGGGCAAGCCCAAGGGGGTGGTGCTGTCGCACCAATCCCATCTCTGGATCGTGGAACAACGCCTGAAGGCCGCGCCGCAGCGGGAGGAGCGTTTCCTCATCGCGGCGCCCCTCTACCACATGAACGGGCTGGCGCTGGCGCAGCTGGCGCTGGCCGCGGGCGCCACCATCGTGCTGCTGCCGCAATTCCGCGAGGCCGACTACATCCGCGCCATCGGCGAGGAGCGCTGCACCTGGCTCACCGCCGTGCCGCCCATGTTCGCCATGCTGCTGCGGGAGAAGGCGCTGCTGGCGGAGACGGACACGACCAGCGTGCGCTCCATCCGCCTGGGCTCCGCCCCGGTCAGCGAGGCGCTGGCGGCCGCCATCAAGGCCGCCTTCCCCACCGCGCGCCTCATCAACGCCTATGGCACGACCGAGGCCGGGCCGGTGGTCTTCGGGCCACATCCCAAGGGCCTGCCCACGCCGCAGCTTTCCGTGGGCTACCCGCTGCCGGTGGTGGAGCTGCGCCTGCGCGCGCCCGATGGCACGCTGGGCGATGAGGGCGTGCTGGAACAGCGCACACCCGGCCTCATGAACGGCTATTTCAACCGGCCGGACCTCAAGCCCCCCGTGACCGCGGACGGATTCTACGTCACGGGCGACGTGATGCGGCGCGATGCCGATGGCTTCTTCTACGTCGTCGGCCGGGCCGATGACATGTTCATCTCCGGCGGCGAGAACATCTTCCCCGGTGAGGTGGAGGCCGTCCTCGAACGCCACCCGGAGGTGGAGCAGGCCGCCGTCATCCCCGTGCCCGACGACATCAAGGGCACCAAGCCCGTGGCCTTCGTGGTGCGCCGGCCGGGTGCGACGGTGGACGAAGCCACGCTCAAGGCCTTCACCCTGCGCCACGCGCCGGCCTTCATGCATCCGCGCCGGGTGTGGTTCCTGGAGGCGCTGCCGCTGGCGGGCACCAACAAGGTGGACAAGGCTATTCTACAGCGCAAGGCCGCGGAAATATCGGCCTAGCTTTCCTACCAAATCAGATCGTGCAATAAAGGGTCTCGCGGCGGCGGGGCCCCTTGGCATGGTTCATGCCTACCTGGAGCCCCAAGCCGATCCAGGAGACTGCCCCATGCTGCATCGCCGTTCCCTCCCCCTCCTCGCGGGGCTTGGCCTCGCCGCCCCCGGCATCGCCCGCGCCGCCTTTCCCGAGCGCCCGGTCACCATGGTCATTCCCTATGCCACCGGCGGCTCGGCCGATGTGCTGGGCCGGGTCATCGCGCCCGAGATGTCGCGCATCCTGGGCCAGACGGTGGTGGTGGAGCAGCGGCCGGGCGCCGGCGGGCATATCGGCGGCGCGCATGTCGCGCGCAGCGCGCCGGCCGATGGCTACAGCTTCGTCCTCGGCTCGGTCTCCAAGGCCACCGGGCCTTCCTTGCAGACGCTGAACTACGACCCGCTGAACGACCTGACGCCGCTGAGCGGCATCGGCGCCGTGCCCATGCTGCTGGTGGTCTCGCCGCAAGCCCCCTTCCAGAACCTGGGCGAGCTGCTGGCCGCCGCGCGGGCCCGGCCGGGCGAGATCAGCTATGGCTCCTCCGGCCCCGGCACGGGCAGCCACCTGGCCGGCGAATTGCTGGCGGCGGCGACGAACACCCAGCTGCTGCACGTGCCCTATCGCGGCTCGGGCGCGGTCTATCCGGACCTGATCAGCCAGCGCATCAACTTCCTGCTGGATGCGGCGGGCTCGGCCTCGGGCCAGGTGCGGGGCGGCGCGGTGCGGGCGCTGGGCGTGACCTCGGCGGCGCGCACCGCCGTCTTCCCCGACGTCCCGACCGTGGCCGAGCAGGGGGTGGCGGACTACGAATTCGGCCTGTGGCTGGGCTTCTTCACCCGTGCCGGCACGCCCCAGGCCGCCTTCCAGCGCCTGGAGGCCGCCTGCCGCGAGGCCATCGCCACCGCGGCCGTGCAGGAGCGCATGCGCCAGGCGCTGGTGGAACCCATTCCGACCGACGCCGCGGGCTTCGCCGCCTATTTCCGCGCCGACGCGGCCCGCTGGGCGGAGCTGGTCCGCAGCGGCCGCCTGCGCCGGCTGGAGAGCTGACTTTAGCCCGCCATGGCCCGGACCATCAGCCCGACATTGTGGCGCATCATCGCCTCATAGGTGGCGGCCGGGCCATCGGCGGCGGAAAGGGCGTCGGCGTAGAGCCGGCCCTGCACCGTCACACCCGCCTCGCGCGCCAGGCGTTCCAGCGTGGCGGGGTTGCTGATGTTTTCCACGAAGACGGCGGTGATGTTGTTCTCGCGGATCTGCCGGATGAGGCGCGCCACCTGCTGCGCCGAGGGCTCGGTGTTGCCGATGCCCTGGGGGGCGAGGAAGCGCACGCCATAGGCGGCGCCGAAATAGGCGAAGGCGTCATGGCTGGTGACGACGACGCGCCGCGCCTCCGGCACGGTTTGGATCTGGGCGCGCACCCAGCCATCCAGCGCCTCCAGCCGGGCTACGGCGGCCTCGGCGCGTTCGCGGTAATGGGCGGCGCCATCGGCGTCGGCGCGGGTCATGCCGGCCTCGATGTTGCGGATGTAGCGGGCGGCGAGGCGCGCATCCTGCCAGGCATGGGGGTCGTTGTGGCCGTGGTTGTGGCCGGGGCGTGGGGCCTCGCGCAGCAGCGTCAGGCCTTCCGTCGCCACCACCCGCGTGCCGCGGAAATTGGTGCTGCCCAGCAGGCGGTTGAACCAGTTGTCGAAGCCCGCCCCGTTGCGGATGGCGACATTGGCGGTGCGCACCGCCTCGGCATGGGAGGGGCGGGTCTGGAAATGATGCGCGTCCACATCGGGGCCGGCGATGACGCGCAGCTCGGCACGGTCACCCACCACCTGTTGGGTCAGGTCGCCCAGGATGGTGAAGGAGGCCGCCACGACGGGGCGCGACTGGGCGCGGACGGCGGTAAAGGGCAGCAGGGCCGGAAGGGCCAGGAGAAGGCGGCGGTTCATCGGGCACCTCGCGAGATAGGTATGTTATAACCTATCTGGACGGGGCGCCCCCGCAGGTCAACGCCGGAACAGCCGCCGCAGCCAACCGAAGAGCCCATCGCGGCGCGGCTGGCGGCGCTGGTGCGAGACATGCGGCCGGCGCGAGGGCGGCGGCAGGGCGGAGGCCACGCTGTGGCGGGCCGCGTCCTCGGCCTCGATCAGCCGCAACTCCAGGGCCAATACCTGGGCCACCGCCTCGGGCGGGTCGTCCTGCAACAGGGCGCGGGCGGTGTGGCCGGCATCCTCCCATTCCTCGGCGCGGCGCAGGGCGTCCACGACGCGGACGGTCTGCTCGGCATCCAGCGGCGGGCCGCTGCGCCAGAGTGCGACCGCCTCCAGCCGCCAGCTGCGCGCGAGTTCGGGACGGCCCAGATCATCGGCGGTCCAGGCGGCCTGGAGGGTGGCCTCGGCGGCGGCGTGCAGCGCGCCCGTCTCTTCCAGCACGAGCGCCCAGGCCAGGAAGCGCCGCGCCAGCGGCGGGTGCGAGGCATCGTTCAGCAGGGCGCGGTAATTCGCCCCGCCCACCGCCTGGGCCGCGGCCGGGTGGGCCTGGGTGATGTCCGGCGCCGAATATCCGCAACTCGGGCATTGCTGCAGCCAGCGGCCCATGGTGGCGCGCAGCGGCTGGCCCGGCCGCAGGTCGAGGTCCGGCGCCTGCTCCGGCGCGGTGGCGCGGAACAGGGCCTGGCGGCTTTCGGTGCCGCAGACCGCGCACACGGCCCCCTGGGGTGCGGTGGACGCGGCGCTCTGGCCGGGTCGCGAAACTGGCATAATGCTAAACTAGGCAGTCCTGGGCCGAAGGCGAAGGGGGGAGAATGATGATCGGCGCAGATGGCCGAAGCCATTGCCCCGCGCGGCGCGGCGAAGGATAACTGTGGGATGCCCCGTGGCGACCTTTTCCCCGATATCGCGCCCTTCGAGACCGGCCTGCTGCCGCTCGGCGACGGGCATGTCATGTATTGGGAGCAGGTGGGCAATCCCCGCGGCCAGCCCGTGCTGTTTCTCCATGGCGGCCCGGGTGCCGGGGCGGGCGCGGTGCACCGCCGCTTCTTCGACCCCACGCATTGGCGGCTGGTGGTGTTCGACCAGCGCGGCGCCGGCCGTTCGCGTCCCTTGGGGGAGCTCACGGCCAACACCACGCCGCATCTGGTCGAGGACATCGAGACGCTGCGCCGCTTCCTGGGGCTGGAGCGCTGGCTGCTGTTCGGCGGCTCCTGGGGCTCCACCCTCGCGCTGGCCTACGCCCAGGCGCACCCGGAACGGGTGACTGGCTGCGTGCTGCGCGGCGTCTTCCTCGGCCGCGACGCGGAGGTGGAGTGGTTCCTGCACGGGCTGCGGCGCTTCTTCCCCGATGCCTGGTCCGCCTTCGCCGAGCACATCCCGCCCGAGGAACGGCATGACCTGCTGGAGGCCTATCTGCGGCGCCTCACCAGCCCCGACCCCGCCTTGCACCTGCCCGCCGCCCGGGCCTGGAGCCATTACGAGGGCAGTTGTTCCACCCTGCTGCCCTCGCCCGAGACGGTGGCGTCCTTCGCGCAGGACCGCACGGCGCTGGGGCTGGCGCGCATCGAGGCGCATTACTTCAAGCACCGGCTCTTCCTGCCCGAGGGCGGGCTGCTGGGCGGCATGCACCGCATCGCGCACATGCCGGCCGAGATCATCCAGGGGCGCTACGACATGGTCTGCCCGGCCGAGACGGCCTTCGACCTGGCCGCCGCCTGGCCCCGCGCCCGGCTGACCGTGGTGGCCGATGCCGGGCATTCGGCGCTGGAACCCGGCATCCGCACGGCGCTGGTGGCGGCGGTGGAGAGGTTCCGGCGAAGGTAGGGGTGCGGCCGATTCACGCCCCGGCTGCGCCGGGACGATCGGACGCTTTCCCCGCGGCCGATTCACGCCCCGGCTGCGCCGGGACGATCGGACGCTAGGCCATCCCCCCCGCGCCGCGACGGGCCAGAGGCATTCCACCCGCCCCTTCCGGACCCCCACATACCAGTCGTAGCGGTCCACCGTGGGGTCGCAATGGCCGGGGACGAGGCGCAGCTTTTCTCCAAGCCGCGGACGCAGCGACGGGTCCTCCACCGTCAGCTTCCCGTGCTCGTCGGACGCGCCGACATAGCGCACCCCTTCCCGCCCCCAGACCAAGGGATAACCGCTGTCGGTCGGCATCGCCTTGTGGCCGGCGTCCAGCACGGCGATGTGCGGCGTGGCGGCACTCATCACCGTCGCCAGCACGAAGAGCGCGTGCTGGAAGGGCGGTGCCTCCTCGTTGCGGGCGTAGTCGGCGTCCATCAGCGCGTAGGAGCCGGCTTGCAGTTCGGTATAGACGCCGCTCGCCAGCTCATGCGCGAAGGTGCCGGTGCCGGCGCCGCCCACCACGGGGCAGTCGAGGCCCTGCTGGCGCAATTGCTCCACCGTGCGCCGGGCTTCCTCGGCCGCGCCGCGGATGGCGGTGGCCCGGCCCTCGGGCGTGCGGATGTGCTGGGCGCTGCCGTGATAGGCCTGGATGCCGCCGAAGCTCAGATGCTTCGACGCCGCAATGCGCTGGGCCAGGGCCACAGCGGGCGGGCCAGGCTGCACGCCGCAGCGCGCCGCACCCACGTCAATTTCCACCAGCACGGGGATACGCACGCCGGCGGCCTCGGCCGCTTCCTCGATGGCGTCCACATGGGCAGGGTCGTCGGCGCAGATGGAGACGCGCGCCACCTTCGCCAGCGCCGCGAGCCGCGCCAGCTTGCGCGCGCCCACCACCTGGTTGGTCACCATCACATCGGGCACGCCGCCCCAGACCAGCGCCTCGGCCTCGGCCACCTTCTGCACGCATTGGCCGATGGCCCCGCGCGCCATCTGCATCCGCGCGATCACGGGCGATTTGTGCGTCTTGGCGTGGGCCCGCAGCTTCACATTGGTGGGCGCCAGCAGTGCGGCCATGGTGTCGAGGTTGTGCTCGAAGGCGTCGAGGTCGAGCAGCAAGGCGGGCGTGTCCACCTCGTCCTCGCGCATGCCGGGTTCGGCGGGGGGTGGCTGCAGCATGGGCGTTCTCCGTGATCGGGGGCATGATGCGGGCATGTCCGGAAGCGATCCAGAGGTGCTCATCATCGGCGCGGGCTGCGCCGGCATCGCGGCGGCGCGCGCGCTGCGCGCGGCGGGGCGAAGCTGCGTGGTGCTGGAGGCCTCGGGCCATCTGGGCGGGCGGGCGCGGACCTGCACGACGCTTGGGGTGCCCTTCGACCATGGCGCCACCTGGCTGCACCAGGCGGATGAAAACCCGCTGGCGGCGCATGTGGCCGAGCACATTGACCACGACACGGTGCGCGAACGCCATCTGCATCTGGGCGACCGATTCGCGACGGCCGAGGAATTCCAGGACTACTGGCGCGCCCATGGGGCCTTCGAGGATGCGCTGGCGGCGGCACCCCTCACGCCCGACCGCCCCGTGACTGAGGCCGCGCCGCGGGGCGGCCGCTGGGACGCCACCATCGCGCATTGGCTGGGCAGTCAGATCAACGGGGCCGAGCTGGGGCGCATCTCGCTGGAGGACTACGTCCGCACCGACCTGGACGGGCCCAACCTGCTGCCGCGCGAGGGCGTGGGCGGGCTCGTGGCGCGGCTGGCCGAGGGCCTCGACATCCGCCTCCACCACCCCGTGCGCCACCTGCGCTGGGAAGGGCCGGGCGTGGTGGCGGAGGGCGATTTCGGCACGCTGCGGGCCGCGCGCGCCATCGTCACCGTCTCGACCGGCGTGCTGGCGGCTGGCGGGCTGCGCTTCACACCCGAATTGCCTCCGGCCACACGCGACGCCATCGCGGGCCTGCCCATGGGGCTGCTGACGAAATTCGCCTTCCGGCTGCGGCGCGATGTGGGCGTGGCGCCCTTCCACTCCGCGCGCCGCGTCGTGACGGCGGCCGCGCCGCAGCCCATGTCCTGGGTGTTCCGCCCCTTCGACGCGCCGCTGGTCTTCGGCTTCGTGGGCGGGGCGCGGGCCTGGGCATTGCTGCGCGAGGGCGTGGCCGCCACCGAGGCCGCCGCCCGTGCCGATTTCGCCGCCATGTTCGGCAGCGACGCCGCGCTGGGCGAGGCGCTGGTCACGCGCTGGGGCGATGACCCTTTGTTCCTCGGCAGCTACAGCCATGCGCGGCCGGGGCACCATGCCTCGCGCGCCGTGCTGGCGGCGCCACTGGGCGAAGGGCGCCTCACCTTCGCGGGCGAGGCCACGCATAGCCGTTTCGCCGGCACCGTCGCCGGCGCCTGGCTGTCTGGCGAGGCGGCGGCGCGGGCGTCCTAGCCTGCCCGCTTGCGCTTGGGCTTCGCCGGCGGCGCGTGGCGCGCCAGGATGGGCTGGAGGAAGCGGCCGGTGTGGCTTTCGGGGTTGGCCGCGATGTCCTCCGGCGTGCCCTGGGCCACGATACGCCCACCGCCCTCGCCGCCCTCGGGCCCGAGATCCAGCACCCAGTCGGCGGTCTTGATGACCTCGAGGTTGTGCTCGATCACCACCACCGTGTTCCCGGTGGCGACAAGCTGGTGCAGCACCTCCAGCAGCTTGCGCACATCCTCGAAATGCAGGCCGGTGGTGGGCTCGTCCAGGATGTAGAGGGTGCGGCCCGTGGCGCGGCGGCTGAGTTCCTTGGCGAGCTTGATGCGCTGCGCCTCGCCGCCCGAGAGCGTCGTCGCCTGCTGGCCGAGATGGATGTAGCCGAGCCCCACCTCCTCCAGCATCCGCAGCTTTTCATGGATGGAGGGCACGGCCGAGAAGAAGGCGCGGCCCTCCGTCACCGTCATGTCCAGCACGTCGGCGATGGATTTGCCGCGGAACTTCACCTCCAGGGTTTCGCGGTTGTAGCGCTTCCCTTTGCAGGTGTCGCAGGTGACGTAGACATCCGGCAAAAAGTGCATCTCGATCTTGATGACGCCATCGCCCTGGCAGGCCTCGCAGCGGCCGCCCTTCACGTTGAAGCTGAAGCGGCCGGGCTTGTAGCCGCGCGAGCGTGAATCCGGCAGTTCCGCGAACCAGTCGCGGATGGGCGCGAAGAGGCCCGTATAGGTCGCGGGGTTGGAGCGCGGCGTGCGGCCGATGGGCGACTGGTCAATGTCGATGACCTTGTCGATCAGCTCGATGCCCTCGATGCGCTGGTGCGGCGCGGGCACCACGCTGGCCCCCATGAGCCGGCGCGAGAGGCCATTGAACAGCGTCTCGATCACCAGCGTGGACTTGCCCCCGCCCGACACGCCGGCGATGGCGGTGAAGGTGCCCAGCGGGAATTCCGCATCCACATTCTTCAGGTTGTTCCCCGTGGCGCCCACCACCCGCAGCATGCGCTTGCGATCAATCGGCCGGCGCGCGGGCGGCATCGGAATTTCGCGTCGGCCGGAAAGGTAGGCGCCGGTGACGGAGGTGGGGTGGGCCGCCACCTCCTCCGGCGTGCCCTGCGCCACCACCGTGCCGCCCGCCGCCCCCGCCCCGGGGCCGATATCCACCAGGTGGTCGGCGGTGCGGATGGCGTCCTCGTCGTGTTCCACCACCAGCACGGAATTGCCGAGGTCGCGCAGGCGGCGCAGCGTCACCAGCAGGCGTTCATTGTCCCGCTGGTGCAGGCCGATGGAGGGTTCGTCCAGCACATAGAGCACGCCGGTCAGCCCCGAGCCGATCTGGGAAGCGAGGCGGATGCGCTGGCTCTCCCCGCCCGAAAGCGTGGCCGAGGACCGCGCGAGCGACAGGTAGTCCAGCCCCACATCCACCAGGAATTGCAGCCGGTCCTCGATCTCGCGGAGAATCCGGCGGGCGATTTCCTGGCGCTGCGGGGTGAGGGTCTCGTTCACCCCCGCGAACCATTCCCGCGCGCGGCGGATGGACAGAGCGCTCGCCTCGCCGATATGGCAGCCGGCCACCTTCACCGCGAGCGATTGCGGCTTGAGGCGATGGCCGTTGCAGGCATGGCAGGGCTTCTGCGCCTGGTAGCGGGCCAGGTCCTCGCGCACCCAGGGGTTGTCCGTCTCGCGGAAGCGGCGCTGGAGGTTCGCGATCACGCCCTCAAAGGGCTTGTTCACCTCATAGGCGCGCAAGCCATCCTTGTAGCGGAGCGTCACCGGGTCCGGGCCGGTGCCGTGCAGGATGGCCTGGCGGGCGACCTGAGGCAGCTCCTCCCAGGCATGGTCCAGGTTGATCTTGAGGTGCTTGGCCAGCGAGGCCAGCGTCTGGTCGTAATAGGGGCTGGAGGCATTGCCGGCCCATGGGGCGATGGCGCCTTCGCGCAGGCTGGCGGCCTCATTGGGCACGACCAGGGCCGGGTCGAAGAAGCTCTCGGTCCCCAGCCCGTCGCAGACCGGGCAGGCGCCCTGGGGCGAGTTGAAGCTGAACAGCCGCGGCTCGATTTCCTCGATGGAGAAGCCGCTGACAGGGCAGGCGAATTTCTGGCTGAACACGGTGCGCTCGGCATTGTCCGCGTTCTCGGCATAGGCGATGCCATCGGCCAGAGCCAGCGCCGTCTCGAAGCTGTCCGCCAGGCGCTGCGCGATGCCCTCGCGGACCACGATGCGGTCCACCACCACCTCGATGTCGTGCTTGAGCTTCTTGTCGAGCTTGGGTGCTTCGCTGATGAGGTGCAACGCGCCATTGACCTTCACCCGCTCGAAGCCGCGGCGCTGGTACTCGGCGAGTTCCTTTCGGTACTCGCCCTTCTTGCCGCGAATCACAGGCGCCAGGATCAGCAGGCGCGTCCCCTCCGGCATGGCCAGCACCCGGTCCACCATCTGGCTGACGGTCTGCGCCTCGATGGGCAGGCCGGTGGCCGGGCTGTAGGGCACGCCCACCCGCGCCCAGAGCAGGCGCATGTAGTCATGGATTTCCGTGACCGTGCCCACGGTGGAGCGCGGGTTGTGGCTGGTGGTCTTCTGCTCGATGGAGATGGCGGGGCTCAGGCCCTCGATCGAATCCACATCGGGCTTCTGCATCAATTGCAGGAATTGCCGCGCATAGGCGGAGAGCGATTCGACATAGCGCCGCTGCCCCTCGGCATAGATGGTGTCGAAGGCCAGCGAGGATTTGCCCGAGCCGGACAGCCCGGTCAGCACCACCAGCTTTCCGCGCGGCAGGTCAATGTCCAGCGACTTCAGATTGTGCTGCCGGGCGCCGCGGATGCGGATCAGGTCGCTTCGGGCATCCCCGCGCGTGGCCGGGGTCTCGGGGGCGGCATCACGCGGCATGGGGCGAACTCCGGCGGGCAAGGGTCATCGGCCCATCCTAGGGGGTGGTTGTGACAGTTATGGACGCAGTGCGGCGACGCCCTCGGCTTGGCGGGAGGGCGCCGAAAAGGTAGGTTGTCCGACCCGATTGCAAGGAGCTTTCCCCCCATGGCCGGCGTGAACAAGGTGATCATCCTCGGCCGGCTCGGCAAGGACCCGGAAGTGCGGAACTTCCAGAATGGCGGCCGCGTGGTGAACCTGCGCCTCGCCACCTCCGAGCGCTACAAGGACCGTGATGGCAACATGCAGGAGCGCACAGAGTGGCACTCCGTCGCCATCTTCAATGAGAAGTTGGGCGAAATCGCCGAGCGCTACCTGAAGAAGGGCAGCGAGGTCTACATCGAAGGCCAGCTCGAAACCCGCAAATGGCAGGACCAGGCGGGCCAGGAGCGCTACACCACCGAGATCGTGCTGCGGAACTTCCGCGGTGAGCTCACCCTTGTGGGCGGGCGCGGCGGCGGCGGTGGCGGCGACATGGGCGAGGAGCGTTCCTATGGCGGTGGCGACAGCCCTGCCCCCCAGCGCGCTGGCGGCTATGGCGGCGGCGGCCGGACGGGCGGCGCGCAGCGCTCGGGCTGGGACGCGCCCAAGAAGGCCGACCTGGACGACGACATCCCCTTCTGACCCCCTGCCCTCCCCCTACCCCTTGCCGAATGACCAGGCGCGCGCCCGCGCCATGAGGATTGCGACTTGAGCGACACCGCCCCGGACGAACCGTCTTCGGACATCGCGCCCATCGCCCTCGAAGAGGAGATGCGGCGGTCCTATCTCGACTACGCGATGAGCGTCATCGTCAGCCGCGCGCTGCCCGATGTGCGCGACGGGCTGAAACCGGTGCACCGGCGCATCCTGTTTGCCATGGACGAGGCCGGCTACACGGCCGACAAGCCGCACCGCAAATCGGCCCGCGTGGTGGGCGACGTGATGGGCAAGTATCACCCGCACGGCGACAGCGCGATCTATGACGCCATGGTCCGCATGGCGCAGCCCTTCTCCATGCGCGTGCCGCTGGTGGATGGGCAGGGCAATTTCGGCTCCATGGACGGCGACCCGCCGGCGGCCATGCGCTACACGGAGGTGCGGCTGGCCAAATCCGCCACCGCGCTGCTGGAAGGGATTGACGAGGACACGGTCGATTTCGCGCCCAACTACGATGAGAGCGCGAACGAGCCCAAAGTGCTCCCGGCCGCCTTCCCCAATTTGCTGGTGAATGGCGCGGGCGGCATCGCGGTGGGCATGGCCACCAACATCCCGACCCACAACCCGACCGAGGTGATCGACGCCACGCTGAAGCTGATCGCGGAGCCCGCGACCACGCTGCAGGAACTCATGGAGATCATCCCGGGGCCGGACTTCCCCACGGGCGGCATCATCCTGGGGCGCTCGGGCATCCGCTCCGCCTTCGAGACGGGGCGTGGTTCCATCCCGCTGCGCGCGGTCTGCGACATCGAGGTGAAGGGCGCCCGCCAGGCCATCATCGTCACCGAGATTCCCTACCAGGTGAACAAGTCCACCCTGGTGGAGCGGATCGCGGAACTGGTGCGCTCCAAGCTGATCGAGGGCATCAGCGACCTGCGCGACGAAAGCGACCGTTCGGGGCTGCGCATCGTGATCGAGCTGAAGCGCGACGCGGTGGCGGAGATCGTGCTCAACACGCTGTATCGCATGACGCAGCTGCAGATCAGCTTCCCGGTGAATTTCCTGGCGCTGAATGGCGGCCGCCCGCAGCAGATGGGCATCCGCGAGGCGCTGCTGGCCTTCATCGCCTTCCGTGAGGAAGTGATCCTCCGCCGCTCGCGCCACCGCCTGATGAAGGCGCGGGAGCGGGCGCACAATCTGGTGGGCCTCGCCATCGCGGTGGCGAACATTGACGAGGTGATCCGCCTCATCCGCGAAAGCCCCGACGCGGCCGCGGCCCGCGTGGCGCTGATGGCGCGCGACTGGCCGGCGGCCGATGTGGCGCCGCTGGTGGCCCTGGTGCAGGACGAGGGGAACATCCTCTCCGACACCGGCACCATGCGCCTGACGGAAGCCCAGGCGCGCGGCATCCTGGAACTGCGCCTGCAACGCCTGACCGGGCTGGAACGCGCCAAGATCGAGGGCGAGCTGCAGGAAGTGGGCGCCCGCATCGTCGAACTGCTGGACATCCTGGGCAGCCGCCCCCGCCGCATGGAGGTGATGGCCGAGGAACTCACCGCCGTCCGCGCCACGCTGGCCAGCCCGCGCATGACGCGCATCGAGGACATTGACGGCGACATTGACGACGAAAGCCTGATCGCCCCCGCCTCCATGGTCGTGACGCTGACACGCGACGGCTATGTGAAGCGCACCGCCCTCGACGTGTTCCGCGCGCAGCATCGCGGCGGGCGGGGCCGGAGTGCGGCCTCCACCCGCGCCGATGACGTGGTGGTGCGCAGCTTCGTGGCGCACACCCACCAATGGGTCATCTTCTTCACCAGCCGCGGCATCGCCTTCCGCGAGAAGGTCTGGCAGCTGCCCGAGGGCGGTACCGGCGGCAAGGGCCGCTCCCTGCGGCAGGTGCTGCAATTGCAGGAGAACGAGACCATCACCGCCGTCCTGCCGCTGCCGCAGGATGAGACGCTGTGGGACGCGTTGCACCTGGTCTTCGCCACCGCGGGCGGCGACGTGCGGCGCAACCGCTTGTCGGATTTCCGCAACATCCGTTCCTCCGGCCTCATCGCCATGAAGCTGGATGAGGGTGACAAGCTCATCGGCGTCGCCACCTGCCAGGAGGGCGATGACGTGCTGCTGGCCACCCGCCAGGGCAAGGCCATCCGCTTCGTGGCCGATGCCGACACGCTGCGCGTCTTCGCCGGCCGCGATTCGACGGGCGTGCGCGGCATCCGCCTCGCCCCTGGGGATGGCGTGATCGCGCTGGTGGTGCTGCGCCACGTGGAGGCGAGCCCCGCCGAGCGCGAAGCCTATCTGCGCGCCCGCCGCCGCGCCGCCGGCGAGGAGATGGAGGCCGTGCCCGCCGTGATCGAGGACGCGGAGGTGTCGGAGGAAATCACCCTCTCGGCCGAGCGCATGGCCGAGATGGAGCAGGCGGAGCAATTCCTCCTCACCGTCACCGATCGCGGCTTCGGCAAGCGCAGCAGCGCCTATGAATATCGCGTGACGGGCCGTGGTGGGCAGGGCATCGCCAACCTCACCCTGTCGGCCCGCACCGGTTCTGCGGTGGTGGCCAATTTCGTCGTCCATCCGGGCGACCACATCATGCTGATGACCGATGGCGGCCAGGCCATCCGCTTCGCGGCGGAACAGGTCCGCAAGACCGGAAGGCAGTCGCAGGGCGTCATGCTGCAGAGGCTGGACGAGGGCGAGCGGGTGACGAGCTGCTTCCCCGTCCTGGAAGAAGTCGAGGAAACGCAAGAAGATGGTTGAACGCACGGCCCTCTACCCGGGCACTTTCGACCCCGTCACCAATGGCCACCTGGACGTGATCGGCCGCGCCGCGCGGCTGGTGGACCGGCTGGTGGTGGGTGTGGCGATGAACGCCGGCAAGGGCCCCCTCTTCCCCCTGGAGGAGCGCGCGGAGCTGGTCCGCGCCGAAACCGACGCCATCGCCGCGCGCACGGGCTGCAACATCGAGGTGGTGCCCTTCACCGGCCTGCTCGTGCATTTCGCGCGCGAGGTGGGCGCGCAGATGATCGTGCGCGGGCTGCGCGCCGTCACCGATTTCGACTATGAGTTCCAGATGGCCGGGATGAATGCCCGTCTCGATCCCGAGATCGAGACGGTCTATCTGATGGCCAGCGAGCGGAACCACTTCATCTCCTCGCGCTTCGTGAAGGAGATCGCGCAGCTGGGCGGTGACATCCACAGCTTCGTCCCCCCGCTGACGCTCGAACGCACCCTCGCCCGCACGCGCAAGGCCTGACCGGCAAGCGCGCGCCAAACCCGAACAGGAGGCCCGACATGCAACGCCGCGCCCTTCTCACCGCCACCACCCTTCTCGCCGCAGGAGCGATCATGACCGAGACGAACGAAGCCGAGGCCCAGACGCCCGCGCAGGACCCCGAGAACACGCTGCGGATGACGCTGAAGGACAATGGCCTCGTCACCATCCAGCTGCGCCCGGACCTGGCGCCGCTGCATGTGGAGCGCATCAAGACGCTCACGCGCCAGGGCCTCTATGACGGCACGCCCTTCCACCGCGTGATCGAGGGCTTCATGGCCCAGGGCGGCGACCCCACCGGCACCGGCACCGGCGGCTTCCGCGACCGCGGCTTCGCCGATCTTCCCGCCGAATTCGTGCCCCCCTCCCGCGCGCGCTTCCTGCGCGGCACCTGCGGCATGGCCCGTTCGCAGAACCCCAACAGCGCGAACAGCCAGTTCTTCATCATGTTCGCGCCGGGCAGCTTCCTCGATGGCCAGTACACCATCTGGGGCCAGGTGACGGCGGGCATGGAGCATGTGGACCGCATCACCCGCGGCGCCGGCCAGTCGGGCCAGGTGCGCAATCCGGACCGGCTGATCCGCATGCAGGTGCTGGCCGACGCCACCTGAACCCTCTCGGGTTGACTTGCCGCGCGCGGTGGCGTTTCTCCGCCCCGCGCGCGTGCGAACCGGTAGCTCAGTGGTAGAGCATTCGACTTTTAATCGAATGGCCGTGGGTTCGAATCCCACCCGGTTCACCACCGCGCAGGCCCCTGACCCCTCCCATACGATGCACCGCTTCGCGCATGAGGGGATGGTGGCACGGCCCTTCCGGTCCTGACCCAGGACCTGTCGCGCCTGTTCCGGCGAAGGCCACCTGATGGCCGCCACCCGCGCCAGGACCTCGCTCCCAGCGCCGAGCCAAGGGCCCGTGATGACGCGGATCGCCGAGGCATCCGGCATTGCCGGTCATCGGGTCCCGCACCATCAGGCCTGCCTCATTATCGCCGGTGTGATCTGGTGATGATCTTGCCGGGGCTGAAGCTCCTTCATATTCTTCGTTCCGCTTCCATCATCGGTTTTGTCGGCATGAGACTTGGCGGCCTTCAAGCCAGCCATGATGGTCATGGGGAAGCGGCGCGCGGTTGAGGCAGGAAAGATCTGACGATGCGATATCTGGTTTCCGGCGGCGCGGGCTATGTGGGCAGCCATCTCGTGCTGGCCCTGCTCGACGCGGGGCATGAGGTGGTGGTGCTGGACGATCTCAGCATGGGCCACCGTGCGGCCGTGCCGGCGTCAGCGGAATTCGTGCAGGCCACCCTGTCCGATCGCGCGCGGGTGCAGGAGGTCTTCGCCGCCTGGTCCTTCGACGCGGTCTTCCACATGGCCGCCCTCTCGCTGGTGGGCGACAGCATGAAGGAGCCGCTGCGCTACTGCCGCGAGAATGTGGCGAATAGCCTCTTCCTGGCCGAAACGGCGGCGCGGGCGGGCTGCACCAAGTTCGTGCTGTCCTCGACGGCGGCGGTGTTCGGCGTGCCGCGCGAGGTGCCCATCACCGAGGAGGCCCCCACCACCCCGGTCAACCCCTATGGCCTCTCCAAGCTGATGGTGGAGCAGGCGCTGGCCTGGGCGGAAGGCGCGCATGGGCTGCGCTCGGCCGCCCTGCGCTATTTCAACGCGGCGGGTGCGGACCCGGCCGGCCGCGCGGGCGAGGACCATGACCCCGAGACGCATCTGATCCCGCGCGCCATCCTGGCCACGCTGGGCGAACTGCCGCCGCTGCACGTCTTCGGCACCGACTACGACACGCCCGACGGCACGGCGGTGCGCGACTATGTGCATGTGGCGGACCTCGCGGCCGCCCATATCGCGGTGCTTCCACGGCTGGACCAGGGTTCGGTGCGCTACAATATCGGCAATGGCGCCGGGCATTCGGTGCGCGAAGTCATGGCGGCTGTGGAGCGCGTGGCCGGCCGGCCCGTGCCGCATGAGAACGGCCCCCGCCGCGCGGGTGACCCGCCCGCGCTGGTGGCATCCTCGGCCCGGCTGCGGGCGGAGACGGGCTGGACGCCCCGCTTCGCGGAGCTCGACCAGATCGTCCGCACGGCCTGGGACTGGCATGCGGCCCAACCCAATGGCTACCGGGCGCGCGCCGCGGCGTGAGGCCCCGTCGGTGGGACGGTGCGCCCGGCTTGTCGGGCGCTTCGGTCTCACCGTGCCAGATTTCGCACTCCTCAACCGGGCCGGACAGGGGCTGTCGCCGAAGCCTGGATATGTCCGCTCGCAGGGCACGGCCCTGGAGGCGCATCGGCGCAGCGGCGGGATACGCCCCCTCCCAAGCGAGCAACACCGTTGGTGTGGTTTGCCGCTTCGCCAGGAGGCCAGCTCCTTGTGCCGCGTGGCGCCCCTTCCCCTGCCCCCGGGACGCACCTCACCGCGGGCTGCACCCGAACAAGGGGGGCGTCAGAACAGGCGAAAACGGTCGATCCAGTCGAGATCCGGGCAGAGGATGAACTCATCGCGGCGGTCGGGCCGCATCAAGGCTCGGCGCAGCGCGACCTTCATCATCACCTCGTCGAGCAGGGCGATGGGTTCGTTCGATGCGCCGAAGGCGACCACATGGGCGAAGGTGGCGCAGCATTCGGCCAGCAGGCTGAGTGGGCTTGGCCCTGGCTGGAGCAGAAGCTGCGTCAGGTCGAAGCCGATGATCACGAAGGTGCCATGCGCCCGCAGCAGAGGCGCGTTCTCGAGCGCGAGGCGCAGCGCGCCGGGCTCGGCCAGGCGCAGCAGGTCCAGGCGCTCCAGCCCTTCCCGCTCCATCATCGGCGCGATCCCGCCCATCTCGAAATCGCGCACATGCGCCGTTGAGAGGCGGTTGCCGGCGACGTTCTCCGCCAGCGTCGCGGCCTTGCGGAGCGATGGCTCATGCGTGAGCAGCATTGCGTGGCGTGGTGCGCCCATGGCGAGCCCGAGGGTCACCACGCCGATACCGGCCTCGCTCTCCACCATGACACGCCCCTCGCCACCATCAGCCCAGGCGGCCTGCAGCAGCGCCGCATAGCGCGGGGCAAAGCCGGGAGCGCCGACGAATTCCGGATCACGGGGGTCGCCCCACAGCCGTGCCAGGCCGCCTGGAAGCACGAGTTGCCGGCTGCCGGAATGGGCATCCCGCGGCATTCGCCCATTGATCGAAGGGCTGAGCAGCAGGGCGCGGCGCATGTCCAGGAGGTTGGCATGCTGCGCTTGAAAGGCTTCCATCACCCCGGCGCCAGGGGGCTGACCGTCGCGTAGCATGAGGAGGGTGAAAACGGCCTCCTCCGTCACCTCATCATCCATCCACCCCCCCGTCTCCGGGAACCCTGCTATCGAGAGTTCCGCCATTTCCGGACTGGAGAGGATGCCTTCGCGCAGGTCGTGGAAGCTGCCCACGCCGCACCAGTTGTCGATGGTCGCCTGGCTCTCCGGTTCGCGGCCAAGCAGTAGGCGATAGGCCCAGCGCACCATCACCGGCGTGAGATGAACTTGCATGCTTCTGAAACTGCTGCCCCGCTTCGGTGGATGCGATGTGATGTGTGGCGAGTCCTGGAAAGCCCTTCGCGGTGCGGCGTCATTCAGACGCACGGTCGGAACTTGCCACCTCGACCATGCGTTCAAAATGCGATGCGCGACACCACTATTCCGAATGAATTTTACCAGAACATATCAAAAATACAAAAATGACTGAAGTCCTTGAGTGGACTTCCCAAAGGACCTGCCGTTACAGCCTGGCCGGTCGTCCTCCATGAACCGAAGCGGAATGGGAAGAACGTCAGCCAATTCCCTGCTTGACTGTCATGCCTGACCATTCCGCTCCAGCTCGGGAGAGATTTCCCGCAACCTCACCGGCATCTGTACAAGCAAGCTGAAACTATCGGGCACGGTTCTCTCACGCAAGCTCAGCTGACAGCCTCTTGTTGCTGGCGGAAAGGCGCGCGGGCGGCCGTGGGCGCATAGGCTTCGGCAAGCCCCGCCAGGAAGGTGTCCCGGTCAATGACATCTTCCACCGAGGCGGCGAACTGCGCCCGCACCGTGGATTTGGACGCGTATTCCAACGTCTCGGCCAGGTCGGTGGCGGAGTTGCGGCGGAAATGCAGACCGTCGCGTCCGGGCGTGACCTTCTCGGCCATGCCGCCGATGTCCGAGACGATGAGCGGCGTACCGGCGCGGCGCGCCTCCTGGATGACCACGGGGGAATTCTCCCACCAGATGGAGGGCACGACGACCCACCCGACCGATCGCATCAACGGGATCACGTCGCTGGATTCATAACGTCCGGCAAAGATCACGGATTGGCCGAGCGCTTCGATGACGGGCGCCAAGTTGGGGAACAGGCGCAGCACATCGGCCTGTTCGGCCCCGAAGACGAGCAGCAATGGGCTGGTACCGGCCTTGCGGCCGGCCTTCGGCAGCAGGGCCATGGCGCGCAGCAGCACGTCGAGCCCCTTGAAGGCGGTGGGTTGGCCGAAGAAGGCGAAGCGATGCGAATTCGTCCCGCTGGGCTTGGGGCGCGGCAGGGCCAGCATGTCGTCGCCCAGATAGTTTTCCAGCACCGAGCCGCGATTGTGCAAGCCCCAGTCCAGGTATCGCGCCTGCAGGAATTCGGAGCAGTAGATCAGGTGGTCCATGCACTGCAGGCCCTTCAGCATGTAGGCCTTGCGCAGCACCAGCGCATCAATGCCCTCCGACGGAAAGCAGGAGAGACAGCGCACCGCCGACTGCGTGTTGCACAACTCGCGACCTCGCGTCTTGATCATCTGACCATGGTGCAGACATATCGCCAGCATTTCATGCAGGGTCATGACGAAATGAGCGTCTGGCCGCGCCTCCACAAGATCGGCGATCATGTCCATGCCGAGCCGCCAGTAATGGTGGAAATGGTACACATCCACCTGGAGCCCGGCCAGGAAACGCACCAGCGCCCGCCTCTGATCCGCATCCTCCCAGTACAGCCGGTCCTCGGTCATCCGGTCGGTGGTGATGAGGTGTTCGCCCTCGGCATAGGGCATGACGACGGGCAGCGGCGGCAGGCCGGCCTTTGTCCCCGCGGGGCGCAGATCGGCGGCGGCCACGAAGGTGGTGTTCCAGCCCGCCCCTCGCATCGTCTGGTAGTGCCGATACGCCGCGATCTCGCCACCGCCCTTCGAGAAATCCGGATGGGCATGGGAAAGGACGCAGACCGAGGGCCGCGTCAGGGATACGCCGCTCATGCTTCGATCTCCAGGACCGTCAGGGCAGGTTCAGGGCTGACTCCCGATGACGACACCGCCAGGACGTCCCGCCAGATCACTTCCAGATGCTCGTTCACCAGTTCCGCGGCCAGCGAGGTCCGCCAGTCATGGGCAACCGGCAGCCAGGGCAGGTTCGGATCGCGCAGCATCGCCCCATAGCGCGTGAGGGTCTCGCCCAGAGCCCTGGTTGGCCCGGCGAGCGAATGCAGCAGCAGAAGGTATGCCAGACCCCCCACCCGGACCTGCCGCAACAGGCCGGACACCCCGCCCTCGATGGCGGCGGCGGCCAGGGAGGGCACATCAACGGCGACGAGATTGGTCGGTCCGACCTCCGCCACCCGCGCAAGGATGGCGCCACCCTCGCGTGCCACGACGGCGGACAGGCGGCCACGCCGGTTGAAGATCTGGGCTGCGGTCTCCGCGGCCTCTCCCAGCACCATGAGCCGGCTGGCGCCGGACTCCAGCTCCGGAGCGAGCAGATGCAGGAGACGGCATGCGCTCACGTCTTCCACGCCGACCAGCGCGAGTTCGGGCAACTCCAGCATCGGGAAGGAGGGCGTACCCGCCGCCCTCTCCTGCTCCGCCTCGATCAGGGCGGTGACGAGGGCGATGCGCCGCTCGGCCACATCGGCAATGAGGGTTGTCTGACCGGTCTGGCCGGCCAGGGCGGAACTGAGCATGTCCAGGAAGGCTGGAACCGACTCGACGCGGGGCTGGCAGCGCAGCCAGACGCGTTCATCGTCGAAGGTGATCTGCACCAGGAGATCCACGCCGCGCAGCCTCGCGACATGCTCCCATTGCATTCTGCCATAGAAGGCGCTGGCCCCAGGGACATGCCGCGTCAGGACATCGTGAAACGGCATCAGCGAAATCTCGTCCGGCCCGCCATCGTCGCTGCGCAAGCGCGCGATGGCAACGGCGTCTATGCGGACGGTGCTGCGCGACCGCCCGATGAAGCGCAGGTCCAGGGCGACCTCGCCCGCCGGGGAGCAGGAGCATGCCACCTGCGCGACGATGCCGAAATTCTCGGCCTCCCCCTGGACTACGGGCAAATGCGCCATCCATCCGGCGAAGGCCCCAAAAGGGCGATACTGATATTGCAGCAGCGGCAAAAGTTCAGGCTGCCCGATGCACTCCCTCAGCAGGTCGAAGGTCACACCCCAGTCACGCACCTCGTTCGCGGCGAAGAGATCTGTCGTGGCCGGCGCGTCCAGATTGACGGACGCCACCTCATCGCCCGCGGTCACCGTCATGATCAGGCCACGCGCCGCATGCGGCAGCGCGACGATGATCGAGAAACCCCCCACCGTGGCGGCGCCAGGGTCCTCCGGAACCACGTCCGCGCGGGCGTGACGGGAAATGTGGCAAATCCGGCAGGCGCGGCCATCGGGCGTCGAGAAGCCGAGGCTGACGGGGACACCCCGCGGCGTCATGTGCCAGCCATAGACCACCCGCTTCGACGCACCGAGCGCGGCCACACAATCAATTCCTAGTTGAAAATTTTCATCGAAAGAACGAAACATTTGCTCTCCCACGCGGCGACCTACCGAGGCGGTAAATTTGACGATCCCAAATGATGTTTACCGTAATTTTCCCGACCAGAAAAGTGTTTTGACTACGTTATGCAACGCTTCGCGCCCCTACTCGGCTTTGGCGCGAGCGGGTGTGACGATCCCGCATGCACAGATTTTCATGGCGTACCCTATTGACTTCACTCATCATACTGTAGCTACCTACAGTAGCAATAGGAGGTCCCATGCTCAGAGGCGCAATTGAAAAAGTTCAGGGCAACACTGTTGGTGGATGGATCTACTCTCCGTCGGTTGACCTGAGGGGATTGACCGTCCTTGCCTTCGTGGACTCGCTGTGTGTCGGCGGGGGCAAGGTCGAAATCAAGCGTAACGATCTGGCCGAAGCCGGCCTGGACGATGGTCGGTTCGGGTTTTCCTTCCCCGTCACCCTTGCGGATCCAGCGGATGGCAAGCGGCTCATCGTCAAGCTCGAAGGCAGCGACGCCCTCCTGGTGCAGGCGACGAGCCGGATCGTCGGTGCCGCCGGGCCGGCCCCCAAGCTGCCTCAGGGGGCGCTTGCGATGACGCTTGAGACTTTGCAATGGATGCAGGGCCGCGGCTGGCTTTCCCAGTCGGACTACGACTTCCTGCGCTTCTTCCGGCAGCTTGGGGTTTATGATCGCACGCTGACCATCCCGGTTGAGCGTCCCGACCGGCTCGAGGCAGATGTGCGCGACCCGGCCCATGCGGTTGGCGAGTTGATGGGCCTCATGAATCTGGGCAGCGTCGAGACGGTCAGGGTGAACCTTCCCAGCACGGGTGACGTCGTCGCCTTCCTGAAGAAGCAAGGCACCCTGCCCTCCGTCATCGCCCTTTGGGCGCGGGAGCGAGCTCGTCTGGATATCGTTGAAGGTTCCCACCTGCAGGCGGATCGTGCCTCTTCGAAGGCGTCCGTCGAATATGCGCTGGGTCCCGACCGGCTGCTGTTCATTGACGCGCGATGCACCTTCGGCGAGCAGATGCTGCCGCCCCCGCCGAGCGGCATCGAGGTCTTCATGAATGCGGCGGAGGTTTCCCCCGAGGCCATTGCACCGTTCAAGACGGAATCGGCCGAGATGCCCAAGAGCCCCATGCGGGCCTCGGCCGGCGCCCGGAGGTAAGGCGCTTCTCACGACCGGGATCGAGACGCCAGTCACGCGGACAATGCCGGGACACGACGGCATTGCCCGCATCCGGCCAAGGGCCGCGGGCGCCTCGCTGTATGGCTCACCGCATAGCGGCAACACCCAGGACCGCCCGTGCCCGCCCCCCCGACCCGGCCTTGTTTTCTCCCACGCCGGATGCGAATGATCTCGGAGTAAACGGGATCGTATGCGGTGACAATTTTACTGACAGGTGGCTTTGGCTTCATCGGTTCAGCCGTTGTCCGCCATATTCTTGCCACTTCGGACGAGACGGTCGTCAATGTTGACAAGATGACCTACGCGGCAAGTCCTGCCGCCCTCGCCATGCACGCGGGTGACCCCCGATGCATCCATATCCAGGCCGATATCTGCGACATCGAGGCGATGCGGATGGTGTTCCGCACCCACAGCCCCAGCCACGTGATGCACTTGGCCGCGGAAAGCCATGTGGACCGCTCGATCGACGGTCCGGCGGAGTTCGTCCGCACGAACGTCGTGGGGACGCAAGTGCTGCTGGAAGCCGCCCGCGAACACTGGGCGGCGCTGCCTGAGCCGGCGAAGTCCGCCTTCCGCTTCCACCATGTCTCCACCGACGAGGTGTTCGGCTCGCTCTATCCCGGCGACCCGCCCTTCACGCCGGAAACGCCCTATGACCCGCGCAGCCCCTACAGCGCGTCGAAGGCTGCGTCCGACCACCTGGTGCGGGCCTGGAAGCACACCTACGGCTTTCCCTCCTTCGTCTCCAACACCACGAACAACTACGGCCCCTGGCAATTCCCCGAGAAGCTTATCCCGCTCGTCACGCTGAACGCGCTGGAGGGCCGGCCGCTGCCCGTCTACGGCAAGGGCGACAACATCCGTGACTGGCTCCATGTCGAGGACCACGCCGAGGCGCTGGTGCTTGCCCTGATGCGGGGCACGCCGGGTGCCACCTATTGCATCGGACCGCGCCAGGAACGCACCAACCTCGAAGTGGTGCGCGCGATCTGCGCGACCCTCGATCGCCTGCGGCCCGACGCCGCCGGTCCGCGCGAGCGGCTGATCACCTATGTGAAGGATCGGCCGGGCCACGATTTCCGCTACGCGATGGACCCCTCCGGTGCCGAAGCGGCGCTGGGCTGGAAGCCTCGCTATGATTTCGAAACGGGTCTCGAGCATACGATCCGCTGGTACCTGGACAACGAGGCGTGGTGGCGGCCGATCCGTGACAAGGCCTATGCGGGCCAGCGCCTGGGAGTGAAGGCATGAAGGGCATCATCCTCGCCGGGGGATCCGGCACGCGGCTGCACCCGATGACCTTGGCGGCGTCGAAGCAGTTGCTGCCGGTCTATGACAAGCCGATGGTCTACTATCCGCTGGGCACGCTGATGCTGGCCGGCATCCGTGACATCCTGGTGATCTCGACGCCGCAGGATCTGCCGGCTTTTCAACGCCTGCTCGGCGACGGCAGTGCCTTCGGCATCACATTGTCCTATGCCGAGCAGCCCTCCCCCGACGGTCTCGCCCAGGCCTTCCTGATCGGCGAGGATTTCATCGGCGGCGAGCCCTGCGCCCTGGCGCTCGGCGACAACATCATCTACGGCGAGGGCCTGTCGCGGATGCTGCTCAGCGCCGGCAACCGGGCGCAGAACGGGGTCGCGACGGTCTTCGGCTACCGCGTCGTCGACCCGGAGCGATACGGCGTTGCCGAGTTCGACGCCACCGGCCGCGTCACCTCCATCGAGGAGAAGCCGAGCAAGCCCAAATCCGACTGGGCGGTGATCGGGCTTTACTTCTACGACCGGCGCGTGGTGGAGATGGCGAAGCAGGTGCGCCCCTCGGCGCGCGGCGAGCTCGAGATCACGGATCTCAACCTGCTCTACATGCAGGACGGGGCGCTTGCATGCGAGCAGCTTGGCCGGGGCTTCGCTTGGCTCGATGCCGGCACGCCGGCCAGCATGCTGCAGGCCGCGACCTTCGTGCAGACCGTGCAGGAGCGGCAGGGCCTGTTCGTCTCGGCGCCGGAGGAAATCGGCTTCCGCCGCGGCTTCCTCTCCGCGGAAGAACTGCGCACGCGCGGCGAGGCGCTCGGCAAGACCGCCTATGGCCGCTACCTGATCGACGTCGCGAACGGATCGCACCCCGAATGAAGGTCACGCCGCTCGCCATCCCCGACGTGCTGCTGATCGAACCGTCCCGCTTCGGCGACGCGCGGGGATTTTTCAGCGAGGTGTGGAAGAAAAGCGCGCTCTCCGCCGCGGGGCTCGCTGTGGAGTTCGTGCAGGACAACCACTCCTTCTCGCGTGATGTCGGCGTGCTGCGGGGGCTGCATTTCCAGCGTCCCCCGCATGCGCAGGGCAAGCTGGTCCGCGTGGTGCGCGGGCGCATCCTGGATGTGGTCGTGGACATCCGCGAAGGCAGCCCGACCTACGGACAGCACGTGACGGCGGAGATTTCGGCGGCCAACTGGCGCCAGATCTGGGTGCCGCGCGGCTTCGCGCACGGCCTCATCACCCTCGAACCCGACACCGAGGTGCTCTACAAGGTGGATGGCGAGTACAACGCCGAGGCCGATGGCGGCATCGCCTGGAACGACCCCGCACTTGGCATCGAATGGCCGCTGCCAGTGGAGGGCCCTACCCTGTCCGCCAAGGACGCGAATGCGCCGCGTCTCGCGGAGGCTGGGGTCATCTTTCCGCGTGGGAGCTGGTGATGCGGCGAATTCTCGTCACCGGCCGCGGCGGTCAGCTTGCCACCGGCCTCGAGGCAAGCCTTCCGGCACAGGGCTTCGAGGCGTTCCTGGTCGGGCAACCTGACTTCGAGTTCGACAAGCCAGAGACCGTCCGCGCCGCCTTCGCCGCAACCCGGCCCGATGCGGTGGTGAACTGCGCCGCCTGGACCGCGGTGGACGCCGCCGAGGATGATGAACCGGGCGCCTTCCGCGCCAATGCCCTCGGCCCCGCGCTTTTGGCCGGGCTGTGCGCGGCTGCCCGGATCCCGTTGATCCAGGTGAGCACCGACTACGTCTATGATGGCTTGAAGGGCGAGCCCTATCACGAGTCGGACTTGCCCCATCCGGTTTCCGCCTATGGCCGCACGAAGCTCGCGGGAGAATGGGCGGCGCTGGCGGGCAATCCGATGACCACCGTGCTGCGCACCGCCTGGGTCTTCTCGCCGATCGGCAGGAACTTCGTCCGGACCATGCTGGCTGTCGGCGCGCAGCGGCCGGAATTGCGCGTGGTGGCGGACCAGCATGGACATCCCACCGCGGCGCCCGACCTTGCCGACGCCATCGCCGCCATCCTGGCCCGCACCCGGGAGACCGGCTGGCGCGCCGAGTATCGCGGTGTGTTTCATGCCGTCGCGCAGGGCGCCACCACCTGGCATGCCTTCGCCGAAGCGATCTTCGCCGCGGCGCAGCCCTTCGGCGGACCGCGACCGGTCGTGCACCCCATTGCGACGCAGGACTATCCGGTGAAGGCGACACGCCCCGCGGACGGACGCCTCGAGCTCGGCAAGCTGCACGCGACCTTCGGTGTCACCTTGCCGCCCTGGCAGGACGGATTGATGCGCGTGATCGGCGCCCTGCACCAGGTGGAGCGTTCGTGAGGCGCAGAATGACGCGTCAGCGGGATAATGCTGCCCTGTTTCGTTGACATCGCAGCGTATTCGCCACGGATTGGCGGAACGCTCCGATCTCTTTCCTTATTCGGGGTACGAGAGCAGCACCCGCAAAGGTGGAACTAGCGGAACCGTTGAGTTCCGCCCTCCACAATAGCTGGAGCAGGCATATCGCACCCCGCGGCAGATCAGCGCGGGGCGTGGCGAAGTTGCCAGATATCCGAAGCCAACACGAAGTCCTCCTCCCAGTCCACGTCGAAGGATCGGTCCTTTGACACCGACCACAGCAGCGGCGTCCGGCCGATCCGGTCGCCCGTTTCGACATAGGTGGCGCGCGGGGCCAGGAAGACCGAGGAGTTCACTTCGTAATAGACCGGCAGTGTCTGGGTGCGCGGCCATTTCTCGACATTGCGGTCGTAGTTCAGCGGCCCGTCCTGTGTCCAGATGAAGGTCCGAAGTTCCAGCACGCCCATCAGGCTGTCATGCGTGCCGGCCGCCCGTGCCTCACGGTAGAGGCGGATCGCCTCCGAATAGTCGGTGCTGCCAAGGAAGGGGGAAGTGACATGGGTCCAGAGCACATCGCCCTCGGCGATCACCGTCGGCAGATAGGCGATGACCTCGTCGGTCGAAGTGGCGGAGGAGCAGAGATGATCCGGCCGGCGGTCCAGCACCATCCGGCCGGGGTTGGCGGCCAGGAAGGGCTCCGCCAAGGCGATCACCTCGGGATCATTGGTGGAGAGCAGGATGCGATCCAGCTCCGGCACTGCCAGAAGCTGCCGCAGCTTGATGCCCAGCAGCCCAGTCCTATCACCGCCAAAGGTGCGCGTGTTCTTGTGGGGAACCCTCTGGCTGCCGGCACGGCAGGGAAGAAAGGCCGTCAGCATGCGGGTGAACCATCCTCAGGTTGCGTCATGCCCAGCGCGGCGGGCAGGCCCCGCAGGTCCTCGATCACGGGGAAGCCCTCCTCGATGGCGAGCGCGCGCATCCGGGCCTGGACCGTCGAGAAGCGGTCCATATAGACGAAGCGGCATCCGGTCTCGCGCGCCGCCTTCCAATCCGCCTCGGCATCGCCCACGAAGGTGATGGCGGAGCGTGGCAGAGCCACCAGTTCGGGCCGGGCGAAAAGTGTGAGCAGGTTCTCGACCTTGGTACGCGGGGAGCCGAGGATCAGGCGGAACATGGCCGCGTCGCCCCGCGTGGCCAGCACGTCACGCAGTTCCGCCTCGTCTGAGCCGGAGACCACGTAGGTGGGAAGCTTCGCGGCCAGCCGACCCACGACCGCCCGCATGTCCGGGGTGGCGGCGGCTTCGACATAGAGGTGGCGCAGCCGCTCCGCATAGAGCGCGACCAGACCGTCACGATCCACCGGTGGGCGCCGCTCCAGATCCCAACCCAGCAGAGCCTCGAAAAGCCGAAACCGCGAGGTCCCGAAATTGGCACGCTGGAAGGCGCTGAAGCGCTCGACATCGCCCGGTGAGAAGCCGGCCGCTTCCACGGCATCGCGGAAGCAGGCCACCTTCATCTCGTTCGAGTCGAGTAACACGCCGTCGCAGTCAAAGACGACTGCCTGGACCTCGCCGTCTTCGATCATCAGTGATCAGCTGAGCGCAGCCAGCTCGGCGTACACGGAGAAGGCGTCGATGTCGTAGAAGGTCGGCGTCAGGCTGCGCAGCCGCGTGCCGGGGTACTTCTGACGGAAGACGTCAAGCATGCTCTGCACCTCGCGCGCCAGGCTCTGCTCGGCGGTGCTGGCGGTTTCGTAGCCGTCGAAGCCGACCAGCAGGCAGTCCTTCGTGGCGAGGGCCACCACCGCGCCCAGCGCCAGGTCCAGCGGGCTGACATCCGAGACAGGGCCGATCGTGTCGCCGGTTCCGGCGGCGGTGAGCTGCGCGGCCTGCTGCACCTGGAGCGGGAAGCCGGCGGGCACGCAGCCATCCACCCGCGGCGGCGTGGGTACGATGGCGGCCGTCATGCGACCGAGATTGTCCGTCACCTCGACGCGCATGGCATCATGGCCCGGCAGGCACAGCAGCTGTTCGCCGCCCAGCTGGTCACACAGGTCGATGTGCCGCGAGGAGGAGAACAGGACCAGCGCGCCGCTGCGGTCCACGAAGCGGGCGATCGCATCGGCGTGGCGCCGAACCGAGGGGCCACCGCCCACGACCACCACGGGGCGGGTCGAATTGGCCAGCGGCTGCAGCGAGGGATAGGCACGGCTATCGGTCTCGCTCGCCGCCTGGCGCTGCAGGGCCTGGATGATGGAAAGCACCGAGTAACGCTTCTTGCCGATCCAATCCATCACGTCGCGCTGCGGCAGGTTGTTCACGCCGCTGATCATGTAGGGGAGATTGGTGCCCCAGCCATATTCACGCTGAAGCGCGTCAAAAGGCTCCACCACGGAGGAGAGCGCCTCGTAGTCAACCGGCATGTTGCCCGGGCGGCCGTCCAGATAGGCCAGCATCGCCTCCAGGCGCAGGTTGCCCGCGCCACGGCCCATGCCGATCAGCGTGCCATCCACCACATCGGCGCCGCCCGCGATCGCCGCGATGGAATTCGCCATGGCAAGGCACATGTTGTCATGGCCGTGGAAACCGATGGTCTTGTCAGGCAGCGCGGCGCGCATCTCGCGGAACAGGCTTTCCACGCGTTCCGGGGTGCAGCCGCCATAGCTGTCCACCAGGGCAATGCTGTCGAACACCTCAGGCACCTCGAACGCCGCGGAGATCTTCGAAAGCTGCGTCTGGAAGGTGGACAGGTACATGACGTTGAAGCCGGCCTTCATCCCGGTCGCCTTGATGGCGCGCGCCAGGGCGATGCCGTGGTCCAGCTTGTCGGGCGATACGGTGATCCGCACCATGTCCACGAGCCCGACCAAGTGGCCGAACAGCGGCGCCATGCGCTCGGGCGTCGTGCCCTTGCCGTCGATCATCACAACGAGGGATTGGTCGGGACGCAGTGCGGCGCGCGCCTGGCGCAGCCGCTCGGGAGAGAGGAAGAAGAACTCGCCCGCATAGCCGGGCATGGGGTCGTTCACATAGCCGAGCTCAATGTGACGAACCGGCAGCTTGGCCATCGCGGCGAGATAGGTGCGCACCAGACCGGGCTCGAAGTCCCAGGCCGTGTAATAGCCACCATCGCGGAGGGTGCAATCCAGGAGCTCGACCATCGCCACGATTTCCTTCTTCCAATGTTCTCTACGCTACCTTGAATCCCCGGCGACCCACAAGCGGCCCACCTTGTCAGGCCGGCACCGTAGCCCCTGTCTGTGCCGCATCGGCGGGCTGGCCCGCGGCCACCGGATAATGCAGCAGCAACTTGCCTTCGCCGGCCACGCGGCCGGGTGCGAAGTGCACCCAACGGCGTACCGCCAGCATGCTGCGCTGGTCCAACGGATAATCGAGCGCGCCTGAGAGGTCGGCTTCCTCCAGCAACGTCTCGGGCGAGCAACCGGCCATCTCCACGACCCGCAAGGTCAGCCGTCGCTCGGCCGAGAGCACGAACAGGCCCGTGTTCGCCCATGGCGCGGTGGGGTCCAGCAGGCGGGCCCGCATGCCCTTGATGGGCCCGAGATCCACAGTCGCAATCTCGACAGGCGCCAGCGTCACCGCCTCGAAGAGGTTGCGTGCCGCATCCGCCGGGGCCTGCCGGCTGGCGTCAATCGGAAGGGTGACGGCACCGAAGTCCTCGAGCGTCGCGAGAAGGTCGGCGGTACCGGTATCAAGCCACCCACGATTGTGACGCCAGGCGCGCACCGGTTCGGACGGCATGACGCCGGCGATGAAAGCCGAGGCGGGGCGCGGCGTGAGCCGGCTGCCGACATGCGCGTCGGCCTGCAGCAGCACGGCCTCACACCCTTCCAGCCTCACGGTCACGCGCAGCGCATCGGCCGGCCGCGGCAGGGTGATGCCGAAGCGGAATCCCAGATGGCCATCACCCAGGCCCGCGGCCTTCAGGTCCTCGCGAAACAGACCCACGCGGCCCGAGCCCACGCATTGCCGGTCCAGGAAGGCCAGCACGGTGGCATCGCGCAAATCCGCGTTACGAACGTAGATCCAGCCCGCGACAGCGTTGGGCTCCACTTCTTCGATGGCGCCTAGGATCATGGCTGTGGTCTCCGGATGACGTGGGGTGGAACGATGCGACCGTGGCGGGCGTCGGCGTGCCGCAGTCATGGGAAAAATGTCCATGAACGGAAGGGGTGCTCTCGCATCCCAGGCATCCCCGCGGGTGGCGATGCAGGAACGTTCACGCTCCGCGTGCCCAGTTCACTGTATTCGACATGCCATGCAGCCCGAAGATCATTCCATGATCATCAAGGTGAACAGACATGGGGTCAATCGCCTTGTGCTGCAGTGCAAAAAAAACCGTCAGGCGGACCGATAGCGAAGGAGGTGGGCTTCCAGTTCCGGCACGTATCCGCCTTCGAGAAGCTTCTGCAATGGCCCCGTCACAGCCGAAGGCTCGATGGAGGCGTCCGCATCGAGCACCGGTTGCCTGGGGTCGGAGTGCAGCAGGCGCAGCCTTACCAGGGCGATGAAGCATTGACGCCCCACAGCCATGACGTTCATCAGGTCGCCAATGACCCAGACGTTTTCCAACAGGTCCTGCGCCTGGACGGAGGGCTTCACGGTCTCAAGGCCCTGTATGAGGCTGCGCCGCGCATCCTCCGTCCGGCCCGCCAAGTGCGAGAGCAGGCCATGCATGAAGCAGCCGACGACGAGGTTCAGGGCACTGACCCGCGCGACTTCCACCGTGCCGGTCTGCCGGCCATGCACGGCGAAGAACTCCCGTGCGCGATCCGGCTGCTGGCGGATCAGGGCGATGTAGCCGCAAACCGTGGCGAGGGAGGTGGTCCACCGGGCGATCTCCCAGTCCAACGGTCCGTTGAGCAGCGCCGCCTCGCCCTCCGGCAACAGCTTCTCCGCGGCATCCATCAGCCAGTCCAGCCGCCGCTCATCCTGGGCCGTGAAGCGGCCTGGCAGGCGCTCCAGGTAGCGGTGGGCGATGATGGTCAGCGCGCTGGCGCGCACCCGGTAGTCCGCCCAGGCCGACCCGAAGGCCAGGCGGGCGCCGAGTTCCAGCAGGAAGAGAGAGCGAAAGCGGGTGTGGTGCTGCTGCAGCCGCGTGAAGAACTCCTCCGCGCTGCCGATGCGCAAGGCGGCGAACAATTCGCCCTCGCCCTTCAGCTGCACCCAGTCCGAGACGTCCTTGCCCTGGTCGTCATGAATTTCCAGAAGGCCGTGGGCGGTTTCATACAGCTCCGCCAGCGGGACGACAGCGCTGACCGGTGCCAGCATGTCCGCCGGGAAGCGCGCGAGCACCCTGCCACCCAACGAGACCACCCATTGCCGGGAGGACTTTCCCGGCAAGCGCAGCCCTGGCTGCAACGAAAAAACCGCGGTCCGGGCGGCTTCATCCAATACGGCGGTGACCTCGATGACGGAAGGAATGCTCGAGATCATGAGGCAAGAACCTTTGGCGACACCTCGGCGACGGAAGCGACGAATTCCGCGAGACGCCGGGCGTGGCCGGCCGCCAGGATGCGCGCCACCGGAGACTGGACGCCGCCGAGATCAAGATGGGAACCGGGACTGATCACCGGCTCGTTACTTGGCGGCAACAGACCACAACGGGCGAGTGCGATGAAACAGAGGCGTGACGCGCGCGCGACGTTGATCAGATCGCCGATCACCCATACGTTCAGCATCACGTTCTGCGCTGCCACGCAGGGGGGGAAGGCCTTTACGCCCCGCTCGAAATGCTCCCGCGCTTCCTCCATCCGATCGTCCATGGCCAGCAGGAGGCCCTTGAACAGGCACGCATTCACGAGATTCAAGGCGCTCACGGGGGCAACAGCCACATGATGCGTCTGGGCCGCCGCGATCCCGAAATGGTGATGCGCGCCCTCGATATCGTCCCGGCAAAGGCTTAGCAGAGCGCAAACGGTGGCCAGTGAGACGGTCCAGCGGACATCGCTCCAGGCCGCCTCCCGCGCCTGCGCAAGCCGCGCCGCGCCTTCAGTCACCAATATGTCGCCTTCGGACAACACCCAGGCGGCCAGCGCGGACGCGAATTTGGACGGCGGCTCGGCCGGATCGGCCTCCAGCAGGCGGTGGGCCACCACGGTCAGGGCGGCGCAGCGCGCCTCGAACGAGGCCAGGTGAGGAAAAGACGCGCGGGCCCCCAGCACCAGCAGCCGTCGGTCGCGGAAGCGGCTGTGATGCAACTGGATGCGCTCGAAAAAGACGGCTTCGTCCCGGAGGGTCATCGCCTCCATCACCTCGCCCGTGCCGTGATGGACCGTAACGGCAGCCTGAGCAGTCGCGTCATCGGGCCGAAGGGTCAAGACATGCGAGTTGAGCAACACCACGTTCGCATAGTCCAGACGGGTCGGCCCGAAGCGCAGCGGATGCGTAGTGGGCCTGTCGGGCGGCGTGAATGTCATCACCGTCACAGGCCCCAAGGCCAGCCGCATCCGCACCCCCAACAGGGAGGGCGGCACGTCTGTCACCTCGACTAGAAAGGCAATGCGATCTTCACCTTCGACAAATTCGGCGTGCACCTTGACGTTGACACTGAGCGCATCAAGGTCCGGTTGTTGATCAGGCCACAGGTTCGTTTCCTCCCGAGACATGATTTCGCTATTAGGCATTTACCTCACCTGCGTAAAGCACTTCACGGTAACCCCTCACCCCGATTCAGGTACGAATCAATCCCCGCCAGGGCGAGGTGCCGGCGGCATCCGGGAAGGCCCGCGACAATGCGGCGCCCGACAAGCCGAGCTGGTCGGCCAGAACTCCCGCGAGGACGCCACGCAGGTCGGCCGTGGGGCGAAGGTCCCGCCCCTCGTGAAGCTGGTGCGGAGCCAGCCCAGGCCAGTCCGCCAGGACCCGCCCGCCCGCGACCCGGCCGCCCAGCAGCAGGGCGCAGGTCGCCATCCCGTGGTCGGTGCCAGCGCTGCCGTTCATCCTCACCGTGCGGCCGAATTCCGTCACGATCGCCACGACCGTATCGCCCCATACCGGCCCCAGGCCGGTATGGATGGCGCCGATGGCATCGTCCAGCGCGCCGAGACGGTTGGCCAGGTTGCCGCGCGCCGTCCCCTGCCCCGCATGCGTGTCCCAGCCGGTCAGCCCCAGCGCGGCCACGCGTGGCCCATCCGGCAGAGCCATGATGCGCGCCGCCCCGGCGGCTTCCGTGACAAAGTCGGGGCGCCCGGGGATGCGGGTCGTACCTGGCTGGCCGGCCGGCACCTCCTGCATGGCGCGGTCCAGATCGGCGCCCGCGCGCAAGGCGGCCGCGAGGCCAGGGTCGCGTGCTTCGTAGAGGTCCAGAAGGCGGGCCACCAAGTCCTCATCGGCATAGCGGAAGGCCTGGGGCTGCCAGGTCTCCACCGCCGCCGGCCCCTGCATGATGACGGGCACGACGGGCGAGACCGCGAGGCCCCGTGGCGCCGGAAGGCGTGCCCCGCGCGGGATCTCCGCCAGGGCGCGGTTCAGCCAACCGGTGCGCGCGCCGGCCATCACCCGGGGCAGGCCGGTTTCCAGCACATCCTGCCCGTCGAAATGCGACCGCTCGCGATAGGGGGTATGAACGGCGTGGATCGGCAGCGCCTGCCCCGCGCGGAACAGCGCGAGCAGGTTGGGCATGCCCTGATGCAGCGCGAAGAGACCGTCCAGCGGCACGGCCTCGCCGGCATCGGCGCCGCGCAGGGCGGCGAAGGCGGGGTCACCCACGGGCTGGATCATGGAGATCCCGTCCAGCCCGCCGCGCAGCAGGATGACGAGCAGCCGCGGGTCACCGGCCGCGGCGGTGGCGAGGCGGGGTGCGAAGCCCCAGGCGAAGAGCGAGCCCAGCCCCGCAAGGGCGGTGCGGCGGGCAATGGGATGCATCATCGGCGCTGGAACTCCGGCGAGAGGAGCAGCAGGGCGAGGCCCTGCCGACGATCGGCGGCGCGGGCCACGGCGCGGCGGGTCTCCGGGCTGGCGGCGGAGCCGTAGGTGGCGTCGAGCAAGGCCACGGGGTCCAGCGTAGGCGGCACTTGCGCCGCCACCTCCTTCGCCCAATCGAGCCGCGTCTTGATGGCGTCGGGCGCGGCCCAGGCCTCGTCCTCGAGGGGCCAGCCCTTGGGCGAGGACGGGGACCAGAAGGGTTGGCCCATGGCCGTCAAGGCACTGGTGGGCTTCACAGCCGCGGGCAAGCCGCCGAGCAGCCGCGCCGTGGCGAAGAGGAACTCCATGGGGGAGCGCACTTTGCGCGGCGGGCCCCATGCCTCCACATCCTCGACCAGCGCGCGGGTCACGGCGCCCAGATCCCCCTGCGTGCGGAGGAACGTCGCCTCAAGCCGCGCTTCCAGCCCTGGCAGGCCATGCCCGACGAAGTGCCGGACCATGCGGCGCGTGACGTTTCTGGCAGTGGCGGGATGGTGGGCAAGATCGTCCAGGATGGCGAGGGCAAGGTCAGGCCCCGTCTGCGTGTAGACGCGCCCCAGAACACGGCGCGGCCCTGGCTCCTGCCGCTCCGGGAAAAAGCCGAGACGCTGACCGGTGGGGGCCTGGGGGCTGACGTCCATGGACCAGCCGGTCAAGGCCAACGCAAATTCCGACACATCCTCCTGGGTGTACCCACCGTCCGCACCCAACGTGTGCAATTCGAGGATTTCGCGCGCGAGGTTTTCATTCAAGCCGAGGCGTCCGCGGAATCGCGCTCCCAATTCGGAGTTCGGGCCCAGCGACCGACGCTGATCGAGGTAGAAGATCATGGACGGGTGCAGCACCGCACCCTTGAGCAAACTGGCAAACGAACCCCGCAGCCCCGGGCGGATCACCGCCTGCTCGCGGTCGGGCAGGAAGTAGGCCACGAAGATGATGGCGGCGCTGGCGGTGAAGTGATCATTCCAGAACCAGACCAACCTCTCGGCGAAGCCTGCCTGTGTGGTTGCCGCGGCGTCCAGCCGCGCCTTGAGGACTTGCTCGGCCACCTCGCCTGGTGTCAGCCAGTCCCGACCCTCTCCAGGCCGCCCACCTCGGGCGCGCGTGGCGATCACCGACGCGCGCCGCCGCAGGAAGTGATCCAGCCCCTCAACCGCGTTCAGTGTTCCCGGAGGTAGCGGATCTGCCATCCGCTGCGTCCAGTCTTGCGGCGTGCTGCGCTGCGCGCCGTGGGCAGACAGTGCTTCACGCGGCGATAGCCCCAGCCCGAAGCGGGCCTCCATGGCGACGTGATGGGAGCGAGGTTCCAAGCCATGCTTCCTAGATTCTCTGCTCATATACACATGGATGCGGCTCAAATGCACGACAAGCTGGAACCTCCCCCATTTCGACCGGGCAGTCGGCAGGCTTGAGGTGACCGAGGCCAAACGGCTTCAGGTGCATGAGGAGCCGAATGCCAGGCGGAAGAAACCGTTGGCGGAGGCGATCGCCCATGCCGAGGATGTCACGGGCTGAGCGAGCGTCTGGCGTGATCTGATCCGCCTTGCCCCGAGCGGCCAAGCGTCAGCCGATGCCTGGCAGACGATACGGGCCTACGCCAGCTGCGGTGGTTTGGGTATTATCGCTTGGGCCGTTTGCTGGCGCGCGAGGGCCTGGCGCCGATCCGCAAGAAGCTGTTGCGGCGTTATCGAGAGGAAGAGCCGAAGGTGGCCAATGCGGCGCCCGGAAACGGGCATGGGGCACCCGGGCGCCAATGGCGCAGCCGCGGGGGGTGAACCAGCGCTGGCCGTTCGATTTCGTGTCTGGCGCATTACGCTGTGTCGGCGTCCTCGCATTCTTCGCACAATGGACGACTACATAGGCACTGCTTGGCGTTGCTGGACGTCACATCGCTTTCAAACCATCGACGCAGAGGAATTTCCGACTGGGTGGACACATTCAGCGGAGCAGGTCGAAAACCAAGTGTCCGCTTGGAGGGAAACAGTCCAAAAGCAAGCATTGCGGCTCCACCACTTACGGTGTTAATTTAAGTGCATGGCAAAAGATGCGATTACACAAACCGGACAGATCATCTTTTCCGGTCAGGACATACGCGTCCGTCTGGTGCCAGGCGGTAGCCATACTTTGGTGGTCACGTTCCCTGCCTCCAGCGCGGGAAACAGGCTCGATCGGAAGGGGTTTGCCGAGGCCCTGCTGGCGAAGGAGAACATCGCCGCGGCGCATGTCACGGTGTCGTTCGATCACTGGTTCCAGACGCCTGAGACCTACCAAGCTCTCGCTGCGATTCGAGAACATGCCCGCGGATTCGAGCGGGTTGTGACTTACGGGTCGAGCATGGGGGGCTATGCAGCCGCGGTTTGCAGCAAGGCCCTCGGAGCGGCTGCGATCATATCGATCTCACCGCAATTTTCCATTGACCCGGCCAAAGCACCCTGGGATCCGCGCTACCTGTCGCATGCAAAGCGCATCCTCGCAGGCCCCGGTTTCTTGCGGGATGAGATGAGTGAGCTCCTTTGCCCGGACGCGGAATTTCATATCACATACGATCCAGTCATGACATCCGAGCAACTGCATGCGACGAATTTGCTGACTTTTTCAGCAAATAGCATGCCGTTGGTCATTCCATTCGGGGGGCATCCCGTCGGAAAGACTCTTGCCAAGGCGGGGCTTCTGAAGCCGTGGGTACTTGCTGCCATTCATGGCAAGCCAGCGGGCGACATACGGAACAAGTTCCGTGAGATGCGCCGCAACAACGCACTCTGGTGGACGCGCCTCGCGATACTCGCCAGTCGCCGCCGTCCCGCCCTATCGACCTTCGCCGCGCAGACGGCTCTGCGGCTTGCGCCTCAAGACAAGGGCGTCGCCTTTGCCGTGGCCATGCCACTGCGGCGCGCCGGGCGAGTGGAAGAGGCTCTCTCCGCCTACGATACCGCCTGTCGTCTCGCCCCACGCTCTGGCAAGTTCCGGGTCGAACGCGGCCGCACGCTGCTGCAGATGCGCAGGCTGTCAGATGCAATGGCCGATTTCGAAAAAGCCCGTGATCTTGGCGAGACAAGGCTTGCCCTGCCGGCTCTTTCAGAGCTGCATGCCCGGATGGGTCGCCACGCAGAGGCCAGGGCCGTGGCGCAAGACGCTGTTTTGGTGGGAGCAAACCCATCCATCCATGACCGTATCGAGAAACTTTTGGCTGCCGCGGAAAGGCAGAGCATCCGCGAGCGGCAATGATGTGAACTGCAGCGCTGCGGGGAACTGGCCGAGAAGCGCAGGGGCGCCGTGCATCGCGAAACTCGGCCTGACGGTCAGTGCGCTGGAGGCAGTTGGCCCAGGCATATGCCGATGCGCGCGCCCAAGATGGCGGGATGGTTCAAGAAATTCGCCCTAAGTGGTAAACGCACCCCCACCAAAAGCAAATGAATCTCCCTCTATTGGCCAATAGCGGCGTCGAGGCAACACAATACCACTACGCAATATCAAGATTCATCAATTTAATCCCTTTACTTGCGACTCGTTTTTTGTTTTTTTCTTCAACAATTGAACTCCCGAAGATGACCTTAAGCCAGCATAAATATCATCTTCGCTTAAATGAAGCTGCAGGAATTCATCAAGTAACTTAGGCAAAACTGGATCCTGCAATACACGATTGGTTGTTTTGATAAATTCTTGTCCTGCCAAATTATCTTTCAGCAAAGGCGGCAAGGGCCGAAGGAAGCGGTGAGCAAAGAGGAAACTGGAGGATGCACAGAGAACCATCAGTCCAGCTGCATCAAAATCCTCCGAAGCGTTGAGACTGCCTACAGACAGCAAATTTTTGATGCGCGGCCCCGCTTCGGCGGCAAGATCAAAGGCCAAATTCTCATCATTCTGTACGCGGGCCAGCAACGCCAGACATAGGCGGGCCCGTGACAGCTCCAAAGCGGCTTGCCAATCAAAACGTCCCCGCCGATGGTTCGCGTCGAGCTCCGCGTCAAGGTCGGCAAGCCCATCGGATCGGGGCGCCTCCCCACCCGCGGACAGGGCGGCCAACGCGGCGCGCCACAAGGCTTCCGCGTTGGCGGAGAGGGGCGTTGCCGCCGCCGGCGCCGGCGCCGGCGCCGCAGCCATCATACGTTGCGGAGATGGCAATTCCTCATCGCCATCGCGTCCGGCGGCGCGCATCAACAGACGGGACCAATGCCCCTTTGCCTCCAGCCCCCGGGTGATGTTCGTCACTTCGCCGATTGATATGCCGAGCGCGAAACGAAGCATCTGCTCGCCATTGGTTGCCTGTGGCAACCCCTGAGCGATGCCGTGGGCGATGCGGAGCGACTTGATGACCGCGAAGATCTCGCTGAACTGGCTGCGACCCTTCATGGGATTGTCGATATGGCTGTGGGCGACGCCGGTGCGGGCGACGTCCGGCACGTCCTTCAGCAGCAGCGCTGCGCCATGACTGTCCCCTCGCGCCAAACGAATGAGGGCCAGCAACATGTCACTACGAGAAAAATTGGTGTGCAGGAGAGACAATTTGGGCAGGAACGACCGGTAGGACAGTGTCTTGCGCAGCAGCGCTTCCGCCTCGACGTCGTTTTGCAACAAGATCGCCACGTAGGTGGCGCACATGGTGACCGAGGTCGTCCATCGAACCAGGTCCTCGCCGCCCTCAACTTCGGCGAGGAGGCAACCCACTTCGCGCCAGAACAGCGGCAGGTCAGGGTCGAGTTGATCGAGGCTCTCGGCAATACGGTAGCCAATGGCGCAGAGCGCCGCGGCGCGCAGCGCGGGCGATGCGGCGGGCCGGCGATGCAGGAGGCGGCGGGCGCAGAAACGAACCGCGGCGGGGTCCTTGATGCGGTTCCGGAGAGATTGGACGCGGTCCAGAAACTCCGCGTCGGTGCGGATATCAACCCGCGTCATGAGCGGCACCGACAAGGTGGCGGATGTCCCGTCGGCCAGCAGAAGCTGCACCTCATGCTCCAGCGAGGCCTCCTCCTGGAGATCGGCCAGCAGGAATGTCGCCTCGGCGCGGTGCTGGGCATCGAAGCCGGTCGTGTGCATCTTCGTGCCGACCCGCACCGTCATGGCAAGCGCGCCGGGTCGAATGGCGATGATGTGCAGACGAGCGAGGTCGAAACGGCAAGAAAGATCGGCGTTCGCCGGCGGGGGTTTGGACATCCGCCTTCAGTCCGTGGAAGCCGAGGCCCGCAGCACGGCCAATACGCGCTCCACATCCTCTGGCGTGTCCACGGCAATGGAATGGTCGGACAGCGGCACCATCTGCACCTCGAACCCCAGTTCCAGGAAGCGGAGAATCTCGATGTCCTCCAGGCTCTCCAGGGGGGTCTTGCCGCCAGCCGCTGCGAAGGCGCGCAGCGTCTCGGGAGGAAACGCATAGATGCAGATCTGCCGCCGCGCACCCTCGAAGGAGAGCCGCTTGGTCGTCGGGATCGCGCCGCGCGACATGTAGAGAAGGCGCCCATCGGGGCGCATCACCACCTTCGGAATCGTGGGATTGCGGAACAGCGCTTCATCCGTGAACGGCGCGAAACCGTTGAGGACGCTGCCGGGCGCACGTCGCGCCGCATCGAGGATGACCTCGATGTCCCCTGGATTGAACAGCGGCTCGTCGCCCTGCACGTTCACGTAGAGATCGGCCGGAATTCGGGTCGCCACCTCCGCGACACGATCCGTGCCGGTCGGGCAGTCGGGCGAAGTCATGATGTACTGCATGCCATGGGCCCTGCAGTGGTCCGCGATGCGTTCATCGTCCGTCGCGACGTAAATAAACTCCTGCGGCACCACCTTCGCGCACTGCAGATAGGTACGCAGCACCAGGGACTTCCCCATAAGGTCTACAAGCGGCTTGCCGGGGAGACGAACTGACCGATAGCGGGCAGGGATCACGACGACGAAACGCATACGATGCCTTTCCTGACGGTGACGCCCACGGCGAGGCGCCAGGGCTCTGCGCCTTCCTTACAAAGCTAGCTTTTTTTTCTTGCAGGGGAAAGGGCTTGGGGCATTCTGTCAGAGCCCATCCGGAAAGGAATTGAATCGTCTGAATCGGATGTGATTCTCTGGTCCTACGGACGGTTCGCGGGAGCAGACGGATGGCGTGGACGGCGGAGCATCGACGTGCGGCGGATCGGCGCGGGCTGCGTTACCCCTCTGACCTGACGGATGCGGAATGGGCGCTGGTGGCGCCGCTGATCCGACCCGCGAAGCACGGAGGCAGGCCGCGCAGGGTGGATGTGCGCGAGGTGCTGAACGCGGTGTTCTATGTGCTCTCGACCGGCTGCCAGTGGAGCGCGCTGCCGAAGGACCTGCCGCCGAAGAGCACGGTGTGGGACTACTTCTCGCGCTGGGAGTGGGAAGGGACCATCGAGCGCCTGCACCACGTGCTCTTTGTCGCGGTGCGCGAGCAGGCAGGCCGTGAGGCCAGCCCTACGACGGCGATCATCGACAGCCAGACGGCAAAGGCGGCGCAAAAGGGGGCTCTACGCTTGATCCGTCCGGCTATGACGCGGGCAAGAAGATCGTCGGCCGCAAGCGTCACCTGCTGACCGATACGCTGGGCTTGCTGCTCGGTGTGGTTGTTCACCCAGCCAGCGTGCAAGACCGCGACGGCGCCGAGCCGCTGCTGCGCCAGGCGCGCAGGCTGTTCCCCTTTGTCGAGCGCATCATCGGCGATGCGGGCTATGGGGGGCCGAAGATGGCTGCTGTCGTTGCCCGCACCGGATTGTGGAAGATGGAGATCGTCCGCCGCTGCGACAGGCACAAATTCGTCGTGCTGCCGAAGCGCTGGATCGTGGAGCGCACCATCGGCTGGATCAGCCGCAACCGACGGCTGGCCCGCGATTTCGAGCGCCACTGCCGTATCGCTGCCGCCTTCGTGCGCATGGCCATGATCCGCATCATGCTTCGGCGTCTGGCCCCAAGACGCTCAGCGTGAAAGCAAACTTCCCGGATGGGCTGTCAGACAAAGCCGTTCAACCCCAATGGTAGCCAAGTTCTGGTGTTGAGCCGAAGATAAAGGCAGCAAGACCGCATATTAATCGCGCGCCGTTTCCGTCGTAAATGTGAAATGGCCGGTTTTGCGCAATCTGGCATCAGAGGTGGCATAACCCAACCCTTGCGTGCGATTTGCGATCTTGAACATAGGCTTGCGCTCCAGCGAAAACCGAACCGTCAACCCGACGGACCACAATTTCTACCACAATGGTATCATTCACGAACAAGCACATATATTAAACGTCCCAAGTAAAAATTGGAACGGAGCCAAGTCAAGGCGGACATATCGCTTTGGAAATTGATGGTGTTGTAATCCTCGAACCACTCACTGAAGTGTGGGGGACAGAAATGGCATCGGGGCGAGTGTGGCCTTGCCCCGCATGTGGGGACATCATTGCGAAATCGGATCAATAAGATGGAAAGCTGCGATCTTTAGGGTCCGCAGGAGAGCGGCCACCCAAGCGGGGCAGTTTGCATTGCCATGATGGCAGGCGCGTATCCACTCACTCCGCCCCCAAGCGCCGGTTCACCACCTCCAATACCTGCTGCGCCAAGGCCTCCGGCTGGGAGCTGCCGCCGTCGAGCACGATGTCCGCCGCCCCCGGCGGCTCATAGCGGCTGGTCACGCCGGTGAAGTTGGCGATCTCGCCGCGCCTGGCCTTGGCATACAGCCCCTTCACGTCGCGCTGCATGCAGATTTCGATCGGCGTATCCACGAAGATCTCGAGGAACTCGCCCTCGCCCAGCATCTCGCGCACCATCTGCCGCTCCGCGCGGAAGGGCGAGATGAAGGAGGCCAGCACGATCAGCCCCGCATCCACCATCAGCTTCGCGACTTCGCCCACGCGGCGGATGTTCTCCACACGGTCCTGGTCAGTGAAGCCAAGGTCGCGATTCAGCCCATGGCGCAGGTTGTCACCGTCCAGGGAATAGGTGTGGCGCCCGGCACGGTGCAACGCCTGCTCGACCAGCTTCGCCACCGTGGATTTGCCCGAGCCGGAAAGCCCCGTGAACCATAGCAGCATGGGCTTCTGGTGCAGCGCCGTGGCGCGCGCCGCCTTGTCCACCAGGAAGTGCTCATGGTGGACATTGGTCGCGCGGCGCAGCGCGAAATTGATCATCCCGCAGCCGGAGGTACGATTGGTGAAACGGTCCACCAGGATGAAGGCGCCGGTCAGCCGGTTCCGCGCGTAGGGATCCATCGCCACGCGCTGCGCCGTGCTGAGGTTGCACAGCCCGATCTCGTTCAGCGACAGCCGCGTGGCCGATTGGTGGTCCAGCGTCGTCACGTCCACCCGGTGCTTGATGGAAGTGACCGAGGCCGAGGTCCAGACATTGCCGATGCGCATCATGTACTGGCGGCCCGGAAGCATCGGCTCCTCGTCCATCCAGAGCAGGTGCGCGGCGAGCTGGTCGGCCACGGCGGGCCGGTCCGCGATGGGGGCGAGGACGTCGCCGCGCGCCACGTCCACCTCGTCGGCGAGGCAGATGGTGACGGCTTCGCCCGCCACCGCACGCTCCTGCTCGCCCGCCGGGCCCAGGATACGCGTCACATGGCTGGTCACCCCCGAGGCCGCGACCACGATGTTCTCGCCCAGCGCCACGACGCCGCTGGCCACCGTGCCGGAGAAGCCGCGGAAATCCTGGCTGGGGCGGTTCACCCACTGCACCGGGAAGCGGAAGGCAAGCTGCGTGAGTTGTTCCTCGACGCTGACGCTTTCCAGGTGCTCCAGCAGCGTCTCGCCGCGATACCAGGGCGTGTTGCCGGAGCGGGTGCTGACATTGTCGCCATAGCGGCCTGAAACCGGAATGGGCACCATGGTGTGGAAGCCGAACCCGGCCGCGAAGGTCGCGTATTCGCCCACGATGCGGTCGAAGACCTGCTGGTCGAAATTGACCAGGTCCACCTTGTTCACCGCCAGCACGACATGCCGGATGCCCAACAGTGAGCAGATGTAGGAATGACGCCGCGTCTGGGTCAGCAACCCCTTGCGCGCATCCACCAGGATGATGGCGAGCTCGGAGTTGGAAGCCCCCGTCGCCATGTTGCGCGTGTACTGCTCATGGCCCGGACAGTCGGCCACGATGAAGCTGCGTCGCGGTGTGGTGAAGAAGCGATAGGCGACATCAATCGTGATGCCTTGCTGCCGCTCCGCCTCCAGCCCGTCCACGAGAAGGGCGAGGTCCACCTCCTCCCCCACCGTGCCGTGCTTGCGGCTGTCGCGGGTGATGGCGGCGAGCGTGTCGTCCATGATCATCTGGCTGTCATGGAGAAGCCGGCCGATCAGCGTGGACTTGCCGTCATCCACCGAGCCGCAGGTGAGAACGCGCAGCAGGCCGCGCAACATGGTGCTGCCGTCCATCTCAGAAATACCCCTCGCGCTTCTTGCGTTCCATGGAGGCTTCCTGGTCGTTGTCAATCAGGCGGCCGTGGCGTTCGGAGACGCGGGAGAGGCGGAGTTCCTCCAGCACCTGCTCCATGGTCTGGGCGCGGCTCTCATGCGCGCCGGTCAGCGGCCAGTCGCCCATGGTGCGGAAGCGCACCCACATCTTCTCCACCTGCTCGCCCTCGTTCAGCGGCATGCGGTCGTCGTCGCGCATGATCAGCGCGCCGCTGCGGCGCAGCACGGGCCGCTCGGCCGCGAAATAGAGGGGTACGACGGGGATCTGCTCGGCCGCGATGTAGTCCCACACGTCGAACTCGGTCCAGTTGGAAAGGGGGAAGACGCGCATGGTCTCGCCCGGCGCGATGCGCGTGTTGTAGAGGCCCCAGAGTTCCGGCCGCTGGCCGCGCGGTTCCCAGACATGGCCGGGGGCGCGGTGGGAGAAGACGCGCTCCTTCGCGCGGGCCTTTTCCTCGTCGCGCCGCGCGCCGCCCAGGGCCGCGTCATAGCCGCCGATGTCCAGCGCCTGCTTCAGCGCCTGGGTGCCCATCACATCCATATGGACCTGGCTGCCATGGGTCAGCGGACCGATGCCGCGTGCGAGGCCGTCAGGGTTGGTGTGCACGATCAAACGGGCACCGAGCTCCGCCGCGCGGCGGTCGCGGAATTCCAGCATGTCACGGAAATCCCAGCCGGTCGCGATGTGCAGCAACGGGAAAGGTATGCGGCCGGGCGCGAAGGCCTTCATGGCCAAATGCAGCACGACCGAGCTGTCCTTGCCGATCGAGTAGAGCAGGACGGGGTTGCGGAAACTGGCAACCGTCTCCCGGATGATGGCGATCCCCTCGGCCTCAAGCCGCCGCAGATGAGGGCTGAGGCTTTGGGTCTGGACGGGTTGCATGACATTGTCCTCGTGGATCGCGGCAGTCCCGGAAGGTCGTCTTTCAGATCATGGTGATGATCAAGCCCTTCCGGGGCCATCGCCGAAATAAGCACGCCACCAGGTGACGAAGCGCGTCAGCCCGGTGCGCAGGTCGGTGGTGGGGGCCCAGCCGAAATCCCGCCGCATCGCGGAGATGTCGGCATAGGTGGCGGGCACATCGCCCGGCTGCATGGGCTTCAGCACGCGCTGGGCCCGCACGCCCAGCAATTCCTCCAGGATGGCGACGAGGTCGAGCAGCTGTTCCGGCCGATTGTTCCCGATGTTGTAGAGCCGGTGCCCGCCGCCCGGCGCCGGGTTGTCCAGCGCGGCCATCACGCCCTGGACGATATCGTCCACATAGGTGAAGTCGCGCAGCATCCGCCCCTCGTTGAAGAGCTGGATGGGCCGCCCGGCCAGCATGGCCTCGGTGAACAGCCAATAGGCCATGTCCGGCCGCCCCCAGGGGCCATAGACGGTGAAGAAGCGCAGCCCCGTGAGCGACAGGCCGAACAGGTCCGCATAGGCGCTGCTCATCGCCTCATCGGCCAGCTTGGTCGCGGCGTAGAGCGAGGCGGGGCGGTCCACGCGGTCCGTCTCGCGGAAGGCGCCATCGGTGCGGCTGCCATAGACCGAACTGGTGGAGGCATAGACGACATGCCGGATTCGCCCTTCCGCCCGGCGCACCGCCTCCAGCACCGAGAGGTGCCCCGTGACGTTGGCGGCGGTGTAGGCGAAGGGCGCCTCCAGCGACCAGCGCACGCCCGCCTGGGCGCCCAGATGGGCCACGCGGTCAATGTCGGGGTTCTCCCGCAGCAGCGCCAGCACCGCCTCATGGTCGGCGAGGTCCAGGCGGGCCATCCGGAACCGGTCCGCCGGCGCCTGGCCGGTCAGCGCCGCGAGGCGCGCCTGCTTCAGCGAAGGGTCATAATAGGCGTTGAAATTGTCGAGGCCGAGCACCGCCTCGCCCCGTGCCAGCAACGCCTGGCAGAGATGCGCCCCGATGAACCCGGCCGCCCCCGTGACGAGAATCCTGCCCATGATCCAAACTCCCCTGCACCGCCGATCATGCCAGCCGCCCGCCAGCGGGACGCGCCGTGATTTCTGCCGGTCGGCCAAGTGTTGTGCAATATACGCAACTTCCGATAATGGGGTTTGTGGCGGCGCCATTGCCCGCTCTGCTTTCCCGCCCGCAAATATATTGTGACCGAAAGGTTAAAATATGCGTATCGCGATCCTCGGTGCCGGCTATGTCGGTCTCGTGTCGGCGGCCTGCTTTGCCGAATTCGGCACGGAAGTCACGCTGGTGGACACCGATGCCGGGCGGATCAGCATGCTGCGTGAGGGCCGCATGCCCATCTACGAGCCCGGGCTCGAAGCCCTGGTCACGGATAATGTGCGCGAGGGCCGCCTCTCCTTCACCCAGGACCTGGCCGCGGCCATGCAGGGGGCGGAGGCCGTCTTCCTGGCCGTCGGCACGCCCACCCGCCGCGGGGATGGCCATGCCGACCTCACCTATGTCTTCGCGGCCGCCGAGGAGGTGGCCCGCACCGCCACCAAGCCGCTGGTGCTGGTGACGAAGTCCACCGTGCCGGTGGGCACGGGGCGCGAGGTGAAGCGGCGCGTCCAGGCGGTGCGGCCCGACCTCGACATCGCCGTCGCCTCCAACCCCGAATTCCTGCGCGAGGGGGCCGCGATCGGTGACTTCATGCGCCCCGACCGTGTCGTGATCGGCGTGGAGGATGGCGAGGCGGGGGCGCGGGCCGAGGCGGTGCTGCGGCGCCTCTACCGTCCGCTCTTCCTCATCGAGACGCCCATGGTGGCCACGCGCCTCGAGACGGCCGAGATCATCAAATACGCCGCCAATGCCTTTCTCGCCATGAAGATCAGCTTCATCAACGAGGTGGCTGATCTGTGCGAGGCGGCGGGCGGCGATGTGCACGACGTGGCGCGCGGCATCGGCCTCGATGGCCGAATCGGTCGGAAATTCCTGCATGCGGGGCCGGGCTATGGCGGCTCCTGCTTTCCCAAGGACACGCTGGCCTTCGCGCGGTCGGCGCAGGATTTCGGCACGCCGCTGCGCCTGATCGAGACGACCATCGCGGTGAATGATTCGCGCAAGATGGCGATGGCCGACCGCGTCATCCGTGCCTGCGGCGGGAATGTGGACGGCAAGGTCATCGCCATCCTGGGCCTGACCTTCAAGCCCGAGACGGATGACATGCGCGATGCTCCCTCGCTTGAGATCATCCCGCGCCTCGTGGCCGCCGGCGCGCATATCCGCGCGCATGATCCGGAGGGCATGGATGCCGCGCGCCGCCTGCTGCCGGCCACGGTGGAATACACCTCGGGCGCGCTGAACGCGGCCCAGGGGGCGGATGCCGTCGTTTTGTTGACCGAGTGGAACGAATACCGCAACATCGCCCCCACCAAGCTGCGCAACATGATGCGCGGAGACCTGCTGCTGGATCTGCGCAATGTCTATGACCCGCCGGCCATGCGCGAGGCGGGCTTCACCTACCACTCCATCGGACGGCCGTGAGCGTCAGTGGGGACCCTGGCGGCGATGCTCTCCATGGACGAAGGGCGCCCGGGCGCCGCGGCCTGAGGGGCGGTAGCCCGGACAGCCCCGCTGCCCTATGTAGCGGCTTTGCTGCCCCGCCGCGGCAAAGCCTGCCAGGATCGGAACTGCCCTGATGCCCGCCTCTCCCATCACCATCGGCCCGGTGGCCTTCGCCTCGCATCTGCCCATCGCGCTCATCGCCGGGCCCTGCCAGATGGAAAGCCGGGAACATGCGCTGGAGATGGCCGCGGCGCTGAAGGACATCGCCGCCCGGCGCGGCATCGGGCTGATCTACAAGACCAGCTTCGACAAGGCGAACCGCACCTCCGGCCAGGCGCCGCGCGGCATGGGGCTGGAGGCCGCCCTGCCCGTCTTCGCCGAAATCCGCGACCGCCTGGGCCTGCCCTGCCTGACCGATGTGCACGAAGCCGCCCATTGCGCGGCCGTGGCCCCGGTGGTGGATGTGCTGCAGATCCCGGCCTTCCTCTGCCGCCAGACCGACCTTCTGCTGGCCGCCGCCGCCACGGGCCGCGCGGTGAATGTGAAGAAGGGCCAGTTCCTCGCCCCCTGGGACATGAAGCATGTGGCGGCCAAGATCACGGGCGCCGGCAATCCGCGCGTGCTGCTGACCGAGCGCGGCACCTCCTTCGGCTACAACACCCTGGTCTCGGACATGCGGGGCCTGCCCGTGATGGCGGAGGAGACGGGGCTGCCCGTGATCTTCGACGCCACCCATTCGGTGCAGCAGCCTGGCGGCCAGGGCGGCGCCTCGGGCGGTCAGCGGCAATTCGTGGAAACCCTGTCGCGCGCGGCCGTGGCCGTGGGCGTGGCCGGCCTCTTCATCGAGACCCATGAAGATCCTGATCGCGCGCCCTCCGACGGCCCCAACATGGTGCCGCTGGCGCGGTTCGAGGCGCTGATCACCCGCCTCCAGGCGCTCGATGCCGTGGTGAAGGGCTGGGCCGCGTGAGCCGCCCCCTCGTCCTCATCCCCGCGCGCATGAGTGCCACCCGCCTGCCCGGCAAGCCGCTCGCCGAGATCGGCGGCCTGCCCATGATAGTGCAGGTGCTGCACCGCGCCCAGGAGGCCGATCTCGGCCCCGTGGTGGTGGCGACCGACAGCGCGGAGGTGGCGGATGTGGTGCGCGCCGCCGGCGGCAAGGCGCAAATGACCGCGGCCCACCACCCCTCCGGCAGCGACCGCATCCATGAGGCCGTGACGCAGCTCGACCCCGAGGGCCGCCACGACCTGGTCGTGAACGTGCAGGGCGACCTGCCTCTCATCGCCCCTCGCGCCATTCGCGCGGTGCTGGAGGTGATGGACCCGCCCGAGGTGGCACTCGGCACGCTGGTCGCCCCCATCACGCGCGAGGAGGAGCGGACCGCTTCCTCCGTCGTGAAGATGGTGGGGACCGAGCGCGCGCCCGGCCGCTTCCGCTGCCTCTACTTCACCCGCGCCACCGCCCCCTGGGGCGAGGGCCCGCTGTGGCACCATATCGGCCTCTATGCCTGGCGGCGGGATGCGCTGGCGCGTTTCGTCGCCCTGCCGCCCTCGCCCCTCGAACAGCGTGAGAAGCTGGAACAGCTCCGCGCGCTGGAGAATGGCATGCGGGTGGACGCGGCGGTGGTGGACGACATCCCCCTCGGCGTGGACACGCCCGAGGACCTGGCACGCGCCCGCGCCCTGTGGGAGGCCCGCGCATGAGCCCGCTCGACACCCCGATCGGCCAGCGCCTGCGCGAGAGCGCCCTTCGCACCATCGAGCTGGAGGCCGCGGGGCTGAACGCCCTGCGCGCGGCGCTGGAAGACGAGCTGGGCGCGCGCCTCGTCGCCGCCGTGCAGATGATGCTGCGCCGCAAGGGGCGCTGCGTGGTCACCGGCATGGGCAAGTCCGGCCATGTGGCGCGCAAGATCGCGGCGACGCTGGCCTCCACCGGCACGGCGGCCCTCTACGTCCATCCGGGCGAGGCGAGCCACGGCGACCTCGGCATGATCGTGCCCGAGGATGTGGTCCTGGCCCTCTCCTGGTCGGGCGACACGCCTGAACTGGCGACCATCATCGCCTATGCGCGGCGCTTCGACGTCTCGCTCATCGGCATCACCTCGCGCGCCGAAAGCCAGCTGGGCAGTGCGGCGGACTATCCGCTGATCCTGCCCTCCTCGGCCGAGGCCTGCCCGAACGGCCTGGCGCCCACCACCAGCACCACCATGCAGATGGCGCTGGGCGATGCCTTCGCCATGTGCCTCCTGGAGGCGCGGGGCTTCTCGGCCTCCGATTTTCGGGTCTTTCATCCTGGCGGCAAGCTCGGCGCGCAGTTGCTGCGCGCGGCGGATCTGATGCAGAGCGGCGACAACCTGCCGCTGCTTGGCCCGGAGGCGATGCTGTCGGAGGCGATCGTGGCCATGACATCGCGCCGCTCTGGCATCGGCGGCGTGGTGGGGGCGGAGGGGGAATTGCTCGGCGTCATCACCGATGGCGACATCCGTCGCGCCTTCAACCAAGGGTTCGTGGACCGCAAGGTCACGGAGGTGATGACGGCGACACCCACCATCGCGCGGCTGGATTCACTGGCGCCGGAGCTGGTGACGCTGATGAACACGCGGGCCATTACCTCCATGTTCGTGATGGACCAGCGCCGCCCCGTGGGCATTTTGCACCTGCATGACCTGTTGCGTGCTGGTGTTGTCTAGCCTGCCCTCCCATTAACATCCTGAAAGCCCCATATGGGGCGGGATGGATATCGCCCCGCACGCCCCCCAGGCGCCGACACCCAGGTCCCCGGTCTGGAACTGACCATCCTCATGCCCTGCCTCAACGAGGCGGAGACGCTGGCGCTGTGCATCCGCGAGGCACAGGATTTCCTCGCGCGCAGCGGCATCGCGGGCGAGGTTCTGATAGCCGACAATGGCAGCACCGATGGCTCGCAGGAGATCGCGCAGCGCCTAGGGGCGCGCGTGGTCCCCATCACGGAGCGCGGCTATGGCGCGGCGCTGCGCGGAGGCATCGCGGCGGCGCGGGGCCGCTTCGTCATCATGGGCGACAGCGACAATTCCTATGACTTCGCAAACCTCGACGGCTTCGTGGCGGAGCTGCGCGCGGGGGCGGACCTCGTCATGGGCAACCGCTTCCGCGGCGGCATCGAGAAGGGCGCCATGCCCTTCCTGCACCGCTATCTGGGCAACCCGGTGCTGAGCTTCATCGGAAGGCTGCTCTTCCGCGTGCCGGCGGGCGACTTCCATTGCGGGCTGCGCGGCTTCTCCCGCGCGCGCATCATGGAACTCGGCCTGACCACGCCGGGGATGGAATTCGCCTCAGAGATGGTGGTGCGTGCCGCCCTGGCCCGCTACCGCATCGTGGAGGTGCCCACGCGGCTGCGCCCCGATGGCCGGTCGCGTCCGCCGCACCTGCGCACCTGGCGCGATGGCTGGCGGCACCTGCGCTTCCTGCTGTTCTATTCGCCGCGCTGGCTGTTCCTGTATCCGGGGCTGCTCCTGCTGGGATTGGGCGCGCTGGTTTCGGGACTGCTCTTCCCCGGCCCGCTGCGGGTCGCGGGCGTCACCTTCGACATGCACTCCTTCATGGCGGGGTGTCTTGCCGTTCTGGTGGGGCTGCAGGTGGTGACCTTCGCCGTGATCTCGAAGCAGGTCGGCGTGCGGCGCGGCTACCTGCCGCCACCCACCGGGCTGGATGCGCGGTTGCTCGGACTGATGAACTTCGAACGCGGACTGATCCTGGGCGCCTTCCTGGTCCTGCTGGGCGGCGCGGGCATGGCCGATACGCTGACCGATTGGGTGGGGCGCGGCCTCGGGCCCCTGGAGGATCCACGTTCCCCCCGCCTCTTCCTCGCCTCGATGACGGTGCTGGTGGCGGGGATCCAGTTGGCTTTCACCGCCTCGCTGGCCAGCATCATCGAGATGGCGCAGCCCGCGCGGCGCTGAGGCCTCAGCCGAAGCGCGCGGCGGCGGATGGCGCGATCCAGGCGGGTTCGCCGCCCAGGAAGACAGCCGCGAGCGACCCATCCGGCGTGACGAGTGCCAAATCGCCGCGCAGCCCGGGTGCGATCCGTCCGCGGTCGTTCAGACCCAGCGCCCGCGCCGGATTCTCCGACACCAGCGCCCAGGCCTGCGCCAGCGTCATCACCCCGCGCGCCGCCATGCGGAAGGGGGCCGCCAGCAGCGCCGGCCAGTGGTAGTCGGAGGCCAGCACGGTGACGAGGCCGCGCTCGGCCAGCGGCGCGGCGCTGGCCCAGCCCAGATGGCTGCCGCCGCGCACCACATTGGGCGCACCCATCACCACGGGCTCGGCATGGGCGCGCGCGTCTTCGGCAACGGCCTCGGCCATGGGGAATTCGCAGATATGGGCGCCGAGGGCGCGGAACTTTGCGCGTTGGTCGAGCGTGGCATCGTCATGGCTCAGCATGGGCAAGCCCGCCGCGCGGCAGGCGGCGGCCATGCGGGCGCGGCTTTCCGGCACCTCGCCGCGGCGGGACTTGGCGCGCAGCGCCAGCGCCTCGAACTCCGCCTCGCCCACGCCCGCGCGGCCGGCATATTTGCCGAGTTCCTTGGGGTTGGAGAGCTTCTTTACGATGCCGGGCGTGTGGTCGTTGAAGCCCAGCACATGCACGCGGCCGGCGGAGATGGCGGCCAGGGCGTCGGGCTCCGCGTCCAGGTTGTCGGCCTCGAAGCGCAGGTGGACGAGGAGGTCCGTGCCCGGCGGGGGCTTGGCCAGGGCGTCGAGGGTGGCCCGGAAGGTCTCGACCGAACGCAGCCCCGGCTCCCAGGACAGCGTCACCCCCAGGCAGGCCGTGGTGATGCCCGAGGCCAAGCATTGCGCGGCGGCGTCACGCAGCGCGAAATCGGTGGGGAAGGCGACGCCAGGACGTGGCTGGATCGCGCGTTCATGCGCGTCGCCATGGATGTCCACCAGGCCCGGCATGACGCACAGGCCCGTGGCGTCGAAGCCCCGCCCCGCGCCCCCCTCGGCGATGGTATCGCCGGAGAGATGCAGCTCGCCCGGGACGAGCCGGCCCTCGCGCAGCACCTGGCCGCCGGTGATGCGCCAGCTCATGGCTCGACCACCAGCTGGGCGCGGCCGGCGGCATATCGGGTGATGGTGGCGTCCACGGGCTCGCCCTCGCTGTCGATGTTGAGCGCCTCGCTGACGAGCAGCGGGCGGGCACGGGATTGCTGGAGCAGGGCAGCCTCCTCGGCGGTGGGCATGCGGGCGGTGATGCGGGTCGATTTGCGGCGGTAGTCGGGCACGCCGCAGGCGGCCAGCGCGCGGCTGATGGAGGCGTCCTCGCGCAGCAGGGCGGCCATCTGCGGGAAGCGCTGGGCGGGGAAGTGGTGCAGGCCGATGGCCAGCGGCCTTCCATCGGCCAGGGCCAGGCGCTCCACCTGCAGCACGGTGCGGCCGCGGCGCAGGCCGAGCAATTCTGCGATTCGCGCCTCGGGCGGCACCTCGGCCATCCGCAGCACGCGGCCCGCCGGTTCGCGGTTCTGCGCGCGGATGATCTCGCTGAAGCGGGTGCGGGGGCCGAGCGGGTAGTCCAGCACATCCTCGGCCACGAAGCTGCCGCGCCCCTGCTCGATGCGGACGAGGCCCCTGCCCTCCAGCTCCTCCATGGCGCGGCGGATGGTGTGGCGGTTCACCGCGAAGCGGGCCGAGAGCTCGGCCTCGGTGGGCAGGCGCGCGCCAGGGCGGTGCGTGCCGTCGCGGATGGTGGCTTCGAGGCTGGCCGCGATCTGCCGCCACAGCGCGAGACCGGCGCCGCGCTGAAGGGGATAGGGATCAGGTGTCACGGAAGCTTCAAGCCCATGGATGTCTGCGCGGCGTCATTGGCATTGACCCTGCCCGAAAGATGTGTAGCTGTCTAGACCAATGATGGACCGCCCCTCCTGGATGGCCGTGCTGGCCCGCGCCACCGAAGCCGAGATCGAGGCCGCCCTCGCCGGCGCCCCGCCCCTGCCCCCGCATCGCCGCGTGCGCGGCCCCGAGGTGGGGCTGACCATGCTGCGCGGTCGCGCCGGCGGCGATGGCGCCGTCTTCAACCTGAGCGAAGCCACCGTCGCGCGCTGCACCGTGGCGCTGGAGGATGGCACGCTCGGCCATGGCTGGCGGCTGGGTCGCAGCAAGCGCGCCGCCGAATGGGCCGCCGTGCTGGACGCGCTGTTGCAGGGCGAGGCAAGGCGGGCCGAATGGCTGGAACGGGTGGTGACGCCCCTGGCCGAGGCCCAGCGCGCCGCCACCGCCCGCGACGCCCGCCGCACCGCCGCGACCGAGGTGCGCTTCGCCACCCTGGCGGCCATGCGATGAAGCCCGCCTTCTCAGACCCCGTCCTCGACGCCCAGGCCGGCTTCCGCGCGCTGATGGAGGCCATGGCCCGGCCGGGCCGGATCCAGCAGGTCATTCCGCCGCCCGAACTGCCGGCCGGGCTGGAAGCCGCCGCCGCCGCCGCCATCCTGACGCTGGCCGATGCCGAGACGCCGCTCTGGACAGATGCGGGCGAGGAGGCCCGCGCCTGGATCACCTTCCACACTGGGGCACCGCTGGTGGCGGAGGCGGGTTCCGCCATGCTGCTGCTGAACACCGGGGCCACCATGCCCGCACTGGCCACGCTGCACGCGGGCCAGGACGAGACGCCGCAGGACGGCGCCACGCTCATCCGCCAGGTCACGGGGCTGGCGGAGGGGTCGGGCTGGCGGCTGACGGGGCCGGGCATCCAGCGCGAGCATCGCCTGTCCGCCACGGGCATGCCCGCGGATTTCCCCGCGCAATGGCGCGCCAATGCGGCGCGCTTCCCTTGCGGCGTGGATGTGGTGCTCTGCGCGGGGGGCCGGTTGGCCGCGTTGCCGCGCAGCGTGGCGCTCAGGGAGGGTGGCTGATGTATGTCGCGGTCAAGGGCGGCGATGCGGCCATCGCCGCCGCCCATGCCTGGCTGGCCGAGCAGCGGCGCGGGAACACCGCCCTGCCCGAGCTCTCCGCGGCACAGCTTCAGGAACAGCTGGGCCTCGCGGTGGACCGCGTGATGGCGGAAGGCAGCTGCCATGACCGGGAGCTGGCGGCACTGGCCATCAAGCAGGCGCGCGGCGACCTGATCGAGGCCGCCTTCCTGCTGCGCGCCTACCGCAACACCCTGACGCGCTTCCCGGCGGCCGAGCCGGTGGACACGGGGGCCATGCGCGTGCGCCGGCGCATCAGCGCCACCTACAAGGACATGCCTGGCGGTCAGGTTCTGGGCCCGACCTTCGACTACACCCACCGCCTGCTGGACTTCGCGCTGCTGGCGGAAGGCGAGGCGCCACCGCCCCCGAAGAGGCCGAAGCCACGGGCGCGCCCATGCCGCGCGTCAGTGACATCCTGGCGCAGGAGGGGCTGATGCGCCGCGAACCACCCGGCGACGATGCCCCGCCGCCCGACCTGACGCGCGACCCCCTGCCCTTCCCCGCCCCGCGCGCGCTGCGCCTGCAATCGCTCGCGCGCGGCGATGAGGGCTTCCTGCTGGGCCTCGGCTATTCCACCCAGCGCGGCTACGGCAACGCCCATCCCTTCGTGGCCGAGCTGCGCATGGGTGAGGTGGAGGTGTTGATCACCCCGCCGGAGCTGGGCTTTCCCATCAGCCTGGGCGAGATCACCGTGACCGAATGCCAGATGGTGAACCAGTTCGCGGGCCAGGCCGACACGCCGCCGCAATTCACCCGCGGCTACGGGCTCTCGCTCGGCCACAGCGAGCGCAAGGCGATGGCCATGGCGCTGGTGGACCGCGCCCTGATGGCGCGCGACCTGGGCGAGGAGGTCACGGCCCCCGCCCAGGACCACGAATTCGTGCTGCTGCACGCGGACAATGTGGAGGCGACGGGCTTCGTGGAACATCTCAAGCTGCCGCACCACGTGGATTTCCAAAGCGAGCTGGAGAAGCTGCGGAGCATCCGCGCGCGCTGGGAAGCGGCGCGGGGCGGCAGCGCGGAGGCGGCGGAATGAGCGACCCCGGCTACAACTTCGCCTACCTGGACGAAGCCACGAAGCGGATGATCCGTCGCACGCTCCTCAAGGCCATCGCCATCCCGGGCCACCAGATCCCCTTCGGCGCACGCGAGATGCCGCTGCCCTATGGCTGGGGCACGGGCGGCATCCAGGTCACGGCCAGCATCCTCGGCCCCGACGACACGCTGAAGGTGATCGACCAGGGCGCGGATGACACGACCAACGCCGTCTCCATCCGTCGCTTCTTCCACCGCGTGGCCGGCGTGCGCACCACGACGCGCACGGCCGAGGCGACCATCATCCAGACCCGCCACCGCATCCCCGAGCGGCCGTTGACCGAGGGCCAGGTGATGGTCTTCCAGGTGCCGATGCCGGAGCCGCTGTTCAAGCTGGAACCGCGCCTCGCGGAAACCCGGCGCCTGCACGCCCTTGGCGACTACAGCCTCGCGCAGGTGAAGCTCTATGAGGACATCGCGCGGCAGGGCGAGGGCGGGTCCGCCTACAGCCATCCGGTCATGGTGAACCACCGCTACCTCATGTCGCCCTCGCCCATCCCGGGCTTCGACAACCCGAAGCTGCACATGTCACCGGCGCTGATGCTGTTTGGCGCGGGGCGCGAAAAGAAGATCTACGCCGTGCCGCCCTACACCAGCGTCGTCAGCCTCGACTTCGACGACCATCCCTTCCGGCCGGTCCGCGCCCTGCATGCCTGCGCGGCCTGCGGCAGTACGACCAGCTACTTGGACGAAATCGTCACCGACGACCGCGGCGGGCGCATGTTCGTCTGCTCCGACACCGATCATTGCGCCGAAAACCAGATGGCGCGGAAGGCCGCGGAATGAGCCCGATCCTGGAAGGCCAGAATCTCGCGCTGCGCTTCGGCGCGGTGCGCGCGCTGGATGATGTGTCGCTCTCGCTCTGGCCCGGCGAGGTGGTGGCCATCGTGGGTGAGAGTGGATCGGGCAAGTCCACCTTGCTGCGCGTGCTGGCGGGGCTCATGGAACCCCAGGCCGGGCGCGTGCTCTACCACGACGCCAAGGGTGCCACGCAGGATGTCCACGCCCTGCGCGAGGCCGAGCGCCGCACGCTGATGCGCCGCGACTGGGGCTTCGTGCACCAGAATGCCCGCGACGGGCTGCGCATGGGCGTCTCGGCCGGCGGCAACATTGGCGAGCGGCTGATGGCGGCGGGCGGCCGGCACTACGGCAATATCCGCACGGCCGCCGCCGAATGGATGGCGCGCGTGGAAATGGACCCCGCCCGGATGGACGAGGCGCCGCGCAACTTTTCGGGCGGCATGCAGCAGCGACTGCAGATCGCGCGCTGCCTGGTCACGCGCCCGCGCCTGGTCTTCATGGATGAACCCACGGGCGGGCTCGATGTCAGCGTGCAGGCGCGGCTGCTGGACCTGATCCGTTCCCTGGTGGCGGAGTTGAACCTGGCCGTTCTGTTCGTGACGCATGACATCGCGGCCGCCCGGCTGCTCGCGCACCGCATCGTGGTGATGCGCCATGGCCGCATCGTGGAGGAAGGCCTGGCCGACCGTGTGCTGGATGACCCGCGGCACCCCTACACCCAGCTTCTCGTCGCCTCGGTGCTGGCGGCATGAGCGACGTGGCATTGGAGGTGGCGGCGCTGTCCAAGCGCTTCACCCTGCACCTGCGCGGCGGCGTGAGCTTTCCCGTGCTGGAGGATGCGGCGCTGGTGCTGCACGCGGGCGAATGCGTGGCACTGACCGGGCCCTCGGGCGCCGGCAAGTCCACGCTGATGCGCTGCATCGCGGGCAATTACGGCGCGGATTCGGGCCATATCCGCCTGCGGCATCGGGACGCCATGGTGGACCTCGCGGCCGCCGATGCGCGGTTGATGCGGGAAATCCGTGCGGAAAGCCTCGGCCATGTCTCGCAATTCCTGCGCGTGATCCCGCGCGTGCCGGCGCTGGAGGTGGTGGCCGAACCCCTGCGCCTCCGTGGCGTCCCGCGCGCCGAGGCCGAAGCCCAGGCCGCTGGCCTGCTGGCCCGACTCAACCTGCCCGAACGCCTGCACGGCCTGCCGCCCGCCACCTTCTCGGGCGGCGAGCAGCAGCGGGTGAACATCGCCCGCGGCTTCGTGGCCCATTACCCGCTGATGCTGCTGGACGAGCCCACCGCCAGCCTCGACCCCGCCAACCGCGAGGTGGTGATCGCCCTGATCGCCGAAGCCAAGGCGCGTGGGGCGGCCATTCTGGGAATTTTCCATGACAGCGAGGTGCGCGCCCGCGTCGCGGATCGCCTGCATGAGGTGCGGCCGCTAGAAGACGCGGCATGAGCGCCCACATACACGTCACACCCCACAGCGAGGCCCGATGAGCGCCATCCTTCACCGCGCCCCCGCCGCGCGCGAAACCATCCTGACCCATGCGCGCCTCATCCTGCCTGACCAGGAGCTGGATGGCACGCTGGTGCTGCGCGATGGCGTCATCGCCGATGTGCAGCCCGGCCGCGCCCACCACCCCTCGGCGGTGGATTGCGGCGGCGAGGTGCTGATGCCGGGCGTGGTGGACGTCCACACCGACAACCTCGAACGCCAGGTGATGCCGCGCAACAATGCGCGCTGGCCCTCGCGCTCGGCCTTCCTCAGCCATGACGCGCAATGCGCGGTGGCCGGCGTCACCACCGTGCTGGACGCGCTCTGCCTGGGCGATCTCGGCTTCGACGTGGAACGCGGCAAGACCTTCGAGGACGGGGTGCGCGACATCACGGCACTGACCACCGAGGGCGTGCTGAAGGTGGACCACCTGCTACATCTGCGCTGCGAATTGCCGGCGGCCGACATGCCCGCCCTGCTCGACCCCGTGGCGGAGCATCCGCTCGTCGCCATGGTCAGCCTGATGGATCATTCGCCGGGCGTGGGCCAGTACCGCGACCTCGTGCGCTACCGTGCGATGCGGCTGCGCACCACCCGAATGACCGAGGCGCAGATCGAGGCGCGCATCGCGGAACTGCTGGAACAGCGTGGCCGCCTGCGCGAACCGCAACGCCGCATGGTGCTGGACCGCTTCGCCGGCCGGAACGTGCCCCTGGCCAGCCATGATGACGAGGTGCCCGCCGAAGTCGCGCGCAACGCGGCCGACGGCATCATGGTCAGCGAATTCCCCGTGACCATGGAAGCGGCGGCGGAGGCGGCGCGGCTGGGTGTTTCCGTCATCGCGGGCGCACCCAACATCGTCCGCGGCGGCAGCCATTCGGGCAATGTGGCGGCCATGGACCTGGTGCGCGCCGGCGCCGTGGACGTGCTGGCCAGCGACTACGTGCCGCCCGCGCTGATCGAGGCCGCCTTCGCCATGGCGGAGGTCACGGGCCTGCCCGCCGCCATCGCCACCATCACCGCCAATGCCGCCGACATGTGCCGCCTGCAGGATCGCGGGCGGCTGGCAATCGGGCAGCGTGCCGACATCGTGCGCGTGCTGCCGCACCAGGGCATTCCGGTGATTCGCGCCGTGTGGCGCGGCGGGGAGCGGGTGGCGTGACGATGCGCGCCGCCCTCTACTGGGCGCCGGAGCTGGACGATCCGCTGCACGCGGCGGGCAGCGCCTGGCTGGGGCGCGATGCCGAGACGGGGGCCACCCTGCCCCAGCCCCCCGTCCCCGACCTGCATGCGATCACCGCTGATGCGCGGGGATATGGGCTGCACGCGACACTGAAGCCGCCCTTCCGCCTCGCCACCTCCTATGCCGCGCTGCGCCAGGACGCGGCGGTGTTCGCGGCCCGCACGGCGCCATTCGACCTGCCGCCGCTCGCGGTGATGGATCTGAAGGGGTTTCTGGCCCTGCGGGAGACGACGCCCTGCCCCGCCCTGCGCGCACTGACCGATGGCGCGGTGGCCGCGCTGGACGCCCATCGCGCGCCCCCATCGGAGGAGGAGCTTGCACGGCGCCGCAAAGCCGGGCTCTCTGCCCGCCAGGAGGCGATGCTGGCGCGCTGGGGCTATCCCTATCTCGAAGAGGATTGGCAGTTCCACGTGACGCTGACGCGCCGCCTCACGCCCGAGGAAACCGCAGTGGTGCGCCCGGCCGCCGCGGCGCATTTCGCAACCGTGGCCGGCCGGGCGCGGCGGGTGCGCGAGGTCTGCCTGTTCACCCAGGCCGGCCCCGGCGCCCCCTTCCTGATCGCCGAGCGCCTGGCGCTCGGCGGGTAGCCGCCTTACCGCGTGGCGGGGGCGGCGGGCGCACCCGGCTGGCCGGGCTGCCCGGGGCCGCGGCCCTCGCCACGGGGGGCGCGGCGGGGCAGCTCGTCACGGGTGATGGCGCCATCGCCATTCACATCGGCCATGCGGAAGCGCATCTCGGCCGGGGCACGCATCTCCTCCAGCGTCACGACGCCGTCGCGGTTGGCGTCGAGGCCGCGGAAGAGGGCGGCGCGGTGCCGCTGCATGCGCTCGGCGCGGGGGCCGGCCTCGGGACGACCTTCACGCTGCGGACGGCCCTCGCGCTGCGGGCGGCCCTCACGCTGAGGGAACATGTTGCCGAATTCCTCCAGCGTGAGCCCGCCGCTGCGGTCGGCATCGGCGGCCTGGAAGCGCTGGGTGATCACACCCCAGGCCTCGTCCCAGGTGATGCGGCCGTCATTGTTGGTGTCGAGCTGCTGGAACATACGGGCGCCGGGGCCACCGCCCGGACCGGCGCCGGGGCCAGGCTGGGCGAAGGCAACGCCGCCCGCGAGCAGGCCGGCGCCCAGGATGGCGGCACCGAACAGGGAGGGAATGCGAAACTGGGCCATGGTGGTCTCCTCAATGCCGGGCGGAATGTTCCGTCCGATGAGCCAACCATGCACCCCGCTTGTAACGCCTGCGTGGCGAAGCGGGCCCCGGGAGGTGATGAAATGTGACGGGCCCTGCCGGGTGTCGGGATTGAACCGACGACCTACCGCTTACAAGGCGGTTGCTCTACCGCTGAGCTAACCCGGCCAGGCGCGTCCTTCTACGGCAGGGGGCCATGGGTTGTCAGCAGGCGACGGGCGCGCTTCATGGGGCCATGCGCCCCAACCGTCCCTCGCCGCGCGCCCGCGGCCCCGCCCACCACCGCCCGGCCGAGGGCCAAAGGGGGAACGCGGAGGGCGTCTGGCTGCACGGCCTGCACCCGGTCGCCGCCGCCCTGGCCAACCCCGCCCGCCGCCTGCGCCGCCTGCTGGTGACGCGCGAGGCCGAGCGCGAGCTGGCCGAGCGGGTGCCCAACCCCTGGCGCATCACGCCCGAACTGGTGGAGCGGGACCGGCTGGCGGCCCTGCTGCCACCCGAATCCGTCCACCAGGGCGCGGCCCTGCTGGTCGAGCCGCTGCCCGAGCTGTTGTTGGAGAAGGTGCTGGAAGGCTCCACCGGCCCCGTGCTGGTGCTGGACCAGGTGACGGACCCGCGCAATGTCGGCGCCATCCTCCGTTCCGCCGCCGCCTTCGGCGCGGCGGCGGTGGTGATGCAGGACCGCCATGCCCCACAGGAGACCGGCTCGCTCGCCCGCGCCGCCTCGGGCGCGCTGGAGGTGGTGCCCATCCTGCGCGAGGTGAACCTCTCCCGCGCCTTGCAGGCCTTGAAGAAGGCCGGGCTCTGGGTGGTGGGGCTGGAGGCGGCGGGGCCCGTCACCCTCGCGCAATCGGGCTTGCAGGGGCGGCGCGTGGCGCTGGTGCTGGGCGCCGAGGGCGAGGGGCTGCGGCGACTCACGCGCGAGAATTGTGATGAACTCGTCCGCCTGCCCATCATGCCCGCGATGGAAAGCCTGAACGTCTCGGCCGCCGCGGCCGTGGCGCTCTACGAACTGGTGAGGGAATGACCGCATGAACGACGCCGCCGCCATGATTCTCGAAGCCTGGCGCGCCAAGCGGGTGCTGGCCCCGCTGGGCAATGCCGCGCCCCGCACGGAGGCCGAGGGCTATGCCGTGCAGCGCCGCGTGGCGGAAGCGCAGGGCGCCATCCCGCCCGCGGGCTTCAAGATCGGCGCCACGACGCGGCAGATGCAGGAAATCCTGGGCCTGGGCGGGCCGGCCGCGGGCTTCGTGCCGGCCAGCTCCATCAATGCCGATGGCCTGAGCGTCGCCTATGCCGACTTCCTGAACGCGGGCGTGGAGTGCGAGGTGGCGGTGCGACTCGGGCGCGACATGCCCGCCCGCCCCACGACCCGCGAGGCCGCGGCCGAGGCGGTGGCCGAGGTCTTCGCCGCCATCGAGATCGTGGAAAAGCGCTATGGCGATCTGGGGCAGCTCGGCACGCCCACGCTGATCGCGGATCAGGTCTTCCATGCCTCGGGCGTGCTGGGCGCGCCGGTGACGGATTGGCGCGCGCTGGATCTGGGCGCCGCGCGGGGCGAGCTGCGCGTGGACGGCCAGGTGCGTGGGTCGGGCCACGGGCGCGATCTGCTGGGCCATCCGCTGGAGGCGCTGGCCTGGCTCGCGGGCTCGGGCGCCGCGCGGGAATTCGGGGGCTGAAGGCGGGACAGGTGGTCTGGCTGGGCTCCGTGACCCCGCCGATCTGGTTGGGCGGACCCTGCGCGGTGGAGGTGGAGTTCGACCTGCTGGGCCGGGTGACGCTGCGCTTCACCTGAGGCGTGTTTACCCGGCGTTAACGCCCGGCATGGGATGTGGTGGCGAGGAGCCGAACCGGCCCGAGTGACCAGCCGCCAGAAGGGCGGGCAGCAGGAATAGCCCCCCATGTCTTCGCCGGACTGGAAGCATTTGCCCGACGAACTCCAGCTTGTCCTGGCGCGCGAAGCCCTGCGCCGCGCCGCGGAAACCCTCGCCGAACACGCCGAACTCCTGGCCTTCGAAATGGAGGGCGGCATGTTGCAGGACCGCGGCGGGCCGGATGCGTTGCGCCTTTTCGCCTCCGTGGTGCGGGCCACCAGCACCGACAGCCTGGGGCCGGTCGGCCACGCCTGAGGGCCCCCGCCCTCGCTTGTGCTTCCGCCCGACAACGTCCTAACCTCCGCACCGGGAGTTCGACGCCACGCACCGGCCACGCACCGGAGGTGGACGAGCATGGAATTCAATCGGAGACAGGGCCTCGCCGCCGCGGGCGGACTTGCCATGGGCGCAACCCTGCCTGCGGGCGAGGCCTCGGCCCAGACGCGCGCCGAGACGCTGCGCTATGTGACGGGCAACACCGTCAACTCGCTCGACCCGAGCGTGCCCGGCTCCACGCGCGAGAGCTTCGGCCTCAGCATGAATGTCTATGACCGCCTGGCCGCCTTCGGCCGCAAGCGGCTGGGCGACAACTGGGTCTTCGA